>CAVYTM010000002.1:0-36205 GCA_963771555.1 uncultured Thermoplasmata archaeon | reverse complement strand
CGAGCCGTCTTGGCTCGACTCGACCGAGAAGGGTTCCGACCCGAACCGTCGCGAAAGGTGACCGAAGGATCGTTCCGTCGATTCCCTCCTCTCGAGCTGCACGAACGCTGGCGACGGTCCGGTTGGGAGGTCATCGAATCGATGGCTGTCGCCCCTGCGCTGGGCGCCGACCCTCGGCGGTCGGCCGCCGTTCGGTCGGACCACCAAGCCTGGAGTCATCTACTCGACCTTGAGGAACAGGTCGGTAGACGGCGCGAGCGATGGTCGGGTGCCGCCGCCGTATTGCTCTGCGCGCGGAGCCCGCCCTCAAAGCGCACGGTTAAGTAACCCGGCTCGCCCATTGCCTACCGTCGCTTCTATGCCGAAAGAGGCGGGGACCAAAGGACCCGCACCCGGCACACGGGCCGTGACCGTGCCCGCGCCGGAAGACCTCGAGCTCGCCAAGGACGACGCGCTTCTCCAGCTGCGCATCGGACGTTCCGCCCACTTCTACGCCGTGGTGGCTTCGGCCGCGCTCGCGCTCGACGGCATCCTGATCCTTCTCTTCCCGCCCCTGCCGTCGCTCGGTTCGGGCGATCACGGCGCGGTGGCCCTGGAAAACAGCTACTACCTGCTGTTCCCGCTCATCGCCGGCCTGATTCTCTCCGTAGTCGGGCTTGTGGTCAAGTGGGAGGTCTACCAGCTCTGGCCGTGGGAGAAGCACTTCTCGACGACCGTGGGTGCGCTCGCCGTAAACGTCCTTCTCGCCGTGGTCTACGGGCTCCGCGTCGCCGGAGAAGGTCCGTTCGCGAGCCTCACCCTCTTCCCGTGGTTCTATCTGGCCACGCTCGCCGGCATCGGACTCGCCCTCGTCGCCTTCGTCCTTACCTGGACCGGGTGGAGCGGATCTCAGTGGGCGAGCGCGATCTGCGCGGTCCTTCCGGTCGCGACGGCGCTGCTTGTCTATTTCCCGCCGTCGACCACGGGAGGCACCGCGGATGCCCTGGCGGTGAGCCTGTTCATTTCGGCCTTCCTCTACCAGACCTCCGGGTCGTTCCTCCACCTCATCTCCTCGGGGACGAGGGTGCACCAGCGCGAGCTCATCACTTCCGGACAGAGCCGAATGTTCCGTCTCGCGGACGACCTTACGAAGAAGGAGGAAGCGCTCCACTTCCGCGAGGCGGCCCTCGTCCACCGGGAAGCCATCGTGGAGAACAGCGACCTTTCCGTTCGACGCCAGTACGACTCCCTCAAGGAGGCTCGAACTCAGCTCGACGAACTGGAGGAGGACTATCGGAAACGCTCCGACTCGCTGGTCGAGAAGGAGCACACCTGGGCGGGTCGGATCGCCGAGATGGACGGCCGCGACCGGCAGGTCGAAGACAAGACGAAAGCGCTCGAGCTTCGGGAACAGGAGATCGCCCGACTCGTCCCCCAGACCTCGACGCGGGAGGCTCGCCTCGTGGAACAGGAGGGGGCTCTCACCCAGCGGGACGTCGAGCTTACGCATCGTCAACAGGAAGTCGAGCGTCGGACCCAGGACCTGACGGAATCCGAGACACGCCTCGCTGCCCGCAAGCAGGAGATCGACCAGAAAACCGCCGACCTCTTGCGACGAGAGGGCGGGGTCGCTGCGCGCGAGGCCGGCGGCAAGACCGCCGCACCGGCCGCGTCGAAACCGGGCGAGGACCTCGTCGCCCGCGAGGTTCGTCTCCAGCAGCTGAAGACGGCGCTCGACGAGGCGAATATCACTCTCGGTCGGAAGACACGCGAGGCGAACGAACGGGCCAAGTCTGCCGAGGACTCGCTCGCCCGGGCCGCTCGCAAAGAAGCCGAACAGGCATCTCGCGAAGCCGCGCTGAAGCAGCGGGAGGCCGAATTGACCGACCTCTTGAAGGCCGCCGACGAGCGGCGGACGCAGTACCATGTCGCGGGACGGGATTATGAGACACGGCTCGCCGTCCTAGGTCGGGACCAGGTAACGGTCGCTCAGAAGGCCGCCGACCTCGACCGGAACATGAAGTCCCTCACCGACCGGGAATCGGCCCTGACGGATCGGGAAAATCGCACCCGGTCGTTGCTCGAACAGGTCGAAAAGCGAGAACAGGACCTTCACGAGAGGTCCCGGTCGCTCGAGGCCAACGAGGCGGAGGTCAGCCTACGTCGCCAGGCGATCGAACGGGGAGGGGACCTCCCGATCGCCGGACTCGCGGCCATGGCAGCGGCGGACCAACGCGAACGGCCGGCGACGACCACGTCCCGGCGTGCCGCGGGCGGACGAGGCGAAGGGATCCGCGACCTCTCGGGCACCGCTCCCACGGAGGCGGAAACCCTGACCGCCCCGACCGGCCGCCGATTCTCCGACCGCCTCCCGAGCGGTATCGCTCGCCTCGATGACCTTCTGCTCGGCGGGCTTCCCGCCCGGTCCCACGTGGTCGTTCTCGGGGATGCCTTCGTGGGAAAGGAGGTCGTTCTCTACTCCTTCGTGGCGGAGGGTCTGAAGCGAGGAGAGCCGGTCCTCGTCGTCACGGCCGCACGCTCCCCCGATGAGGTCGCCGAGGCGATCGGGATCGTCCTCCCTCAATTCCGCGAGTACGAGCAGATGGGGATGGTGCGTTGGGTCGATGCCTCCGGCTCCGGAGCGGCGGGGAACCAGTACCGGGCGGTGGTCAAAGGCGCGAACGACCAGGCCGGCATCCTCACGTCACTCGGGGCAGCTGCACGGAGCTTCGAGGCCGCCAAGGCAGGTTCCTTCCGGGTGGCGTTCCTCGGACTTTCGTCCGTCCTCGCGCACGGCGACGAACGCGCCGGTTTCTCGTTCCTCCAGAACGTCGTCGGGATCCTGAAGCCCCGTGCCGCCCTCGCAATGTACTCGCTCGAAGCGGCTGCCCTCTCCGAAGCTCAGGTCGGCAGCCTGCTGAGTCGGATGGATGGGGCCATCATCTTCCGGCAGGAGCGGGACAAGACATTCCTCTCGGTGAAGGGCCTCGGGGAAGTCGAGACGCGGGATTGGGTCGAGTGCCGTGCCACGAACCGGGCGCTCATTATCGGCTCGTTCGCGCTCGAACGAATTCGGTAGACCGGGGCGCCATAGGCGCACACGTTCTCGAGCTTCCGAGTGTCGAGGTTCCGCTCTCTCCCTCGCTTGTAAAGGACCGATTATGATGGTGCGTAATCCGCGCGATTGATGAGATAGCGGGGCGTCTCACCCGCAAAGAATCGTCGGAGATTGAGGGCCGCGCGTTCGAGGACGTGTACCTCCACCCCCGGTCCGAACCCGGCGGAGTGGGGAGTCCCCACGAAGTTGGGTAACGTCGCAAACGGGAATCGGTGTTCGATGCGCGCACTGACGTAGTCCTCGTGCCACCACACGTCAAGTGCGGCACGGAAATCCGGGTGGCTCCGGAGGTGTTCGTAGAGGGCCTCCTCGCGCACCGTTCCCGCACGGCCTACGTTGACGAAGACCGCCGCGGGCCGCATCGCCGCGAGCACCGAGCGCGTCGATCGTGCCTTCCGTGGCGGTCGTCAGAGGACGAGTGTCGAAGACGAAATCCCCCTCCGCGACGGCTTCGGTCAGGCGGTCGGCCGGGAACATGCCGGAGCAGCCGGGCGCCATGCGACCCGATCGGTTGAGACCCAGGACTCGGGTCTCGAATCCGCTCAATCGTTCCGCGATCGCCCGTCCGATCTCGCCGTATCCCAGGATGACCGCTGTTCGGCCCCAGAGCAGCCGCTGGACTGGCGGGGGTCGCAAGGTGCCGGCCGCCATGCGCTCGCTCGATCGCGGCAATTCGCGGGCCGCCGCCAGCGCCAGCGTGACCGCGTGTTCCGCAACGAACGGGGCGTAGGCCCCGACATTGCCTGCGAAGAGGGCCTTTTCAGGAAACCTCCCGAACTCCACCCCGTCCATGCCCGTGTAGAGGCGCTGGACGAATCGGAGCTTCGGTAGGGAACGCACGTCCGCGTTTCCGAGGTCGCGCTCCACTGAGCCGAGAAGCATCGCTTCGACGCGGCCCCAGTCGGCGGGCGAACCGTCCCGGGTATACTGCCACTCAACCCCCGGGAGATGGTCGGACAGGACAGTCGCCGTTTCGTCGCGTGGGCGGAGGGCTACCAGCAACCGGGGAGGCGTCATTCTCTCGCCCGAGGGAGGCCGGAGGGAGTAAGGAGTTGACGGGCCGGCCGAACCCTTCTGGCGAAACTCCTCCGTCGATTCCAAGGCGCTCGCCCGCTTATATGGCAGGGCGGTTCGAGCCGTCCGCATCATGCCGGCCGTGACGCTCGACCTCTGGCACACGTTGATCTATCTCCCTCCGGACGACGAGGAAGCGTACATGGCGCACCAGATCCGGATGGGAGCGGAGGTCCTCCGTTCCGCTCCGCGGCTTCCCGGATCACCCGAACTATCGGACCTGGACCTGGCCCGAGCCTTCGAACGGGCCTACGCCGGCGCGGTGTCGGCCTCGTCGAAGGGCCATACGATCACCCCTGCCGAGCAGGTCTTTCGGGCGGCGAAAGAGGTCGGTCGGGACGCCGACCCCCAGGAATACCTCGCGAAGCTGAAGCGGGAAATCGGGAGGACCCCGTTCCGCCGAGCCCCGGGTGCCCTCGAACTCCTCGCCGACCTTGGCGATCACGGCTACCGGTTGGGAGTCATCTCCAATACCGTCGGTGAGCCGGGTTCCTTCCTTCGTCCCGTTCTTGCGTCGATGGGGTTCGACCGGTACATCGAATCGTACGTGTTCAGCGATGAGGAGCCGTGGACCAAGCCGTCCCCCGAGATCTTCCGCTACGCGTTGCATCAGCTAGGTGAGACGCCGGCGAAGGCGGTCCACGTCGGAGACGGTTGGGCCGACCTCGAAGGGGCGCGCCGGGCCGAGTACCGGGGCGCTATCCTGTTCACTGGCCTTTCCGCCTACGGGGCCAAGTATCGCGAACTATTCCTTCCGGGAGTGCCTCCGGACCCCGAGTCGGGCTACCGGACCGACCGTCTCGAGGAAGTGGGTCCGATCGTTCGGAGGCTTCTGCCTCTCGCGTGATCCGGGGGTCGGGAAGACTCACTCTTCGCCCATGTGACGGGGCTTCGGGACCACCTTGGGCTGGTCCGCGTCATTGGGCATACCTGTCTTTCCTGGCACGATGTCGCAATCCTTCCAGTTGACTCCGACCGTGACCTTAGGGAAGGCGACCTTCAGGGTGTACGGCGCGAGCTTTCCGATGACCAGCCCCTGGGAGCCGCCCACGAGGTTCGGATTCATCGTCGAAAGGTCTCGGGTCAGGATGACCCGGGTCTGGCCGAAGACAATCTGGTCGAGTTCTGCCCGGTCTTCCATCGCAGTACTCGAGCACCCTCGCAGGGCCATAACAGTGTCCGCGTCGGCTTCCGAAGGCAGAAGGTCGGCCGGGAATGCCACTTTCGGGGGTTCGGGAGGGGTATAACACGTCGAAATAGGCTTTTATTTAGTCGGAGAGCGTGCGTCGTCCTAACATGCCAGCGACAGACTCGATGGAAACTGCGCGCGGAATGGCGGAGGCCCCTCCCAAAATGGAGGAGAAACCCGAATGGTGGGCAAGCCCGGCCGTGGTGGGTCTGATGGGATTCGGAACCACGACGATGATCGCAGGGTTGTCCAACCTGCCAACCCCCTACGGGGCGGGGTTTGGTAACAACTGGGCGATCTATGGGATGGCGCTCGCGTTCGGCGGCATTGCCCAGCTGATCGCGGGACTCATCGGCCTTCGGAAGGGCAACCTGTTCGCCGGTTCGGCGTTCATGGGCTACGGCGCATTTTGGATCGCATTCACCCTGATGCTGACCACCTTCAATGCCCAGATTCCAGCCCACGCGCCCTATCTCTACGGTGTAGCCGGGTTTGCCTTCATCTGGATGCTGTTCACCTTCAGCTTCCTGATCAACGCGCCGAAGCACGGTTGGGGAATTCTCATGGTGTTCCTCTTCCTGTTCATCGCGTTCATCCTGCTCGTGGTGAAGTTCTATAGCTTGGCATCGAACCTCGGTGGATGCACCGATCTCACCGACCTCTGCGGTCCCTTCGCCCTGAACGCCGCAGCGAACTGGGCGGTCGGCGGCGAGATCATCTTCACCGGTTTCATGGCCTGGTACGTCGCGACGGCGGACCTGACCAACTGGAACTACGGCCGGAAGATCCTGCCGGTCTAAGGTCGGGATTCGAAGCCGTGGCCAACCCTTTCCTTCTTCCCTTTTTTCACGGTTCCGGGGCGCATCGAGGTCCCGCCCGGGGGCCGGGGTTTATGGACTAGTGTGCCTCTCGCCCTTCCACCGACGGGGGAGGGCATCGTGCTCGAGGTCCATTTGGACAGTTGGCTCCGGGAGTTCGGCCCACCGACCCACCTGAAGATCGGGGCGGATTCGGTAGAACACTTGTTGGACGAGCTCGAATCCCGCTACCCGCGCCTCCGATTCAAGATCCGTGATGAGACCGGCCACCTGCGCCGGTACGTGCGGGTCTTTGTGGACGGAGAGGACGTCAGCGGAACGACGGGGGTGGCGACCGCGCTGGACAGCGCCCAAGCCATCGATATCCTGCATTCCATCGCGGGCGGGTAAGAGGGAGAACAACACATGGAGCGAAAGAGCACGGTTCGGATACTGGTGGGAACGCGGAAAGGGACCTATGTCGTCGAAGGGGACACGAAGCGCAAGACCTGGAAGGTCGGCCCCGTTGCCCACGCAGGGACCGAGGTCTATCACGTGGTGGCGGACCCTCGGCATCCCGGTGATGTCTACGCATGCGTCAATTCCTGGATGTGGGGCCCGCTGGTCTACCGCTCCAAGAACTACGGGAAGAAGTGGGTCGAGATCGGAACCCCGCTCATGGCTTCGACGAAAACCCGGCCGCCCCGTTTCGACGGAAATCCCGATACCCCCGCTCCGGTCTACCCCATAGCGAACCTCTGGCACCTCGAACCCGGCCTCGCGAGCGAACCGGACACCCTCTACCTGGGGGCAGACCCCCACCTCCTATTCCGGTCGACGGACCGAGGTTCCAGTTGGGAACCCATCGACAGCCTCAACAATCATCCGGCGAAGAAGGACTGGGCCCCGGGCGCTGGAGGAGCTTGTTTGCACACCATCCTCATCGACCCTCGCGACGCCCGTCGGCTCTACGTGGGATTGTCCGCGGTGGGCACCTTCCGGTCGGATGACGGTGGGAAGAGCTGGAAGCCCACGAACAAGGGTGTCGAGGCTCCCTTCCTTCCCAACAAGTTCCCCGAGACGGGTCAGTGCGTCCACGATGTGGTCGCGGACTCGGCCGACCCCGACACGTTCTACCGGCAGGACCACGGCGGCATGTATGTCTCGCACGACCGCATGGAAAAGTGGACCCGGATCGGTAAGCCGCTCGGCGATGATTTCGGTTTCACCGTGGCGTCGCCCTCCTCGGCTCCCGGGAAGGCTTACTTCGTCCGGCTCGACGGTATGGCGCGAGTCACGGGAGAAGGGCACCTCCAGGTCCACGAATGGAACGACAAGACGCGAAAGTGGCGCAAGCTTCTCTCGTCGACCGCGTTCCCCGGTCACTTCGGTGTCCAGCGCGAGGGAATGGTGACTGACAACCTGTCCCCGGCTGGCATCTACGTCGGTACCACCACGGGCCAGCTCTTCGTGAGCCCCGACGCTGGGAAGACCTGGAACAAGGTGCCGTTCCAGTTCCCGGGCATCCACTCCGTAGAAGTCGCCACCTCCTAACGGGGCACGTACCTCGCCCTCGTTCAGAGGATCCTTGGGCCGACCGTCGACGCGGGGTCTCCGGGCCCGCCCGGTGGCCTCGGCGTCCCGAACCTCCCGGGTCGTAGGTCTCGACCTCGCGGGGTCCCCGAAGAGGGACACGGGCGCCTGCGCGATGTCGGGGCCTAGCCGCCTGAGGGCCGAAGTGCTCCATTCGGACCGCGAGATCCTCGATTTCGTCGAGACCTATCGACCCCAACTGGTCGTGATCGACGCCCCACTGTCCCTTCCTCGCGGTCGGCGGACCATCGAAGACCGTTCCGGGCCTCACTTGCGGGCGTGCGACCGGGAACTTCTCCGCCGAAGGATCCCGTTCTTTCCCCTCACCCTCGGCCCGATGCGAATGCTCACCGTCCGGGGGATGCGGCTGAAGCGAGCTCTTTCCCGGCGTGGCTACCCCGCGATCGAGGGGTATCCGGGCGGGGCCCAGGACATTCTCGGACTGCCTCGCAAGAAGGCCGGGGTCGAGCTCCTCCAGCGACGCCTGCGGGGAGAAGGACTCCGAGGAGACCTCGAACGTCGAGCGCTCTCCCACGACGAGCTCGACGCCGTCACGATAGCTTGGGTCGGGTGGACGTTCCGGAAGGGGAGGGGGGTACTGATCGGAGACCCAACGGAGGGGCTCATGCTACTTCCCGAAGCGCCGACGCGATCCCGATGATGGGAGACCAAGGACTAGGAAGGTCTTGCTCGACGGGCGGACGCGCGCAGCGCTAGCTCGACCGACCCCCGAACGATTAGGAGTCCGAGGGCAACGAGCCCGAGCAGACTCAGGTCGCCGCCCGGCCAGTTGACCCCGGCCGCTTCGCCCCCCCAAAAGACCGCGAAGGCAAAGACGACCGAGGTCCCGCCGACCTTGAGCCAGGGAACTTTGATGCGGCGGATGCGGTCGGACACGACGAGCGCCACGCAGACGAGAAGGGCGCCCCCGAGCACCGCGCCGAGAAGGGCGGAGAACCCGTAGCCAGCGGCGTCGAGCGCAAGAAGGACGATGACGGTCTCGGTCGCCTCGACGGCGCCCACCGAGAACCCTCCCGCGAACTGGGCGGCCGAGTGGCTCGCCGGCGGGGCCGCTCCTCCGCGAGCCGCCGCCTGCCGGCGGCGGTAGGTCCGAAGGGTGCTGCGGAAGAGGAACACCCCGAATGCGGCCAGGACGAGGGCCGATGCCCAGAGGAGGTAGGCTCGCGGAAACGCGATCAGAATCGCTCCGAAAGCCAAAGCGATCCCAGCGACCACGGCGGTGCCTCCAACGGCCCCGAGAGCTCCGTGGCGGACGGTAGAATGGTCCGCGGCGAGCGCGAAGACGAGGGCGACCACCTCGGTCATCTCGAGAACGGTGATCAGGAATGCGGCGACCAGCGCCGGCAGATAGACCTGGAGCATCGTCCGTCGAACGAGGCGCGTGACTACATCAAAGGAGCGCCGGCAGACGAAACGCGCAATTCATCCCGAAGACGACCCGGTCCGCTGGAGACGGGCGACCGCGAGATCGCGGCGGAACTCGCGTTCGAGCGCGGCGAGGTCCCGTTCCGAAATAGGGCCGAACAGTTCGACCGTGATGGCGTGGCCGCGCTCGCGGTGAACGCGCCGGACGGTGACATCGGCCCGCACGTCCCCTGCGCCCGAGAGGCGCACCGCGAACGCACGCGCGTCCGCCACCCGCTTCCAATTGCCGCTCTCGAGGGCCGTCAAGAGATGGCCCACGGGTTCGACGCGTCGTTCGTGCGCCGGTTCGGGCAGCGGGAGCCAGCCTCCCGGCCGCACCTCCCAATGATCGACACGGGAGAATCCACGGGCGGCCAGCGCGTGCAGCGCGCCGGCCGACAATCGAAGCAACCCTTCCACCTCGAAGACCTCGCGTTCTCGAAAGATCGATTCCAGTCGATGGACGAAGGGCAAGCCTCGGCGTTGGAACGCCTCGTGGACGAGGTCGAGCTCGAGACCGTGGTAATCGTGTCGGGTTTCTTCGCGCTCGGGCCGGGTCGAACGGCGCGGCGGCTTGTGCTTCGATACCCGCCGAGGTGCTTGCTTGCGGCGGGGTCGAGTGGAATGATCGGTCATGGTCGAGGTCCCGGCAATCGGCGGGAACGAGGCCTCGCAAATAGCTTAGCGTCCGTCACCGAATCCGGCACGACGAAGGTCAACGCACCCGACGAGCGCACCCGGGGGGCCCGACGAAAAACGTTGCGTTCCCGCTCGCTCCTCAGGCGTAGAGCGGGTACTCCGGCTCCCAGCGGGCTTGGCGAATGCGGGCCCGCAGCTCGTCCACCGACATCGAAGGCGCGAGCGAACGGCGCTGACCTTCCCTCGCGACCGCGAGCGCGATATCCTCGGCCACGCCCCGAAGGGATCGGAGCGTGGGAAGGAGCGGTGCGTGAGGATTCTCCCGGGCCGGCGAGTGCTCCGCCAGCGACCGGGCGGCCGCGAGCAGCATGGAATCGGTGGCTCGGCGGCAACGTCCGGCGACCAGGCCGAGACCCAGGGCGGGGAAAATGTAGGCATTGTTGCACTGGGCGATGTGATAATTCGTGCCGTTGAACTCGATGGGTGGGAACGGCGACCCGGTCGCGACGATCGCGCGGCCCTCGGTCCAGCGGATGAGGTCCTCGGGGACCGCCTCCGACTTCACGGTCGGGTTCGAGAGTGGAAGGATCAGGGGTCGAGAGACCCAGCGGGCCATCGAACGGACCATGGACTCGGTGAACGCTCCTTTGAGCGTCGAGAGTCCGACCAGCACCGTCGGATGGGCTTCCCGGACCACTTCCTCGAGGCCGAGCTTACCCGCTCCGGTCGGGGCCCAGCTCTTGACATCCTCCCACGGTTGCGCGTAGACCATCTGATCGGTACGCAGGTCCGTGCGTCCGGTGTGAAGGAGGCCTCCGCGGTTGACGAGCCAGCAACGCCGTCGGGCTTCGGTCTCCGAGAGACCGGTCTCGACCAAAGCGGACCGGAAGAGGTCGGCGACGCCGATGCCGGCCGACCCGGCACCGAGGATCGCGAGGCGTTGGTCCTTCAGAGGAACACCGGTAACTTCCGAGGCCGCTAGCACCACGGCCAGAGTAACCGCCCCGGTCCCCTGGATGTCGTCGTTGAAAGTCAGCATCTGGTCTCGATACCGTTCGAGGATCGGACGGGCGTGCTCGACCCCGAAATCCTCCCACTGAAGGAGGGTGCCCGGAAGCTCCTGCTTCACGGCCTGGACGAACCGGTCGATGAAGGCGTCGTAGTCGGGTCCCGTGATCCGGTCGTGCCTCCACCCGAGGTACTCGGGGTCCTTCAACCGGTCCTGGTTGTTCGTGCCGACGTCGATCACGATCGGGAGAGTCCTCTCGGGGGCGATCCCCCCAAACAGAGTGTAGAGGGACAGTTTTCCGATGGGTATGCCGAGCCCTCCGGCGCCTTGGTCACCGATACCGAGGATGCGCTCCCCATCGGTCACGACGATCACGTCGACCTCGGGGTTCGGTCGGTGACGTAGGAGCTCGATGAGCGATTCTCGAAGGGGGTACGACAGGAAGAGCCCCCGAGGACGGCGGTAGATGTGGCTGAACTCCTGGCAGCCGGACGCGACCACCGGCGTGTAGACGACCGGGGTCATCTCTTCGAGGTGGTCGAGGAGAAGGCGGTAGAACAGCACCTCGTTGTTGTCCTGCAGTGCTCGCAGGTAGATGTGACGCTCGAGGTCGTCGGTCTTCCGTTCGTAGGCTTCGTAGGCCCGGACGACCTGCTGCTCGAGCGTCTCGACCTGGGGAGGCAGAAGGGCGTGCAGTCCGAGACGAGTCCTTTCCTCGTAGGAAAACGCGGTCCCCTTGTTGAAGAGGGGCGTGTCCAAGAGGTCCATGCCCCTCAGGCGAGGAAGGTTCGAGAGCTTGGCCCGATCATGAGCATGCGGATGTGCGACGGGGATCGGCGCGGCTTCCATGGTCGCCCGAACCACCGGGGAGGCTTTTTATGAGGGGTCAAGGGCGTTTGACGAGGTGGCCGGTGCACTCCGACGGTCCTGAAAACGCGTCAACGCCCCACGGGGTCCATCGGAAGCGTTACGAGGCCCGAAGAAGTGGTGGAAGCGCTGACTGTGACCGATCCCACCGCTCCGGGGATCATCTCGGACGTCGCCGTGGACAGCATCTCCGCCGGACTCCTCGCCGGCTTTGTAGGATTGCTTTTTCTCGGATACTTCGACCCGAGCGTCCCGTACAGCGGATTCGCCATTCTTCCCCTGATGGGCTCGCTCGGTCTCCTTTTCTGGATGAATCGCAAGGCCGACCGAACGGACCGGTCCCAAACGGCCGCGGCGAACGGCTGAACAGGGCAACGAGCGGTCCCCGAGACGCACGATGCCCCGGGGCCCCGCCAGCACTCCGCGTTCGTGAATTCGAGTTTACCTCGCTTCTTAACGGTCCTGCCGGGCGTGTTTTTCCAGCGCCTTCCTATGGAGGCTGGTCCCGATGCCGCTTTGACCCTTCCCAGCCGAAGTGCGGTGGGCCAGCGGCTGGCCGATCGGCTCTCCGCTCTCCAGGTCGAGCGACCGGTGGTCCTGGCGATCCCTCGCGGGGGCGCGCCGGTGGGTCTCGAGGTGAGTCGGGCGCTCGGGTCGGTCTTTGACCTCATCGTGTCCCTCGAGCTGACCCCTTCGGAAGACCCTCGCAAATCGTTGGGCGCCGTGGCCGAGTTCGGAGGTCAGGCGCTGAGCAGCCACCGCGAAGGGGCGTCCGACCATTCGATCAACGACCTCGAAAGCGAGGTCCAGCGGGTCGCCCGCGAGGTCGTCCGGCGAGCGCACCTTTACCGCGGCGAAAGGATGTTCCCCGCGGTCGAAGACCGTACCGTCCTGGTCGTCGCGGACGGTGTCGTCGACCCCCTGATCCCGGTGGCCGCGCTTCGGGGAATCCGCTCGAAGGGCCCCCGTCAAGTGATCTTCGCGACCGGTGTCATGTCCCGGCTCTCTCGCATCGAGATCCGGCGAGAAGCTCAGGAAGTGATCACGCTGCGCGAGCCGGAGTATCTCGCGTACGTCGCCGAGTGGTACCGAGAATTCCCCAGTGTCACCGATGAGGAGATTCACGGAATGTTGCGGTCGACCCGGCCGGACTCACCCCACTGATCCAACCGGCGGGGTCCGGGAGCCTAACGCTGGGGGATACGGCTCCCTTCCATCAGCTCCCGAAAGGACTTGAACGGCCTTCGGCTTCGCATTTCGATGGTCGCCCTAGAGAACCCGCCGGAGAACCCGTGCTTCGGGTGCGGACCCCACCATCCTCGGGGGCTTCACCTAGGATTTCGTCAGGAGCTCGCGGACGATGGAACGCCCGAGGTCCGGGGAGAGTTCACGCCGAAACCCGATGAGATCGGCTGGCCCACGCTCTTCCATCATGGCCTCCACTTCACGGTGCTGTACGAGGCATCGTACTGGACCGCCCTCACCCTTGGAGGAAAACTATGGGTGAGCCACGGCCCGATCTCATACACCACGGAGCGGTTGCCTCGCGTGGGAGCCCGTTACACCGTGGCTGCCCGGATCTCAGCCCGCGAGGCTTCGGGCCTTCGCATCGTAGCGAGGACGGCCTCCGAGCACGGAAGGCCGTGCGGCGCGCTCGAATCGGCATGGCGTCCGGCGAGCCGAGAGGTCATTCAACGGGCCGGTATCCCTCTGCCCGAGTACTTGCTCCGGGAGATCGACCCGTAGGGCTTGCGAGCGCCGTCAGTTATCTTCCCGAGTCGTTCGCCCAATTATGTCCAGCGTGCGCGCGGTCTCGCTGCCCGGTTCCGAGGCGACGGTCGAAGTCCTCTTTCGTGGATACATTTGCTCGCGCGTTGCGTCGACCGTTTCGTAAGTTCACGAAGGGCGGTTTCGAGCTGTGGTCGACCCGGGGATGGTTCCCTCACCAGCGTCGATCTTGGGTCCCCTCGCGAAAAAGGGCGTCCGGCCCGATCAGGTCACGGACGTGATCCTCTCTCATCACCACCCGGACCACACCCTCAACTGCGCCCTCTTCCCGAACGCCAAGGTCCACGATTTTTGGGCCACGTACGACCGGGACCGCTGGATCTCTCGGCCGGCCGAGGGTCTTCGGCTCGCTCCGTCGGTAGTGCTCTTGGAAACTCCCGGTCACACGCCTCAGGATATCACGACCTTAGTCGGGACACCGAAGGGGGTGGTGGCGCTGACGCATCTTTGGTGGAACGTCCGGGGCCCTACTCCGGACCCCTACGCGTCGGACGAGCGAGAGCTTGAACGTCAGCGACGACGCGTCGGAAAGCTCGCCGGGACCGTGATCCCGGGACATGGAGCTCCCTTCCGACCTCGCTCCCGCCCGGACTAAGGGGAAGGCGGGTTACGCCGGCGCGGAGGGCTGTTTCGCCTAGGACGGCGCCGCGATGAACGCCTCCTCCCACGAGGGAGGAGAGGACGTCGTGAGGGTACCCGGTCGAACCTCGATGTCGTGAAGCTCGCGGACGGCCGAGGCGATCACACCGCTGGCCCACATCCTCGCGCGCTCGACCTCCCCGGTCCGGAGCGGGCCGTCACGACGCACGACGAAGAAGCTCTCGCCGGGGACGAGGTTTCGGCCCCCCCGGCATTCGATCGCCCGCTGGATATGGCGGGCGGAGGAGCCCGTGACGATCGGGGAGTCGTGGAATCGGGTGTCGAACGCCGCGAAGAGGCATTGGCTCACCAACCGGTCGGGCATGCGGTCGAGGAAGACCCGCAGCGACTCGCCCATCTCCCGCCGGTGGGTAGGGCCTCCGAGGAAGACGACAGCCGGGAATCGAATCTCCACAGGGTCAACCTCGTCCGCGGGACGGGCGTGATGCTCGTACGACCAATCGACGGCCCGGGCGACCGCGCGAGCGACCGAGTCCGTGACGCCGCAGGGGGACGCGATGACGACGTACACCCACATGGCCCCGGAACCGATGGGTGTTCTACGGAGGGCTATTTCAGCCCCGAGTTAACTCGAGTTGACCCGTCGGTTCACGGCGGAGGAGGAGCCGCGGCGGACGTTTCTTGCCAGGGGAACGTTGGATTCGCTTCGGACGAGTCAGCTGCCCAGGGAACCTCGATGAGCGAATGCGTGAATGGGAACGACGGCCGCGTGACCTGGGACCACCGTCGAAGCACGAAGGCGTCGAAACCGGTGACCTGGCCCGACCGACCGACGGACAATGCAAGAGCCCCCGCGGTCACCGCGAGCAAGAAGAACGCCGCGAGCTCGAAGAGCATCGCGACGCCGATCGTGTTCGGGTCGCCGCCGGCGACATACGCCAGTCCGACGATCAGGGTGGACACCAGCGCGATCGCGGTGCTGTACAGGGCGGGACTGGCCGCGTAGACGTGCTCTCGGGCCCCCCGTCGTTGCTCGTGGGCCGCGTTCGCGTATCCGCGCAAGATCCCGCCGAGGGGGCTCGCTTCCACCAGCGCTTCGCCGGCGGCCAGATGTGCCTGAACCGTCCGTGCGAACTCGAGCTCGAAGGCGGTGGCTCGAGCCCGGTCCGACGCGGTCATCGAGACGAGGAACAAGGAAACGACGACCCCCAGGACGAGATTGAGCGTGACGATCCAGAGGGCCTCTGCGCAGAGGGCGGAGTAGGCTCCGACGAACAGAAGCAAGTACAGGGTTCCCAAGATGATCCCCCCGAGGATGGCGAGTCCTCCGGGCGAATCGGGAGGGGGGAGGCCAAGTCCGAGGGGGGTCTTCGGCACGAGCCTTGCCGGAACGGACGCCATGGTGACGGAACGGTGGCCTCAGGCTTTAGAATCTATCGGCCGTCGGGTCAGGGGGGAGGGAGCCCGAGTCGGCCGGTCATCCCGGGGGGAACTCGCGCCAGTAGGCCAGGGAGTCCTCGATGGTGCGCTCGATCGGTAGGCTCGGCGAGTACCCCAGGGCCCTGAGCCGGGATATGTCGGAACGGATTTCGGGTTCGTCGGTCGGACGCAGGAGGCTCGCGTCCGGTTCGAAGGCGAGCGGAACCCGTGCTAGGCGAACCAGGGACTCCGCTATCGTGCGAATGGAAAAACTCTGTCCCGCGCCGATGTTGATGGGCTGAAGCGGTTCGCCCTTCTCAAAGACCGTCCAGATCGCGCGGACCACATCGCGAACGTCCGAAATATCCCGCCGAACGTCCAAGTTGCCGACCTTCAAGCTTCCCGGTCGGCCCTCTCGCTCGACCGTTGCGACCCGTTGGGCAAAATCGTTCAGGGCATCCCCGGTCTTTCCGGGGCCGGTCGTGATGAAGAGGCGCCCCCGAATGATTCGGAGACCGAAGTTGAGGGAATACTGCATCGAGAGCATGTCCTGGCAGGCTTTCGAAACGCCATACGGGTTCACCGGTTGCAGAGGAGCATCCTCGCTCGTGGGTAACCGATCGACCCTCCCGTACGCCGCTGCCGAGGAGGCGAGGAAAATGCCTTCGCGCGGGGGATGCCGACGCAGTGCCTCGAAGAGGCGAACGGTGCCGAGTACGTTCGTGTCGAAGGTCTCCTCGGGGGCCTTCCAGGCCCGCGCCGGGTAGGCCTGGGCCGCGAGATGGAAGACTGCGTCAGCGTGCGTCGTCTCTACCAATCGGTCGACCTGGGATCCGTTCGCGAGGTCGAGCGGTTCCCACCGAGCGCCGGCGGCCGCCACCGGCATTCGGTCGAGTTCGGAGGCGGCCCAGTAGGTCGCGATCACCTCGTGTCCGAGGTCGATTGCCGCCCCGGCGAGGTACCTGCCGATGAACCCGGAGCCTCCGGTGATGAGTACCCGCATGTTTGCGACCCTCGCTCGTCCAACGGCCAGATCGTGGACCGTTCCTCCCGGCACCGCCGGGGTCGGCCGCCGACCGGGGGGACGCGGTCCCGCCGTTATAGGGGTTACTGCGGGTTAGTCTCTTCGACCTAACGCGGGGACGGCGCCGATGTGGCCCGTCCGTCCTGACGGCGATCGAGGGCCCCCTCGAGTCGCTTCGCGAGCACGATCTCGGTCAGGAAGAACCGGATGAAACGCGAGTTCTGGGTGACCTTGCTGGCGCCACTGGCCCTCGGTTCAAACCGAAACCCGACCTCCACCACTCGCTGCCCCCGGGCCATGACCAAGAGGAACAGGAGCAGTTTGTATCCCCGCCATTGACTTTCGAGGGGTCGGAACACTCCCCGTCGGAACGCGAACAAGCCCGACACCGGGTCCGTGAGCGGACGTGCTTCGGAGAGGAACAGCTTCGCGGTCCACTCGGCTCCTCGCGAGATCGCGACGCGGGTGAAAGTGCGGGGCCCAGCGTTGCCACCGGGGGCGTACCGGCTGCCCACAGCGAGGGTCGCGCCGTCCCGAAGTGCCTCCACCATCGCCGGTAGGACTTCCGGTGGATGCTGGAGGTCGGCATCCATCACGACGACGAACTCGCCGCGCGCGCTGGAAATCCCCTGACACTGCGCCCGGAGGGTGGTCTGCTTACCCTCGTGCCAAACGAGGTGGAGTCGAGGCTCCGACCGGGCGGCGTCCGTGAGATACTCGCGAGTGCCGTCGGTGCTTCCGTCGTCGATCACCAAGACCTCGAAAGGCGGAAGCGGCACCTTCCAGAGTCGTTCGAGGAGCCGCGGTAGGTTCTCGCGTTCGTTGAGGGTCGCCAGGATGACCGACACCCAAGGAGGCGCGCCCGGGACCACAGGCCCAGAGGAGGCTGGAACGGACATCGACCCTGTGCGGCTCATCTCGACGAGATCACGGACCAGGTCTGCAGCCCTTCCATCTCGAGGGAGAAGTCGCTGACCCGACCGCCGGCGGCCAGAACCGCCTTAGCGACCTTGGCCCGTCGGGCCACATCACAGAAGAGCAGTATGTAGCCCCCTCCCCCGGCGCCGAGCAGTTTCCCCCCGATAGCGCCGGCTTCTCGGGCACGGGCATAGAATGCATCGATGCGTTCGTTCGAGATCCCCTCGGTGAACTGCTTCTTGTGCTGCCAGCCTTCGTCCAGAAGGCGTCCCATCTCGTCGAGATTTCCGCGCAACAGCTCGTTCTTCATGTCGATGGCGAGCTGTTTGGTGGCATCGAGGGCGGTCACGGTATCCACGCGCTTTTCGAGGTAGCTGCGTTGTTGGCGCTCGATGATGTCGTTCGAGTAGTGGCTCGTGCCCGTGTAGCAAAGCAAGAGCCGGTACGCGAGCTCGTTCACCACTTCCGGGTCAATTCTCAACGGATTGACGATCGTCTTCGTACCCGAGAATTCCATGAAATTGAAGCCACCGAACGCCGCGGCATACTGGTCCTGCCGCCCCCCTTTGAGGCCGAGCTCCTCTCGCTCGATGCGGTACGCTAGCTCGGCGACATCGTACGAGGTCCAGGGTTCACGGAGGTAGTGTTGGAACGCGCCGACGAGCGCTACGCACATGGTCGACGAGGTCCCGAGACCGGTGCCCGGGGGAGCATCCGAATGGAGGAAGAGCCGAAGCGAGTCCTTCGCCTTCGTACTGTCGCCCCCGGGACGCAGGACCTTGAGAGCCGCCTTCACGACATCGAGGTCCCCGTTGTAGACGAGGTCCGAGGGCCGCTCGAAGTTGAGCGTCATGTTGTAATCGAGCGACTCGACCGCTGTGGTTCCCGCTGCGTCGGGGACCGCTTCCAAGGTAACGAAGGCGAATTTGTCGATGGTGCAATTGAGGACAGCGCCTCCTTTCTCCTCGGGATACGGAGAGACGTCCGTGCCTCCGCCCGCGAAACTGATACGCAACGGGGCTTTGCTCCGGAGGATTCGCATCGCCGCGCAACCGGGCCCCTCGGCTTAATCGTTATCTCTCCGCATCCGAGAGAGTTCGATCGCCCTTCAGAACAGGGAAGCAGCGCCCCGTAAACCTCAGTAGAGCCCGCGCCGCGAGTCCTAATACTTGGGGAACGTCGCATCTTCCGTGCGTCGAAGTTACGAGAATCCGGCCCTAACGGTCGACGCGGTTTGGATTCGGGCCGGAAGGGTCCTCCTGATCCGTCGAGGCTACCCGCCCTTCAAGGGCTCTTGGGCGCTCCCGGGAGGATTCGTCGAGCTCCGCGAAACCGTGGAGGAGGCCCTCGTCCGCGAACTGCGAGAGGAGACGGGTCTCGTCGGTCGTCCTTTGCGGATCGTGGGGGTCTATTCCGGCCCGGACCGCGACCCTCGAAAGCCGACGACCACAGTCGCCTTCCTCGTGGGGGGCCGGGGGGGGGCGCCCGTCGGTCACGATGATGCGGCCTTCGCGGCTTGGGTCCCCTTTTCCGAGGCTCGCCCGCTCGCCTTCGACCATACGAAGATTCTCTCGGACGCCCGCCGGCTCGTTCGATCGAAGCAGCCCCGTGGGCCACGACGGCGGAGGGCAGCGTAGTCCGACCTCAGGCCGTCGGCGAGCCGGGCCTAAGGCCCTTTGGCGACCCTCGGCGGAGAGACACTTTCGGTCGCCGGGGCGGAGTGCGCGGGCGAGGGACCTCTCGACCAGGACAGGACGGCGGCGACCACGAGGATGGCCGCCGAGCCGAGGAGCGCCGCATGGATGCCGGTCAGGAAGTCGGCACGGACTCCCCCCGCCAGGGTTCCCACCCCAAGAAACACGCTGTAGGCAACCGCTCGCGGAACCGTGGCCGAGGCTATGGAGAGGGTGAGGACGAAACTGAGGAGCGTGCCCAGGTTCGATAGCGTTCCTCGGAGCCCACTGATCGAACCGAACGTCCCCGGTGAGGTCCGGGCCATGATCGCCGTTGAGTTCGCCGGATAGAACATTCCCGTTCCGAACCCGCTGACGACCGAAATGATCGGGATCCAGCCCAGCCAGGAGTCGAGCGCGAGGAGGGAGTAACCCCCGACGGCAGCGAGCATGCAGAGGATCCCCCCGGTGGCGAGGGCCCGGGAACCCAGAATGTCGACCTGTCGGCCCAGCACCGGCCCGCTCAGCGCTCCCACGAGGTAGCCGGGGACCAGCAGCAGGGAGGCATCCAAGGGCGAGAGGCCCCGGAGTCCTTGCAGGTAGAGCGTCAGGAGAAAGACGACCGAGAGATAGCCGAGACTTTGGAGGAACCCGGCAATGAGGGAGAACCCGAGAAGCCGGTCGCGCAGCTGGCGAAGTTCGAGCATCGGACGGGGGGTTCGCAATTCGGTCCCAATGAAGGCGGGAACGAGGACGAGGCCGAGTGCGACATAGAGGAGATTCAGCGTGGTCACGCCATGCGATGCGGTCTCGATCGCACCGTAGCAGATGAGAGCCAGCGAGCTCGAAAGGAGCACGAACCCGGGGATGTCGAAGTGGGTGGGTTCGGGGCGTGTTCTCGGAAGGGTCAACCAACCCAGTACGACCGCCACGATGCCGATCGGGATGTTGATGAAGAAGATGTAGCGCCAACCGAGCTCCGTCGTGATGACGCCCCCGAGCAGGATCCCGAGGATCGCACCCACGCCCCAGCCGAACGACATGAACCCGAACGCCCGGCCCCGCCGGGTCGGCGGAAAGACCGAAGCGATGAGCGCGCCCGAGTTGGCGAACATGATCGCTCCGCCGATGGCTTGGAGCGCCCGGGAGGCGATCAGCACGTCGGCCGTCGGCGCGAATCCACAGGCAGCGGAACCGATCGTGAAGAGGGCGAAGCTAGAGTTGTAGACCCGTCCCCGGCCCCACATGTCCCCCAGGCGGCCCACCTGGGTCGTGAGGGCCGCCGTGATCAGGAGGTAGACCAGGATCGTCCAGATGACGGTCTCGAGGGGAGCGGCCAGGTCGCGGGCCATGGTGGGGAGGGCAAGGATGACGATCGTACTGTCGACGGCGACCATCAGCGTGCCGAGCGTGGTCAGAGTGAGAACGGCCGTTTCATGGGCGGGCTCGGTCGCAAGCGACCGAAGAGCTCCTTCGGTCGTAGGGTCGGCCCCGGACCGGCCGGGGGGAGGAGAAGTAGCCTGCATTCGGAACCGGTTCCTCTCCGTAACGTCTCCGAATAAGAGCTTCACCGCGAAGCGCGCCACCGACGAGCCGGTCCGAGATCCCTACCGAATTCGCGACCAGTAGCCTATTATCGGGTCCGATTCGTGGCTCGTTCCGGCATGCAACCTCACGGCGAGGCCCACCCCCATCCGACCCTCCTCTCCGACTTCATCCTCGGAAGCCAGGATGGTCTCGTCAACGTACTCGGCATCCTCCTCGGCTTAGTGGCGGCCAGTCTCGTCACTCCCGTCCCTCGGGCCCTCATCATCATCGCCGGCCTCTCCGCGCTGGCCGCCGAATCGCTCTCGATGGGTGCGGTCGCGTACACCTCCACCTATTCGCGGTTGAGGCTCTACGGTGCCGAGCGCGAGCGTGAGAAGCGCGAGATGCGCGAGGTACCCGACCTCGAGCGGGAGGAGGTCCGCGTCATCCTGCGCGGATGGGGGTTCGAGGGCGCGGACCTCGAAGAGATGCTCGAGCGCATCGAGGCGAAGCCGAAGGCGTGGCTCGACCTGATGATGGCCTTCGAGCTCAATCTCTCCTACATCCCGCCGGAGGCGCCCCGACGGAGCGCTTTCATCGTGGGCTTGGCGACCGTCCTCGGACACGCTGTCCCGCTGATCCCGTTCTTCTTCGACGAGATCTCGCTCGTGAACGCGGCGATCATCGCGACCGTTCTGAGTGCCATCGTCCTCTTTGGGATCGGAACGTACGAGGCCCGCGTCACCTCGGGGTCGGTCTGGCGTTACGGCGTCCGAATGATGATCATCGGACTCGGGTCAGGTTTCGCAGGTTTCCTGCTGGGTCACTTTGCCGCGGCGCTCTGAATCCGGGCCCGGAGGCGACGGTTTAGCCCGCACGCGGTGCAAAGCGTCGAACGCTCGCGGGTCCCGTCCGGGGTCGGGGATGGAACCAGCGACGCGAGCCCCTCGTTTCGTGGCGTCGGCACGCGAAGCACCAGACGACCGTCTCTTCGGGGCCAGCGAGCTCGGGCGTGGCGACGTGTTCGGTCTCGGGGTGTCGGCATCCGACGGCCAGACACGGATGTGTAACGCGGTCCATGCTTCTTCGTCACTTATACGCACTAATGCGTATTAAATGTGACGGTGTCGCACGGCCTCGGTGCAGAGCGCTCTAGGGTTCGAGCAACCGGATCTCTTTGGCGGAGCGGGCCGCCTTTTCCTTGTCGCTCAGGTCCCGAAGGTGAAGGGAGACCGTGATCTGTCCGTTGAGCTCGAGCGATTCGGGCAACATCGGAAGGCGGAGCGAGAGATGCTCGAGCCGAATGTCGAGCTCGCCCTGACGGTCGGAAAGGGCTTCCACCATGTCGAAGAGAAGGTTCGATCCGGTTCGGTCGACACGCGCTGTAGGTGCCATGGTCTCCCGAGAGCGGACCGGGGATACGAACCTTTCGGAACGATCTTGGAGGCCCCGCCCGGGATCGGTGCCCGGACGACGATGTGTCGGAATCGCTCGCTCAGTCGCCCGAAAGGTGTTGCAGGTCAACCCCCGGCGGCAGGGGAACGGAGGCCCTTGTGGGATTATGCCTTCACTTGGCGAGCCCCGCACGGGCTCGCAACGCGTGGTAGAATCCCCCAAAGCTGGTCGCGTTCGGGGTCCGGAGCCCCTGCAGCCGCAGTTGCTCTCGAACCTCCTTGGCCGATTGGCGGAGGTCGAGCGTCTTCGTGGTGTCGTACTTGTATTGGAAGGTTCCCGAGGGGCCCCGGGGGAAAGCGTCCCAATCGCGGCCCGTGGTGGGGGTGAGCTCGTGCATTCGCTTCCCTTCCTCCGGCTGGAAGGCTGGCATCGTGAGGTGTTCCTCGGTGAGCCAGATCAGGGTCGCGTCGCGGATCGCCGACTGGGTCGTGTCGTCGAGCGCGCCCGGGGCGACCTGAGCCTGAACCCAATCGACGAGCGCGTCGAACGTCTTCTCGGCGTTGTCTTCCAGCATCTGGAGGACCGCGAGCCGAATGGCGCTCCGCCGGAGCTGTTGGGTCCCGGTCTCGCTGAGGCGGTACTCCGCGGTGAGGCCAAGCAAGCTCTCGGAGTTGTCGGAGAGGTCCTTGAGCGCGAGCACGAAGAGGGGAGCGGCCGGCTCATCGTGAGGGACGTACCACAGGGAGAACTCCCGTCCGTTCGTGAGGAGGACGAGAGGGACCTTGGTCGCCTTCGCGGCGTCGATGATCGTTCCCGGTTCGGTGACGTTCGCGGTCCGTTCCCGTACGTCAAGGAACAGTCGGGGGTGCCCCTCAGCGTTTAGGAGGGCATAGTCGATGTGACCGAGCTCTCCGGACACGGCGAAGTCGAAGAAGACCTGCTTTTTGTCGTGCGGGTCCCAGCCGAGGGCGACGAGAAAAGGATTGATGATCCAGTGGCGGATCTGCTGTTCCGTTACATCCTGAACGTCGCGGAGCACTTCCCCGGCGACTTGGGAAAAATCAGCGAGCCTACGGCTGAGGTCGACCGCTTCCATCGGGAGAAGCGATGGAACGGGGCGGCCTTAATACTAACCTCAACCCCCCAACCGAGCCCCACGGAGACGCGCGGCCTCCTTCGAGAGGAACGGCTCGATCGGGGTGAGCGGCGGGTCGAGACCCGGATAGGGGGCCAATCCGAGCATGTCCGAGAGTAGCCACTCGACCTCGTAGACGTAGATCAGCGTCGAGCCGAGAACTTCGAGCAGGCGGGCGAGCCGGACGGCTCCGTGGGCGGAGAGGGTGAAGTACTTCGGGGGGAGCCCCAGCGCCGCGAACATCGTGTCGGTCAAATCGAGATACCGCCAGCGTTTCGGGCCTCCGGCCGTGACGTTGCGTCGGTCGGTCCGCGCCGCCTCCCGGCGGACGATCCGGGCGAGGTCCGCGGTCGCGATCGGGCTGATGTGATACTCTCCGTCCCCGAAGATCGGGAACCGGTGGTACCGGTGCATCGTGCGAAGCATCACCGTGACCAGTTTGTCGCGCGGAGCGAACAGCATGGTAGGACGGACGATCGCGTAGGAGAGGCCGCTCTGCTCGATCGCTCGATCGACCCTGCGCTTGCACGACATGTACGGAAGATCCGTCTCGAGCGCGGACGGGGAATCCGGAACACTGATGTGAACGAAGCGGGGAACGTTCGCGCGGTCGGCGGCCGCGACGAGGCGAAGCAAGCCCTCGGTGAGCGGTCGGAAGCGTCGCATCGGGCCGGCCCGGTACCAGGCGACGTTCACCACTAGGTCCACACCCCGGAGTAGGGGAGTCCAGTCGCCGATCGTCGACGCATCCCCCGGCACGAACTCCACGCCCGCGGCGGTTTCGGACGGGGAGGGGTGCCGGTGGAGAGATGCGACCTGCCAGTCGCGCCCGAACTCTGCGAGGAGGTGACGACCCACCAGCCCGGTCGTCCCGCCGATTAGGAGCAATCGGGGCCGTGAGTCACCGCTCGTCATGCCCGGACCGGGAGACCCCCGTGAGCCGACCCGGACCGGGTCGCCGCTTCGTGCACCGTCCCGAAGACGTCCTGCCACGCCCGGATCACCGGGGGGACTACCTCTTTGATGCGGACCGGTCGTCCAACCTCGCGCGTCAGGGAGGTCATCACCGTCCCGTCGAAGCCGCAGGGGTGGAAGCGTTCGAACGCGCCGAGGTCCGGGTCGACGTTCAGTGCGAAGCCATGGAACGTAACCCAG
Source organism: uncultured Thermoplasmata archaeon (assembly GCA_963771555.1). GTDB lineage: Archaea > Thermoplasmatota > Thermoplasmata > Lutacidiplasmatales > UBA184 > Lutacidiplasma. The sequence continues at coordinate 11,881 of CAVYTM010000002.1, read as the reverse complement.
TGGTCGACCGCGATACCGATGGAGGCGATCTTCCGTTCCCCGGCCACCCGAACCCCCCGCCGACCGCTCACATGACCCGCCACGACGCCGAACGGAGCCAAGGAGCGTACGACGACCTCCTCGACCTCATGGACGAAGCGGCGCACATCCCGACCCCTTGAGGTCAGGTCGACGATTGGGTATCCCACGAGCTGGCCGGGTCCGTGGTAGGTCGCCCGGCCGCCGCGTTCGACATTCACGACCGGTAACCCGGAAGTGGCCGCCGAGCCGTCATCGCCCTCGACGCCCACGGTGACGACCGGCGGGTGTTCAACGAGGATGAGGGTATTCTCGATCGCTCCGTTTCGGCGGGCCCGCACGGCGGCCCGCATCTCCTCCAGAGCCGATGAGTAGTCCCGCAATCCCCATTCAACGACCGCCGGCATCGGACCTCCGACGGGCAACGTGCATCGGCTCGCCCAGCCACAGGAGCGCGGCCTCCTGGAGGGTCTCGGAGAACGTGGGATGAGGGTGGATCGTCATGGCCACGTCCCGAACCGTCGCGCCCATCTCGATCGAGTGAGCGGCCTCGGCGATGAACTCGCCGACCTCCGCGCCGGCGGCGTGAACCCCGAGGAGGAGCCCGCTCTTGTCGTCGCCGACGACCTTGACCCAGCCCTGGGTCGTGTGATTGGCATGGGCCCGGCCCAGGGCAAGGTAGGGAAATCGGGCCTCCCGAGCGGCGAAACCCCGGGCGTCGGCTTCGGTCTTGGAGTAGCCGACCGTAGCGAGTTCGGGCGTCGTGAAGACCACGGACGGCATCGCCTGGAACTGGAATCGGGTCGGTCGGTCGGACGCGGCCTCGGCCGCCACCACCCCCTCGCGGTAGGCCTTGTGGGCGAGCATCGGCGGACGCGCGACGTCCCCGACCGCGAATATGTGAGGCTGGTTCGTGCGGAGCTGGTCGTCCACGGTGATGAATCCGGTCTTGCGGTCGAAGACGACCCCCGCATCCTCGAGCCCGAGGTCGTTCGTGAGCGGGCGTTTACCGACCGTGACGAACAGCCGCTCCGCCGAGAGCTCCTCCTTGCCGCCCCCTGCCTCGACGGTCATCGTGATGGTCTCGGGTTCCCGACGCAGGGCGACAGCGCGTGTTCCGACCCGGACGCGGACGCCGAGACGTTCGAGCGAGCCCGTCAGTTCGCGGGCCAGATCCGGTTCGAGCCCGGGCAAAAGTTGCGGCATCAATTCGACGATCGTGACCTCGACACCGACCCGAGCGAGGAACTCCCCGAGCTCGCACCCGGAAACCCCGCCTCCGAGGACGAGCATCGAGCGCGGGAGGGTCGTGAGCGACAGCAGGTCCCATGCGTTCACGACCCGGAGGCCGTCCGTCTCGAAGCTGGGGATCGTCGCGTGAACGGCACCGGTCGCCACGATCGCCTGTTGGAAGTCGATCCGTTCGTGACCCCCGTCAGGAGCCGCAAAGTCGGCGGAAGTCGGACCTGTGAACTTGACGGTGCCCTTGAGCACCGACGCACCAGCGGACTTGAGCAGGGACGCCACGCCTTGGCGTTCCTTCGCCACCACCTCCTCTTTCCAGTGCATCGTCCGGCCGAGGTCGAACTTCGCGTCGCTCACCGTGACCCCGATGTCGGGGCCCTCGGTTCGAATAGAATGGTAGAGGAGCGACGCGTGGATGAGCGCCTTCGAGGGAATGCAACCTCGATTGAGACATTCGCCGCCCAGTTCGCTTCGTTCGACGAGGAGAACCTTGCGACCGAGCTGACCCAAGCGGATTGCCGCCATGTAGCCGCCCGGACCGCCGCCGACGACCAATACCTCGGTCGAGCGGGAGAACGTTCCGGCCATGAGCTCGTGCGTCAGCCTCCGGGACTCGAAGGGGCGACCAATCGGACGGCATAGACGTCTTCGGTGACCGAAGCCGCCGACGGGGGAGGGGTCTGCTCGGCGACCTCGATCGCCGCTCGAACGTCGTGGTCGGCTTCTTGCTCCCAGCGAGCGAGCTCGTCCGCGGCAAGAAGACCGTGCGATTGCAACCAAGCGAGAAGGCGGTTCAGGGGGTCGTGGCGCGCTGCCCGTGCCATCCAGTCCGCGGGCTGATATCGACCCGGGTCATCGGAGCTCGAGTGCGGCGTCATCCGATAGACCACGAACTCGAGCAGGACGGGACCTCCCCCGCTCCGCGTCTGTTTCAGCGCCGCGACGAGCTCACGGAAGCTGGCCACGAAGTCCGTGCCGTCCACCTGCCGGCCGGCGAATCCGTAGGCCCCAGCCTTCGCGGCCAACGTGGCGGCGGCGGTCTGTCGGGACACCGGTACCGAGATCGCCCACTGGTTGTTCGTGCAGCAGAAGACGAGGGGAAGACCGAACACGCCCGCAAAGTTGAGGCCGGCGTGGAAATCGTTCGAACTGGTGGCTCCATCGCCGAAGAATGCGAGAGTGGCGGAGCTCTCGTGCTTCAGTTTCTGGGCGTAGGCCAGGCCCGCAGCTTGGGAGATCTGCGTTCCGATGACGGAGGACATCGAAACGTAGTGGGCCTCGCGCGCGGTAGGGTGACAGGGCATGTTCCGGCCGATCGCGGGGTCCTGAGCGTCCCCGAAGAGGTGGTGAACGTAGGCCGGTAGGGCATGACCTCGCACCAGCGCCACGAGTTGCTCACGGAGTCCCGGGAAGACCCAATCCCCGGCGGTGGAAGCGAGTCCCGCGGCCACGTTAACGGCTTCCTGACCGGTGGCCGCTCCGTAGAATCCGACCCGGCCCTGGCGTTGGAGCGCTTGCATGCGAGTGTCGAGCGTGCGCCCGAGCAACATCCACCGGTAGGCCGTTCGAAGCAGTTCGCGCCACTCGGGTCCCAGCGCCTTCTGCGCCGACGCCACGTCGTACGGCAGGGGCTCGACCGACGTCGAGGAGTTCATGCGAGCTCGGCGAACAGTTGGTGCGGGTCTTCGAGGTACGCCTTCACCTTGGCCAGGAACTGGGCCCCTTCGATCCCGTCCACGACCCGGTGGTCGAGCGATATCGAGAGATTCATGATGTCGGCCGGGCCGATCGAACCGTCCGGTCGGTAGACCGGGCGTCGCTGGATCTTGTGAACCCCCAGGATCGCCACCTCGGGATAGTTGAGGATCGGCGTGGCCAGCAGCCCTCCCAGAGCTCCCAGACTGGTGATCGTGAAGGTGCTCCCCGTGAGTTCGGTCCGGGACAACTTCCCGGCCCGGCCCCGCTCGGATAGCTCCTGGATCTCCTTCGCCAAGGCAACCACGCTCTTTCGGTCCGCATGCCGAACGACCGGAACGATAAGCCCCTCCGGCGCCGCCGTGGCGATGCCGATGTTGTAGTCGGAACGCACGACCAGTTCCTCGCGGGCGTCGTCCATCGTCGCGTTCAATTTCGGGTGGGCCTTGAGACCCGCCACGACGGCCTTTACGATGAACGGTAGGTAGCTCAGCCGAACCCCTTGCTTCTCGACGTGCTTTGCCATCCGGTCTCGAAGGAGGATCAGCTCGGTGACGTCGACCTCCTCAACGTAGGTGAAATGGGCCGCCTTGTGCTTCGACTCCGACATGTGCTCGGCGATGACCCGACGGATCCCCCGGATCGGGATCCGCTCGAGGACACCCTCAGAAACCGCCGGAGCGGTGGCCGGTTCGGGCGGGAGGGCGTGCCGCGCGGGTTCGGTGGAACTGGAGAGCGCGGGCCACTCGGGAGACGAGGTCCCCCCGGGAGGTCTCGATTTCGACGCTTCAAGGTCGGTGTCGACAATACGGCCACCGGGACCGGTCCCTTTGACCTGAGCGAGGTCGACTCCTAACTCCAGCGCCCGCCGACGGACGAACGGTGTCGCCAACACGACCGATACAGGCGCGGCGGCCGGGGCCGGCAACGGAGCCGCCGAAGGGGTTGAGCTCGAGGAGGCAGGGGGAGAAGCGGCGACCGGTGTGGTTTTCGTCGGGGAGGGAGAGGGGGAGGCAGCCCCCCCGCCGGGGACTTCGATCGTGACGAGGAGCCCTCCGACCTTCACTTTCTCCCCTACCTGAGCATGTAGGCTGACGATCCGACCGGACTTCGGCGACGGAATCTCCACGTTCGCCTTGTCCGTCAGGACACTCACGAGCGGGTCGTCTTCCTTGATCGTATCACCGGCCCTGACGAACCAGCGGACGACCTCGCCTTCGGCTACGCCCTCACCAATGTCCGGAAGTCGGAATTCGAATGCCATCGTGATCTCCTACGAGCCCCGGACCGCGGCACGCGCGGCATGCACGATTCGGTCGGCGTTGGGTAGGTATACGTTCTCGAGTGCATAGGGGAACGGAGTGTCGAAACCGGTCACCCGTACGACCGGCGACTTGAGCGAATACAGCGCCTTCTCAGCCAGTATGGCCGCCAATTCCGCTCCAAAACCGCAGAACCGGGCAGCCTCGTGGACGATCACCGCCCGTCCGGTCTTCTCGACCGAGGCGACCACGGCCTTCTCGTCGAGCGGAACGAGCGAACGAAGGTCAAGCACCTCGGCAGAGATCCCATCGCGCGCCAGCGTCTCCGCGGCTTCGAGGACCGGAGGGACCATCGCCCCGTAGGCGAAGATCGAGAGGTCGGTCCCCTCCCGGGCGATGCGGGCGCGGCCGAACGGGACCCGATCCTCCCCGTCCGGGACCTCGCCCGTCAGGGAGCGGTAGATGCGCTTCGGTTCGAGGAACAGCACCGGGTCCTCGTCGTCGATCGCGGAAAGGAGGAGGCCGCGCGCATCGGCCGGCGTGGAAGGAACCACGACCTTGATCCCAGCCGTGTGACAGAAGTACGCCTCGGTGCTCTGCGAGTGGTAGAGGCCCCCCTTGATGCCCCCTCCGTAGGGGGTGCGGATCACGACGTGGGCGGGGTATTGGCCGCCCGAACGGTACCGGAACTTCGCGAGCTCGCTGACGATCTGGTCGAAGGCGGGATAAATGAAGTCGAGGAACTGAATCTCCGCGATGGGCTTGAGTCCGTAGAGGGCCATTCCGATCGCGGCACCGATGATCCCGGTCTCGGACAACGGTGTGTCGATGACCCGCTCGGCCCCGAACTCTTTGAAGAGGCCGTCGGTGGCACGGAACACTCCCCCGTTCACCCCAACATCCTCGCCTAGGACCAGGATGTTCGGATCCTTGCGCATGGCGTCGTGCAGGGTTCGGTTGATCGCTTGGACAAGATTCAGCTCCGTCACGGCTTCACCACTCCTTCGCGGACGAGGGCATCGTACTCCGCCCTCTCCTCCGCGAGCCGCGGAGTAAGGCTTGCGAACACGTCGTCGAACACCGTCCGCGGGTCCAAGGTTTCGGCCTTCTCGGCCGCCTCGAAGGTCTGGGAGACCAGCGCGCGCACCTCGTCCCACAGCTTCCGGTCGGACTCCTCGTTCCAAAGTCCCTTCGCGACGAGCTGCGACTTGAGGTGACCGAGCGGGTCACGCTCCTTCGCCGCGGACAACTGCGCGTCAGTCCGATACCGCTTCGGGTCGTCCGACGTGGAGTGAGGGCCGAACCGGTATACCTCGGCCTCGATCATCGTGGGACCTCCACCGGAAACCGCGCGGTCCCGGGCCGCCCGAACCGCTCCGTACACGGCGTTAAGGTCGTTCCCATCGATCACGAAGCCCGGAATGCCGTACGCGGCCGCCTTCTCGGCCAAGGTGGCGCTGTGGGTTTGTCGCTCGCGGGGGAGGGAGATCGCCCACTGGTTGTTCTGACAGAAGAATATCGTGGGACACTGGAAGACTCCGGCGAAGTTGAGGCCCGCGTGAAAATCGTTCGAGCTGGTGGCGCCGTCGCCGAAGAACGCGATCGTCACGATCGGGTCCTTCCGCCGCTGGGCAGCCATGGCCGCGCCGACCGCCTGGGTGATCTGCGTGCCGATAGGACTCGAGGCGACCACAAAATTCACCGACCGGAAGCCGAAGTGATTCGGCATTTGCCGGCCCTTGATCTGGTCGTCCGCATTCCCGAGCAGCTGGTCGAAGATGGCCCGCAGAGGTACTCCTCGAGCGAGCGCCACCGCGAGCTCTCGGTAGGCCGGGAAGATCCAATCCCCAGGGGAAAGGGCGCGGCTCGCGCCTACCTGGGCGGCCTCCTGTCCTTGGAGCGGAGCGTAGAATCCGATCCGCCCTTGCCGTTGGAGTGTAAGACAGCGTTCGTCCGTCGCGCGTGCAAGGACCATCAACCGATAGGCGTCGACGAGCCCATCTTCGGGGAAGGCAGGTCCCGCCGTCGTCGTCGTCGGAGAGATGGATAGCGTGCCCGGCTCGACCATGACGTCACGCGAAAGCGGCGACGGACGCCCTCGATATAAGTTTGAGGATGACGAACGTGGGACGACTCGGCGAGACGGCCCCCTCGGAACGCATTTCGGAAGTGAATCGCTGAACCGAGTCAACCGCCCCGCGGGCCACGTCGGCGACCCTGGTCACGATACGGTCTCCGGGCGTATTGCGATGGCGAAGATCGCCGCGGTGGTCCGGGTTGTTCGGAACGGGCAGCGTCGTACTTGAAACTGGGAATTCTCGCGCGTTCGATCCTCATGCCGATGAGCTTCTCGATGCGAGCCATGTCCTGTTCCTCTTCGGGCATGACGAGCGTATAGGCGTCCCCCCGCTGTTGAGCACGGGCGGTGCGCCCCACCCGATGGATGTAGATCTCGGGCTCGTGCGGGACGTCAAAATTGACGACATGGCTCACGTCCTTGACGTCGACCCCGCGCGCCGCGATGTCGGTCGCCACCAGAACGCGGTACTCGCCGGTACGGAAGCCTTCCAGAGCCCGGACCCGCTGGCTTTGGCTGCGGTTTCCGTGGATGACCGCGACGTTGATCCCTCGCTGCAGGAGCTGGCGGACCAGATTGTCGGCCCGATGCTTGGTCCGGGCGAAGACCAGGACGCTGGTCATCATCTCGTCGCGGAGGAGCTCGGTCAAGAGGTCGGTCTTGAGGTGAGACGGTACCGGAAGGGCGAGGTGGGTGACCCCGACCGCTGCGACCGTCCGCTCTTCGACCTGGACCATCCGAGGTTCGCGCAGGAATTCCCGAGAGAGCTTGACGATCTCGGGAGGCATCGTGGCCGAGAAGAGCATGGTCTGCCGGTCGCGAGGCAGACGTTGTAGGATTCTCCGGACGTCCGGCAGGAATCCCATGTCCAGCATCCGGTCGGCCTCGTCCAGGACGAGGATCTTGAGGCCCTGGAAGTTGACGTACCCTCGGCTCATGTGGTCGAGGAGCCGGCCCGGTGTCGCGATAATGATCTCGGCCCCACCCCGAAGCCCCCGTTCCTGGTCGCCCATTCCGACGCCACCATAGACAGCCGCGCCGCGAAGGTGCGTGTGGCCGGCCAGCTTCTTGAGGAATCCTTCGGCCTGCAAGGCGAGTTCACGGGTCGGCGTAAGGATCAATGCGTGCGTTCGCCCTCGGGGCTCTTCGAGCAATCGCTCGAGCACCGGAAGCAGGAAGGCCGCGGTCTTTCCGGTGCCGGTCTGGGCCGTACCGATGATATCTCGACCCAGGACGGCGTGAGGGATCGTCCCGCGCTGGATCGGTGTCGGGATAGTGTACCCGATTTCCTGAATTCCCTTACGGAGCTTCGAGTGTAGAGGAAGGTCTTCGAAAGTTCCCTCGCCGACCTTGGATGCGTCGGGGGAAGGCGCGTGCTGCTCGGTCATTGGTCTCCCAGAGGGTCGTGGCCAGTTCCGCTGACCCATAAGACAGCACCTAGGTGGGCTCGACACGGGCCGGAGGGCAGCGAATCCATTGTTAGAGGAACCTCCCAGGAAAATCAGGAGATGACTCTACCCACGCAGAGGACCCGGGCGTTCCGGTGCGCGGGAACCTTTCTAGGGAGATTAAAATAACAAAACTATGATGATGCTCGAATGAGCGCTGGGGGGGGGGCGTCGCCGCCGTCCGAGGCGATGCGACGCGGGGTGAGTCGGGGCGTATTTATTGCGACTGTTGTAATCGTGGCGATCATTGCGCTCGCCGCTGGATTGTATGTCGGTAAAACCGCGCTAGGCTCGAGCAGTTCCTCTTCGTCCCCCTACCTAGTCGTAGGAACCAATATCCCGTTCCCGCCGTTCGAGGACTACAACTACACGAACGGAGTCTACTTCGGCTTCGACATCAACTTCTCGATGTTGATCGCGTCGGCATTGGGAAAGACCCTAGTTATCGACAATTATGCTGACTTCTCCGTACTTCTAGCAGATGTGGGCGCAGGTGTGGTCGACATGGCCGCCTCGGCCATCACGGAGTCGGGAGCAGTCGGCGCGCTCCGCAACAACTCGATGTCCTTCTCCATCCCGTACTACGACGCCAACCAGGCCATCGTCGTAACAAGCGGGAGTGGTTTGACTTGCGCGCAAACGGGATGCACGGCGGCGCAACTAGAAGCACTTTCGATCGTCGTTCAGACCGGAACGTCGAGCCAGAGCTGGCTCCAACAATACGTTGAGTCGAACGAAACAGGTGGCTCGGTCACGGGTCTCACCACGGTCGACAGCGAGATCCTCGCACTCACCTCGGGGGAGTTCCAGGCCATGATGATCGATCTTGGCCCGGCCCAATCCATCGTCGCGAGTTCCGGCGGGACCCTGAAGATTGCCGGCGAGGTCTTCACGAACGAGCTCTACGGATTTGCGGTGCCTCACGGAGACCCCAACCACATCCTGCCAACGATCAACAACGTCATCACCCAATCCGAGGCAAACGGGACCTACGCGAAGCTGGTCAAGGAGTGGTTCGGGGGCGCGTAACGAGATCGCGGCCGAAGGCGGGATCGAGGATGGGGTGCGGCGCGAGGCGACCATGGGAATGGTCCCTTCCCTCTCGGGACCGACGATGATCCCTCGCAGGGGGGAGACCGCTGCGTCCTGTGACGGGTGGTGAGCTCCCCCCGGCAACCCCTTCCCCAAGTTCGTCGCTGCCGGGTCGAGTGACCGGATTCCGTCGGCTTCTGACGTGGAAAGCGTGGTCCTCGGTCGTCTACGGGGTCGCCGCGACGGTTGGCGGGATTCTCTTCCTTCTCGAACTCGGGTATCTTGGAGTCTATCGCCTTTCCTTCGCCCTCGCACAGCTCAACCCACTTCTCTCCGGGTTCTACATCACGGTTGAACTGGTCGCGGTCATTCTGACCATCGGCTTCTGTCTCGGATTTCTGATCGGCTGGGCCCGCACCACTCGGTTCGTGGTGTTGCGGGGAATCGGTTCGGTCTATGTCGACTTCTTTCGGAGTATGCCGCCCATCGCCCTCATCTTCTTCGCCGCGCTCATTGGTGGGATCGAACTAAAGAACTCAACTCTGAACCCGTTTCAGATCCACAACGCCACCCTATGGCTCGGCGTGATCGTCCTCGGACTCCACACTGCCGCGTATCAAGCGGAGATTGTGCGCGCGGGAATCTTGTCGGTACCTGCCGGCCAGACGGAGGCTTCCGATGCGGTGGGGGTTTCCCGGCTCCGTTCGATGTTCGTAGTCGTCCTGCCCCAAGCCTTCAGAGTCTCCTTGCCCGCCTTGGGAAATGAGTTCTCTTCGTCGATCAAGGACACTTCCCTCCTCTTCGTGATTGGCTGGTTCGAGCTCAGCGGCGTCGCCTTGACACTCACCTCGACGGCCTACACCCAGTGGCTCTATGGATCGCTCGTGATTTGGATCATGGTGGCCTTCCTCTACTTGGTACTGACGTATCTAGTCACACGGACGGTCCGGGGGGTAGAGGACCTGTTCAAGGTTCCCGGGCTCGAGGTCGCGCGTCTATGAGCGAAATTCGTGTCCGAGGATTGAAGAAGTCGTTCGGCAAGCTCGATGTGTTGCAAGGTGTCGACTTGGACATCGGAACTGGCCAGGTCCTCTGCATCGTCGGACCTTCTGGGTCCGGGAAGTCGACCCTCCTGCGATGCATTAACCTCCTGGTGATGCCCGACGAGGGGGAGATCTACCTCGATTCGGTCGCCCTCACCAATCCGCACATCCGACCCGAGTGGGTGCGCCAGCAAATCGGGATGGTCTTCCAGTCGTTCAACCTGTTTACGCATCTGAACGTCAAGCGGAATGTGATGCTGGCCTTGCGCCACGCGAAGAAGGTCAACCGCGACACCGCCGAAAAGACCGCGATCTCTCAGCTAACGCGCGTGGGACTTGCCGACAAGCTCGAAGCGTACCCCGCCCAGCTCTCCGGCGGCCAGCAGCAACGAGTCGCGATCGCGCGCGCCCTCGCAATGGACCCGAAGGCGATGCTCTTCGACGAGCCCACCTCCGCGCTCGACCCGGAATCCATCCACGAGGTTCTCGCGGTCATGGGGCGGCTCGCTCAGGAGGGAATGACCATGGCGGTCGTCACGCACGAAATGGGGTTTGCCAAGGAGGTCGCCGACCGCGTCGTTTTTTTCGCGGGAGGTCGGGTCGTGGAGGAAGGCTCTCCTGAGGAGATCTTCGAGCGGGCGGGCCACGAGCGGACCCAGGCGTTCATGAAGAAGATACTCAGGTAACACTCGATGGACGAAGAGGACGAAAACGGGCCAGGAATTGCGCAACCCCTTGGGGACCAGCCCTCGGGGAGCTTGCCGCTCATTGCGAGCTCGCCTCCCCCCGACCTCTCGGCGCTGCTCCCGGGGCGTGTCCGCGAGCCGAACGTTTGGTTCTCCACATCCTCCCCCTTGCTACTCCCCATCGGCGTCGCCTGCGCGATTGGCGTCTTCTTTTTGCTCGGAGCCTTAGGCGTTTACAGCATTCCGTTCATCATCAAGACCCTCCCTCAGGGGTTCGGTCCTTGCGAAATCTCCCTCGAATTCACCACCTACACTTTCCTGCTCGGCTTTGCGGGGGCGGTCGGACTCGGGCTGGTCCGAGCGTACCCGCCTCGTCGCGACCCGAATGCCAGCAAGAAGCGGCTGAAGACGCGGTTCTCCTGGGTCTGGCGCTGGCCGCTCTACGGATTCGCCTCAGGGTACGTCGCGGCAATCCGCGGAACTCCCTTCCTCGTGCAGCTGTTCGTGGTCTACTACGCACTGATATTCTCCTACCCCCATCTCTCGTTCCTGGGGTGGAACGTGGCGTACTGGGCCGGCTTCATTGCGCTGCTCATCAACACAACGGGCTACCAAACGGAAGCGATCCGCGGCGGGTTGCAATCGGTCGAAGCGGGTCAGGTGGAGGGAGCAAAGGCGGTCGGAATGAGCCGCCTTCAGATCTTCGCCCGGATTACACTTCCACAGACGGTGCGACTAATCACCCTGCCCCTTACGAACGAGTGGATTAGCAATTTCAAGACGGCGACGATTTTGAGCCTGATCGGGATTTTCGAGGTCTATGACTGGTCCCGCACATCCGTCGCGCTTTACGACGCGCGACCGTTCGAGGCGTTCGTGATGCTGACGATCTTTTACCTCGTCATCAATGTCACTCTGAGCCGGGTCGTCACGTACGTGGAGAAACGCCGCCGCATTCCCGGCCTCGGTTCCCCAATCCCTGAGATCGGCGTCTCGAAGCGGCTCCTTGGCGTGAACTGAGGCTTTCCCGGCGCGTTGGATTGACCTCTCGCGCACTGCCAAACAGAGCGGGTGTGGGACGCGGGAGACGTCTACAGGGGGCTAGGAGGGCGAGTGGAGCAGACCTTGTTCTGGTGAGAGGAGCTCCACACTTGTTTCTTCACTCGTTCGTCGCGTCAAACAAGTTTCCACGGCATGGAGGTTCATCAGGATCTGAGCCGCGCGGGGGTCGGGATTGAACCCGTGCGAACCACCGGTGGTTACGATTCGGCCGGAAACACTCAAATTCGGGCGGTTGTCCGGACGGCGGGGCCCATAGCTTAGTTTGGCTGGAGCACCCGGCTCGATAACCGGGAGGTCGTCGGTTCAAATCCGA
>CAVYTM010000001.1:0-716509 GCA_963771555.1 uncultured Thermoplasmata archaeon | reverse complement strand
ACGCGCTTTGCGCGCTTGTCGCGGTCATCGGGACCTCAGGTTCAGCGCGCAGGCCGCCCGAGCGGCGAATCGAGCCCGCGAGGGCGGCCGTGCCCTCTTGATGTTCGCGTCGGCGGCCGGCCTCCGCGCGAACTTCGAGAAGGGACCGCGCGTTCGATGACAGGACCGCGATCGAGCGCGTCGGGAGCCTCAGGACATCGCATTTCCCGAGAAATCCTGCTAGTTCCGGCATCGTCGTGCTGTTTCTGTCCGCCGGGGTGTTTTGGTTCTGGACCGACACTGGTTCCCACCCGGGAGGCCCAGATTGCACGCATTCTCCGTGTCCCGTCTCGTTCTGGATGACTCCGTCCGTGTCGTTCACTCTGGTTGCTACCGCGGCAGCTCTCTTCGGCGGTGGACTCTTGTCGTGGTCCTCGGTGCCACGCGGCGCTCATGAAGGACCCGCGCGGTCGAGGGCGGACCGCAATGGGGGCGGAAGTCTACGAAGAAGACCCCGCGACGAGCTCGGCCGCAAATCGCCGAGACTTCTCAGGGAGGTGCTCGTTTCTCGTCGAGATCATAGAGAGCGCCACCAGTTCCTTCGAAGACCGCTGCAATGTCCTCCGGAAGGTGGGCCGCCTTCGCGAAGGGGGCCAAGTTGGGTTCCTCGACTTGGACCTCCGAAAACCCGGCGTTGCGAGCGAGCTCGGCGATCTCGTTCGGCTCGTAGAATCGCGATCGCACGCAAACGGCTCGGGGGCCGCAGGGGTCCCGCGGGCCGCTGCGGTGTCCGTGAATATCGCAAGCCGCCGGCCCGGAACCAACGCGCGGTACATCTCACCGAGGGCGACCGTCGGTACCGGGAAGAAGTTGAAAACCCCGGTAGAAACACACACCTGTGAAAGAGCCACTCGCCACGGGCAAGCCCGCCGCATCGCCTTCGGTTACTGTAAGCCGTCCTGCTTCCACTGCGGACCGATTCACGTCTCGAGCGAGTCGAACCATCGAGGGGCTGTAGTCGACCCCTGTGGCTGTGCACCCACTCTCCAGCGCTCGGTGAAGGAATGCTCCACCGCCACAACCCACTTCGAGCAGCCGGTCGTTGGGCCGCAACCGCATCCGATCGAGAATCAGGAGAAAATTAGGCCAATGGTATAGCGGGTTTCGGTAGGTCTCCAGCGCTTGCTCTCCTGAAGGGCGGCGGGCCCTGCGGTCGACAAACCAGTCTCCGAACTGGGAAGGAGTGAGGAGGTTGAGCAGCGCGGGCAAGAGAGAGCTGCCGAGCCATCCCGCGAGTTCCGCGCCCGGGTCACCGATTACTTGATCCAACCCTCTAAGATCCCACGTGATTCGTGTCCCTGTGGCGGTGGGCTCGAACGCCAATAGAATCTCGACCTCGAGGTCGGTCTCCCAGTCGGCGGGATGCCAGCGTAGATGCACCGCATTTCCGGGCTTCCAGAGAGCGATTGTTCCGACTTCGATGCCGCCGTCCATAGTCTTGCCTGAGGGCTGAAACTCTGCTCGGAGGCCCAGTCGAGCTAGCGCATCCGTCAACTCCCCCAACACTATCTCCAACCACTGTGCAGCCGGTAGGTCACGCTTGCAACCACGGTGCTGATTCTATGACGGGTAGCTTCCATCGATTTCAAGGGGAAGTCCCAAGACTCCGAAGGGTTCGATTCCACCGGCCGTATATGGGGTCTCGGTGGGACGCAAGACAATTGTCATTCCTCGAGCAGTCTCGGCGAGCAGCCCTCTTCCTGGTATGAACCGACTTGCGGACGTTCAGGAGCCGGGAGTTGTGATGGGGTGCGCCAAGGACCGGGGAGAATCTGCAATCGAGGCGCGACCATTAACCTGACCGCGAGCCTAAACGCGAAGCGTGGTGTCGCCGGCTGCGGCGCCTTAAATGGGCCGCGATGCGAGTGCGCGTGCGGAGGTCCATGACGTTGGGTCAACGACTGCTTGCCGCGCTGCTCGCGCATGCGATGATGTGCGCCAGTTCCACGATTCTGTGGGTCGTGCGACGCATTGAGGGTCCCAAGCGCGGTCGTCAGGGCCTTATACCCCGTCAATTTGCGGACTCGTGGTCTCGGTATCGGTGAAGGAAACGTGCCTTTGGTGCGACAAGTCGTGGGAACGCGCGAACGAGTTCGAAAACACCCTTGTCTCCGATGCGGAAGGTCCGATTGGGACACGGAGCCAGTCTACGCGAACTTTGTCGGGGCTTGGAACGAATACGAAATCCTGGGGGAGAACGTCCGACGTGGTACCGTGTCCTGTGGCTCGATCTACGCTTGGTCGGAGCGTCCGATTCCCCCCGAGTTCCGCTCTCGCACCGTTTAAAAGACACCTACCGCAAGCAGCGTAACGACCTCGGCTCTAGAAACGGGAGAGGACTGGTCCCGATCGAATTTAAGCCAATCCACGGAAATGAGGGGGTCTGGGAAATTCCCTCAAATTGCCAAGAGCGGGGCCACGCGATTCGGCTCTTCACTACCCACCACCGGGTGGTCTCTGATTACTCCCCGCCGGGCTAAGTCGGGAAATTGATCCGCCGATCCTTCCGATGTCGAGTGAGCGGACCCCAGTGGAATCGTACCTACCTAAGCGACGAGCCAAGCAAAACCGAACCTATCGCAGCGTCGGGGCACGCCGCTGGAAGCCACCGCTCCTCCAAAAGCATCGCAAGAAGCCGACGAAGGGGTGCCCTGCTTGCTTCGGGAGCGGAGGCCCCCGAGACAAACCCTGCACGAGATGCGGTGGGACGGGAAGAGTCCGTCGACCGAGAAACTAAGAACAATTCGGAGAGGGTCGAACCGTTTCGAGAATCATCCTCGGGGACTGTCTCCCGCCGCCTCTGTAACGCCGGCGTGGAACCCGTTCCGACCTGCCGGACCTGCGGTGCTTCGGTCGACCTGGCCCGGCGAAAGCTCGCGGTAACTCCCGTGATCTATCGGAACGTAGCGTGCCGCGGCTGCGGGGTCATCTGCATCCTGGAGGGGCCGGTGCGGAACGTGAGCGTCAGCTCGAACGAGAACCCCCCTAAACCTGCCGGCCGCGCCGTTTCATTGACCGACCGCGAAGAGCGAGCGCTGCGGGCCCTTCCCGCAGCGCAGGTTCGGACCCTTCACGTGATAACTACACATCTACTGGGGTGTAACGTGTCCTCACCGGTACTGTCGACCCTGCGGCCAGCCCCTTTCGCAGGGGGTCGCTTTTTGCAGCTCATGTGGCGCACGGATTCTCATTTCAACAATTCCAGCGAATGGACAACAACAAGGAATCAAGACTCGTCCGAGCTTCTTTCGCCAGCCGTTTCAGCCGTTGAGACCGCAGAGCGCCGCAACAAAGCGGCCAGCGGACAATACTGTTCGCGGTCATCGCGCTCGTCGTCATGGCCCTCACGCTCTACATCGTCATCGTCGACAGGGTATTCACTGCGCTGTTGATCGGCCTGCTCATCGTGTTCATCATCTATGCCCTGATCCGCTTCTCAGGCCGCAACGCCGGGTCGACTTGGAGTCGTTAACCCAATCCCTTCCGATTCAGGAGATGAATCCGAGGAGCACCTGAGGTTCCCCACGGTTGCGGGAGAAAAGGGGCCCGAGCCAGGGGATTGCGGGAGAAACATGGATGATGCAAGGGACGTAGACGAGGTCGAGAATCCGCGGTGAGCTAACTCGGAGCTGGGCAGCGACCTTGGGGTTCTCCAACCGGACCCCTCGACTACAATCGCACTAATCTCAGCGCTTCCGCCTCGGTCGTCAAGGGAGGGATCGGCCTGTTGACCCGTAATGGAGGACAGGGCTGCACTTTGGAAGATCGGCACGAGTCCCCCGCTTTCGCTGATCTTCTGCTCCTTTCCTCGGACTTTGTCGGAGTACTTTGCCCGAGTCGGACCCCTCCCTGCCGCACGGAAGATGTCCGTCAGCACTCGAGCGGTCCCCGGTCCTCGTAGGCTGGACACGTCCGCCGGGAAAGTCGCCGCGACAAGCAGAATCTCGGGAACCTCCTTTCCATGTTTCGCCCAGAGGGCGCCCGTTTCAAACGTGTAAGGCAGCTCCACCACCCAGAAGGGTATGAGAGTCCCTGCTCCCGCGAGAATTACCTTTACTGAACCACGTCCGGCTTAGCTCCGCGGACCTCTGCGGCCCTCCGGAACGTCTCTTCTCGGAGCTTCGCCAACGGGAGGTGGGTGCCCATTCGCTCGGACTGGCTTGAGCCAACCAATCGAGCACTCCCGCGAGCCGCTGAATGTAGTGGAGAGGGTGGGGAGCTACCGACGCTGGTTCTCCACAATGTTCGAGGCATGGACCCGACCGTCCGCACGGTGGCCAACTCCTGGTCCACGGCCGCGACCATGTAGCCCAGCTCGGGGGTCGCCGACAGAAGGGAGCGCGCTTCGCCCAAGTCGCGTCCTGCGGTACCGAGCTGCCGATGGGACTCCGAGAGTTCGCGCCCGCCGAGAAGAAGATCCACGGCTCAGCCTCTTCCGCGAGCCCTGTGAGGCGGACGGCAATCGGAGCCCAGCGGCCCGTGCTCGCGATCGCATCCGACGCGGTCGCGTAGTTCTGGGATATCAAATGGAAACGCTCGGGCTGAGCACCGTTCGAAAGTCGAACCGCGACAAGAAGCGACTGATAGCAGGACGCCAACCCGCCGGCGCGGCTCAGGAGCTCTCGACTGGAGTCGTCCACGGCGAGTCCGAGACCCCGACTGGACCTTGGCCGCGAAGACCGAAACCGCAGCGGGGTCTGCGCCCGCCAACGCTTGCCCGTCGGGGAGAAGGGCAGGACGGTTAGCGGCGAGGAAAGGAGATTGAAACAACTGATCCGATACTGATTCGCTCTCGGTGCTAAGACGCGGTCGTACACTGGAGTTGAATGCTGCCAACCGCGCCACGGGATCGATGGTGGTTGATCTTGAGACGTCAAGTCCCGGCGGAAGGGCCTGACGCACGAACGCGTTGACTTGCGCCATGAAGTGGTCGAGAAACTGTCGAGCATCAACGGTCGGCGCCGACGTTCCACAATAGTGCAAGTCGAGCTACTCTCCCCGGGCACCACCCGCGTAGGCTGCGCCGCACGACTGGCACCGGAGCGAGAGCTCGGTGAGCGGGTTTGGAAGAGACTCCCTCTCTGTCACGATCGCTCGTTCCTCACCTTAGGGTCCGGAAATTGCACCGGCTCTGGGTCGAGGCGATTTGCGATCGCAGGCGTTGTTCCATCTCTCGAATCGCTGAGAGGACTCGAGCCTCTGCCTCGCCGGCGCGCTGCACGGCGAGCCGGGTCAGCCCAGCCCGAAGGCAGCCGAGTAGCACACCTTGCAGACGAATACGTTGCGTCCCGATTGATCTACGGACGGAGGGGTGACGCTTCTCCTCCCTTGAGCCCGCTCGACGTTCTGATCGATCGGTAAGGAAACGAATTCGAATGCCATGGCCCGTACCTCTTCTTCCGCAGAACCAGCATTTCGCTTGCAGTGCTAGATTGGCAACCCTGCCGGGCATCGCTCTCGGGCGCGGTTCTCATCCCCGGTTTGACTCCAGCGTACCGCTGGGCGGTCTGAAATTGCTCCGCGGCGCCCAAGGGATTCTGGCCTTGAAGCGAGGTGCCGAGCGTTTCGAAGGAGAGGGCCATCAGGACAGGGAATCGGGAGTTTGCCGGGAATCGTCCGCCGCTCGAATAGTTCCGCAAGAAAGAGAACCTGATCCCCCAGTTGTTGGTAACTGCTCGCCAATGCTTGCAGCGCCTGAGCGAGCGCTTGGGCGTCTCCGCCGACCGGATTGGAGGGCGGCCATGAGAGCGTTGTCCCTAGCTCTCAACTCGAGCTGGGTGGCCAGGTCCGCCGCGCTGATTCCCCGAGGCCCCGGCCTCAACTCGGTCGTGCCGAGTCCCGACCGAAGCAGCGTGCTGAGAGCCATCAACGAACCTGGGTTTGAGTTTCTTACACCGATAGAAAATAGCTCGGCATACGCATTCGCGAGGGTGACGTTGAGAATGCTCCCTTCTTTCGAGAGTTTTCGCGCGGCATCGAGGAACTTTTCCCGCGCACGATCGAATTCACCGCGTCGCGCGTGAAGTCCAGACCCTGGTCAAGGGTCGCTGAACCATCTTTGAAGTACTCGGCGACATCGATTCCCCTGGACCCGACACCGGCGACCGTTGGTTAATTGCTTGGGTCAAGCGTACCGGTCCACAAGTCGCGCTTGTGATTCCGTAGAAGCTCTCGCGCAACTGTCATGATGCCTGGCTTCTGATGCAGAGCCTTTCCACCCGCACTGTCGGGAAATCATGCCCGTCAATTCGGGTCACCGCGCCGCACGCGCTCGCGAGGATGTTCGCCGGCACCCCGATTCTGTGGGTCGTCCCGCCGCACTGAGGGGGGCGACCGCGGTCGATTGCGCGGGCTTTAGCCGCGACCCGCGCGGGCCACGGCACGATCGCGAGCCCGGCGGTCATCTGGCAAACTGGAAAGGCAGGATCCCGACCTAGCCGCGGGTAAGGTTCGCGTTCCCGTGAATGCGAGAGGAAGTTGAGGCGCAGGTTCCCCGGGCGTACGGAACCTATACGGCAACCTCGGAGCTGCACTCCCAGATGACGCTCCCATCGGCCGCGTCCTGCCCCCGCTGCGGGAAACCGATGGAAGCCGGGATCGTGGCCACTACCGGCGTGTAGCCTGGCAACAGAAGCGGACGCGTTTATTACTTGACGGAGAAATAGTCGGGAAGAAGAGAGTGGCGACAACCCCGAACTACCAGGGCTGGCGGTGTCGGGAGTGCCAATTGCTACTACTCGATTACAGCCGCGACCTGTAGCCGGGGAGAGAACAAACCGACCCCTTCTGCTCTTCCGGGAAACAGCTCGACTAATGCCTCTGGCCCACCGCCGGGGGTTTGTTTATGAACTTGATTGTTGGTCTAACCGAAGATGCCCGAGGGAATCGTTTCGATAGTCCTCGGGGTTCTATTCACTCTCTTTGGCTTGTTACTAGTCGCGACCTGGGAGGGTGTCACAATCCTGTTGATTGGGTTGGGACTTCTCGTGTGGGGGGTTTACTGCTACCGCGAGTCAGGAAAGGAGGCCCGTGAGGATGGTGCGATGCAAGTTCTGGACCCCATGAACTCACAACCGCAGATGGCCCAAGCAGATCAGCCGTTTTCGGCCCAGTATATGACTCCAGTCCTAGTCCGCACGGCCGCCTCCGCCTTCCCCCTATCAGACCCAACCGTCGGTTGTGGTGAACTTGCCCGCGCCAACGCCGCCGATGGTCCTAATGAAATGCTCTCATTGCGGGACGGTGGGGAACTTGTTGGCTGGCAAGTGCCAGGGATGCGGCGCGGCCTACCTGTGAGACGTAAGAGTTCGGCCACGGACCGATCCGTTCCGAGACCCTTCCTGTCAGCCCATCTCCTGCAACCTCGATGGAGGCTGTATGGATTCGAATCCCATCTGCCGGACCTGCGGCGCAGTCGTGGACCTGATCCGGCCAAACGCGGTAACTCCCGTCATCTACCGGAACGTAGCGTGTCGCGGCTGCGGGGTCATCTGTATCCTGGAGGGGCCGGAACGGAATGTGATTGAAAGGCCAAACCAAGCCATGCCTAGGGCACATAACCGGGCCAGAGTGATGAGCTGACCCATGGAAGTGCGTGGACTTAGAACCGATGTTCCAACTCTGAATAGGAGGATAGTTAACGTGACTCGTGATCCGGGCCCCAAGGAGCTTCCCTACCCAAATGTCCGCGGCACCACCCCAACGAAAGTTTCTTGGCGATTTCATGGCGGAAAACTGGACCGCGTTGGAGGCCTACTCTGACGCAGCCGCCAAGGAGCTGGACCGGGTTAGCAGGGAGATTCCAGCCGCGTTTTATGCGAGCATTTCGCGGTCAATCAACGACTTCCTGAACGACCACATCGGAAAGGGACGAATCAGGGTCCGCCTTGTAATCGACAGCAACATCATAGTTGCCGACGCTTTAGGGTGGGCAAAGGGCTGGATTCTAGCACTGACCGCATTCTGGAATCCGAGTTTATCGAGCCTGTACGCTCCCCCCCAGATTGTTGAGGAGGTTAAGGAAGCCATCGAGAAGGACCTCCCTCCCAAGTGTTCGAAGAGTGCGGCCCATGCCCACGCAGCGAAACTTCTCGCGCGAGTGAAGATTGTCGAACCAACTTCCTCGCTTGCTCGCGCAATCGCTCAGGCGCGAATGGAATCGGCCATCCCGATGATGCGATGTTCTTGGGACTTGCCATCGAATCAGAGGCTGAAGCCATTGTGAGTCGGGACAAGGTCGCCTTCGAGGGGCAGGTGGGTGTCTCGCGGTGGGAGATGAAGAAAGTCGCCACCACCGTGGTAACGTACGAGGCAGGCAGCTTGGCGCTTGTGTTCTCGGGCCTGGCACTGGAGGGACTCGCCAAGGCAGTAGAGTTTGTAATCCTGGGCCTGATTCGAGCTGTCTTAGAAGTCGCAGCCGCAATCGCAAAGGCCGTAATCGCCGGACTTGAGGCAATAGGAAATGCTATCGCAGCGAACCCGGGCCTGTTTCTCGGTGGCTTACTCGTGGCGGTCGTTGGGGTCGCGATAGGCGCTGCTATCAGTCCGGAGTTCAAAGAGTTCCTTGGGGACTCATTCGAAGCTATTGTCAGCACGGTTTCAGCCGCAGCGAAGGCAATTGTTAGCTGGCTCGTAAAGTTCGCGAAGGCGGTCCATGCGTTTCTGGTCTGGGTATGGAACGTGACCCTTCCGGCGACCGCGATCCTCGTCGTCAGCGCCGGAGTACTTTTGGGGAAGATTATCGCCCTAGCAGGCGAGGTGTCGACCAGAGCAGAGCTCGCGCCTACCCCGACCTGAGGCCTTGCGGGTCCGAGTGAGACTCGCTAATACTCGATGATTGTGAAACTGTGGACGCTTACCGAACTTCTTCCCATCGGCTCAACCATTAGTCAGGCCCAATCGAAGGGCCAAAACTCGCACCGTCGGGAAGTCGTCCCAGTCGATCCGCGTGGCTTCGCGATCCTGGAGTCGCTGTAGGTGCTCGGCCAGGGCGTGAATCAGATCCACCTGGGCTCGGCCGGGCGAGGTCGCATGCACAAGGACCTCAGGGAACCCCTCGACAATCCCGAGAAAAGAAGGGGTGTCGGTGTCGCGCTCCCGCACATCCAGGATGCGCAACCGGAACTCGAACATTCGGACCCCCACGGAACGGGTTAAGCCGGTCGTGAGCGCGCTACGACTCCCGCGAACGACTCGCCCGTATCCATGTCGCGGATCTTCGCGTGGAGCGCCCGGAGCGCGAGCACCTTCTGCTCGAGGTCCTCGAGAATGATCTGGTTCACGCGCGCCCGGAGCTGTTCTCCCGTCTCGCGGTCCTTAGCGTAGTCCGCGAACCCGCTGCGCGCGGATTCGAATTGGCCCGCGTTGAAGACGAGCTGGCCGGAGGCCCAGGATCGCCCGGCCTCGGGTGTAGGTGACGCATCCGCCTCCGAGTGCGCAGGGTCGACCTCGGGGTGAGGCACAGTCGGGGGCTTGGGCCCGGTCGGGCGCGCGAGGAGTTCAGCGGCCGAGACGAATCCCGGAACGCGGTCGAGGTCTTCGGATGCGGCTCGCCGGCCGCGGTAGCTACCGAAGTCGGGCGAGTGCTCGCGGAGATATGCACGGTAGGGGCGTTGCCCCCCGAAGTCGACCACGTAGCGGACTTCTGGATCGCGCGGTATCCCGTGGCCGCATCCGCAGGCGCATTTCCGGGGGAAGCGATTCCCGGTGACGGTTCGCAGGCGTGGAACGGTCGCGGTGGGTTCGGTCGGCGTGGGTCGCTCTGGCGTTGGATACGAGATGCTTTGCTGGTAGGGTAGGGCGGTGGTGGACGCCTGCTGCATGGGAGTCCTCGGAAACCGAGGGACTCCCATGCACGCGTCACCACCGCTCCCCCATCGAACCGGACAGGCGGATTTCCCGCATCCGGCTCACCGACGGTGTTCACCTCGCGGCTATCGGCGTTCACGCAGTCCTCCTCGCCCCATCGGGGTCAATGCTGGGCATGACCTCGGTGAGGAGTTTCCTCGCCCAGGTCACTTCCCGGCTCTCCCGGGTTCGACCCCTTCTCGGGCTCCTCCAATACAGTTGGCAGAGACGTTCGAAGGCGTAGTGCCACACCTCG
Source organism: uncultured Thermoplasmata archaeon (assembly GCA_963771555.1). Classification (GTDB taxonomy): domain Archaea; phylum Thermoplasmatota; class Thermoplasmata; order Lutacidiplasmatales; family UBA184; genus Lutacidiplasma. The sequence goes on along the minus strand of CAVYTM010000001.1, from coordinate 706,368 downwards.
CCGAACGCCTCATGGGCCAAACTGTCCCGGAAGTATCCTCCCCAGCCGCGCAGGGTCTCGGCCACCTCTTCCGCAGCCGAGCTCACGGTCCCGTGTGCCAGGGTTCGCCGGTCGGTCAGTTCATGGATTCGGTCCCTGACCTTCCGCTGGGACTTCGCCGAGGGAAACCACAGGGTCTTGCGCTTCCCGTGCTTCGCGTTGAATCGGCGGATGAAGTGGAAACCGAGGAAGTCGAACCCCTCCTCGGCCTCCACAATCCGCGTCTTCTCCGGGCTCAGGGTCAGCCCCAGGTCTCGCATGATCGAGTCCAGGGTCACCTTCACTCCATACACGTTGCGCTTCGCCAGGATGACGAAGTCGTCCGCGTACCTCACCAGCTGGGCATTCTCGCGCGACCGAGACCAGAGCCCACTCATCCACCACGCCTTGTCGAGCTTGTCGAGGTAGATGTTGGCGAGAAGAGGAGACAGAGGGGAGCCCTGCGGGGTCCCCCGGTCCGGGTTCTGAAGGCTTTCGCCTTCGACCAGACCACAGTCCAGCCACTGCCGAATCAACTTCAGCATGGCCCCGTCCGAGACCCTTCTTGCCACCGCCTTCATCAGACGGTCCTTCGGGATGGTGTCGAAGCATCCCGAGATGTCCGCGTCCACCACGCTCTCGCAGCCAAAGTTGAGGTACTTTACGACCTCAGCGACCGCGTGGTGGGCAGACCTCCCCGGTCGGAACCCGAACAAGCACGGCTCGAAGTCCGCCTCGAAAATGGGCTCCAACAGGAGCTTCGCCGCCGTCTGAACTACCCGGTCTCGCACCGTGGGGATTCCCAAGCCACGTCTCTTGCCGTTGGGCTTGGGAATCCACACTCGCCGCAGTGGACTCGGGCGGTAGGTCTTCTCTCGTAGGTCGCGCGCCAGCTCTTCCAGAAATTGAGGGACGCCTTCTCTTTCGACTTCCTTGATGGTCTTCCTGTCGACGCCGGGTGCGCCGCCGTTGGCCCGGGTTGTGGCCCAAGCCTTCGCCAGCACGTCCGGTCGCCAGAGCTTGTCATACAGGGCGTGGAATCTTCGTCTCGCGTTCGCCTTCGCCGCTCGGTAGAGCGCCTCTTGGAGTTCGCCGACCGTGTCAGTGCCCATGTACTACCCCTCTCGGGGACTTGGGCGGTCCCGTTCTCCTCCAAGCGCGGCACCGAAGTGAGGCCCCTTCGCATCGACCGCGATTACCGCGGCTTCCTCGCTACTACGAACCTCTCCGACTTCCCACGAGGCGCCGGGTCGCGTTTCGGGGTGCACCCTTATCGCGACCCTGCTCCGGGGTCTGGGACTTGTGGACCCTGCCTCCCGCCCCGGAACCTCGTGGGATCTCCCGCCTTCTCCCAACCGACCTTCTCCACATGCCCACCCCACCGCGCCGGGGTGTCCCTGGGTCTCATACCCGAGTTCCGACCCAAGGTGCTGCCTTCGCCATGCGATGACGGGCTCGGCACACCCAATACTCGCCTCGCAGCGAGTTGGTTTAACGACACTCTTGCGGCCGCTGCCGCCGGGGTTCACTTCCGTTTGGGCCTGCGGATTCGCGTCAGGGACCCCGGGCCAAAATACGTGGGTCCGGTCTCCCCTTTCTTCGACCTGCTTCAGCCGGACCGTTGTCAGTACGACCTTGGTCCTCGCTACGTGGCTCTCGGTTTCTTCCACGGTTGGTCTTTCACCTACTGGTCGGTCGTCTTCGGCGGCGCACCATCGCACGTCCCTCGCGAAGGCAGGGACGGGCGATGCGCGAGGGCGGACCGCGCGGGTCTTTCCTAATGTCTTAGAGGAATTAACTCGAGGCAGAAGCCGGCGTGCGATCTCTTTGAAGAATATCGATGTAGGGTTGGTATCGGAAAAATCGATTCCTCTTTTGTCCCGTGACCTCGACTAAGTATCCGAGCTCTCCGAATTTGTTCACCAGCTCGTTGGCGGGCGGATACGTGGTTTGGATCACGCCTGCGACTTCGTTCACTGAGATCACGGGCTGATGGAACAGTCGGGCGAGCAACTTGGTTCCCCGCCCAGCGCGGTTTCCGAGTTGCTGATTGATCTGGGCTTCGTGGTCGCTTTTCATGGCGAGAATAGCTCTTGCGGTAGCGCTTGCCTGGATCGAAGTCTCTTGAACGCCTCGCAAGAAGAACTCGATCCAACCTTCCCAATCTCCATCGTCCCTAACTCGCTGGAGACGTCGAGTGTACCTCGGCCCGATTCCGAAGGAAGTAGTAGGAGAGATACAGGACCGGCCGGCGGAGGGCTCCTCGCTGGATCAGAAGCAATGTGACCAGCAACCTACCCATCCTTCCGTTTCCATCGAGGAACGGGTGGATGGTTTCGAACTGCGAATGCGCGAGCCCGGCTCGCAGCATCGGCGGTTCGGGCGATTCGGCTTGCAGGTAGGCGATCAGCTGTTCCATGGCAGCGGGCGTCTCGTCGGGCGGCGGTGGAACGAAGTCGGCGGTGGCGGGCGAACTTCCCGCAGGGCCAATCCAGTTCTGACGGGATTTCAGCTTCCCCGGCTGTTCGTGTTGTCCCCGAACACCTTTCAGGAGGAGCTTGTGAGAATCCTGGATGAGTTCGAGGGAGATTCGTTCTCCCGCGGTGACCCGCTCGCGAGCTTGGTTGAGAACCCGAACATAGTTGGCCACTTCGAGGACGTCTCGGGGATACGCACGTCTCTCGGCGCCGGCCTCAAACTCAAGTAGGTCGACTAAACTCGACTGGGTTCCCTCGATCTGGCTTGACAGAACCGCTTCCTTCCGGACGTAACTGTACACGAAGAAGTCCGGGTCCGGTAGGATCTCTGCGGCGCCATCGAGCCGGCCTAATTCGGTCGACGCTGTCGCTACCAAGCCGACGAGCTCGGGAGAAAGCTGGAGGGGCGGGTCCGGCGGAAGGGGCTTCGGATGGAACGCTCGCCAACCTTCCGGGGTCGCTTCGTAGAGCCCCGCCCGCCCGGGATAATAGGCCCTTTGAGGTTCCATCTTTAACATGGGACATCAAATCCCCATTATTAAAGATGGAAGCCGATTGTCTATAATTAAATGATTCCAGTGGAAGGTGTGGGAAAGGCCGAACAGTGTCGGGTGTCGATTCGCCAACTGGGGGGACTACGACACCGCGAGATTTGAGCCGTGCCGTGGCCCGATAGTCAAGCATAGATCTCGGGGATGCGAACACCGTCGTGCTGTGCGTCGGGCACACGCACCGTGTGAAAGAAAGAGGCGCCCCGGGTTGCCCCGGGGCGGAAGGGGTTGGCCTAGCCTAGCTGGTCCAGGTCGTTTTCGGTGGAGGACCGAGCGACCTCGGAGTACGCGAGCTCGGCGAGCCAAGCGAACGAGCGTTCCAGGGCATCCAGCGGGGGGTCATCCGGGTCCCAAACTGGGTAGAGGGCTCCCGAACGGCAGATTCTCTGACGTGCCGGCTGATAACCGGGAGGTCGTCGGTTCAAATCCGACTGGGCCCACTCGTCGCCGAGGGGTCGCGCCTTGGCCCCGAACGGGCTCGGATTCGTACGGCCTCGATCTACGAGGTAAGGCCCTGGTTCTCCCAGGGGAGGTCCACGCCGACGCCTTCCCGCAGGGCCAACCACTGCTCGAAGGGGAGGGTTTCGTGGGCGAGGCGGACCCAATCCTTCACGCGTGGGGTTTGGGGTTTGACCTTCAGCCCCGAGTAGAGAACGATGAGTTCCTCGGTGTTCATCGAGGGCAGCGTCCAACGCATCCACGTTTCGAAGAGGGGGAGCGGGATGCTCTCGTAGAAGATATTTCGCATGGCGCGAATCTGCTCGTCGTCGAACCACTCCCACATGACCGGAACGAGGGTCGCCTCCTCGGTGTTCAAGTGGGAGAGATAGGCCGCGATCAGCTCGTTCAATTCCTGCACGAAGCGGTCACCCGTCTCGACGCGCCTTTGGGGATCGGCAATCGCCGTAACCTCGTCGCACAACTTGGAGACACCAAGGATGCGGCGCGCCACTTCGCCGTGCTCCTTCATCACCAACCTCACGACGTCGGCGTCGTGAACACGGATCTTCGCAAAGATGTCCCGTTCCTCGTGCCCGGCATGGGCAGTCAGCAAACACAGGACACAATTCGAGGCGGCATTTCCGAGGTCACGCTTGATCCGAACAACGGCGGCATTCGATTCCGCCACGTCGGTGAAGTCCAGGGATTGCAACCCGCTGCCCATCTGGTAGAGCATCAGCCGAATGCCCTTGTGAATAGGGCGGAACAGATTCTCCCGTTCGCTCATCGACGTGCCGCAGCTGTGGATAATATCTTTTGGGAGGTCTATAAGGCCATCGAAACGGCAAAACCACGCTTCCCTCGTCGGAACTATGACGGATGTCCCCGATGGTCCTCAGGGATGGCAAAGCCCGTCCTCCGGGGCAGAACAATTCGCGATAGGTCACGAACAGTCGGGCCGTTGGAGACGAGGGGTCAGCGATAAGCCCACACTCGTCTCGCGGCGGGGGGGGCGCGTTTGCGCATGGTCGATCTGTTTCCGGTCCGAGCGTGGCATCCGGACCCCGGGAAGGTCGACCCGAATTCGGTGGTCTGCCCCGTCTACGACACGGTCTCCGATGCCGACCTCCGGATGTTCTCTTCCCATCCTTTCAATGCGGCCCGTTTCGTGCCCCGCCCGCACGGGATGGCGCTCGAGCAGTTCCTGCTCGCTTCGGTGGGTCGTCTCGGGGAAGCCCTTCGGTCGGGCGCCTATGTTCAGGACCCGTCCCCCGCTTTCTATGTCTACGGCCTCCGCTATCGACCTCCCTCCGACATCGCCGAGGCCCTCGAACCCGGCCAACGACGCTCGGAGTACCTGCTTCTCGGCCTGGTCGGGGTCCTCGACCTCGACCGGATCTCCCACGGCGAGGTCGCTCTCCACGAACGAACCTTTTCCGATCGGGTCGACGAGCGGGAGGCCCTCGCCGACGCGACCGGAATGAACTTCGCGCCGATCATGGCCGGGTACACCGACGCGGAGCATCGCGTCAACAACCACATCGAGGAACTTCTCGGATTGGACCGACGGAAACTGGTGTTCGACGGTGCAAAGGCGCCGCTCGTCTCCGCAGTATTGGACGGGACGACCCATCTGCTCTGGCGGCTGGACGACCCCGAGGTCCTCCGTTCGGTCGAGCGGGACCTCGACGGCGCTCGACTTCTGATCCTGGACGGACATCACCGCTTCACGGCCGCCGCGAAACGCCACCACGAGGGTCAGCGAACGATGCCGCTCGTCATGCTCGTCGAGGGCGGAGACCGCGCCCTCCAGGTCCTGCCTTGGCATCGGGTGCTCCCGGGCGATGTGGTCGCATCGGCGGGGGTCGTCGAGGCGGCGAGGGAGGCGTTCCCAGAGACCCGGAGCCTCGGGGCAGCTCCCTCTGTTGAGCGCGCCGTGGGGCAGTTGCACGAAATGACCGCGCACCGGCGTCGCGGGTTCCTTCTCATCGCACCGGGTGCCGCGCTCGAAATTCCGGGACCGGCCAGCGAGGACGTCGGAGCCGATTTTGACACCCTGCACGGATTCCTTGAGGAGCAGCTCGGCCTCGACCCCCACGAGCTCGAGTTCGTCCGTTCTCCACGGCAGGCGCTCGAGCGTGCGGGAGCGACCCGGGCAGCTCCGGCCGGGACGGCCTTCCTACTGCCGGGGATCACCGAGAAGGGAATCGAGGAGCGGGCGTTCGGAACCGGTCGCCTGATGGCGCACAAATCGACGATGTTCCTGCCCAAAGTCGCGGAGGGGTTGATCTTCGCGCCCGTGGACGGCGTGGGCTAGCGTCGACCTACCCTAGGTTCCGTACGTTGGCTAGAGCTGTCCTGGGCTCGCCTTGCCGACCGCGGCCGTCGGCTCTGCGCGCGCGGTCAAGACGGGAGTGCCTGCACGGACCATCGGCAGTCGGTTCGTCACCCGGGCGGGTTTCACGGGAAGACCGAGGCGCGCCCGCACCCAGTGCCGAACGTCCGAGATGTAGAGGTTGTCGTACGGACACGCTTCTACACAATCCCCGACACCGCAGCATTTGGAGCTGCGGAACTCTCCCTTCGTACGGAAGTGGCCCGGCATATCGACGAGCGCGACGGGGCAGCCCTTCGCGCAGTCCAACGTCGTGCAGTCTTTGCAGACCTGTCTGCTGCGGACCTTGAGCTTGAAGAAGCCGATCTTCTGGAACGCCTGGGCGAGCGTCCCCGTGTAGCACCAGCCCATCGTGACGCAGTTGTAATTCCCGGTGTACGGGATCGTCACGAACATCAGGTACCATAGGACGGAGAAATACAGCGCGAAGAAGAACACCGCCGGGTCGTTCCCCTGGAGGTAGAAGTTGATGGCGCCGGTTGAATCCAGGTACGAAAGCAGCGACGTCACGACGAGCGAGCCCATGACCAGGCCGGTCGTCACCCCGTAGGCGGCGGAGAGGCGGCTCGACAGGTACTTGCGCCCCACGGGACCGGACCGATTGAACGTCTTCATCGCGTCGATCGTCGTGCCCTGGTACATCAACGGGGCCGTGCAGAACACCGAGCAGATCACGCGCCGTCCGAACAGAACGACGAGTGCCCCGGTGACCACGTAGGTGACGACGACCGCGACGAAGACCGTGGTCGCGAGCGGATAGGAGCCGAGTCCCATCGGCCAACCCAGGACCGGGACTGTGGCCATGTCCGGCTGGTTCGGAAAGACGAGGGCGGAGTAGATGCTGGGGTAGAACACGGCGAACGCCGCGTAACAGGCGATCATCAGAACGAGCCGAATCCGATTCTCGAGGTGCCGGGTCTCCCGGAATTTGAAGACGACCAGCATCCCCATCTCGGCCCCCATCATCGCGAGGAACCAGGTCGAGGCGCAGACCGTCGCGATGAACCAGAATCCGTTCGAGAGCGCGTTGAGCAGGATGACGGGGGCCGAACCGCTCAGGGCGAGGACGGGGAAGCCGCCCAGGTAGTCCGCGGGGTCGACCTGGACATCTAGGACGGCGCCCATGAAGAGCTCGGCGACGAAGATGAGAGCGAGGACCGCGAACGCCCAGTTCGGTCGGAGCTGCCACGGCTGGGCGAGTTCGGCGGAGAGCCGCTCCGGCCGGACCACCGCGCCAAAGAAGACGACCATCTCGAGGCCGATGGAGACGGCGAAGGCGGTTCCGTCACCGTAGTAGAGCCAGAAGAACAGGCCCGCCATCATCAGGCCGTAGACGGCGAGCAGCTCGATGAGGTAATTCGAGAAACCCACGCCCAGCTGGTGGTGGTGGTAGAGGTGCTCCATCAGGTAGACGAACAGGACGATCATCGCTGCGCTCGAGACGTAGATCGAGAGCGCAGTCCACGGGGCCCAGTTGAGGGCCGGAGGAGAGAACAACATGATGAGGGATTGGGAGGCCAGGACCACGAAGATCGGCAGCGGAAGTCGGTCCCGCAGAAGCGTCGCGGTGAGGATCATCTCGGCGGACATCGTGAAGAGGAACCACGGGGAATTGACCGAGGCCACCAACAGGGACCCGAGTCCCAACGCGCCAGCGCCACCCAACGCGGGTGCGGTTCCCGCGGCCGCTTGGAAAGTCCAACCCATCAGAAGCTCGTTCGCGAGGACCAGCGCAATGACCGACGCGACGAACCCGGGTCCCGCCCACGACGACGGCATCGCCCCGGCGGTCGGCTTGCCGCTGGTTTGGAGCTCCTTCAGGAAGGCGAGGAACACGATGACGACGCTCACGGACATCAGGGCGCTCGCCACCCAGATGCCTTCGACGAAGGAGGCCACGGAGGGCTGAACGAAGTAAATCGCCGCGCCGAGGAGCATGGCCACCATCATCAGCAGAAGGAAAACCACCGCGCCGGAACGCAGCGGAGTTCGGGCCTCGCTGGCCCATTTCACAAGGTAGGCGATCGAGACCGCCATCCCGGCGGCAAGCGGAGCGAGGATCAGGTCGGGGTCTACCATCGGCGGTCGCTCGCCGCACCGGGGGCAACGTTCATGGAAAATCCAGCGGAAGCGGGGTCGCGGAGGGTGCCGCGGACGCGACCACCGGAGTCGCGGCGGCTGGCCGGTCCGACTCCGACAGCCAGTTCACGGTCGCTTTCGGCCAAAGAGCAACTGTGGCCGCAAACGCAGCGAGCAGCACGTACTGGAATCCCCAGCGAAGTGCGAGGGCGATCCCCCACGGGAAGACAGGGGCGACCGCCCCGAACGTGGCCGGGAATCCGAAAAGCCCGAGGAGTTCGTTCCCGAAGCCCTCGACGCCCCATCCGGCGAGCGGCGAGGGAACCCACGTTCCGAGGTTCCATGCCCCCAACAGCAGAGAACCTCGGAGCAAGAGCCCGGGAACGGTCGAAAGGGACGGGAACAACCAGCGGCGAACCGACCGAGGCGAGAGAGCCACGAGGACCGCCAACCCGCCGAGCAACCAGTGCTCGAATACCCAGTTGAACCAGAGAGCGGCGGGGGCGCTCGATGGCGCGGTGGTCGTCCATGCCGCGAGAACCGCCAGCACCCACGTCAATCCCGCCGCAAGAAGGCCGGCCCGCAGAGCTCCGGTGGAAAACGCCCGACGATCGAGGTGACGGACTTCCTCCTCTCGATGATCGAAGGCGGGGTCGGTCGTCCCGAAGAGATTCCCGTACACCCGAAGCAGGAGCTCTTGGGCGATAAGAGCGACGAAGACGACCACGACCTGGAAGACGCCAAGAAACCAGTTGTTGAAGAGAAGGTTCGATGTCGAGGAGCCGCTGGACGCGGAAACGAGCGCAACGCCGGCGGTCGCCGCCGCGGTGGTCGAGCAGCACGCTCCGAGAGTGACGAGCGCGATCAGGGCGGGCGTGAGCCCTGCGATGGTCCCCGTCGCCGCGGGTCGGCCTGAGGCCAACTTCCGGTCTCGGATGAGCTGAACTCCGAGCAGGACCGCGACCGCCATGCCCAGTCCCACGCCGACCGCGACGACCACCATCGAAGCCGTGGCGAAGAACGGGAGCTCGATGAACCCCCACGGAGCTTCGATAAGGAACCCGGGGTAGTTCCAATTCTGGAGACCGAGCGCGTTCCCCCATAACAGAAGGACGCTATACCCACCCGAAAATCGGCCGAAGACCAGCATCCCGCCGATCAGCATCGAACCGAGCGCGTAGGCGATGGCGATGAAGACGGCCAAGGAGATACCGTGAGAGCGTCGGATGTAGCCCCGGACCTCATGGAGCGTGAGGAGTCCGACGAGCGAGGGTCCCGAGGAGGACTCCGACACGGGGCACTAGGTGGGCTGCGAACTTATAATTGATACGTAGGGACTCCGTCGACATCGCGTTTGTGCCGCGAGAGGCGTGGCGTACCCTCGGTCCCGCCCTGGTCTCCTTTGGACGCATCCGCGCCATCGGAAACTAAGGGACGACCAGCACGGGGCAGCGGGCGCGCTGCAGGACGGAGGAGGTGATGCCGCCGAGGAGCATTCGGGCCCCGAGCGAATGACCGCGCCGCCCGAAGACCATGAGGTCGGTGGGGTGGGTCTCGACATAGTTCAACAGAGAATCCACGGGCGGTCCGTCCAGCAGAATGGTCGTGACGTCGGTCGGGCCGGAATTTCGTACTTGGGATGCCCACGAACCGACCACCGCCTCGAGCTCTTGCGCGGAAGCGGGGTCGGACTCCGACTCCGTCCGGACATGGACCAGGACGATCCGTGCCTTCATCGCGCGGGCGATCTCCGCGCCGAGCCCGGCGGCTCGTTTGGATACCGGTGACCAGTCGACCGCCACCACCACCGTAGGCGTCATCGGTCCCACCTCGGAACGGGACCTCTCGGGTTCGCCGGACCCGCCGGAGACAAGGTAAATCCCGAGAGCTCGTCGTTCGACCGCGGCATTCGACGCTTCCCCGACATGGGTCGAAGTCACTCGGGAGCTTGAGGGTTGGGGCCTTCTGCCTCGTCCCGAGAAATCCTTGGACGAACGCGCTCTCACCAATCTATTTGGCGAAGGAGCGATTCGCTCGACATCACCCCAAGGAGCGCGTCCATTGACGGACCGTATCGAGCACGAGCCATCGCCGGGGACGCGCCGGGGTGAGTCCGCAGGATCGTCGGTTCGAGTCCACGGTCACCTCCCCGACCGCGGCGAGGAGGTCCTCGATCGATCCGCCATCGATTTCCTCGTTTCGATCCACCGAAAATTCGAGGGACGGCGCCGAAACCTCCTGGACGCACGGGGGGGGTTCCGGCAGATTCTATCGGCAGGAGCTCGTCCGGATTTTCCTCGGGAGACGGAGCTGCTACGAAACGATCGCTGGAGCGTTCCGGCGCCTCCCCACGACCTTCTCGATCGGCGCGTTGAGATCACCGGCCCTGTCGACCGGAAGATGATCATCAACGCCCTCAACTCCGGGGCCCGAGTGTTCATGGCCGATTTCGAGGACGCCCACTCGCCGACATGGACCGGCACCGTGATGGGGCAGGTGAACGTGTCGGACGCCGTCCGCCGTCGCATCCGGTACCGCTCCCCCGAGGGGAAGGAATACCGATTGAACGAGACGACGGCGACGTTGATGGTTCGGCCTCGAGGATGGCACCTAACCGAGCGACACCTCGAGGTCGACGGACAACCGATCTCGGCAAGCCTGTTCGACTTCGGCCTCTTCCTCTTCCACAACGCGCACGAGCTTCGCCGTCGCGGTACGGGGCCGTACCTGTATCTTCCCAAGTTGGAGCATTACCTCGAGGCCCGTCTCTGGAACGACGTCTTCCGAAGCACCGAGGACTCGCTCGCACTTCCCCGGGGCACGATCCGGGCCACCGTGCTGATCGAGACGCTGCCCGCGGCGTTCCAGATGGACGAGATCCTGTGGGAACTTCGAGAGCACTCGGTCGGGCTCAACTGTGGGCGTTGGGACTATCTCTTCAGCTTCATCAAGCAGTTCGAGAACGTCGCCGATGCCCGGTTCCCCGATCGATCCCGTCTGACGATGGGCACGCCGTTCCTGACGGCGTATTCGCACCTCTTGATCGAGACCTGTCACCGACGCGGTGCGCACGCTATGGGCGGCATGGCCGCCCAGATCCCGATCAAGGACGACCCGGAGGCGAACGCAAAGGCAATCGCCCAGGTCGTTGCGGACAAGGAGCGGGAGGTAACGGCGGGACACGACGGAACCTGGGTCGCCCATCCGGGCCTCGTGCGTGTCGCGATGGAGGTCTTCGACCGGGGCATGGCGGCTCCGAACCAGATCGCTCGACCGCTGACCGGTGTTCGCATCGGTCCGCAGGAGCTTCTCGAGGCGCCCACCGGTCCCATCACGCAGGGGGGCGTCCGGCGAAACGCGCGCGCCTCCCTCCGCTACCTCGAATCCTGGCTTCGAGGGAACGGCTGTGTCCCGATCGACCACCTGATGGAGGATGCCGCGACCGCCGAGATCGCTCGGAGCCAGCTTTGGCAGTGGGTGCATCACCACGCGGTCCGGGACGACGGTCAGCCGGTCGACCTACCGATGGTCCGCGAGGCGTTCCGTGAAGAACGGGCGAAGTTCCTCTCGGACCCCGAACGACCGGCGTCGTCGCGAGCTCTCGAACGCGCGGCCGCCATCCTCGAGGAGGTCGTTGCATCCCCCGTTCTCGTCGGGTTTATCACCGAGCGCGCGTACCCTGAACTGGGTGACCCGCAAGGGGGCGAGGGGGCATGACGGGAGTCGTGGAATCCGAATGGAAGGAGAACCCGCGCTGGAAGGGGATCGTTCGACCGTATCGGGCCGCCGACGTCGAACGCTTGAGAGGTTCCATTCCCATCGCTCACACGCTCGCCTCCGTGGGATCCCAGCGTCTCTGGCGGCTGCTTCACTCCGAGTCGTACCTCCCCACGCTCGGGGCCATGACCGGCACGCAGGCGGTGCAGATGGTCGCCGCGGGCCTTCCGGCGATCTACGCGAGCGGTTGGCAAGTCGCGGCCGACGCGAACGATGCGGACCAAACGTACCCCGACCAGAGCCTCTACCCCGCCGACTCGATGCCCAACCTGGTCCGACGGATCAACAACGCCCTTCGCCGGGAGGACGAAAAGCAACACGCCCTCGGCAAGGACGAGGTCTACTGGTACGCTCCGATCGTCGCCGATGGCGAGGCGGGGTTCGGCGGGAATCTGAACGTCTTTGAGCTGACGAAGTCGCTGATCGATGCCGGAACGTCCGGCCTCCACCTCGAGGACCAGCTGGCCTCCGTCAAGAAATGCGGGCATATGGGCGGGAAGGTCCTCGTTCCTGCGCGGGAGTTCAATCAAAAGCTCTGGGCCGCCCGGCTCGCCGCCGACATCGCTGCCGTGCCCACGGTGGTCATTGCCCGGACGGACGCCCTCTCCGCGAAGCTCCTCACGAGCGACGTAGACCCCCGGGACGCGCCGTTCCTGACGGGAAAACGGACTCCGGAAGGGTTCTTCGAGATCACCGGGGGACTCGATATGGCGATCGCGCGAGGGCTCGCCTACGCACCGTACTCGGACCTCATGTGGTTCGAGACCGCCGGGCCGGACCTCGAGGAAGCCGCGCGATTCGCGCGCGAGGTCCACCGCGAGTACCCGGGGGAGCTCCTCGCGTACAACTGCTCCCCGTCGTTCAATTGGCGCAAGAAGCTCGGACCGGACGTGATCGCCGAGTTCCAGTCGACCATCGGGGAAATGGGCTACAAGTTCCAGTTCGTGACCCTGGCCGGGTTCCACGCGCTCAACCTATCGATGTTCCGACTCGCGAAGGGGTACGCCCAAACCGGCATGGCGGCGTACACGGAGCTCCAAGAGGAGGAGTTCCGCGCGGAGGAGGAAGGCTACGCCGCGGTGAAGCACCAATCGTTCGTCGGGGCCGGTTACTTTGACGAGGTGGCTCAGATCCTATCGGGCGGGCTGACCTCGACGCTCGCCATGGAGGGGTCGACGGAGTCGGAGCAGTTCGTGCCGGAGAAAGCGACCCCGAAGAAGCCGAGCCGTGCGCGGGACCGCGCTTCGGCCTCCTCGAAAGCCGGCTGACCGAGTCATTCGCGCGGCCGGCGGCGCCACTGGTGCGCCGCGACCATCAGCATCACTTCCGACGACCCGTGCGCCAGGCCTCCGCTACGAACGTCGCGCCAACGCTGCTCGTGGGGGAGGTCCTGGGAGTAGCCACGACCCCCGTGGAATTGGATCGCGTGGTCGATCGCTCGAAGCCCGTCCTCCACGGCCATCCATTTCGCGAGAGCGGCTTCCGGGGCGGCCTCGCCTCCGTGATCGAGTTGCGTGAGCGTGTCGATCGTGTAGAGCCAGTCCGCCGAAAGCCGGCCCCCATCCTGGGCCAACGGGAACGCAATGCCTTCTTGGCGGGAAAGCGGCTTACCGAAGGCACTCCGCTCCTCGACGTACTGGACCGTCGCCTCCCACGACGCGAACGCGGCTCCGAGATAGATGGCGGCAAGGAGAGCTCGTTCCTGGGTGAGTTCGGCTCGAAGGTACTCGAACCCCCTCCCCTCCTCACCGATGAGGAATCGTTCGGGCAGGCGGACATGGTCGTAGGTGACCGAGCCGCGCCGTTGCCAGCGCTCGCCGAGGTCCCCGGACGTCCTTCGTCGGGCAATGCCCGGAAGGTCCTGGGGTACCAGGAACGCCGTGATCCCGGCCCGCGGGTCGGCTCCCGGGACTCGCCCGTAGACGATGGCCGCGTCGGCGTCAAGGCAGAGGGCCACCTCACTCTTCTCCCCGGAGAGAACGTAGTCTCCACCGTCGCGCGTTGCGGAGAGCGTCATCGCCTGGGCATCGGAACCCGCGGTGGGTTCCGTGATCTGGTTCCCGATCACACGGTCGCCTCGAACCATCGGCCGGAACCACTCGTCGACGAGAGCGGGGGAACCGTGGTCCGCGAGGACCGAAGAGAACTCGGGCTGCAGGCTCAGTTTCGCGAACGCGGTGCCGGACCGGTGGGCCAGGTGGAACAACGCGAGTCCCACTCGGGGAAGCGGAAGCCCTCTCCCGCCGGAGGTGCTTGGAGTTCGTAGGCCCAGCAGACCGGCTTGGCCCATGGCACGGTACTCGGCCCGCGGGAACGAAGGGTCGCGGTCGAGCTCCCGATAGCGAACGGCCAGGTTGTGCCGAGCGACGAACTCGGTGACCTCGCGGACCAACGGGTCGTCCGGGGACGGCGGAAGGATCGACAATTACAGTCCCTCCTTCACGAAGAAAGGGGGTTTCGAGTTCGGGGGGCCGGCAGGCGGTCGCTCCCCAATGACGCCCGCGGTGCGCAGGGACTCGACCTCACTCCTCGGGAGGCCGAGGAGCTCCTCGAAGACGCGGGTGTTGTCCTGGCCCAACCAAGGAGCCCCGCGCCAGACTCCCCCCGGGGTGGTCGAGAACTTGGGAGCGACCCCGGCGCCCTTCATACGGCCCGCGACCGGATCGTCCCATTCGACGAACATCCCGCGGTCTCGGAAGTGAGGGTCCCGTGCGGCGTCGGCGATGTCAAAAACCCGGGTGATCGCGACGTCGTGTGCGCGACCGACCTTCTCGAGCTCTTCGCGGGTCCGGGTCTGGCAGAAATCCGCGATCGCGCGGTCGACCTTCTCACGATGCTCCAGCCGATAGTCCCGGTCATCGTAGGCGGCGTCGTCGAACCCGATCACCGTCTTGAGTTGTGCCCAGGCTTCGGGAGTGGGAGCCGCGACGACGACCCATCCGTCCTTGGCCCGGTGGACGTCGTAGGGATGGAGCCGGGCGTGGCCCGACCCGTAACGACCGCGCGTCACTCCCCGAACAAAATAGTCGAGCGCAAGATTCTCGAGAAGGATGAAGAACATCTCGTACTGCGCGACGTCGACCGATTGGCCGTGTCCGGTCTTCTGTGCATGGATGTAGCCCATGAGACCGGCCGTGGCCGCCGCGAGTCCGGTAACCGTGTCGTTGAGGGCGGTTCCCGACCGCATCGGGGGGTCCGGGTCTGGGTTCCCTTGCAGCGAGAGGTATCCGCTAAAGGCCTGGGCCGTGAGGTCGTAGGACGGAGCCCCCAGACGGTCGGACTGGCCGGTGCGACCGTAGCCCGAGACGTGGACGATCGTGACCCGGGGGTTGGTCCGCCAGACCTCTTCGTCCGAGAGACCGAACCGGTCGTAGGTTCCGGGCCGGGAGGATTCGATCCAGAGGTCCGATTGTTCGATGAGCTTCAGGAACACCGCACGACCCTCCGGACGGCGTACGTCGAGCCCGACCGAGAGCTTGTTGCGGGAGTATTGGACCCAGGATTCCGAGATGGCGTCCCCGGGAACGCTCCCTTCGAGGAGCGGGCGTGTCGTCCGAGTGGGGTCCGCGTACGGTGGTTCGAACGGCGGGCCTTCGACGTGGATCACTCGCGCCCCGAACTCGCCGAGATAGGTGGCCGCCCACGGACCCGCCACGAACCTCGCGGATTCGAGGACCCGGATCCCCTCGAGAGGACCGAACGGCGGAACCAGCGGAGCGCGACCCGGTGAGGGAGACACATTGCCCGAGCGGACCCTGGCGCGATAACTCGGGAGGTTCAGAACGGAACCTCGGCGACCAAATACGGCCCCCCGTCTGCGACCGGCGATGACCGAAGCTCCTTGGGTCCGTTTCGAGGGCGCGAAGTTCCGAGACGAGCTCACGAAGCACAAGATGGCCAACCACCCGTTCAAGACGCACCCGTTCTTCGCCCGCCTCGAACGAGGGGAGGTGCCGCGAGCGTTGGTCCAGGCGTGGGTCAAACAGTTCTACCCGTGGCTCGCCTCCGTTCCGATCGCGATGGCGGAGAGGTTCGCGAACTGCTCGTACGAAGCTTCCAACGACCCGTACCGACGGATGATCCTCGACCAGCTGGTCGAAGAGGCGGGCGACCCCAAGGGCAAAGCCCCCGGCCACCCGGAGCTCTGGCTTCGGTTCTGCGAGGGCATGGGCGTGTCCCGAAAGGACGTTCTGGATGCGCCTCTGCTTCCGAGCACGATGGTGGCCATCGACGACTTCCTTTACACGAATCGAGTGAACACCTTCTACGTCTCCGCCGCCGGATCGTCGGAACCGCCGAATGTGGAGCTGTGCGCTCGGCTCCTTCCGGCCTTCCGTAAGCACTACCAGGTGGACGAGTCGCACCTCGAGTACTACTCACTGCATGTGACGGCCGACGTCGAACACAGCGAATGGATCGGCCAGATCGTCGCGGGGTTCGCATCGTCCCCCGAGGTCCGCAAGCTGATGTGGGAACAGATGCTGCGGGGGTTCTCCATTCACGCCCTGCTGGTCGACGGTGTGCTCGCCGCGGCGAACGGCGGGTCGGCTCCGTCGAACGCTAAATAGAACTGGACCGGTGGTCAAGGTCGATGGCAGCCCGATCCCTCGAAGCCCTTCCGGGGCCGCACGTGGTTCGGGTCGCCGTGACCTGGCTCTGGTGACCGGGAGGCGCCGGGAGGGCGCCGTCCCAACGTGCCCCGCACGTTCTCGGATCGCGATTTCTCGGCTCCTCACTCAAAGCAAAGCAAACCGAAGGTAGGACCCATGGAAGGCAGAACGATACGGATGCGGCGACTGTTCCCGAACCCCCAGCGCAAGCTCTTCTCCGTGCCCCTCGACCATCCCGTGTCGATGGGACCGATCGATGGTCTCGAGGAGCTCGCCCCGCTCGCGGAGGAGCTCCAGGACGCGGGTGCGGACCTATTGATCGTCACGAAAGGTGCGGTGCGCACCCTCGCCCCCGTACTCGCCCCGACGACACTACTGGGGGTCCATGTGTCGGCCTCCACGAGCCTCGGGACGACCTCGAATCAGAAGGTCCTCGTCGGCACGGCGGAGGAAGCGGTCAGCCTCGGGGCCGACCTCCTCAGCGTGCAGGTGAACTTCGGCATTCCCGAGGAACCCGACATGCTCCGCGACCTCGGCATCGCGGCGGACCAGTGCCGTCGACTCGGCCTGCCGCTCCTCTGCATGGCCTACGTCAAGAAGACCACCGGCGGAACCCCCGACGAACTGCGACATGCCGCGCGGGCCGCCGCGGACACGGGCGCGGACATCGTGAAGACGAGCTATCCCGGGTCGGCCCGCGAGTTCGCGAAGCTCTGCCGCACGACCCCGGTTCCTGTCCTCATCGGCGGCGGGGTCCGTTTGGACAACGAAAAGGAATTCCTAGGGATCGTGAAGGCGAGCATCGACGCGGGAGGTGGCGGGATCTGCATCGGTCGCAACCTGTTCCAGCGGAAGCCCGTAGGCCCCCTCGCCCTCCGCATCTCGGCCCTCCTGCACGGTCCGGAGTAGGAGATCGGTCCGTGACGCGCGAGCGGGTAACGGTCGCCCCCACCGCCGCCTCTCGCGGGGAGCGGGCGGCGATCCTCGAGCGCGCTCGCCGGAGAGGATTCACCCGGTACGCCCTCGACGAGGGCGACCCGATCGAAGCGGTCTCGGGAGAGGAAGTCCTCGTACGAGGGAAGGGTCGCCTCACCGTTCGGGGGAAGGAGCCCTACGTCATCCCCGTGGTGTCGGTCGGCGACTCGGTGGCCCTCGATTCCGCCGTTCGCTCCACTCCGCTCGGAGGGATCCTAGCCATCGAGTGGACCGGCGATCGCGTCATCCCGCTCGAGAACGCCATCGCCGCGGCGGGTCGTCGTTTCGATCTCTGGGTAATCGCCCGTGGTCCTCGCGAGGTTCCCGGAGCTCTCGGTGCCCTCGAGCACGGAGCTCACCGGGTTATCGTCGAGGTCCGCTCACCGCAGGAAGTGGATGAGCTCGAAGCCCTTCTGGACGGTCCGCTCCCAGTGCGCCTCGACTGGACGCTTGTACCCGTCTCCGCCGTTCGGCCAATGGGGCTCGGCGACCGGGTTCTCGTCGACACCACGTCGCTGCTCGACCCCGCCGAGGGGCTTCTGGTCGGCAGCGCGGCGGGCTTCCTCTTCCATGTCGCGAGCGAAGCGGTGGGTTCCCAGTTCAGCCGTCCCCGCGCGTTCCGGGTGAACGCGGGCTCCGCGCATTCCTATGTTCTGATGAGCGATGGATCGACCCGGTACCTTTCGGAACTGGAGCCGGGGGATGCGGTCCTCATGAGCCGCCCGGGGGGCCCGAGCCGAGCGGTTAGGGTAGGACGGATCAAGATCGAGCGACGCCCGCTCGTGGTCGTCTCCGCGCTGGTCGAGGGATCGAACCGTACCGTCTTCCTGCAGGAAGCCGAGACCGTCCGGCTCTCCACCGAGTCGGCGCGGGTGCCGACCACGCAACTGGCCGCGGGGACCCGGGTCCACGGGGTGACGATGTCGCCGGCTCGCCACCTGGGACAGTCCGTCGAGGAGACGATCATCGAGCGATGAATTCCGGTCCTCCCTCGATCATCGTCACTCTTCCGGCTCGCGGCGTCGCGGAAGCTCGGGCCCAGATGGAAGGAGCGGCCGGGACGGAGGTAGACCTCTTCGAGATCCGGTTCGACCGGTTTCCCGAGACCGAGGTCGTTCGGGTCCCGGAATTATTCCCCTCGAGGGTCCCGCTTGTCGCCACGCTGCGCTCCCGTGCCGAAGGAGGAGAGGGACCCGATGACCCGGAGAGCCGTGCCCGACTCCTCTTCGAGTTCTCGCGCCATCCGTTTCGATGGGTGGATATCGAGCTCGCGCGCGACCTGCGGCTCGCCGAGTCCCTCGCCCGACCCGGACAGCTGGGGCTGATCGTCTCGAGCCATTGCCGTAGTCCGGTCACGGTGGAAGAATGGAGCCGCCTCGTGCGAACGAAGGTCCCCCCAGGTTCGATCCGGAAGGTCGTGGCCTCGGCGTCCGTCGGACAGCTCCTTCGAGAGTTCCTGCCCGCGTTGCCCCCCGCGGGAGAGTCACCGCTCGTCGCGCTCACCACCGGGTCCTCGGGTCCCCTGCTTCGAGCGTGGTCCCGAAGGTTCGGCTTCCCGATCGTATATGCCTCGCTTCCGGAAGGGAGCCCGGCGAGCCCGCCTCCCGCGCTCGAGCCCAGCCAGATCCCCGCCGATCGGCTCCGTGACTTCCTGGACGCCGAAGGGAGGCCGCCCATCTTCGCTCTGGTTGGGCGCCCGGTCTCCTACTCGCGAAGCCCGGCGATCCACGCCCATTGGATGCGCGAGCGCCACGAGGTGGGACTCTATGTGGCCCTCGAGTTCGAATCCGACCGAGAGTTCGTCGAGTCGATCCCTCCGCTCTTCGACGAGGGCTTACGGGGATTCAACGTGACGCACCCGTTCAAGGAGGTCGCTCTGGAACTCGCCGACCGGGTCGGACCGGGCGCCACCGCGTGCGGCGTCGCCAACACGCTTTCTCTCGTTCCGGACGGGGTAGAAGCAGAGAACACGGACCTCGTCGCGATCCTGCGACGCCTCGAGGAGCTTCGGGACTCGGGAAGATGGGACGGGACCTCGCTCGGAGTCATCGGAGCCGGAGGTGCCGCCCGGGCCACCCTTGCCGCGGCTCGTTCCCTCGGGGTGCCCGCCAAGATCTGGGCTCGGCGCCCGGAAACCGCGGAGCTTCTCGCACGGGAATTCGGCGCGGAATCGGTCGTCAGCATGGAAGAACACGGTCCCCCGCTCGTCATCCAAGCCACGACGCTCGGCCGAGACGCGTTCGGATTCGGTCCGGTCCCGGAAATCCGGAAATGGATCCGCGCCGGCGTCCACGTGGTGGACTGGGTCTATGACGCCGAGAGCCCCGTTGTCCGCGACACGGCGAAGGGGGTCGGGGCGACCTACGAGGACGGCGCACGGCTCCTCCTCTATCAAGCAGCGGCGAGCTACGGGATCTGGTGGGGGAACGAACCCACCCCCGAGCAGATTTCTGCCGAACTAGGAGCGGCGCTGTGAACGGGAGCGCGCGGACGACGGGGGCGATAACGATCGTCAACGCATTGCCCACCGGGATGGGATGCGCGGTCGGAATCGAGCTCCGGGCGGCAGCACAGGTGACCGTGAATCGGGCAGCTTCGAACGGACCACCCATCCTGGACATACCTCCCGAGGCACGGACCTCGGTGGTGGAGGAATCCTTACGATCGGGACTGAAGAAGTACCTCCCGGAGTCCGGCATCTCGGTGCAACTCTCGCTAAGCTCCGAGATCCCGGTCGCTCGGGGTCTCAAGAGCTCGAGCGCGGTGAGCACGGCGATCTTGCTCGCCTGCGCGAGGGCGGCCGGGCGTGATCCGACGGCGCTCGAGATCGGTCTCCTCTCCGCCGAGGCGGGAAAGCGGGCCGGAGTCAGTGCGACGGGAGCGTTGGACGACGCTCTCGCGGGCCTAGAACCAGGATTCGTACTCACGGACAATGCACGAGGCGAGGTTCGCCGCCGGGCGGAGGTCGAGCCCACCTGGGGAGTCGTGCTCTACGTTCCGGCGCACGCGCATCCTCCTTCCCCGAACCTGCGGTCGGCCTTTTCGGAAGAACGCGCGGCGGGCGAGCTTGTATCGCGCGCCGCGACCGAAGGCGACTGGCTCACCGCGATGCGGCTCAACACGCAGCTCGTCGAGCGGGCCATGGGGTACTCGTACGAAGGAATACGGGACCGACTTCGCAGCCACGGGGCTCTCGCGAGCGGCGTGAGCGGGCTCGGCCCGACGCTGGCAGCGATCGCACCTTCGGACCGGCTCGCCGACCTGATTCGCGTCCTACCGTCCGACGACGCCCGAAAGGTCGTTGTTCCCTTCACCCGCATGTCCTCGATGGAGGCCCACGAAACGTGACCGCGATCGTAGTTCGACCGGGACCCCTCGTCGGGACGATCCGTGCCCCGCCCTCGAAGAGCTACACGCATCGAGCCCTCGTCGTCGGCCACCTGTCCGGTCGGACGTTCCGGGTCCGGGAACCTCTCGATTCGAACGACACGCGCGCCACCGCGTCGGCCCTCGGACGTCTGGGAACGGCGGTCCGTCGGCGGAAGAACCTCTGGCAACTCGCGGCTCCATTACGCCGGCCGGCACGGAACGCCATCCGCGTGCAGTGCGGTGAATCCGGAACGACCTTGCGTTTCGTGTGCGCGCTCGCCGGTCTCACGGACCGATCGGTCCAGATCGACGGTGCGGGTCGATTGCCCCAGCGCCCGATCGAGGAGCTTCTCGGCGCGTTGCGAATCTTGGGCGCGGACGTGCGGCACCTGCGCGGTCACGGACTGCCCGTCACCATCCGCGGTCCCATACGAGGCGGACGGGTCTCGTTGGACGCTTCGAAGACATCCCAGTTCGCTTCCGCGCTGCTCCTGGCGCTCCCCACTCTCAAGGAGGACTCCGTCCTCGAGCTCACCGGAACGATCGTTTCCCGACCGTACCTCGACGCCACGCTCCGGCTGTTGGAACATCACGGGATCAACATCGGGCGGCGGGGCCGGCGGTTCCACATCCCCGGCCGGCAGCGTCCCCAGGGGTCGAGCTTCACGGTTCCAGGGGACGCCTCATCCGCCGCGTACCTCTGGACCGCGGCCGCGGTCAGCGGGGGAAAGGTGCGCGTGACCGGAATCTCGGGAATATGGCCGCAAGCAGACCTCGCGGTGCTCGACCTCCTGCGTGCCGCCGGAGCGACCGTTTCCCGGCACCACGACGGCGCAACCGTCAGCGGGGGGGCTCCGAAGCCATTCCGGGTTGACCTAACGGATGCTCCGGACCTGTACCCTCTGGCGGGGGTCCTCGCGGCCACCATCCCGGGAGCAAGCCGACTCGGCGGAGCTGAGCACGTCGTGCTCAAGGAATCCGACCGTCGCGCCGCCACCGCCGGCCTCGTGCGCCGTCTGGGGGCCACGGCGGAGATCACATCGGCGGGCCTCCTCATTCACGGCACGCCCCGGCCCCGTGCGCTTCACATGGACCATCTTTCGGATCACCGGCTCGTGATGAGCGCGGCCGTGGGGGCGCTCGCGGCTCGAAAGAATTCATCCATCGGCGATCGCGAGAGCGTTCGGAAGTCATTTCCGGCGTTCTGGAGCGCCCTCGGAAGTCTTTCGGAAGGAGCGTCGGGAAAATGATGCGATTCGGCGAGAGGTTCCGAGTGACCCTCTTCGGCACGAGCCACGGACCGGAAGTCGGCGTCGAGGTCGAGGGAATCCCTGCGGGCACCCTCGTCGACTCGGTCCGGATTCAGGAAGACCTCGACCGGCGGCGCCCGGTCGGTCGTCGGTTGGCCACTCGGCGGCAAGAGGAGGACCGACTCCAGATCGACGCTGGGCTCGCGAACGGAAGGTCCGACGGTTCCGTCCTCCGCGCGCACGTCGCGAACGAGGACATCCGACGGGCTCCGTACGACCGGATGAAGGACACGCCTCGGCCCGGACACGCTGACTATCCGGCGCGGGTGCGCTACGGGCCGGACGCGGACCTGTCGGGGGGCGGCATCTTCTCCGGCCGGATGACCGTCGGCCTCGTCATCGCCGGGTCGATCGCGAAATCGCTTCTCTCGGCCCACGGGATCGAAGTCGTCGCGTACACGCGCTCGATCGGAGGGATCGATGCGAACCTGTCCGAGGATCACGACTTCGAGGATCTGCGCTCGCGCTCGAGAACGAACGAGGTGGGGTGCCCCGACACGGACGCCGCGCGCCGAATGGAGGAAGCGATCGCGGACGCCCGGCGGGACGGCGACAGCCTCGGTGGGGTCGTGGAGGTCCGCGCGGACGGGATTCCCGTCGGTCTCGGAGAACCCTTTTTTGATTCCATCGAGAGTTCGGTCGCTCACATCGCTTTCGCGGTACCCGCGGTGAAGGCCATCGAGTTCGGCGCCGGTTTTCGCGCGGCGGCGATGCGGGGCAGCGAGCACAACGACCCGTTCGTCTGGGTGAACGGAAAGGTCCGGACCGAGACCAACCATGCGGGAGGGATCCTCGGGGGCCTGTCCTCGGGTATGCCGCTCGTCTTCCGGGTGGCCGTGAAGCCCACGTCGTCGATCGCGCGGAGCCAGCGTACGGTGAACCTCGGTGACGGCACCTCGGCTACGCTGGGCGTGACGGGCCGACACGACCCGTGCATCGTTCCTCGCGCGGTGGTGGTTCTCGAATCGGTCGCCGGGATCGCGCTCGCGGACCTCGGGCTCCGCGGAGGCTTTCTACCGTGACCGGGCCGCGGATCCCCTGCGCCATCCTGGGTGCGAGCGGGTACATCGGACAGCACTTTGCGCGGCTGCTCGCCGAGCATCCCACGTTCGACTCGCCGCTCCTCGTGGCGACCGAACGCTCCGAAGGTCGAACGCTGGGCGACGTCTGGCAACTCGCGGAAGCACCTCCCGGCTCGCTCGAGGAGCAACGGCTCGTCGCCCGGTCCGCGGCGATGCTCGCGCGGGACGGGATCCAGGTAGCGTTTTCGGCGCTGCCCTCGGGAACTGCCGGCCCGCTCGAGTCCGAGCTCGTCCGACGCGGAGTGTCGGTCTTCTCTAACGCGGCGGACCACCGGATGGACCCCCGTGTTCCCCTCTTGGTTCCCGAAGTGAACGCGGACCACCTCGACCTGCTGTCGAAGCGACCCTCGCGCTCGGGGATCCTCGTCACCAACCCCAACTGCTCGACCACCGGACTTGTGCTCGCGCTCGCGCCGATCCAGCATTTGGTCGGACCTCGGGCGGTTCATGTCGCCACGTATCAGGCTCTTTCCGGGGCGGGCTATCCGGGGGTGCCCTCTCTCTCTATCGCGGACAATGTCGTGCCGTTCATCCGGGAAGAGGAGGAGAAGATCCAACGCGAGTCGGCGCGGATCTTGGGCCACTGGAAGGCTCGCACCGTCGTGCCCTCGCCCGTACCGGTACTCGCCCACTGCGTCCGGGTCGCTACCCGCGAAGGACACCTCGAAGCGGTCACGGTGGAATCGACACGACGACCCCGCCTTGCGGAGATCGAAAGCGCGTGGAGGTCGTTCGACCCCTTGCGCGACCTGAACCTGCCCACCGCACCGACTCCGCCGATCGAGCTTCGACCCCAGGCCGACCGTCCGCAGCCGTTGCGGGACCGGTGGGCGGGGCACCCCGTGCGTGCTCGCGGGATGGCCGCGGTCGTGGGAAGGATCCGTTGGGAGCCTCCGTTTCTCCGATTCTTCGTCCTCACGCACAACGCGGTGCGAGGGGGCGCGGGCGCTTCCGTCCTCAACGCTGAGCTCGCCTTCGCGAAAGGTTTCCTACGTCCGGCTCGGGAGGTATCTCGGTGACCCGACGGATGCCCCCGGTCGTCCTGAAATTCGGCGGAGCATCCCTCGCCGACCCCGCCGGAGTCCTTTCCGACGTCCGCGCTCTTCGTGCGGAGGGGGTTCGCCTGGTCGTCGTCGCCTCCGCACGTGAGGGCGTCACCGACCTCCTCTCGGAGGCCCTCGCCCACCCGAGGTCGAAGGACCGACATCGGGAGATCCTCGAGGAGGTCCGGCGCGCGCATCCAGGGCTCCCGGTGGCCGGCCGCCGTCAGCTCGACCGACTCGCCCGCCTCTTCCTCCTCGTGGAAGCGACTCCCGACCCCGAACCGGCGCTCTCGGACCGTGTCCTTAGCCAGGGGGAGCGGCTCGCGGTCCACTGGCTGGTCTCCCGACTCCGCGATGCCGGCGTGCCCGCGGTCGCGGTCGAGGCCGACCATCTCGGCCTCATCACGGACAACACGTACGGCGCTTCCTGCATCCTGTTCGACCGCTCTCGCGTCGCCGTGCGCCGTGGGCTCGGACGGCTCCTCGCCCGAGGAGAAATCCCCGTCGTGACCGGATATTTCGGCCGCAGCCTCGAAGGGCGCGTGGCGACGCTGGGTCGGGGAGGTTCGGACTACGCGGCCTCGGCGATCGGGGCGCTCCTCGGGGCCTCCCGTGTGGAACTGGTGAAGCGTCATGTCGCGGTCCTCTCGGCCGACCCGCGCGAGGTGCCGAACGCCCGGCCGATCCCCGAGCTTTCCTACGAGGAGGCCGAGGAGCTCGCCCAGTTCGGTGCGAGGGTGTTGCATCCGCTCACGATCGAACCGGCCCGCGCCGAAGGGATGGTACTCAAGGTGCGCTCGCTCGACGACCCGAGCGTGGTCACCACGATCGCGCCCGCGCGCGTCGGTCGACACAACCGCGCGCTCACGATGCTGCGACATCTCCGACTCCTTCGCTTGAGGGTCCCGGGCGGCCGACAACGGCCGGGGATCGTGGCCGAGGTATCCCAGCGACTTTCGGCGGCCGGCGTCAACCTGGTTCAGCTCTACACTTCGTCCGCGCTGCTCTGCCTCGTGCTCGAGCCGAATCAGGTGCTCACCGCCATCCGTGCGCTGGCTCCCGTGACCCGAGAGGCCGCGGCGATGGTCGATGGACCGTACCGCGTGGCGCTCGTCACCGTGATCGGGGACGGCGTCCTCGACGACGTCTCCCGCATCCCATCCGCGACGCTCGCCGGTGCCGAAGGATTCAGCGCCACTCCCCGTGCCCTCTCGCTCGCCGTCCCCGAAGGTCGGGGACCGGAGGTCCTTCGGGAACTCCATCGGGCGCTCGTGCACGATGCCGAGGGCCGGTGACGCCCTGGGAGGAGTTTGCGGCGAGTGCCCCCAACCGTGAGGTCACCGGGTACTTCGAGCGCGCGGCGGCCGGCCCCGGGCGAACGGGCCTAGCGGTGTCGTTCGACCGGGTCGACGATATCGTGACCCTGTCGAAAAGGAGCAACCTTCCGGACCTCTCCCGGAGGACGGAGCGGTTTCTGTCCACCCCGAGGTCGGCGGTCATCGGATACGTCGGGTTCGACTCGGTCGGACTTTTCGAGCCGGCCCTCGCTCGATTTCCTCCCGCCTCTCCGTTTCCGCTCGGTGAGCTCGCCTTCGTTCGGAATCCGCGGGTCTCTCGGCCAGTGCTTCCTCCGCGCCAGGCTCTTCGGGGAACTCGGCCCGCCCGGCCCGTTCGCGACACTCTGCCTTCCGGCCCGTTCTCTCGAGGCGTCCGGAACCTGGTGGCGGCGATCCGAGACGGCGAAGCGTTCCAGGTCGTCCTGGCCCACCGCCGGGAGTGGCCGCGTCCGGACGACCTCTTGCACCGTGCGGGCCGGCTGCGGGCTACGGAGCGGTTCGCCTTCTTCTACTACCTCAAGTTCGGGGATCGGGAGATCGTCGGAGCCACGCCCGAGTCGGTGGTCGAGGTCCGCGGCGACCGCGCGTTCGTGAACCCCATCGCCGGGACCCTCCCCGCGGGGCCGATGCGTAAGGGACGGCTGCCGCTGGCGGACGACCCCAAGGAACTCGCCGAACATCGCATGCTGGTCGACCTCGCCCGCAACGACCTCGGCTCGGTCTCGCGGCCCGGGTCCGTGCGGCTGGTCTGGGAAGAGCGTCGTCAACAGTACGCACGGCTGGAACATCTCGTGAGCCGGGTCGCAGGACACCTCAAACCCGGGGTCGGTCCCTGGAATGCGTTGGCGGCGGCCTTCCCCGCGGGAACCGTAAGCGGAGCCCCCAAGATCCGAGCGACCGAGCTGTTGCGCCGGGAAGAAGGGACGTGGAGAGGGCCGTACGCGGGGACGGTAGCCCTTCTGCGGCCCCATCGCGAGGCCGATTTCGCGCTCGCCATTCGTTCCGGATTCGCCTCCGGGTCCCGACTCTACACGGCCGCGGGCGCTGGGATCGTGCATCGGTCGCGACCGGCCCGCGAGTTCGAAGAGACCCTCTCAAAGCTGGGCCAGGTGGAAGCGACGCTGGTCGGGGGGGCTCGATGAAGGTCCTTCTTATCGACCACGAGGACTCCTTTGTTCACAACATCGAGCAGGGACTCTCGAGCGAGGGCGCCACCGTCCGTTGCCTTCGCTCGACGGTCCCGCTTCGCGAGGCGCTTCGCGTCGACCCCGATGCGGTGGTCCTCTCGCCCGGCCCGGGGCACCCGGGGGACCGACGACTGACGGGGCTTTCCCGTACGTTGCTGCGCCGTTGGGACGAAGAGCGACCGTTCCTCGGCGTCTGTCTCGGCCACCAGCTCATCGCGGAGCATTACGGAGGGACGGTCGTTCATGCTCCCGAGCCGGTCCACGGCGACGTGACCCGCATCACGCACGACGGACGCGGGCTGTTCCGGGGGGTGCCGTCGCCGACCATGGTGGCGCGCTATCACTCGCTGATGGTCCGGCCCGCTTCCGTCCCGGCGTCACTCGAAGTATCGGCCCGCGGCGAGGACGGCATCGTGATGGCCCTGCGCCACCGCGCCCGTCCGGTCAGTTCGGTCCAGTTCCATCCCGAGTCGTACCTGACCCGCAGCGGCCCCGCCCTGCTTCGTAATTTCCTCCGGGAGGCGCGTCGATGATCGCGCGGCAGCTGGGCCGCGTGCTACGGCCCCCCTCGCTCTCGCCTCACGATGCGCACGAGATCTTCGATACTCTGCTGTCGGCCCGGACGAGCGACGCCGAGCGGGTAGCCCTCCTGGTCGCCCTCGCGGCCCGAACGATCACCGGTAGGGAGCTCGCGCAATTCGCTCTCGAGATGCAACGGCGTGCGGTGCGCTTCCCGTTGCCGCCCCGCGACCGACCGATCGACCTCTGCGGGTCGGGAGGAGCCCGAACCCCTTCGTTCAACGTCTCGACGGTGAGCGCGTTCGTGGTGGCGGCATCGGGTGTGCCCGTCGTGAAGCACGGAAACCGGAGCGCCCGCGGAGTCTGCGGGTCGAGCGACCTCCTCGAAGCGCTCGGTTTGCCGGTGGTCGACAGCATCCCGTTCGCGCGCGCGTCGTATCGGAAACTTCGCCTCGCGTTCCTCCACGCCCCGCTCTTCCACCCGGCAACGAGGGCCGTTGCCGAGGCGCGTCGAGCCGTGGGCATTCCGACCTTGTTCAATCAACTCGGCCCCCTCTCGAACCCTGCGAACATCCCGTTCCAGTTGGTTGGTGTGGCGGACCTGCCCACGGCGGTGCGCGCCGCCGAAGCGATGGCGAAGCTCGGACGCCGCCGGGCGATGGCGGTGACATCGGTCGAGGGCTGTGACGAGTTCTCGCCGAAACGCGATACGGACGCGATACTCTGGAACGGACGCCGGCTCCTCCGGGCAAGGGTGAGAGCCGGTGAGCTTCTCCCATCGGAGGACCGACGTGGGAGCTGGGGCGCTCTTCCCCCCCGCGAGGCCGCGGAAGAGACCCGCCGCATCTTGGCCGGCGGGGGTGGGGCGCGACGCGGTTCGGTCCTCCTCACGGCAGGGGCGGCTCTGGAGGTAGCGGGAACGGTCCGCACCCTTTCCCAGGGGGTCGAAACGGCCCGGCAGGCACTCGATTCGGGGCGGGCGGAGCAGCTCCTCACTCGGATGACCGAGCTCGCGACGCCGTACCGCTCCCCGGAGCCGAGGTGAGCATGGGATTCCTCGAAGAGATCGTTCGGGAGACCCACCGATCGATCGCCGCCCCGTCCTACGGTGAGGGCCTGCCCGAGCGAACGCCAGGAGCTCGGCCCTCGTTTCGTGCGGCGGTGGAACGCGACCGCGATCGCGGGGCCCTCGTGGTGGAATACAAACGGGTCTCGCCCGGCCACCCCGAACCCATCCTCCCGTCCCGGTCGATCTCCCAGTTCCTCGAGTCCACCAACCGGGCCCAGCCGTCGGCCTACTCCTGTCTCGCCACGATGCCGCGTTTCGACGGTTCGCCGACCGATGTGGCCGAGCTGGTTCGGTCGACCCCCCGACCGGTCCTGTTCAAGGATTTCGTCATCGACCGCCGTCAGATCGGGGTCGCTGCACGCACGGGCGCGAGCGCGGTTCTCCTCATCGCCCGCCTGGAAGGAGAGCGAGGTGTCGCTGAATCTCTCGCGTCCCTCGCGAACGCCGCGCACCGCGAAGGACTCGAGGTTCTGCTCGAATTCCACTCACGGTCAGAATTAAGTCGTGCCGCGAACGTGGCGGCGGACGTGTACGGCATCAATACGCGTAATCTCGACACCCTCACGATCGACCGCCCGACGGCCATGGAGACCCTCCGCGAAGCTCGCTCGTTGGCCCTCCGACCCCTGCTCGGGTTGAGCGGCGTCGCGGACGCCGACGACGCCCGCGGGTTCTGGGAGGAGGACGTCGACGGGATCCTCGTGGGTAGCGCGGTCGCGCGTGCTCCCGACCCCGGAGGGTTCCTCTCAACCCTCCGGCGTCCCGCTCGGGGAGGATCACCGTGAGGACGTTCGTGAAGTTCTGTGGGTTGCGGGACCCCGCTACCGTGAAGGAGGTGCCGTCCGGCGGCGCCGCGGGCTTCGTCATCGGGGTGCCCGCCTCTCCCCGGAACATCTCGCTCGAGACGGCGCTCGACCTCGTGGGGCACGTGCCGACCGAGGCGGAAGCCTGGGCCGTGGTGGTCGACCCGACGGCCGAACTGGTCCACCAGCTGTTCGACGAGGTCGGCGTCGACCGGATCCAAGTGTACGGTAAGGTGCCGCCCGGCCTCGAGTTCCTCGAAGTCCACCATCTGGTCCCCTCGGTCCCGATTTCCGCGACCGGCGCGGGGGCCGAGGACCCGAAGATCCCTCCGGCGGAGGATTACCCACGGATCCACCTCGATGCGGCGGGCCAACCGCTCCCGGGCGGCAGCGGAACGCGTCCCGATTGGGAGGTCTGCGCGCGCATCGTGGATTCTCACCCGGGTCGCAAATTCGTGCTCGCGGGCGGTCTTTCCCCCGAGAACGTCGCCGATGCCCTCGGTTCCGTCCAGCCGTGGGGTGTGGACGTCTCTTCGGGCATCGAGAGCGCTCCCGGTGTCAAGGACCCGGTAAGGATGCAGGCTTTCCTCCGGGCCGTGGAGGCGTTCGAATCGGGGCATGCCTAGACGGTTCGGCGCGTACGGCGGGGCTTACGTCCCCGAAACATTGGTCCCCGCCCTCGAAGAGCTCGAGAGCACGTGGCGGTCCGCCCGGCGCGACCCTGCGTTCCGGGCGGAGCTCGCTCGGCTGTCGGAGACCCTCGCCGGGCGTCCCACTCCGCTCTACTTCGCACGGCATCTGAGCCGCCGCGCCGGAGGCGCCGAGATCTGGCTCAAGCGGGAGGACCTCGTTCACGGCGGCGCACACAAGTTCAACAATACGCTCGGCCAAGGCCTGCTCGCGGTCCGGATGGGAAAGCCCCGCCTGATCGCCGAGACCGGAGCGGGTCAGCACGGCGTCGCAACGGCGATGGTCGGCGCGGCCTTGGGTCTCGACACGACCGTCTATATGGGGGCGGTCGACATGGAACGCCAGCGTCCGAACGTCGACCGGATGCGCCTGCTCGGCGCGAACGTGGTCGCCGTCCGGTCCGGCAGTCGGACCCTCAAGGACGCCATCAACGCCGCGCTCCGTGACTGGATCGCGAACGTCCGCACGACGCACTACCTCCTCGGCTCCGCGGTCGGACCGCATCCGTTCCCTTCGATCGTCGCGGACTTCCAGAGCGTGATCGGTCGCGAGATCCGGACGCAATCGCGTCGGGTGTTCGGCCGCCTACCCGACCTCGCCGTCGCCTGCGTCGGAGGAGGGTCGAACGCGATCGGGACGTTCCGTCCTCTCCTCCGCACTCCGGTCGAGCTGCTCGGCGTCGAAGCGGGCGGTCGGCCGGGGTCGAAGGGCGCCGCCTCGTTGACGCGGGGCCGACCCGGGATCCTCCATGGCTCTTTCTCCTACCTCCTCCAGGACCGCGAGGGGCAGGTCGCCACGACCGAGAGCGTCTCCGCGGGACTCGACTACGCGGGCGTGGGGCCCGAGCACTCCTATCTGCGGGATTCAGGTCGGGTGCGCTACATCAGCGTTTCCGACGACGGAGCGCTTCGAGCGTTCCACTGGCTCGCGCAGGACGAAGGGATCCTCCCCGCCCTCGAACCCTCTCACGCGATCTACGCGGCCGTGCGCGAGGCTCGACGACGTCCGAGGGGCCAGAAGATCGTCGTGACGTTGTCGGGACGGGGCGATAAGGACCTCGACGTGGTGTTGCATGCCGCTCGCTGACGCGCTGCGCACCGCGAGAACTTCGGGACGACCGCTCGTGGTTCCGTACCTGATGGTCGACCGGGCCCGGTCCTCGAGCCTTCGTCGCACCGTCGGGGCGTTGCGCGACGGCGGAGCCTGCGCGCTCGAGCTCGGATTCCCGTTCTCGGACCCGATCGCGGACGGCCCCGTCCTCGAGGCGGCCGCCGGTCGCGCTCTCGCCCGGGGCACCGGATGGAGCGACCTGATTCGTGCGTGCCGGGTCGCGAGCTCGGTGCTCCCGACCGCCGTCATGACCTACGCGAATCCGGTCTGGCAGGAGGGGCTCAAGGCCGGAATGCGGCAGCTCGCTCGCGCGGGAGCCACCGGGCTCATCGTGCCGGACCTCTCGCTCGAGGAGTCCCGCCCCTGGCGAACGGAGGCCCGTGCGGCCGGACTCGCGCTCGTTCTCCTTTCCGCTCCGGGGAGTCCCCCCGAACGCACCGCCGCCGTCGCTCGGGCGAGTCGGGGCTTTCTCTATCTCGTCTCGCGCTACGGAACAACCGGCACAGCGGTGCGCGACCCGTCGGTCGACCTTCGTCCGATCGTTCGGACCGCCCACCGCGCGGCCCCCCGTCTCCCGGTCTTGGTCGGCTTCGGGGTACGTGACCGTGCGTCGGCCTCACGGGCTCTCGCGACGGGGGCCGATGGCGTGGTCGTGGGGACCGCGCTCGAAGAGCTGCTCGAGCGAAGGCCGTCGGCCGACCACCTCCGGAGCTGGGTCCGCGCCATCGGATCCGCCCGCGCACGGGCCACGAACGGACCGGGTCTGACTACGGTCGAACTCTCTCGAGCGAGAGGAACTTGACCTGGGCGTCCGGGCGCACTCCGGCGACCAGGAACTCTTTGCGGACCCCCTGGGCCACCCGGACGCCGCCGGCCACTTCCGGCCACGACGCGACGTGCGTGGACGGGGCGGCCTGGACGAGATAGCGCGCGTGCGAGTGTTCGGGGCTGCGCGGGTACGCCCGAAAATGGGCGCCGTACTTGAACCCCGTCTTGACGACCAGGGAACGCCCTCGCAACTCCCGGTACGCGGCCAGCCGCTCGAAGAAGAGCGGAACCATCCGGCGCGCGCGTCGCTCCAATCGTTCGAGCGAGACCGCGCGACCGCTCTTCGAATCCCGCAGGGTGAGCTGGCCCTCGGAACAAAGGTACGCGGCCTCGAGGAGGCTGAGCTCGAGACGGTCGCCGATCCGGCTCCCGTACGCGAGCTCCTTGCCGAGCTCGGTGGCCAACCCGGAGCCGTGCACCGTCACCCGGTCCTCGGAAAGCCACCCCTCGGCCGGTTGCGCGAGCTTCCTCGAGGGGAGCGCGCCGGTCGGTGTGGGCCGGCGGACCCGGTAGTACGTGAGGTCGGACTCCTCGTCCACGAGGCCGAGCAGAAGCAGCTTCTTCGCGCTCTGGGCCCGTTCGGCGAGGTCGAAGAGCCGGGCGAGGTCGAAGGGGACCCGTTCGCTGATCGCCTCCACCCAGTACCGGGATGGGGTCTTGTGCAGAACCCCTCCCCGCGGAAGGACGGTGAACGCGACCGGTGGGGGACTCGCGCGCACGACGTATCCTCGCTGCCGGAGGTCCCGGTAGACGAGGTATCGAACCGCGAAGCCGGGGTCGGCCCGTACCGCGCGGCGGAACACCGTCGGCCAGGCGACGGCTCGACCGGCCGTTCCCCGAAGGTCGACCCGACCCATCTCGGAGAGGTAGACCGCCTCGTAACGGTCGAGCGAGAGTCCGCCGCTCGACGTGAGCGTTCCGAAGAACCCCTTTCCGTAGACCTGGCCGGCTTCGGACGGTTCGTCGAACCGAACCGTTCCGTCTGCCTGGAGCGCCCCGCTCACGGACGAGCCCCGCGGAGCTCGGAAAGCGTGACGAGCGGTTCGATCCGGATCCCCACCGCCGCGAGATGCGCGGCGGCGCCGCTTTCCCGGTCGACCACGACGAGGACGCGGTCGACGACGCCCCCGGCCCCTCGCACGATCTCGACCGACCGGAGCGTGCTACCGCCGGTCGTGGTCACGTCCTCGATCAGGAGGACGTGGAGTCCGGGCGAGATGTCGCCCTCGAACGCCTGACGGGTCCCGTGCTCCTTGGTTGCCTTTCGAAGCACGACGTACGAGTGACCCGTCCGGAGCGCGGTCGCGACGACGAGCGGGACGGCTCCGAGCTCCATGCCCGCAAGCCGGTCGGTCGAGCCGACCCGATGCGCGAGCGCTCGGGCCAGGAGGTCGAGCCGCTTCGGGTCCGTCCACGCGCGCTTCACGTCGATGTAGACGTCGCTCTTCTCTCCCGAGGCGAGGGTGAAGTCGCCGAAGCGGACGGCTCCGGCGTCCAGAAGGACGCGTACGATCTCCGTGTGGGACGGTTCGGGGTCCCCGACCGAAGGGTTCACCAGGGCACCTTCTTCAGACCGGCCTTGTACCCAATCCAGTTGAAAAGCGTGTGCAGCCCGAGCGTGAAGAAGAGCAGCCAGAAGAGCGCCCAGAGATTGAGAAACGTGCCGAGGAACAAGCTCGGATAGAGCGCGAACCCGAGCCCGATGGGCAGGAGAACGAAGGGGAGCTGGTCGAGGAGTATCGTCCGAGAGCCGCTCTCGCGCCCCAGGCGGCGCTTGATGAACGACCCGAGCGCGTCCCCCGACATCGCGCCGAAAGTGAGCAAGGCCACAACCGGTATCGCCCCGAGGAGCGTCGACGCGAACTGGGGGACGAGCTGCAGATTCGGGGGCGCCGCCAGGATGAGTCCGGCCTCGAGCAATCCGAACGGCATGGCCACGAATCCCCCGAAGAGGAATCCCGACCAGGTCTTCGAGGGACCCAAGGCGCGACGTCCGTCGGCCCTCCAGATCCGGCCGAAGTCCATCGCGGGACCCCGTCCTCGAGGGAGGGTGGCGAGGGCGCTCGCGATGTAGCAGGGAGTGAGGACCCAGAGAACCCCCATCAGGGAGGAAAGCCAAGCGTCCACCACGGGCGTCTCCTCGGGCTACGGTTCCCGCACGAACCGGGCGATGGTGGTGGCGACCTCGGCGATCTTCTTCGGGTCCGCGCTCTCCTCGGCGTCGTGAATGTGGGCCTCCGGGTCCATGCTTCCGAACACGAGGGCCGGTAGCGGCTCGCCGGAGGGGGTCATCAGGTCGCGGAGTGCGCTCGCGTCGGTGCCTCCATACTCGCCCCGCACACCGCTCGCGCCCATGGTCTCTCGGAGGATCCGCTCGAGACGCAGCAGTGCCGGATGGTCGACCGGAAGGCAGTAGCCGGCACGGCATCGCTCGGGGGGCGCCACGATCCGGGCGGTCGGTGAGTGGTTTTCAGCGTACGCGCGCACGTATCGCAGTGCGGCCTCGACGCCGTCGGCGAGCTCCATCTCCGGGATAAGACGAAGGTCGACCGTGAACGAGGCGCGGCCGAGGGCCTTCCCATCGAGGAGGTCCCGTTCCACCGCTGCTCGAAGCATCCGAATCGTCGGAGGAACCGGATTGTGACCCCGATGCGGGTACCCCCCGTGGGTGGCCTCGCCGATCAATTGCAACGCGAGGGTTCCGGGCGCAACCGTAAGCGCGGTGGCACCGGCGGGCTCGAGTCGGAACGGAGCGACCACGAGCGGTGCGAGACGGTCGGGGAGGTTGCGGAGCGGCGCGAGCTCTCCCTGGAAGAGGAGAGTGACCGCGGCCGCCGATTGGTTGGCGGCATCGGTCTCCGCGTGGGCGCCGACGAGCCGCACGCCGTGTTCCGGAGGTCCAACCTCCGTCACATCGAAGCGCGTAACGCTCGCCCGGCCGGTGATCACCGGCTCGGGGGCATGTCGCTCGGGCCAGTCGGGCGAAACGTAGATGGAACGCCACCGGCGAGCGACCTCGTGCAGGTCGACGAGCGCCTGGGCGTAGGCGAGCGTCTCGGTGAGGGCCGTTGGGCCCGAGAACGAACCCTCGAGGAACGCGACCCCGCTCGACCCCGCGGTCGCTTCGGGGCTGCCGTCGGGGATGAGAGCGATGTGGCCGCGCAGGATCCGCTCCGGGTCCTCGGGGGAAAGTAGCGCGTCGTGGGCCTTGATCGCCTCGACGCCTCCTTCGCCCCCCGTCTCTTCATCACAGCACGCGATCAACCGGACGTTCCGTCGCAGGTCGGTGTTCTCGGAGAGCTTGCGGAGCGCTGCGATCGACGCGACGACCCCGCTACCCAGGTCGTCGTTCGACCCGCGGCCGTAAAGTCGGCCGTCCGCCCGGTGGGTCAGCGTGTGCGGGGGGCTCTTCCAGCGCGCGAGCTGCTCCGCGGGCACCGGAACGACGTCGTAGTGAGCGAGGATGAGGACGGTCTCGGCGGCCCCGACGTTGAGCTCGGCGATGACGTTCGGTCGGGGAGCGCCGTGCCAGTCTCCCTTCACGTCGCCCACCACCGTAGGGTCGTAGATCCGGGTCGAAAGCCCCGCGGCGCGCGCGGCGCGGACGATCGCGTCGGCGGTGCGCAGGTAGTTCGGCTTTTCCCAGCGACCGTGACCGATGTCCTCGAGATTGGTGGGAGCGGCCGAGACGAGCTGGGTCAGCAGACGTAGGTTTTCCTCGCCGCCGATGGCCACGCTGGCGGCGGGCGGACTCGACCCGGCGGACTCCGGCGACACGCGACCCTCAGCGCAGAGCGAGCAGGATGACGAGGGAGCTCGTCACGAGGAGGAGGAGCGTCGAGGCGAACATGAACATGAACATCGACAGGGTGTCTCCGAGGGAGGTCAAAAGGCGTGCGGTGTAGCCGGGTCCCAGGATCTTGACGCCGGAGACCTTCTTCTCCGCGAAGCCGACCGTGACCGGCTCGAGGTCCCGATAGGCCTCGTCCAGGATCGCCCGCGCGTCGCGGGTCATCGCCGGGAGCGGGTACCGTTCCCCCAGAGGATTGATCCCACCATCGACCTCGTGGACGACGTGGTTGTCGGCGGTCAGGACCTCGGCCGCATCGACCTTTTCGAGGAGCGACCGGACGATCGGGTCCCGGCTGCCGATGATGAGATTGTTGCCGTCGATCAGGACGTAACCGGTCGTCTTGCCGCCGGCCCGGACGACCAGCGCTCGCATGCCCTCGGGCCCGATCCCGTCGCCCCCGATCGAGTACCCCTTGCGGACGGCGACCCCCACCTCGATCCCGCCGTCGCGCGCCGCCGCCACGGCGGCCCGCACGGCCGCCTTGGTGTCGGTCACCAGCTGCTCCGCGATGGGGGTTCCGTAGAGGATGTCCCCCTGCCCCTCGATGTAGGAGTTGTGGGCATCGAGTAGGGCGACGCGAGGTCCCCCCTCCTGGGCGATCTCCCGAACGATCCGGTCCGCGACGCTGAACGCAATGTCGTCGGTCGGCTTCGGAGCCTGGGTCACGATCACGAGGACCACATCCCCGAGGAGTTGGGCGCGGGCCAGGCTTCCGGGGTAGGGGGAAACGAGCGGGCTCCCTCGGGCCGGCCCCGGCGGGGGAAGGGACGCGAGCAGCTCGCGGGTCGCCGCCGCCACCCGGTCGACCTCCTCGTCCGAGGGGAGGTCGAGGTCGTGGTCGCACGGGGTATGCGGCACGAAGACCGTTCCGGCCGACGGTGCCAGCTTCTCGGAGAGCTTGTGAGGGAGGTCGCTCGACCCGAGGGCGGCGAACGGGCCGGGGTGTACGGTCGGCATGGCGATGGTGGCCTTCACGGACCCGCCGCGCGAGAACGCAAGGAGTCGGGCGGTGACGTCCCCGGGAATCGCACCTTTCAGGAAGAAGGCCTCGAGCGCCCGGGTCGCCTCTGGGTCGCGTCGACCGACGTGGTCGAGAAGAGGGCGGATGAGGGAGACCCCCGAGTTCCCGAACTCGCGTCGAATGGGTCGGTCGGAAGCTCGAACGAGGACGACCGCGAGAACGAACGCGAGCACGAGGAACGCGGCCGCTTCTCCGACGAGGGTCGGGGTGGGCGGCACGATCAGGAAGAAACCGGCCAGATAGAGCAGGGGTTGCAGGAGCGAGGGCACGAGCATCAGAGCGTGGCTCGGTCGGGAGACCCCGTAAAGGCTCGCGTGCCGGAACCAGAGGGCGGGACCGGCCAGGAACACCCCGAGGTAGGTGAGACCCGGAACGACCGAAGGGTCGATGACGATGGCGAGGCGCCATAGGGCGGCCAATGGGACGAGGACGAGGACGACCGTGAGGGCGAGGAAGACGCTTCGATGGAACTCGATCTTCCCTCCCAAGGCCCCGCAGAGCGGCGTCGTGAGCGCCGACGCGATGAACGCGG
The DNA here is from genome assembly GCA_963771555.1 of uncultured Thermoplasmata archaeon. Taxonomy (GTDB): domain Archaea; phylum Thermoplasmatota; class Thermoplasmata; order Lutacidiplasmatales; family UBA184; genus Lutacidiplasma. The sequence goes on along the minus strand of CAVYTM010000001.1, from coordinate 669,292 downwards.
GGAGGACGCCGGCGAGGAGAAACCCCTCGAGAAAGCGAGGGACGTCCGGGAGCCAGAGAAGGGCGGCCAGCGCCGCACTGGCGAGGAGGATCAACGCGTACGTCACCGGTGGGGAGGGGGCGCGAAAGAGCACGTGGCCCCGGCGGACCTGACGGTAGCCGGCGCCCGTCTCGGCGGTCGGTTCAGCGGCCACGGGCGTGACGCACCTCCTCGAGGATCCCTCGGAACGCGTCGCCCAGGCCCTCCTCTTCCGTGATGGTCCCGGTGACCAGGATGTTGGCCCCCGCTTGGAGCAGGGACCGAGCCTCCGCTCCCGACCGGATCCCTCCCCCCACGATCAGCGGGATCCCGAGGACATCGCGGACGGCTCGTACCATCTCGCTCGGCACGGGGGCGGGGGCGCCGGAGCCGGCTTCGAGGTAAACGAACCTCATCCCGAGGAGCTCCGCCGCGAGTGCGTAGCCGGCCGCTCCCGAAAGGTCATCGCGCGGCACGGGATCGACCGCGCCTACCTCGCCGACTCGCATCCCGGGCGCCACGACCAGGTAACCCATGGGGATGGCCTCGAGTTGCATATGCCGGACGAGCGACGACGAGCGGGCGTGCGTTCGAATGACCAGGTCGAGGTTGCGCGAATTGAGGAGGCTCATGAAGAGGACCGCGTCCGCGTCCGGCGTCAGGGAACCGGGACCTTCGGGGAAGATGATCGCCGGGATCTTCACCGACTCCTTGATCGCGCGGGCCGCCTCGCTCATCACTTCGCGCGAGATGCCGGTCGAACCACCGAGCAAGATCGCATGACTGCCAAGGGCCACAGCGCCGCGGGCCAAGGCGGCAGCCCGGGGTCCGCGCGACTTGTCCGGGTCGATGAGCGTAAAGTGGAGGGGGCCGCCGGCCAGTTGTTCTCGGAGGTAGGCTTCGACACGGGCGGTCGTGGGAGGGGGCGTCACCGGAACGCCACCGCCAGGAATGCGAACAAAGCCACCGTCATCGCTACCTTGCTCAACGTTTGTTCGTAGTGCAGCCGGTCGGGGAGGTGCCAGATCGACACCACGAAGATCGCGTCAGCCGCCCCGACCAGAACAACGTAGATAATCCCGACCCCCGAAGTCCCAACAACGAACCATGCCAACGGAACGAGACTGAGCACGATGCCGCCCGCCACCGCTCCTCGCGCCGTGGCCGCCGCCGTCGCAAGACCGTATAGCTTGGGGAGGGTGGTCCTTCCGACATCCCCGGCGAGGTCCTCCATGTCCTTGACCACCTCGCGACTCAAGGTCGCGAGGAACGCCATGGCGGCGAAGGGAAGGAGAAGCAGCGCGTCGCCCGCCGCCGCCCCCCCATAGAGGAAGACGACTCCGGTGAGGAAGGCGACCACGAGGTTCCCTACGAACCCCGCCTTCTTGAAACGGAATTCGTAGCCGAGCAGGAGGGCAACTGCGACCGCGAGAATGACCCCCACGAGGGGCTGCTCGATCGCGACCGGCACCGCCACCAAGATTCCGAGGGCGAAGAGGGTCGTCGCAAGCCCGCGGGCCGCCCGGACCGACACTTCACCGGTGACGAGAGGTCGGTCCGGGTGGTTGGTCCGGTCCCCCTCGAGGTCGAGAAGGTCGTTGAGGACGTTTCCGCCGGCGGTGACGAAGGCGGTCGAGAGTCCCGCGAGGAGGAGCGCCCACCAGAGCGCGACCGGGACGGAGACGCCCGCACCCTGTGCGACGAGCCCGCCCACGATCGTTCCGACGAACGAAACGCCGAGGTTGCCCGCGCGCACCAAACGGAGCGCCGGATGCACGGGGCCCGATGGTCGGCCCGTTCGCTTAACGGTTGTGCCGGAGGGGGAGGCGGCTCCCCGAGGTTGGAGTGACCCTCGGACGCGCGTTATAAGCCGCCAACGCTGGCGCACGGTCAATGCCACGCTCGAGTGTCCGGCGCCCGAGGATCCGCTCGCTGACGCTCGCGAACGGCCTGCGAGTGCTTCTCGCTCCGGACGCGTCGAGTCCGACCGCGAGCGTTTGGGTGTGGTACCGGGTCGGCTCCAAGAACGAGGTGCCGGGAATTACCGGGGCATCCCACTGGGTCGAGCATATGCTGTTCGAGGGCTCTCCGCGCTATGCGAAGGGCGAGATCGACCGCGCGGTTCTCCGGGTCGGGGGAGAACTGAACGCCTTCACGGACACGGACTTCACGGCCTACTTCACGACGGTTCCGCGCGACCACCTCTCGGTGCCACTGGACATCGAGGCCGACCGGATGACGCGAGCGGCGATCACCGACGAGGAGGTGGCGCGGGAACGGACGGTCATTCATTCCGAGCGCGAAGGGAACGAGAACTGGCCGGAATTCCGAGTCGAGGAGGAGCTTCTCCAGTTGGCGTTCCGAGTCCATCCCTACCGGTGGGACGCTCTCGGGCGTCGCCGCGACATCGAAGAGATGACCGCGGAGCAGTTGCGCCAGTACTACCGACGATTCTACGGCCCGAAGAACGCCGTCCTGGTGGTCGCGGGAGGATTCGACGTACGCCGAACCGAGGCCGAGGTCCGCCGGCGATTCTCGAAGCTTCCCGCCTGGGGAGAGAGCGTGGTGGTCGGGGACGTCGAACCGCCGCAGGTCGGCGAGCGACGCTCGACACTTTCGGGGCCGGGCACCACTCCGTACATTCAGGTCGGTTGGCGCTCTCCGGGACTTGCGGACCCGGCGACCCCCGCCACCCTCGTTCTGGATACGATCCTCGGCGGGGAGAGTCGCGTCTTCTCGGCCGGCATGGGCTGGCGGGGCCGCCGGGAGCATCCGACCGCCCGGCTCTATAGGGCCCTGGTGGACACGGGGCTCGCCGTCCGTGCGACCAGCGGCTGGACTCCCCACGTCTATCCCAGCCTATTCACGGTACAGGCCCAGGCCGCGAAGGGTGTCTCCCTCGACCAAGTCGAGACCGCCCTCGAAGCGGTGGTCGACCGTCTCGCCCGAGACGGGCCGTCGGTCAAGGAGATGTCGGACGTGAGGACGCGCGTCCGCCGCGGGGCCGCCCTGGCCTACGAAGGAGCTACGAGCACCGGATTCCGAATCGGTTACTTCGCGACGCTGCGCTCGTTGAGCCTGGAGGACGAGTTCTACCGAGATCTCCTTCGCGTTTCCGCAAAGGTGATCCGGGATCGGGCCCGCGCCTTGTTCCGGAAGGAAGCACGGATCGTCGTGAGATACGTACCAACGGGAGGGGTGAACAATGAGTGAGAACCGCGACCCATTGCGGGTCGAGTATGGGAAGGAGATCGACGGATTGACCGTCGTTCGACAACCTGCCCCGGCTGGAGCGGCCAGCTTCTCGGCGTCCTATGTCGGCCCCGCGGGCTGGGGATTCGACCCCAGGGGAGAGAGCGGCACGGCAAGGGTGGTCAATAAACTCCTCTCGAGCGGAGCGGGACGGTTTGATCGCGTTGCCCTGGCACGGCTCCTCGACGGCGCCGGCGCCACGCTCTCCACGGAATGCGCCCCCGAATCGGCCGAGGTCACCCTCTGGGGGCCGGCGGAGGACTGGCAGAAGCTCCTCGGCGTGCTCGCCGACGTGGTCCTGCGACCTCGATTCGAGGCGGACGACCTCGTCCGAGTGCGCCGACAGCTCTCCGAGCTCCAACTACGCGAGCTCTCCCAACCGGGTAGCCGCGCAGACCGGGAGCTCTTTCGAGCCACCTACCCGGAAGGGCACCCGTATCGATTGAGCGGCCTCGGAGATACCCGCTCGGTGGCGCGGCTCACCCGGGCCAAGTTGCGCCAATTCCATCGACGCCATTACACCAGCGGCGACGGCTTGCTCGTCGTCACGGCACCGGCGCGACTCGCCGCCGTCGAGGCTGCGGCGCGCACGCTCTTCTCGGGATTCGCGGAAGAACACCCCCCACCGCTTCGCTTGCCGCAAGTCCGGCCGCGACCTCCCCGGACCATCCATGTGGAGCTGCGTGGGCGTTCGCAAGTCGAGATCCGTCTCGGCGGAGATTCGATCGCGCGCTCGGACCCGGAGTACCCTGCCGCGTTCCTCGCGAACGAGATCCTCGGTGGGCGGGCGCAGTTGAGCCGGCTCTTCCAACGGGTCCGCGAACAGGGAGGACTCGTCTATCACGCTTCGAGCGAGCTCGACGCTATGCGCTTCGGAGGACACTGGATGGTCGGGGCGGGAACCGGGGCGGAGCGATGGAGGAAGGTCGTCCCGATGTTGACGAGGGAGCTCGAGCGCATCGAAACCCAGGAGGTCTCTTCCGCAGAGCTGCGAGAGATCCGCGAGAGCACGATCGGAGAGTTGCCTCTCGCCCTCGAGTCGACGTCCGACGCGCACGAGCTGGCGGTCGAGGTGGCCTACCAGCGCCTTCCCGGAGACTACCTTTCGCGCTGGCCCACCATGCTTCGGTCGGTGACGACTCGAGAGCTGAGGGCGGCCGCGGATCGGGCGATGGACCGACGCCGCGCCGTCACGGTCCTCGCCGGTCCGGTAGGGAGCCCGTAGCGCCCACCCATCGGCAAGTTCGGGACCGGACCGGCCCTTTTTCTCCGTAGAACGTCAGCGACTCAGCGCCGCTCCGGGGCGAGGGCGGGAGGGCCCCCACCCCACCACCAATACGCACTTATACGTGTAATCGGTTTCGGCCATCATGGCGCCGCGACCGAAGATGGAATCAATGCCTCAGGGAATGACCCGAAAGAACATCACGATCACTCCGGAAGAGAGCGAGTTCCTCAACCGCCATCCCGAGATCAACCAGAGCGCGCTCTTCCGGCAGATCGTCGAGAGCCTGATGCTGGCCGAGAGGTCGCCGAGCGTGGCCTCCACCCAATCCTTGCGCCTCGGTAAGGCGGTCTACCGGTCGGGCGCTATCATGTTCCAGAAGCCGAACGAACGCCGCCCGTAGGAATTCGGTCGGCGCCCCGAGGCCGATTCGGGGCATCCTGTTCGCGCAGGCGAGGGCCGACTCCCTCGAGCACCGGGTGGCGAGCGTCCTCGGCGCGAGCGTACACCACCCCCTCGGCCTTTCCGGTCTTCGAATATGCCTCCTGGGCCGTCGCACGGTCGAGCTCTTCGAGGGCGTGACGCGAGAGGAGATGTCCGAAGGCCCAGGATCGGCGCAGGGCGATCTCGGTGAAGTGCGGAACGTAGTGGCCGCCCCCGATCCCGAGGGCGACCCGATCCGTGGGATCGACGGCGATCCGGGCGATGACGTCGGCCAGGACACGAATGGCCGTCGGTGGTGGCTCGGTGAGCTCGCCGTATCCGATCTCGATGAAGAACGCGGGAAGGCCGACTTCTGGTCCGTGGTGGGTCGCCTCGTAGGTCGCGCTCCATCCTAAGGGAGTTGCGCCCTCGTCGAGGAGGCGCAACGCACTGGCCATCCGTCGCGGGTCCGCCGGGACCAGCGTCCGAGGGCGTCCACCGACCTCGGCGCGAGGTCCCGGGTTGCCGAGCGGGTGCACCGTCAGGCACGGAACGTTCCGCTCGCTCCGGTGGATGGACGGAAAGACGAGGGTAGGTCGGGCTTGGCGAACCGCCAAGGGCAGGAGGAGGTCTACGCCCTCGTCATGGATATGCGGCCCCGGCCGACGAACCACGAGCACCTTCTCCGTGAGGTAACGTAACGGCGCGCCCTCGAGGTGGTCTCCCGAGGAGGGCAGGGTTCCCCACTCGGCCGCAACGCCTCGAGCCACGGGGTCGGCGTCGGACACGATAACGACGACTTCGGCCGCCACCAGAACAGCCCAAGCTCGGCAGGCACAATACCGTGCCCCCCCGAGGAGTTCCGCACGCACCGCGGGACGGTCAGTCGCCGGTTCCCCGCGGGGAAGGTCCGAGGCGTGCGTCGGGCCTCGTGCCCGCCGCCCAGCGTCGCTCGCCACCGACTATAAGACAAGTGGCGGACATCCCGCGCGAGGGCAGGGAACCCGGGTATCGACCCGAAGTACCGCGACCGAGGAAGGGTGACTCGTCCATCCGCCTCGATCTCCCCATCGGCGAGAATCGGACCGTTCGGAAGAACCGATGCCATCGAGCGAAGGAGAGAGACACGCTTCGGGCATGACGCTCCCCCCGGGTTGGATCCCTACCGATGCAGCTCGTCGAGAAGCTTCCCTTCCTGGCGCGGGATTCCCTCGGCGTCTTCCGGGGAGTCCCCACCCGTCCGTGCCCGGCGAACTGGGGCGTCGACGCCTCTCGGGGTTCCACCGGTATGTTCTGCGACGTCTGGCTCTGATCCCGGCCCAGCTCGTCTTCGTGCTCTTGGTCCTCTATGCGGCCATCACCATCCCGCTCACGGTGGCCCAGGGCACCACGGTGGGGTTCGGCGGTTTCTTCCAAGGGTTCTATCAGGTACTGGTCAACGACTTTACAGGAAACTGGGGACAAGCGGACTTCCTGAGCTTTCACATCCCATGGCTCCAGGTCTACGCATACTACATCCCGACGTCGATTCAACTCGCGCTGTTTTCCCTCCCGATCGCCGCGGCGCTGGCCTACCCCGTGAGCCTTCTCGTGGGTTGGAGCCGACGTCCCGGGCTGGACGTTCCGGCTCGTTTCATCACCCTCACGGGTGCTTTGCTCCCGGTTTTCGTGGTCGGAACGCTGGTCGTGAATGCCGTCTTCTTCAGTTACCTCGGATGGCTCAACGACCTTCCGAACCAGGGTCTGATCCCGTCGACGTCATGGTTCCTCGACCGGGGAGGCTACCCTTCCTGGGTCATCTATGATTCCGTGACCCGGCCGACGGGATTCCCACTGATCGATGCACTCGTCCATCACGCGTGGGACGTGGCCTTCATCTCGCTCACGAAGACCCTTCTCCAGGCGGCGGTCGTCGCGATCGCGTACGTGGCCATCTTCTTCCGTCACGCTCGGTCGATCGTCCGCTCGGCCAGCGAGGAGCCGTACATCGTCGGAGGCCGCTCCCGCGGGATCTCCGAACGAACCCTCCTCTGGCGCCATGCTGCGAAGCAGGTGACCCCCTCGTTCCTCTTGGTCTTCGCGCTCACGATCCCCGAATACCTCGGCGTTCAGTTCGCCGTCGAGGCGGCTTTCGCGGATTACGCCGGTTTCGGAAATCTCGTGTTCGCGCTGTTATCCCCGGGCGGGTCCGCCCTGAACGCGGTCGAGGGCCTCACCCCCCTCGACGCGCTCGCGTTCCTGCTCGCCATCGTGGTCCTCACGTGGACCTTCCTCGTCGACATCATCGCGGTCCGGCTCGACCCGCGTGGGGCGCTGGCTCGATGACCGACGATCCGGCTCCGGCGACGCAGATGGTCCTCCGCCAACCCACGTTGCGGGAACGATGGGGGCGCCGGCCCCCGGCCTCGGTCTCCTGGTCGGGGTCGGCTTGCTGCTCGCCTACGTCATTGCGGGACTATCGGCGCTCGTGGAGTTCCAGGGTTCGCTCAACCATCTCTCCACCAACCGTGACTGGATCCCCGCGTACGCTCCGATCGCACCGTCCTGGGCCCACCCGTTCGGCATCCTGCCAGGTTTCGGTACCGACCTGTTCCGGGCGATCTGGCAGGCCACTCCCTGGGACCTGGCCATCGTCGGGAGCATCCTCGCGATCGATGTGTTCCTCGGATTCTTCCTCGGTGCGATCGCCGGAGCCCGTGAGGGCGGGGTTCTCGACGGGGTCGTGACGTTCATGGGGGACTCGCTCGGGGCGATTCCCTCCTTCATCCTCGTCATCATCGCGTTCGCGGGCCTCGCGATCGTCCTCCCGCCGAACCTCGGTCTCCCGGCCTTCGTCGGGGTCTTCGGTTTCGTCCTCTGGCCCACGATGTCCCGCACCGTCCGCGAGCGCGCTCGTGCGGTTTCCCACGAGCCGTACGTTGAAGCCTCGCGTGCGTCGGGGGCGACCCGGGGGCACATCCTCCTTCGGCACATCCTACCGAACTCGCTCGGCCCGATGCTCGCGCAACTGCCGTTGGACGTGGCTCCCATCTTCTTCGTTCTCGCGGCGTTCCCGTGGTACTGCAACTGCGCCGGCCCGTCGCCGGCCCTCCAGAGCGGGTATGCGGTCCCCGGCCTCCCGGCCCTCTCGCCACTTCCGTCCGTGGTGTTCCCCGAGTGGGGGTATCTGCTCGGTGTCGGCACCTGTTTCGGGGCAGGATTCCCCGGGCAGCTCTCGTACTGGTGGATGTACGTCTTCCCGTTGATGGCGATCCTCGTGTTCGGCCTCGCCATCGGTCTGGTGTGCGACGGGATCGACCGTTGGAGAGCGCTGGGCCGATCCTCGCAAGGGTGATCGTCGGATTAGTGACGATCGCGGTGCGCGGGAATCAGCCGGTCGTCCGCACCTTCTGCCTCGGAGAGGCTATTCTCTGCGCGGCCTGAGCGCGGCATGGCGGGAATTCCTCCGGGGTCCGTCGAGGCAGTGCTCTCCCTTCTTCGTTCTACTCCGGGACCGATGCGTCGACGAAAGATCCTGGCCGAATTGGAGACTCGGGGCCACCGCATCTCGCTGGCGGGCCTCAATCGAATTCTCGAGCATTGCTCGAGGAATCAATGGACCGTCGAAACCCCGGAAGGCATCCGACCCCGGATCCCCTCCGGGTAAGAGCGGGGAACCGGCCCTCGGGGTCGCGTTGGAGAACGTTGGCGGACTCGATTCGCCCGAAACTAACCGAGAACGAGGTTCATGTTCCCCGAGAAATCCGACGAGGGAGAAGTGATCGTGATGTTCATCGACACGGTGCCGCCAGCGGGTATGGAGAGCGGCACCTGAATTTCGGAAAGCGAGAATCCGGACGAATTCGTCGTCGCCGAAACGACGGTGCAGGTCGTGTCATTGTAGTTCGGCATCAGGAAGTCGAGCGTCTGGCTGGCCCCGGTCGAACCGTTGTATCCGGGGAACTCGATCGCGTTCGTGTTCAAGCCGCAGACATTGTCGGGCGCCCAGAACAAAGACGTAGGCGACCTGTACCGGTGGCATCTCGAAGAAATCGACGGCGACCACGGCGACGATCAGGACCACCACGACCACGATGACCGCGATGACCAAACGCCGACGGCGGCGACGAGGAAGCGGAGCTGGTTGGGGGTTGACCGCCGCGGGGCCGGAGAAGAGGGGAGGTGGCAGCCCTCCACCACCCGCCGACGCGAGCGGGGGGGCGGCACTCGGGATGGTGGTACCGCAGAACGGGCAGAATTGCGCGTCGGCGCTGGTCGGGGCACCGCAGTGGGGGCAGTACAAAGCTTGCGTGCGGATTGCGTACGGACGGGAGTATTTTAGGCGGCGGCCCGGAATCTCGATTCGCTTCTCGAGAATGTCATCGGTCCGCGAGTGAGCCGCGGACTCGTTTCCACGAACCTCAGCGAACGTAATCCCGCTCCCGAAGGTCGGACGATGGCGGCCTATCCGTGGAAGCCGTACGAGATCGGGATGCGAGTGAGATCGCGCGGGACGTGGGTCGGACCGACGCTGGTACGGGGTTGCGACGGAGGAAGTTACCCCGGGCCCCTCGGGGGGGTCGGGACCGACTTCTCGAGTATCGCGGAGATCGACCCTATCTCGGAGAGGCGGGTGGTCCGTCCGGACGCGAGCGGTCCGGCGGAGATTCCCTTCTCGCATCGCACGGTCGCGTTGCGCCAGTCCGCCGAACCGTTTCCTTCCACGTGGAGAATGATATCGAAGATCGATGTGAATGTCGTGGGGGCTTCGGCCCAAAGGGCGACCTGGCAAGTTCCGGATTCTAACATAGTGCGCATCAGCGGAGCAATGCGATCTTGCGGATACGCCGAGGCGAGGCGCTGGGCATTGGCCGTAACAAGAATCGAGGGTGCGCCCGGACGGCCCGTGGCCGAGATCAGCTTCTGGGCGTGGCTCGGCATGCGGAGGAACTCCACGAGACCCTCAATCGAGTTCGCGCTGGCATCGGACCGGAGCATGGTGGCCGCGGCCACTTCGGCCTGATGGGCTCCTTGGTCGTCCGGCGAAAGGTCCCGGGGCAGGAGAACGTACACCGATTCTTCCGGAATGGCATGGATGGACATCGGGTCGAGAGGGTCGAGAATCTCTCCCGGCAGGCGAACGTCGGTCCAGTAGACCCGAGAGGTGTACGGTGCGAGCGAGGCGAACGCGAACCACTTCAGCAACGAGCGGCTGCTCCCCGAGATGAAGACCGAGGAGGGTTTGCCGAAGCCTCCCGGAAAGAGCTCCTCGGCGGGAGGATCGTTTACCACGGATAGTTCGAACGGCGACCCACAGATAAGGACCTCACCCTTGGGGAAGGTCGGGGCGATTGCACGGATTGGGGCGCCGGGAACCCCGTGTCTTCGAGAGTGACCGCCCTCGGGCGGGTTCTCGGTCAGCGCGGAAGGGCGGGCGAGGTGCTCCCGGCGGGAGTTTCCCCAGCCGGTCGTTGCCGGCCGGTTTTGAACCCGCGTCAGAGGCTCGAGAGGCCTCTATCCTTGACCACTAGACTACGGGAGCGCCCGGAGTCGGTAGCGGGCAGCCTCTTTGAGCCTTTCGACGCCGGGACCAACCACTAGCGATCCCACGTCTCTCCCATCCCCAAAGTAGTGACCAAACGCCATCCGAGCGGTGGATTTCATCCGCAGGTCCGAGAACGTCACGTACCGAAGGGGGACCGCCAAATCGACCCCACTTCCGTGGTTCGGGGCGTCGCGGGAGGACCCCGAAGCCCCTAAGACCCCGGGTTCGATTCCTGGTCGTGACTCCCCCGGTCAAGGCGCGCAGCGGGCACATCCTCTTGGACCCGAAACGGTCGTACCGCGACCTCGTCCGCGTCTACCCCGAGATCCACAAACGGGTCGTCGAAATGAACCGTCCGTTCGTCAAGGAGTCGGACCCTCTCCTCCCGGAGGTTCTCCTCGACGAGAACCTGAGGGACCTCAAGGGCAACCGAAAGCCGGTGGGATACAACCGCCAGGATGCGTTTGGCCTTCGCCTCATCTTCCCGATCGCGGACGAACGACGCGCCGAGTTCTACTTTGCGAAGCCCGCCCGATGCCAGGAGGTCGTGCAGATCACGGAGCAGGTATCGACCCTTCTCCGTCGGAGAGGTATCAAGCACACGGTGGAGTACGACCGCCTTCCTCTCGGACCCCCGCGGGGGCCGGCGGGGCTTCCGCCGACGCCCGTCGGCACCAGCTACTTGTCGTCCGCGTAGGCGATTACGGCTCGGACGGAGGCCGTCGGAAAGGCCAGAACGGGTTCGCCGCCGGCGACGGCGGTACGACACCCTCGACCATTCCGACACCCGCGCTCTGCAACTTGCGTAGGGCCTCGCGCGCCTTCTCGAGCGCGGCGGAATAGTCGGTCTCTCGCAGCCTCAGGGACTCCGCGAGCAGCGCCCGTGCCTCGGACGTATCGACCCGAAGTTCGTGGGCCTTCGTGAGCGCGGCGTCGATGAGGTAGTGGAGATTCATCAGCTCCCGATGGAGCGACTTTCGCAGGTTGAGCTCCTCCTCGGTCTTGAGCAAGAGGCGGGCCGCGTCGAGCAGTTGGCCCGAACGGTCGAGCTCCTCGACCTGCTGCAGTCGTTCCCGGATCGGCCCGACCTTGACGTGCAGGCCCTCCTGGGCAAAATTGATCTCCGTCTGAAGCTCGCGCCACCGACGGGTGTACGGCTCGCGGACCGTCGGCTCGAGGGCGCTCGTCGCCCGGGCCAGTAGTGCCTCGGCCTCGTCCGGACGGCCGGCATCGAGGGCCACCCGGGCTTCGCTGAAGGTTTGCATGACCGGGGTCGTGTCGAGGGCGAGTCGCTCACCGACCCAGAGGCGATCTTTGAACTCGGCCATCTGTCGCTCGATGTCCTCGCGGCGGCGTTGGCGGGCGAGCTCGAGTTCGGAGCGTACGAGGACGAGCGCGGCACCGTAGTCGTGGTGGTCGCGGAGCGCCGTCAGCTGGACTCGGACCTCCGACCTCCGGTCGACCTCGGCCGGCGGGCCGTCGGAAGTGCGCACATACTCCGCCTCGACTTCGCGCCACCGGCCGTCGACGATCTCGTCGATGATCCGGACACAAGCGGCCTCGCCCCGAGCGATGGCCTCCTTGACGCGGCCCCAATCCCGGGCGCGGAGGGCGGTCTCGGCCTCACCGAGGATCGCCTCGATCGGGTCGACCTCGGCACCGAGACCCTCGTGCCGGGCCGAATCGAGTTTCCGGCGCAGCTCACCGATCGGGCCCGCGAAGAGCCTCTCGATCGCCCAGCGAGCCTCCTCGGTGGCTTCCCGAGCAACTCGGGTCGCGTCGGGATAGAGCCCTGCGTCGATCTGCTGGCGAGCTTCGCCGGCTCGCAGGCTCGCGGGCTCGGTGTCGGCGCCCACGTCGGACGCCTCGCGAATCTGTCGTTCCGCCGCCGCAAGGGCGTCCCGAGCTCGGCGGTGACCCTCGCGCGCGATACCAAGCGCGTCGGAGGCGAGGAGGGAGTGCTCGAGGACCGGGGGGTACTCGTGGCCCTGGAACGCCAGCTTCGCAGCGGCGAGCTCTTCGGTGGCGACGGGAGACAATATGCCGTCCACGGTGGCCCGTCCGATGGATGCCTCGGCGGCCGCGAGCGAGCCTTCCGCGATGCGCCGCTGGAGGTCCGCTCGTTCGAGCTCGCCTTCGCTCTGTCCCGCGAGCTGAAGGGCCTCGACGGGGCGTCCTTCGTCGAGCGCCATGCGGGCCCGATGGAGGAGATTCTCGGCGAGCGAAGTGTCGATGCCTTCCTTGCGCAGCCGGGTCACGGTCGCCTGGAACCCCGCCAAGGTCTTCGATACGTGTTGGTAGGTCGCTTGGATCAGCTCCCGCTCGAGGGGACCACCGAGCTCGACCACGCGGGCGTACTGGCGCTCCGCGAGCAGCTTGTCGATCCGTTCCATCTGTTCTCGCAGCGAGGGAGTGTGGACGTGGAGAAGGTCCGCTTCGGCCAGGGCTTCGCGGGCCCGCTTGGCCACCCGTTCGGCGTGTTCGACGAAGCCCCTCGTCGACACGAATTCCGCGCGCGCAGCATCGAGCAGCGCCGCCGCGCCGATCGGCACCGGAAGGGCGATCCTTCGGCGCGCTTCACCGAGCGGTAAGAGGATCTTGTCGAGGTCGACCCCGGCGGAGCGCGCAATGTCCAAGTCGCGTTCGAGGGCCCGAAGGTTCTCGTCCAGGATCGGCCGGATGATCGCGTTGAGCTCCTCGTGGAGGAGCCGGGCGCCGGTCCGGGTCGCCTCGGGAGGAGCGGTCGCGGCTTCGGTGCGAAGCTGCTCCAGGCGGGCCTGGAACGGTTCCATCGGGGAGGAGAGCCGGCGGCCGTCCTCGATCAGGTGTTCCACGTCCCCGAGGAGCCGGGTCGTTTCGCCTCGCGCGGCCTCGTCCCCGAGCTTGTGCTCGACCTCTTCGAGCGTCGCGTGGGCCCGGTCGAAGTCCAGGCTCTGGAACGCGAGGCGAACGTTGCGCAGGGGCTCGTAGAACGGATTCGGGTCGACCCCGCCTTCGCGAAGGCGTCCAAGGGTTTCCTGCGTGCGCGCGATCCCCTCGAGGATCGCTTGTCCGGCGGCTCGGGCCCGCAGCGCGGACTCTTCGAGTCGCGTCGCGAGTCGGTAGGCGTCCGCGAATCGGGCCGCGCGTGCCGCGCTCTGCGCTTCGTCGAGCTGCCCACGGAACTTCGTGAGGTCGAACCCCATCGTCTCGAGCTCGACGAGCGAGAGCTTGGCGTGCGAGACCGACTCCTCGCTCCTCAGGAGCTGCTGCTGCTGGGCGCGGGTGCGGATCTCCTGCGAGGCCCGCGACGCCTTGACGAAGTCCCCCATGTTGAAGATCTGCTGGACCTCGTCGATCTGCCGCTGGATCTCGTCGCTCGGCCCGCCCATCGTCTCGAGCACCTCGCGCTCGGCCTCGAGGATCTCGACCAGCGCGGAGGCGTGCGCCGCGACGACTGCGCCGAACTCACGTTCGGCCCGGCGCAGGCTTTCGATCGAGCCCATCAGGTCCTGCTTGACCCGTAGGGTCACGTCCGCGTCCGCGAGGAGTCGGCGGACCGGGGCGACCAACGCCTCGTCCGGAATATCGGAAAGTCCCTGCTCCATCTCTTCCACGCGGCGCGCCACATACGGTGTCGCCGCCCGGCGGAGCTCCGTCTCGGCGCGGGAGATCCGCTCGGCGCTCTCCGCGAGCTCGCCCTTGTCGAGAAGCTCGCGTGCTTCGTTCATGTCCCGGTCGGCGTCGGGGGAGAGGAATTGGCGTTCCCTCGCGTAATCTCGGGCCTTGTCGAGGCCCGCCCAGCGCTGGGCGAAGAACTGGAGGGCTTCGCGCCCGAGGTGGACGACCGTGTCCTTCAGCAGTTCTCGGGCCTGCGTCACTTCGGCCCGGTCGAGCGAAGCTCGGATGCGGATGAGCGAGGGGTCGAACGGTTCGACCGAGAAGCCGGTCTTTCGGAATCGAGCGGCCATCTCCTCGAGCGATTGGAGCTCGTCGCGCGCGGTGTCGAGCTCGTCCGTGAGCCGGCTGACCTTGTCGAGGGCCTCTTGGCTCGCGGCGAAGGCCTCCGAGTAGATCTTGAGGCGAAGCGCCTCGCGCGCCCGGTTCATCGCGGCGAACACTTCGCTGGGGTCGCGGCCCAATCGACGGGCGTCCGCGATCCGGGGCCGGGCCTCGTCGAGAAGTCCGGCGACGACGGTGACGATCGGCTCCTCGGCGGCCCGACGGGCCTCGAGGAAGATCGGACCGATCTCGAGTGCGGGTGAAGTTCGAATGCGGGACAAGGCGTCGTCGACGGCGAGGCGAGCGGAGGAGGGGTCCACCCGTACTCCCGGGTCGAATCGAGGGAGGTGCGCAGCGCCTCGAGGATCTGGACGCAGCGCTCGCGGAGCGCTTCGCCCACCTCCCGGATCGCGACTTCGGCCGTGGGGACGACGTCGGGCCACCGGTCCGGAGCCGCGTCGGCCCCCGCCGTGAGCGCCGCTTCCAGATGCGAGGTCGGGGCGCCGAACTCCTTGGCCGCCGCGACGAGCCGCGTGCCCTCGTCCTGGACCTTCTGGCGGCGGCCGGCGGATTCGGGGAGGCCGGTCCGGAGCAGTCGGTCCACCCCCTCGAACGCTTCGGCGAGACGGTCCTCCTTGACGGGGAGCAGCGCGTCGTCGAGACGCTTTTCGAACTCGCTCCGACGGGCCCCGGTCAGGCCCGCCCAGGTGGCGACCGCGAGGGCTCGCTCCCGGACCTCATTGACGTGGGCCATCTCCGACGTGTGGAGCGCCTCTTCCACGTGAGCGAGCCGCGCCACGGTCGCCGACCACGCTTCGCCCTCAGGAGGATGGGCGAGCGCGGCGAGCTCCGTGTTGACCTCCGCCGGGACCACGAGCCCGAGGCCGGAGAACCGGCGCACCGATTCGGCCGTCCGGGTTCGACGTTCCTGGATGGTCGTGGGAACGGTCTTCGAGAGGTAATCGGTCATGGCCTTGGACTGACTCTCCACGCCGTTCCAGTCGGCGCGGCGGGCGAGCTCGCGCAGGGCCACTTGGCGTTCGTGCGCTTCCGGCGGAGCGATGCCGAGCTGGTCCAGCATCGCGATCTGATCGTCGATATCCTTCAGCGTCGCTTCGGCCGTTTGCCGCTGTTTCTTCAGCGCTTCGGCCTTTTCTTGGAGGATGCGGGTGAGGCGGGACGACGATACGGACCCCAATCCGCCCGGACCTGTCGTGCGACCACCCCCCTAAACTGAGCCGACCCGACCGCGGCTTTCGCACGCTTCGGACACCGGTTTCATGCCCGGTCCTCCTTATTAATGAAGCGAGGTGGGCGCCGTTCTCCTCGGCGACTCCCGGAGGATGGGTCTAGGTGCGGGTAATCCGCCGTTTTCCCATCGCGTCGAGGTACTGGACCTCGGCGCCCGGAGCGACCTGCGTCTTGGTCTCGGCGTCGAGCGGGAGGCTGAATGTCTCGTAGGACTCGAGGTCCATCAATTGGACCTCGGCGTCGGTCATGGAGAGGACCTGGGCCTGCCGCTTCCCGATCAACGGCACTTGGACCTTGTGCTTCACGGGGTAGACGACACTGCGCTTGGAGCCATCGAAGAGTCCGACTGCGTCGATCCGCGCTTTCGCCTCGCCGTGTTTCCCTGGCTTGGAGGTCTGGATGCTCAGAATTCGACAGGGCTCCTCGTCGATGAGCATGTAACGGCCCTCTTTGAGCTCACGGACTTCCTGCGTGCTCCAGGCCATCGGGTCGTTCCTCGGGTGGCGGGCAGATTTGCGGGAGGATAAGAGTTCCCCCGGTCGGGGGGCTTCTCGGCCACCGGTTTCCCCGACGAGGGTTTAATCCCGCGAACCGGTATCCTATCGATAGGGAACGATCTATCGATATGGACACGGTCCCTCCCGATTACAACGCACATTCGGTCGAAGGGGACGTCCTCACCCTCTGGAGGGGACGGCGGCTGCCCCCGGCGGGTGGGGTGCTCGGCCCCCCGAGCGGACCCGCGGTCCGGCAGTATGTCGGAGCGTGGACCCAGGGCGACTTCCCTTCCCTGGTAGCTCACCGAGCGGTGGTCGCCGACGTCGACGCCCGATACCTCGAGCTCGTCGGCCGGCGCGCGGTGGCGACCCTGCGCCAGGGCACGGGAGCGGGACCGACGGCGACCTCGGCCGTACCCGCGCTTCTGACCGCGCTGGGCGTCTGGACCGGAGGAGACGGCGCAACTCCGTGGGATTCGGAGGACCGACACGCCGGTGTCCAGGCGATCGTCGGCCGACTCGCGGCGAAGGGGATTCTGGTCACCCGCGACGGTGCTTTCCGCATGTGCCCCTCGTGCGGGTCGCCGCGAAGTCCCGAACGCATCATCTACGAGGAACGAGAGGGCGACACGTTCCTCGTACGCTTTCCGGTGCGGCTCAAGGACCTGACCGTCAACGTCCTCGTTTGGGTCGATGTCCCGTGGAAGCTCCTCGGCACGAGCGCGCTCCTCGTGAACCCGGACCTCACGTACGTGATCGCGGGCTATCGACGGCGGGACGACCGAGAGTTGGTCCTCACCTCGAAATCGTCCCTGGACCGTCTCCGTACCTGGATCCCGGAAGCTTCGCTCGAGATCGTCGAGGAGCATCCCGGGCGCGCGTTCCAGGGAACGGCCTATTCCTATCCCCTACGCCATGAGTTTCCGATCGGCGGAGACCTGGCCGCCCCGGGCGGCACCATCCTCGGGGCGTCCGATGTGACCGACACCGGCACCGGCATCGTTCCCCTCGTGCCCGGCCACGGGCCTACCGATGGCCGGATCGCGGCCCGGACCGGTGTCACCGGTTGGCCCCTCGTCACCCCGAAGGGAACGCTCGACTTCACGCTCCTCCACAAGTACGCGGGCCTCGACCTCGAGAGCGCCAACGAATTCGTCCTGCGCGACCTTTCGGAAGCGGGTGCCTTGCTCGCGCGATTGCGCGTGAAGCGGGGAGTTCCCCGGTGCGCGATATGCGGTACGTCGCTCCTGTGGGCCCCCGGTCGCGCCTGGTGCCTCGAACCTTCCCATCTTCCTCCCGAACGTCGAGAACTCTTCTCTCGCCTTCTGCCCGAGGAGACGCTCCCGGACCTCGCGGAGGTCGCTCCGTGGCCCGTCAGCGAAGCGCTCACCAGCGAGGACCCCACCGCAGTGGCTCTGCTCGAATGCGCACGATGCGATCGACTCGCAGCGCCGGACGGCCCCGTGGCCTGCCCGTGCGGCGGTCAACGGACGATCATCCAGCGGCGACTCCTTCCCTCGAGCGGCGGAGCCTTCTCGGCTTGGGCCCGTTTTGACCCCTTTCCCGACGGGGACTCGGTCCATCTGTACGTAGGGCAACGCCGACGCGTCCCCTCGCTCGTCAATCACCTGGCCGCACTCTCGGGAGTGCAGGGCTTCGTCGGCGAGGTGAACCTGACCGTCATCCCGACGGTCGCGGCGAACGACGCTCCCGAGCTCGTGGTCAGCTTCGGCGCGGATGCCGTTCGCGCGGCGTTCATCCGCACCGGACTCTCGGATTGCCCTCGGGGAAGTTTCGCGGAGCGGTGTCGTCAGGAATCCGACCGGATCCGGCGCTGGTGGGTGCTCTCCCAGGAGGTGCTCGGGATGTGCGACCCCTCGATACTGGCGGCGTTCGCGCGGCCGATCGGAGGGTTCCTCGGGGACCTCGAGGTAGAGGATCGCGCGATCCTCGCGCGATGGGAACGCACCCGGACCCTCGCGCTCGCTCACTACGACCACTGGGCGCCGGCGCTCGTGCACCGCCGTGCGTTCCGATTCCTCGATAACGACCTCGTGGAGTACCGGGCGCTCGTCGCCCCGCGTCTCGCGTTGGCGGGGACCCCGACCACCAAGCGGGCGGCCCTCCGGACGCTCGCCCATCTCCTACGGGGCCTCTCGGAGGTCCTCGCACCCATCCTCCCGTTCACTTCGGAAGCGATGCACCGTGCCCTCGCTGCCGAAAGGACCAGCGTCTTCGAGCAACCGATGGCCGGTCTCGATCGGGCCCTGCTCAACGACGAATTGGTCGCCGCCTGGGACCGTTGGTGGAAGGTGCTGCACAGTGTCGATCGATTCCGGCGGTCGCTCGCGGTGCCTCGGACAACCGTCCTACCGTCGCTCGTTCTGGTCGTTTCGGCCGACGACGTGGGCGACAAGCTCCGGGCGGAGAAAGAGACCCTCGCCCGCCTCGCCGGGGTCCAACGATTCGAGGTCGCGTCGCCGCGCGAGCCTTGGACCGGCCGCCAGCGCACGATCCGCCCGATCGAGGCGGAGATCCAGAAGGCCTACCCTTCCCAGGCTTCGCAGATCGTCCACCTGCTGTCGCGGATGGCGCCGCGCCGGTGGGAGACGGCGGCGGGGCACGAGGAGCTCACGGTCGTGATCAATGGGCTGCCGCGTCGGATCTTCCCGAACATGGTGGCTCTCTCCGACACGCTGCCCGATCGGGTCGTTCCCGTGCCGTGCTCACTCGGGGAGCTGTACCTCGAACTTCCGGCCGGCGCGGATTTCGCACGGGCGCGAGCTCCACCGCTCTCCGGGGACGCGTTCTGGCTCGTGCGTCGCATCGAGCGGAGGCTCCGCTCGGCGGGCGCGACTTCGGGTACGCCGACGCGCGTCGCTCTCGTCACCGCCCACGACCCCCTCGCTCCGGAGCTTCGGGCCGCCGCGGAGCCGATCGCCCGCTACCTGGGACTTCGGGAGCTCCGGGTCGTCGAGAAATCGGAGGGAGCGATCCCACCGGACTCGATGACCGGACGCACACGAACGGGGGACCGATGGTGGATCCATATTCCCGACCTTCCGCTCCCGCCCCGACACGAGAAGCGGCCACGGGCGCGCGTCCGGATGGAGCGGGTCTCGACGTCGACCGCAGCGATTCCCGAGGAATTCGACTACTCGGACGAGAAATTCGTGGCCCACGAGGAGGCGGTTCGAGCCCTGGGCCAGGAGCTGGATGACATTCTCGGCGTTCCCCTCCTCGGCCCGTCGAAGGTCGCGGGTGCGTGGGAGCAGGGCATCCACAGCGTCGACGACCTGCGCCATGCATCGTTCGAGACGGTGTCCGAACTCCCGGGCTTCGGCGGGCCGGTCGCCGAGGCCGTGTTCTCGAAGCTCGGCGGGATCATCCCGCCGGCTTCGACCCGACGGACCCGCCCACCGCCGGTCAGGGCGATCCGGGCCGCCGCCCCGGAGTTCCGGGCTCGCCCTGTGGCCGAGCCCGCGACGGAAGCGAGTCGAGACTTCGGGGCGCTAGAAGGCCTCCGAATCGAGAGTCCCGTTCCCGCGATGGCCGAAACGCCCCCTTCCTCGGAACCGGTCCCTCCCCCCGTTCGAAACGAGATTGCGCAACCGATCGGTGCCACCGCTCTCCCATCGCCGAAGGCAGATGACCTCGCGATCGAGACAGCCCCCCCGGCAGTGGATGTGGCGGGCCCGGAGGTCCACGAGGAAGCTGACCTTGCCGCAGCTCCGGAGGGGGAGATCCCCGACGCGAGTGCACCTCCAGAACCGGTCATGCCATCCCCGGAGGTGGACCTCGAGGCTCCCGTTCCAATGGCCCCGACCGAGGTGGCCGAATCGACGGCCCCCGCTCCGTTGATGGAAGAAACTCCGGGACCAACGGACATCATCCCACCGGCGTCTTCGATCGCAGAAATGGAACTCTCGCCGGCCAGCGAGCCGGCCGAACCTCCCGAGAATCCGATGCCCGAACTCGAGACTCCCTCGGAGGAGGAGACCGCTCCCATCCCCCCACTGCCCCCCGAAGGCACTCAGGAGGTTGAGGGGACGGAGGGACCTAGCATTCCTTCGGACCAGGTCGCTGCCGATTCCGAACCCCTCGTCCCGGAACCCGCGACCCCCGAACGGGCTCCGGTGGAGTCGGCTGTGCCCGGACCGTTACCGACTGAGCTGGTCGTCCCCGAGCCGGTTCCCCCCGAGTCGGTCGACTCCGTGCGCGCGACACTGGAGACTCCCCCGCCCGAACTGGCTTCTCCGGAACCGGTCATGAACGAGCCGACCGAGAGGGACTCGCCCCCTGACCTCAGCCCGCCTGAAACACCCTCGGTTCCGAACGTCCTGGAGACTCCGTCGACGCCCGGCGAGACGCCACCCCCGGAGGAACCTCCCGAGCCGGTCCGAGAAACCATCCCGCCTATCCCCGAGGAGCTGCCATCGCCCGAAGAATCCTCGACCGACAAACCCCTCGAAGGAGATTCTCCCTCGGTCCTCTCGCCGATCGAGGCGGCCCCACCGGTCCCTCCGGAATCCGAAGTTAGTCCCCCGGTGGTTCCTCCGCCGGAGATGGTCCGACCGTTGCCGCCCCTTGAAACCGAACTTGGTGCGAGCGAAGTCGCTCCGGCGGCGCCCTTGGAAGCCGCGACGCCGTCGACCGACGCGGGGACCACCGTCCCTCCGACCATTCTTTCCGAACCGATCGAACCGGAACCCGCGGCTCCCCCCTCGGGGATCGAACTCATGGTCGGCGATTCGCTCGTCTCGTCGCTCAGCGGATTTCTCGAAGCGGCGTCCGCGGGCCACCACGGCGTGTGCGTCGTTCGCGAGTCTCCTGAGCGGATCCGGGCCCGGGTCGGGTCGCGGCCGGTCGAGGTGTTCTGGTTGACGAACATCGGACGGGGGCCGGCACTTCGTCCCTCGGATCTCGAGGGTGCGTGGAGCTTCCTCACTAAGAAGTTGCTCGAGGAACAGGTGACGGCGTTCTTCCTCGAAGGGGTGGAGTATCTGGTCCGCCTCCACGGTGCCGATGTCGTCCTCAACGGCCTCGTGCAATTCGACCGATTGGCGCGCGAGAACGACGCTCGGATCTGGGTCTACCTCGCCCCGTCGTTGATGAAGACCGAGGACCTCGAACGATTCCGGGCCACCTTCGGGGGCGCGCCTGCCCCGACCTAGGACCCAGCGGAAGTTCAGCGGACTTCGGACACCTCGTAAGCATGGGTTGATAAACCCGAGCTCCGTGCGGAGGACATGCGTTTCCTTCGCCGGGCGGCCGGGCGTGCGGGGCTCGTGGGCGCGTTCCTCGCGATGGCGGTCGTTGCCCTCCTCGTGAGCGTGCCGGTTCCGGCGAGGGCGAGCCCCGCCTCCCAGCCCTCCGGGGCCGAACCCTTTGCCGCGGCCGCATGGTCCGTAACCTGGAACAACGTCGACGTCCAGACCGCTTCGACCTCGTCCTCCGCGTTGGGCATCGATTTCACGACCTCGGCCAGCGTCTTGTTCAACTGGGCCACGGGTTCCTCGGCCAAAGTCACCGTGGGTAGCGCCCAGCTGCAGATGTTCTATTTCGGCTTCGCCGTCACGACCCGGACCCAGACCGTCAACAACCCCATCGCGAGCGCGAACGGGAGCATTCCGCTGACCTGGACTCCTCTCTCGATCGCGTACGTCCTCGAAGGCGTGTACAAGATCACCGCGAGCTTCCTCTCCCCGAACCAAACGACGCTGTTCAGCGAGAACTTCTACGTTCGAGCGAACGCGCTGTTCGGCTTCGTGGCGGCCATTCCGATCGTGCTCCTGATCATCGCGATCTACGAGATCTACGCGCTCGTCCGGTCCGGTCGCTACGCCGCGCTGGGCCGCAAGCTCGCGGGCTCGCCACCTTCGACCCCGCCGCCGTCGACTTCACCGCCATCGACCCCGCCGACCGAGTCTCCACCCACGGCCGAGCCGGCTGCGGCGGAGACCCCGCCGCCAGGAGGCAG
Source organism: uncultured Thermoplasmata archaeon (assembly GCA_963771555.1). Taxonomy (GTDB): domain Archaea; phylum Thermoplasmatota; class Thermoplasmata; order Lutacidiplasmatales; family UBA184; genus Lutacidiplasma. The sequence goes on along the minus strand of CAVYTM010000001.1, from coordinate 647,141 downwards.
CTCGTGAGCGCCACGTCCCACGGCGCCTCCTGCGGGGTCGTGCTCGGTATCGTCATCGTGATCTTCCTTCAGCAGATCGCCTACCTCGACATGAGCGACCTGCTGCCGGCGCTCGAGTACCTCATCATCGGGATCATCGTCGGCGGCGTGATCGGTGCCGGGATCGGATTCGTCCTGGGCCGCAGCTATCTCGCGCGCCACGAGCTCAAGCAGGCGACTTCCTCGAAGTAACCCCGAGCCTCGGGGGTCGCGGCTCCGAATCTCCTCGGGCCGAGCTCAGGCGGGCTTCGTGCCCGCGAGGGCCCAACGGCTGAAAGCGTCGAAGTTGTATTCCCGGCCCAAGAAGTTACTCACGAGCTCGGCCGCCGGCCGGCTCCCGCCCGGCGCGAGCACCTCGTTGGCATAACGCTCGGCGAGGGCCCGGTCGGTGAGCGACCCCTTCGCCTCGAACGGGGTCAGGAGATCCCGTGCGATCACGGCCGACCAGAGGTACGTGTAGTAGAACGCGGAGTAGCCGGTCAGGTGGCCGAAGCTCGCCATGGGGTGATACTCCGGATCGACCGGAACGCCCACCTGCTTCGAGAAGATCTCTCGGTAGAGCTCGGAGGCAACGAATTCGTTCGGGTCGCGAAGGTGGGCTTCCAACGAAACGCTCGCGAGCCCGGATTGACGGAGGACAAACGACGCGCGTCCCATGGCTTCCGATTCCTTCAAGCGGGCCACCAGGGCCGTCGGGATGGACTCGCCGGTGTCGGGATTCCTTGCGAACCGCTCGAGGGTCGTCGGGTCCCGCGCCCACTCCTCGAACAGCTGGGACGGCGCTTCGATGAAATCGCGCTCCACGGACCCCATTCCGCTGTAGATCCAACGACCGTGGCCGGAGAGGAGGTGGTGGAGCAGGTGGCCGAACTCGTGGAAGAAGGTCACGACGTCCCGGTACTCCATGCGCGCTTCCTCGACGGGGGTCTTATCGTCGAGGAAGTTGCAGATCAGCGCCCCCTGGGGGAGGCCACCCCCCATCACGCCGGTGCGCACGGTGAAGTGGGCCGCGTGAGCGAATTTTCCGGGTCGGGGCACGAAGTCGAAGTAGGACCGGCCCATGGGGTCGCCCTTCCGCCCAACATCGTACGCTTCGACGGTCGGGTGCCATAGCTCGGGAGTGCGGTCACGCCGAAACTCGAGACCGAACAGCTCTCGGCACAGGTCGAAGAGCCCGTCGCGCACCGCGGTGTACGGCAGGTACGCTCGAAGCCGTCGCGCGTCGACCCGTACTCCTCCTCGCGGATCTTGGTGCCATAGTAGCCGGCGGCTACGAGCGGGCCGTCCCAATCCTCGAGCCGCGTCGCCTCCGGATGGTCCTTCCGCTTCCTCGCGAGTAATCGTGCCATCTCTTGGCGGGAGGGCTCCCGGACAAGGTTTCTTACCCGGTCGAGGAAGGTCTCGACGACCTCGGGGCGCTCGCTCATCTTGTTCTCGACGGCATACTGGGCGAAGTCGGAGTATCCGAGCAGGCGGACGAACTTCCGGCGCCCTACGAGCAGGTCGTGGAGCACACGGAGATTCTCGGGCGCCGCGACGTTCATGAATTCGTAGTAGAGGCGGCGACGCAGGTCGGAGTCGTCGGCGTAGCTCAGGACCGGGAAGACGTCGGGGTACTTCGTCGTGATCCGTATCTTCCCGTCCGCGCTCGGCGCGTGCGCCGCGATGAAATCCACGGGAAGACCACGGAGTGGCTCCGTGCCTTCTGTCACCACCGATCGCACGGCCGAGGAGATGTTCGCGCTGAACTCGTTCTCGACCTGGTCGAGTTCGTTCGCGAGGCCGACGATCTCCTTCCGCCGGGGGACGGGTTGCTCCACGCCCGCACGTCGCATCTCCTTCAGCAACCTCTCGAGCCCCCAGCGGGTCGTTGGGTCCTGGTCCGAGAGGTCGATCGAACGTAGGTGGCGATAGACCGCCTCGTTCAGCCGAAACTCGTTGAAGAAACGGTCCGAATCCTCGGAGAGCTCCCGCCCGGCCTCCCGTATCTCGGGGCTCGGATGGGCTTGGAAGAGGAGACCCCCGTGGGCTCCTACGTCCGCTGCGGCCACGAGGATCCGGTTGAGAGGCTCGAGGAAGCTCGCGATGCTGGCGCTGCCGGACCGCGACGCGAGGTCCGCGAGTTGACGGCGCTCCTCCACTAGGATCTCGGCGCCGCGCTGGCGCAGTTCGTCCGCCGATAGAGAAAACGGGAGCCGTCCGAGCGACGCGACTCGCGGAGGGGGGCTTTCGGCGTCGGGCAACGCGCCCTCGAAACGGGCCGGATTCATTACCTCCGCGGCGGTCGGTGGGAGAGTCGGCTGCCCAACTCCGGAGGGTGTGACGAGGCTTGCCCGTCCAAGGAATAGCATTAAAGGGAAAACTGCGAGCGATTCATGTTGTCACAGCCCGGCGAGTCGCCTCCCAATCGACCCGATCGTTCCCGCCGGGCCGAGGCTACGTCCGGTGACGAGACCGGTCGTCCCCCGGAAACTCGCGAGGAGGAAGAGGGTCGTCATCGGACGTCCGATTTCACCCTAGATCCGGGCGGGTCCGAAGACGAACAGGACTCGGGGTCTCCGACCCCGCCGACCCTATCGCGCTACTCGCGCGCGGACGGTGAAGACGAGTATGTACTACGGGAACTCGACCGACTTCGCGACGAACTGGCACCGCGCCGAGCGGCCAATCCTCTGCCCCGGACGGAGGAGCCGCCCGAGGCTCCGAACGAAGCCCCGGAAGGCACCCATTCCGCACAATGGGGCGAGCCGAGCCCGTACCTCGAGGAACGAATCACCGTAGCGCGGACCGCCATGAGCGAACTCGTGGCCCAATCGCAAGGGGTCGGGGAAGAGCTGGCGGGACTTCGGCACGCCCTCGCGTTGGTGGACCGCGAGATCGACCGGGCTTCGACCGAGCTCGGCTTCATCCAGTCGAACCCTTGGGATGAAGGCGCGGGTGAAGGCGTATCGTGGCGGGTCCCCACACCCCATCCGTTGTCGGGGGAACATTCGGTCGTGCCTCCGCCCGCCCCCCTCGCTTCCAAAGCAGTGATCCCGCCCGACGCATCGATCCCTCCCCTCACGGGTTCGTTCGAAGACTTCACCGTGGAGCGATACAACCGTACGGTTTCGAAGCTCCATGATCGTCGTCTCGCTCTAGGCTGGGGCACGGTCGCGGCCGCGGTCGCCATCAGTTCCAGTCTCCTGTGGCTCACGCTCCAGGCCCACGAGCCCGTTCCCCCGATCTGGCTCGCCGCCTTGCCCCTCGTCTGGATGGTCCCGGTTCCGTTCTTCGTTGCGGCCTTCCGCGGGACGCAGCGGGTTCTCCGAGAGAACCGGCTCGAGCTCTCGGAGGAGACGTGAGGCAGCCCACCGTCCTCTTCCAGGTGACGGCGATCGGAAAGAACGCCCGTGCCCTGGACGCGACCGCCCGGTCCGTGCTGTACTGGATGCGGAACACGCCGAGGCTCGGCTTTCGGTACCTGCTGTGGTTGGTCGTGGAACCGGAGGGATATTGGAGTGCCCCCGAAGTCTACGATCGTCTCGAACGGGCCGGCGCCCGGCTCCTGATCGTGCCGGCCCTCTATCGGACCTCGCTCGGAACGACCGGCAAGGCGCGGGCACTTCAGTATGCCAGCGACGAGCGCGCTTGTCTTGGGCTCTCGGTGCCGGAGGTCTGGGTTTATCACCAAGACGAGGAAACCTGCGTCGGCCAGGACACGCTCCGAGGGATCTCCGATTTCGTGCTCGACGGACGGACGCTGGTCGGCGCCGGCATCATCCTCTACCCGATCGACTGGCGGGGCTCACCGAGCCATGTTCAGGAACTCACTCGGTCGTACGACGACCTGAGGGTGCTCGATTCGATGACGATGCCCGGGAACCCGACCGCCGGGTTCCACGGCTCTCATTTCCTGGTCCGCGCCGATATCGAGGATTCGGTCGGCTGGGACTCCCGAGGATACGCTCCCTCCGAGGATCTCATGTTCGAGATCCGCGTTCGCGCGCGCTACGGCTCGGTGTTCGGGCTCCTCAGGGGCTTCGCCTACGAGAAGGGCGCGTTCTCGCTGCGCGACCAACTTCGTCAGCGGCGTCGCTGGATGCACGGGGTGATGTTCGCGGTCCTTCACTGTCACGAGCTGCCCCGGCGCCGACGGCTCACCGTCGCGTACTCGGGGCTATCGTGGTTCTCCGCGCTCCCCTCGGTCGCCATCCTCGTCGCGAGCATTGAGCTCCGCTACGGACCTCTCTTGGTCGTCACGAGCGTGTTCACGGGATTCATCTGGGTCTCCATGATCCTCGCGTACGTCGAAGGATATCGACTCCACGCTCACTACCTCGAGCGCGCCATCTCGATCCCCCGGTTCCTTGCGAACGGTCTGGTCGGCGCGCTCGTCGACGTCCTCGCTCCGTGGTACGCTCTCGTCACCCGCCCGAATTCCGGCGACTTCATCCCGAAGGACCGACCGGCCGAAATCGAATTCCCCGCGGACCGAAGCTCTCCGGGAGCGAGCCGAGCCTAGATACGGGACAACCCCATCGGTTCGAGGACGTCGGCGACGGAGCGGAGGTCGCCCAAGCGCAGTCGACTTCCCGCCCGGACCAACCCTTCCGACCTTCCGAGTTCGCACTTCAGCACGGCATCCTTCCAAACCGCGGGGCTGGAGCCCTCGACCCCGACGACCAAATCGAACAATTGAGCGGCCGCCGGCAGCGCATCCGCCCACGTCATCACGAGAGTGACTCCCGAGGTCAGGATGGCCCGGAGGGTGGGTTGAATGGAGTTGGCCGGGAAAATGGCCGCCAGTCGATGACAGTTCGACAGGGCGAACTGGGCGGGGCGTTTCCCGAGCGGGGCCCGGGAGATCCGTTCCTGGGTGTGGGCGGGGAGCTGAAGGAATTCCATCGCGCGTTGCAGCGACTCGGCGGGCTCGTCCGAATGGATCATGGTCGAGAACGCGTCACCGGGCTCGGGACTTCGCTGCAACGTTGCTGGTTCGATGATGCTGAGCCGGTCTTCGGGCAGCACGTGGCGCGCGAGCGGGTCGAGGGGGTCGAGACGCTCCTCCTTCAATCGTACGTCCGTCCACCAAAAGTTCGGCTGCGATCGGTCGAGCAGCGCGTACATCACCCAGTTCAGGAGCGGCCGGCTCGAGCCGTGGAGGAGAACGCTCGTGGGGCGTTGAATCAGCTCGGGGATCAAGCCATGGGCCGCCGAGGGTCCCAGGGACATGTCGACAACGCTACGGGATTACGGCTGTATATACCCGCGGACAGGGGTCGAGTCGTGAGGGGGACCCTCTCCGCGGCACGGGGGATGGCACGGCGCAGGCTCTCGGTCGGAACCTCTACTTGATGTAGCGAACCACGCCATGACCTCGAAGACCGTGGTCTCGGTTTCCAGCCCCTCACCAGTGTCGGGCGGTGATCCTTTCCTTCCGCCCCAGCTCTCGGTCGGGGCGCGAGCGATGGCCTTCTTCCGGGCCCACCCGATCCTCTGTCTCGCGCTGCTCACGCCCGGGCTCCCGGAGTATCTCTCCACATCGAGCCCAATCCTCAATCTCGCGGTGAATCCAGCGTGGTTCTTCCTACAGTTGGCCATCAACGTCGGCCAGTACACCGCGGGCGCCCTCCTCATTCGAGAAGCGGTCCTGCGCTGGCACAAAGGGTGGGGCTCGGTCGCCCTCCTGGGACTGGCCTACGGGATCACCGAGGAAGGTCTCGGCGACAACACGCTCTTCAATTCGAATCACGGTGCGGACGGGGTCCTCGGAACGTTCGGCCGCTTCGCCGGGGTGAATTGGGTCTGGGCGACCGGCGTGCTCGCCTTCCACATGATCTATTCGATCGGGCTGCCGATCGTGCTGCTCGGACTCGCCCTTCCCAGCACCCGGCGACGTTCCTTGGTGGGCCGGCGCGGGTCGTCGTAGCGCTTCTCTCCCTCGCCGGTTCGACTTCGCTCGAGACCGTGATCGTGTACGGGTCGTTCGGGTTCTGGATGGGGATCCCGCTCCTCTTCGGGAGTCTCATCACTATCGCCGTACTCGTGACCCTGGCCTACCGTATCCCGGCGAAACTCGGACGGCCGTACCGCCCGGGGCCAACGTTGACCGCCTTCTCGGCGGGGACCATGGGGTTCGCGGTGTTCCCGGTCCTCTTCCTCCTCGAGTACGGAGGAGCGTATCTCCGAGTGCCCGCCGTCGCAGTGGTGTCGGTCGAGATCGCCTTCTTGGTGGTCCTCCTCGAGATCCTCCGCCGAGGGATAGGGCAGAGCCGCAACGAGTACGTTCTGGTCACTCTCGCCTTCGGGTTCGTCATCTGGCAATCGGCGTTCGGGCTCCTCCTCACCATCGGGCTCCCCTACAACGTCCCGCTTGTGATCGCCGCGGTCTGGTTCTTCCTGAGGCTCCGAACCGCGTACGCGCCGCCGGAACGGTGGAGGGCGCCACCTCGAGGGGCCGCCCCGGCGTCGCTTCCGCAAAGCGCCGGGTGAGCAGCAGGATACCCCGGGCGGACTCCCCCCCACTCTTAGGGGCCGTTCCTCGGCGAACTCGTTGGCCCCGGGTTCACGGAGGAGGGGGCGGCGGGAGCGGAGGAGGTGGCGGAGGTGGAGGGGGCGGAGGGGTCCAAGCTCCGGTCGGCGGCGGTGAGGCCCACGGCGTTACCCCGCCCGAGTCCTTCGAAGGTCGGTGACCTCGTACGTAAAGGACCGAGGCCGCGACCACTACCACCGCGGCGGCGACCCCTCCCAAAAGGAAGTAACCATCGTCACCCGGTAGACCCAAGAAGGCCGGAGTGGCACTTCCGCCCGAACCTCCGGGCCCGCCTCCCGAGCCGGATCCGGTATAGACACCCGCGGCGATCACGCTGACATTGTTGCTGATGAAGTTGGGGACGTACAGCTCGTCGTTCTCGCTATCGAACGCCGGAGGTAGAGGGGTCTCGCCCACATTGATCGTGGCGATCACTTGTCCCGTGGTCGCGTTGAGGGCAGTGACGACCCCGTAGCTGCTGGAGGGAACCTGGCACGAAACGTACATCTCATTGTTCACGGGGTCGTACACGGGGGTTTCGGGGCTTTCGCCCACCGTGACGTTGGTCACGACGTTCGACGTCACGTTCACGATCGATACGGAGTCGTTCGCGGAGCCGAAAAGCCCGGTGCTGACGAACGCGATCGGCACGAACAGGTTCCCGTTCAACGGGTCGACCGCGGGGGTTTGCGGGCCGGCGCCCACGGTGTAGTTCCGGACGAACGTCGTGCCCCTGATCTCGGTCAGGGTCGCGTTCCCTGTGTCGGGTTGGTAAACCGCCTGAGTGATCGGGTCGTAGACCGGAGATTCGGTCAGGAGGTCTTCCTGCGTGATGGTGCTGCTCTCCGGGAAAGTGATCGGGATGGAACCTACGACCTTGTTGGTCGAAGCGTCGATAATGCTGAGATTGTTCGATGAGTACGTGTTCGGCACGTAGATGTCGCCGTCCGCAGGGTCGTACGCGGGGGTATTGGGGAAGGCGCCCACGGGGATCGTTGTCACGACGGTGTTGGTCGCCGTGTTGATCACCGTGACATGGGATTCGAGAGTGGCCCCCGTGGCGGGCACGTAGAGGTAGCCGTTCGACGGGTCGAAAACCCCCGTCGTCGGGTAGGAGAGATGCCCTGTGGACAGGTACTTCACCACCAGGTTGGTGGATCCGGAGATCACCGTGACGTTGTCCGGCGGCGGGTCGGTCGAGATCACGGGGACATAGAGGTCGTTGACCGTGCCGCCGACATAGTTGGGGGTCGCCGGACTGGCGTACGGTCCCAGAAAGATCTGCTCGGAAACCGAGTTCGTTGCCCCGTTGATGGCGGTGAGATTGGTCCCGTTCGAACCGAAGTAGACATAGCCGTTCGTCGGATCGAAAATGGCAGAGAGGCTCGTGGGGCCACCGGCCACGTCGATCGTCGCGATCAAGGTATCGGTAGCGTTCGTCACGGCTTGGACGCCCACCGCGGACCGGCCCAACGAAGCGGTCGGCCGACCGGCGGTCCCCAACGCCATCGAGCTCAGGACGAAGAGCAGCACGACCGCCAGGGCGACCCCTGTCACGCCCCGCCCGGGGATGCGGTCAGCGCGGAACGTCACACCGTCACGGAGCGACCGCGCGGTCAAATACGTTTGGACGGCGCGCGCCGATTCCTGGGACCATGGAACTGGTCAGGGCGGACGGTGTCCGCGGAGTCGGCTTGATGGCGGCTGGTTCCGCCAGGTCCTTTAGGTCCCTTTGTGGACGGAGAGTTTGGCGGTCGCGATCGCATTCTGGAGCTTCTTCCAGGCCGCGTCGCCGTTCTGCCCCGGCGGGAAGACCTGTCCGGCCTGCTCGGCCAAACGACGCTCGATGAATTCCCGAGCCGATCGGCAGACGGAGCATATCTGACATTCATCCCCAATCGGGCTCCGGGCCAGGCGCAACAGGTCGTCGGCCTCCTGAGGCCCGTTGAAGACCGCGACCTCGTGCAGTTCGCACTGATCACTATCGGCCATCGCGGCCGGATACGCGCGGGGGGAGAAAAGGGGGATGCGTCGGGGACTGCCGGATGTCTGTTGAGTGTGAAAACGCTCCTCCAACCGCGCGCATCCTCGTGACCCTCGCTTCGCCTCCCGTGAGCCTCAGCGCAGTCCCTTGCGGCACAGTGGTCCTCGGCAACTCTCGAGATCGGTAGCGACGGCGCTATCGGGTCCCCGGCCTTCCCGCGCCGAGCCGTGGGCGAGAAAGAGCGAGACACCGTGGCGCCGGGGAGCCGGTTCATGGTGCGTCCCGGATCGCGACTTCGACTGAGCCGGTGGGAGACGGACGACGCCTCCGGTTTTGACGGAGGTAAGGAAGCGAGCCGCAAGAAGCTCGAGAAGCTGACCTCTCGATTGACCCAGCTCCAGGAACTCTTGTACGCCGGCCACCATCACTCGGTGCTCATCGTCCTGCAAGGAATGGATTCGGCCGGAAAGGATGGGACGATCCGGCGCGTCTTCGAGGGCGTCAACCCGCAAGGCGTTCGTGTCGTATCGTTCAAGGCACCGACGGTCCCTGAGCTCGACCACGACTTCCTATGGCGGGTCCACGAACAGCTCCCGGCGCGGGGCGAGATGGTCCTCTTCAATCGTAGTCATTACGAAGATGTCCTCGTCCCTCGGGTTCACCGGCTCGTCCCCAAACAGGTTTGGGAGCGCCGGTTTCACGAGATCTGCGAGTTCGAACGGACGCTCACTCAAGAGGGAACGACCCTTCTGAAGTTCTTCCTGCACATCGGCCGGGGCGAACAGAAGCGTCGGCTCCAGGAACGGCTCGACGACTCCACGAAGCACTGGAAGTTCCGCGAATCGGATGTCCGCGAACGATTGCTGTGGAGCGCGTACACCCGGGCCTACGAGGAAGCGCTATCGAAAACGAGCACCCCGTGGGCGCCTTGGTACGTCGTCCCCTCCGACCGGAAATGGTTTCGGGACATGGTCGTCTCGGAACGGATCGTGAGTGCCCTCGAAGCCCTTCGGATGCGCTACCCGCCCCTCCCGCGCGGACTCCGGGCCACCCGCATCTCGTAACGGAACGCAACGCGCCTCCGTCGGGGAGAAGGTTCCCCGCCCCCCAGGGACTCCTGCGGACGAGAGGATTATCGCCGATCGACAAAACGACGAACCTTGCCCGGGGAGAAGTTCTCCACGCCCATGATACGGGTTCCGTCCGGGCGAACGAGCAGGGGGATCACATCCTGAGGTCCGAACCACCGTTGGACCAGGTCTTGTTGATCCCCGGAACGGTCCACGTCGACGATCGTCACGGCTCGGCCCGCGTGCTCGGCGGCCTCGAGCACCATGTTGACGCAGATCAACTGTTGGCTCGGGAGGTGCCACGGGCGAGCGTCGGTCAAGGGAGGCTGCTGGAAGCTCGAGCCCGGCGTGGGAACGCCTCCCGGCCCGAGACGCCCCGAGCCCGGCACGATCATCGCCGTCCATCGGAGAAGCAGGCCCACGCCCCCCAAGCGGATCGAGTTGGCGCCCGAGTCCGGCTCCCCGGCGACAAAGAGCAGCAGATCGTCCCCGACCGCGCTCGCCATGATCGTGGCATCGAACGCACGGGTTTAACGACTGCGAAGTCGCACCCTCCGGACTCCGATTCGGTCCCCGAATCGCTACTTCAAGGGGTCCCCGAGACCCTCGGTTCCTGACGGGATTCTCGGAGAAATTCGACCTTATTCCGGTCGACCCTTAGTCTTCCGGCGTCGCGGCACGAAGATCGCGAGGAGCCCGGCGGCCATGGCAACCACCAAGACTCCCACAATGAGATAGGCCTCGCTCGGAGGCAATCCGAACAGCTCGGGGTTGACGGTAACCACCGTGGTGGCCGTCGTTCTCCAACCGTTCGCATCCGTGACCGTCACGTTCACCGTGAAGGTCCCCGTCTCGGTGGGCGTGCACGAAAGCGTCGAGCGGTTCACAGGGGCGCATCCCGAAGGAAGTCCCGAGTAGCTGAAGGTGAACGGACCGGAACCGCCGGAGATCGCGACCGAAAGGGTGACGCCCGACCCCTCGAGCAAGCCGCCCGGCGCGGCGACGAACGAACTCACCGACGGATCCACCCAGACGCGAAACGACCGGACGTGGCTCGTGACGGTAACCCCGTTGGTGTCCGTGACATTGACCTGGACGGAGTAGTTGCCGGGGGACGTCGCGAGGCAAGAGACCGAGCTCGTGTTTGCACTGGCGCAGCCGAGGGGCAGGCCGAACCAAACGTAGGTGTATCCGCCCGACCCTCCGCTCGCCGCGGTCGTGAGATTGACCGACTGTCCCAGGTCCGCGGAGGACTCCGAGGCGTTCGGAGCCGTCACCGTCGGCTCGCTGTACACGCGGTACTCAAGCACGTCGCTCGTCGCACTCCCACCGTTCGAGTCCGTGACCGTGACGGTGACCGAGAAATTGCCCCCTGCCGAAGGCACGCACGAGTCCGTGGCGGACCCCGAGCTCGAACAACCGAGAGGCAGACCGGACCAGAGATACTGGTACTCCCCCGAACCTCCGCTGGCCACCGCGCGGAACACTGCGGACAGCCCGGCGTCGACGGTGCGGGTCGGAGCAACGAGAGTGACCGCCGGGTCGGCATCTACCGAGTACGATAGCGACCCGCTCGTCGTGTTGCCGAGCCCGGTGTCGGTCACGGTGACGGAGATGTTGAACGGCCCCGACAGGGAGGGCCGGCAACTCACTTTCGATTGATTGGCTGAAACGCAACCGGTGGGCAACCCGTGCCATCGATAGCTGTACGCGCCCGAACCTCCGGTCACGATCGTCGAGAAGTTCACCAGCTCGCCGACGTCGACCCCCCCGGAAGGCGACGAGGCGGGAACGGAAGGGGAGGGACCGGCCCGCACCGTGTAACTCAGGCCCCCGCTCACGGAGCGATAGTCGTTCGCGTCGGTGACGGTGACCGAGACCGTGTAGGTCGTGGGAACGCTGGGCGTGCAGGCGGGGGAAGGACCGGAGGTTCCCGTACAGGGGGTGGGGAGGCCGCTCCAAGCGTACGCGTACGGGGAATCGCCCCCGGTGACCGATTCGGAGAAGGTGACCGACCCTCCGGTTTCAACGGTCGGTCGACTCGACGAAGGAGTCGCGGCGCTCGGGTCCGACGAGACGGCGAAGGAGAGGGTAGCGCTCGTGGAGGTGTTCCCGAGAGAATCCTCGATGGTAAGGTTGATCCGGTACGTGCCCGGATCGACCGGAGTGCACGTGAGAGTGGTCGTCGTCGAGCTCGCACAGCCGAGCCCTCCGGGTGCGACGTTCCAGGTGAACGTGTCTCCGCCGGACCCCGCGTTCTCGACCGTGGATCGGAAGGTGACGGACTGACCCACGTCCGCCTTGCCCGGCGTTGCCTTGGGAACGGTCGTGCTGGGACCGCATCCCGTGGTGGTGTCCGCATTGAGCGTGCTCCCGGCGACGATGGTGCACTCACCGAGGCTGACCGAGCTCCCGGAGGAATTCACCCAGACCGGGTACGTTCCGGGATCGAGGGTCAGATTGGCTTCGTCCCCGACGAAGTTCCAGTCGACACTCCCTAGGGCCACCGTCCCGGCCGAAACGGCGGGAGCCGACACGTTCAGGAATCCCACCCGGCTCTGGTCGTACGCTCGGTCGGGGCTCGCGTTTCGGGTCGTCCCGTTCAGCTGAATGGTCAGCGGAACCCCCCCCGTAGAGGCACTCCAGATCGATTGGATGTTGCTGACGGCTTCGGCGGTATTGCTGCCAAAGTTCCAGGCCGCCAAGGGGGCCTGGAAGTTGTGGCCGTTCCAATACAACAGTTGAGAGCTCGCGTGGGTCTCGTCCTCGGCCACCGTGGCCGAACCGCCTCCCGGCCCGCCAATCCCGAGTTCCGCATCGTAGAACAGACCGATCGGGTTGTACTGCGTGCCGTCCACGAGGAAGTTGTCGTCCGCGGACGGATGGGCGGCCCAGGGCCACACGACATTGTCGTAGGTAACGTACCAGCTGGTGACTCCGTCGCGATACTCGAAAGCGACCTCCGGAACGTCACCGGTCGATAGGTAGGAGCGGACCAAGAGCTGAAAGTTCCCCGGCGATGGCATCACTTCGAAAGCCCCGGGCTGAGTGGTGGAGCCTACGGCGTAGTACCCTTGACAACCCGAGTAAGGGTATACCGTCCCGTTACCGCTGACGTCCGAGGGCGAAAGACACCCGTTCGTGTTGCTGAAGTTCCAAATGTTGTTCTCGAAGGAAAGGTCGCCAGTGGCGCTGTCCATGAACGCGACATCCTGGATCCAGTAGGCGAAGGTGGTCCCCCCCTGCACGAACCGGAGCACCACGTTCAGCTGGTCGGAGAACGAGGTCCCTTCCGAGCCGGAAAGCGTGAGCTTCTGCCAGGTGAAATTCCCGAGGAACTCCGACGTGGAGTAGGTATACGGACCGCCACTTTGCCCGATGCCGAAATCGGCGATTCCCATCGGCGCGGGTTCGGTGGAGTAGAGCGCGGTCGGATTGACCGATTCCGGAACGACCCCTCCAAGCCGGTGAATATGGACCGGAGGATTCGCCCACGGTTGCGTCATCCGGGAAGAGGGCGTCGCCCCAGGGGTGGCGGCGGCGTGGCCGGGCGGCGAAGGGGACGATCCGAGGGAGGCCAGTCCGCCGGCGGGCAGGACGATCATCGCGAAGGTGATAGCGACGACAAGGACCAGTCGGCCGAGCGGGAGGCCGGACCGGGGCTTCGAATGGTGCGGCCGCTCCCTCGTACGCATGTCGCCTCCGCTGAAGTGCGCGTTCATGCGTAACGCGCGGAATTAACCCTTCCGGTCCGGGAATGGGCGAATTGGGCCCCGGACTCCGGAGGCGTCGAAGAGAGGTGACATCGAGCCTCCATGGAGCGCAGACCGGGGCCTCCAGGGGCGTTCAGCGGAGGTTTCGGCCGAGGGGAGACGGTTTAAGCCCGCCGGTGTGAGGTTTTGACGTCATGCCCGGCATTGCCTCGCTCCAAGCAAACCAGAATGCGACGATCGATGCGACCATCACCGCCATCTCGGCGGTCCGCGACGTAACGACCTCGCGGGGCGCCTCTCAGGTGGCCGATGCGACCCTCCAGGACGAAACCGGAACGATCACCCTCACCCTTTGGGGAGAGGACACCAAGCGCTACACGGTCGGCCAAAAGGTTCGGATCACCGACGGATGGGTCAAGGACTTCCGTGGGAAGCTCCAGGTCTCGATGGGGCGCTCCGGCAAGATCTCGGTCCAGCCCTGAACGGAACCTCTTCGCGGGATTCCCCCATCCTCCCGTCAGAGGGGGATGGTCGCGCGGATCAGCGAACCGTTGGCGTAGCCGAACAGAACGAAGCCCAGGCCCGCCCCGGAGAACGACTTGTACGAGACTATGACGAACGACGAGTCGTTCTCGATCCCGATATTGGAGGGTCCGTTCGACACCGATGCCCAGGCGTGGACAACCGTGTAAGTGAGCAGATTCGTCCCGTTGGGGGCCACGAGCACTCCGTACCATAGGGTCGACGCATCCGGTGCGAAGCCCGCGCACAGGTTCGAGGGTGTCGCGTTCGCCACCACACTGGGGTCTCCGATGTCGTCGCCATCCCATATCTCGTTCACGCGTGCGTTCACGTCCCCCGTGACGATGGGACTCGAAGTACTCGTGATGGGGATACTTTCCGCGTAGGCCGACCCGCCAGCGGCGCACGGGACCGAGACCACCGTCGGGGTCCCGAGCTGGACGATGATCGGGGGTCCCGGGGTCGGATTCGGGTTGTTCGATGGTGAAAATGGGCGCGCACTCACGATGACGTAGACTCCCAGAACGATGATGGCGACGGCCAGAAGCACCCCGACCCTCTCCCGTTCCCGGCTCTTCCGCTGGATCTGACCGTTCCGGAACGCCCGCGCCCGCCCCTCGATGGGGGAGGCGGGGCCGGTCGACCCTTCCGAGGCCGAAGCTGGGGGTTCGCCGGCGGCCGCCGGCACGGAGGGGAGCTTCGAGTCGGTCATGCAGCGTCGGCGCTCTTCGGGATCAGCTCGAGGTACGCCTCCTCGAGAATGAGCGAGGTGTGGGCGAACAGAGTCACGGGGGCCAGGGTCTGGCACAATCCGAGGAGGCGGGCTCTTGCTTCGTCGCTCCCGTCGAACGAGATTCTCCATCGCCGGTCGGAAAGGGCCGTCACTTCCGTGGCGATCGCCCGGAGCACCGACATCCGCTCGGGCGTGACGGGACGGTCGAACTCGACGTCCACTTGCCGGGAGCGGATCCGGGCCGCGACCCGGTCGACACGGTCCTTGAGGAGGACCTGACCGCGGTGAAGGAAGATCACCTCGTCGCAGACCTCGGTCACTTCGAGCATCTGATGGGAGCTCATCAGGACGAGGTGGTCGCGCTTCAGCTGGTTCAATAGACCACGAACGAGCACGCGCTCCGCGGGGTCGAGGCCGCTCGTCGGCTCGTCGAGCAGCAGCACCGTGGGGTCGCCCATCAACGTGGCCGCGAGGGCGACCCGCTGCCGCTGGCCTTTCGAAAGCCACCCGACCCGTTGGCCCAGTGGGGGGAGGTCGAGCAGCGCGTGACAGCGGTCGACCTCCCGGTCGACGTCGTCTCGCGTGAGACCGCGGGCACGCCCTACGACGTCGAGCGCTTCGTGCACGTTGAGCGTGGGGTATGGCTCGGGCGTCTCGATGAGCGCCCCCACGTTCCACAGGGCTCGCTTTCGGTCGACCATCGGGTCGACCCCGTCAAGGTAGGCGTGCCCCTGGGTCGGGCGCAGGAGACCGACGAGCAGCTTCAGCGTGGTCGTCTTCCCGGCACCGTTCGGCCCCAAGTATCCGACCGCTCCCGCTCCTTCGTATCGGAACGAAAGGTCCCGGAGTACAGCCGGGCCCGTCCGGAACGATTTCGAAAGTCCAGCGACCTCGAACGACCCCATGGTTCACCCGGTCGACTCCTTCCGCTGGTACAGATAGGCGCTCAAGGGCAGAAACACGGCCACGTAGCCGGCCATGATCGCCAGACCCTCGCTCACCGTGGAGGACCAGATGGTGTAGTATTGGTCCTCCCCGAGGGGAATCGTCTGGAAGTGCACGAAGTCCGTGTCGAGGATCGCGGCCATCGCGCCGCCCGCGTAGCCCAACGAGAACCACGGTTCGAAGCCCGCGAGCTCGATAGTGGCCTGCAGGGTCGTGAACCCCACGTAGAGGGCCAGTACGGTGATCAGGATGCCCGCGGAAGGGGACCGAACGAAGGCGCTCACACAAAAGGCGACGCTCAGCGCGGCGAGAGAGAACAGGACGGCTACCCCGAGCGATTCGACCAGCAGTTCCCACGGGACGTTTGGTCCACCGAAGAAGTAGACCGCACCGGCGGCGCCGAACAGGTAGTACACTCCGACGATCGTCAGCGTGACCAGGCTCGCGGCCGTGTACCGCCCGGCAAGGAGAACCGGACGCCGGATCGGAAGAACCAGCATGTAGTACCCGGCACCGGTCGAGAAGTCGACACTCAGTGCGTCGCCCCCGAAGAACGCCGCGGCGAGAACGACGAAGAGGCCGGTATTCACGAGGTAGTTGCTCAGGTACTCGGACGGGCGGTGAAGCTGCTGCACTTGTACCGTGGCGATCCCGGCATCGACCTGGAACAGGAGCGTGAGGCCCCCGATGAGTACCACGAATCCGAGAAGTCCGTAGAATCGATTGGTCCGGAGGTAATGTCCGAGCTGGTGGAAGGTCGCGATGCGCCATTGCTCGAAGTCGGATACCCGATGTCGGCGGACGACCCCGGACTCTGCCGCTCGCGGCGGGTCGGTTTGGGCCTGGGTCACCTCTTGCTCCTTTCTCGCAGGACCGCTCCGTGCGATCTTCCCGTTCGGGCGCGACAACGAGCCCGGCACGTCGTTGCGCCACCGCGGCCGGCGCCTAATTGACCCTCCGTCTCGAGCTTAAATCTTGGGTCAAAGGAGAACCATCCCCAAAATCCGGCCACGACGTGTCCGGCCCTCGGCCTCTCCAGCCCCAAGCGGATCGACCCGGTCTGATCTCCCGCGCGGGTCCGACACCCACGCTGCGAGGATCGACCGGAAACGGCGACCCCTCCCGCTCACTTCGATGAATCTGACGGAGGGACTATCTACCGACCCCACCCTCTCACGAACGATACGAGGGTGTCCGAGGCGGAATGACCGCACAGGCTCTGGCGGCGCTCGCGGTGGTGGCCCTAGTTCTCGGAAGCGTCGGGGCGATGTCGGCTCGGGGCGAAACGCTGTACCCGACGAACTCCGCGTCCCTCGGTGTGACGGATTCGCTCACCGTCGCCGCGACGAACGACTACGGCTACCAACCGTCCACGTTCGAACAGATCCCGACCAACGCGACCGTCAATGTCACGATGACCGACGATTCCAACCTGCCCCATACTTTGACGATCATCGGAAAGGAGGGCTGGGTGGTCCCGGCGTCGATCTCGGCGACCGATTTCTCCAACCTGGTGTTCGGACACTCCCCCCCGATCATGTTCAATCTCAACGTTTCCTCCAGCGGCGACGTGGCCAGCGGGTCGTTCCAATCCCCGGGTCCCGGCTGGTACGAGTTCGTGTGCACCGTGTCGGGTCACTTCCAGAGTGGGATGTACGGTTTCATTGCCTTCGGGGAAAACTTCCCGGCCAACCTAACCTCGAACTCACGCGTCGGGGTCGGCGGTGGAAACCTCGGTCTCATCGAAGCAGGGGGTGGGGGGGCTGTCGCCGTTGCTGTAATCCTCGTGATCGTCGTGTGGCGACGCCGACACCCAGGCCATCGAATGCCACCCGAATCGCTCTAACGATCTGCCTGGATTCCAGCAGGCCCGGACCAACCAGGTTCGAGGATCGCACGCTGTGTTACAGGCGCCAAGCCCTTGAGGCCGGGAGCCGGTCCCGGCGCGATGCTCGGTTCACCCTCGGTCGGAGGGACCTCGGCCAACCGCAACAGCATCGGTGGCGAGGACCTATCGACCTGGTTCAATCCCTTCCTACGGCAGTTCGCGGCGGACGCCGAGCGCTGCGGCGGCGAGGTCCGTGTAGTGCGGCAAGGGGACCGGGTGGTGGGAATGATGCTGTCCGACCCGGTCGAACGCATCGCCTCGGTCTTTACGCGCTCGCGCTCGATTGCCGAGGGCTTTGTCCGGGCCCGCGGACCGTACGGAGTCTACTGCGAGTTTTGGCTCGGACCCTCGGGCGAAGTGTTCGATATCTTCTCGGTCCGACCGGATTCGGACCGAGTGGCGAGCCACTTTCGCCACCCCGTGCGAGAAATCCGGTCCGACGACCTACCGTCCGTGCTCGACTTGATACGGGAAGTGGAAGGCGTCGTCAACCCACGCTGGTTTGGGGGACTTCCGAACGCGAACGAAACGGGGTTCCTCTCGGAAGTGGACGGGCGCCTTTCGGGAGTCGCGTGGATCTCCCGGGCGGGATCGCACGCCCGACTCCACTCCCTCGCCGTACGTGCTCCCTATCGGCGCATGGGCTTGGGAACCGACCTGCTCCTCGCTCGCCTCCTCTGGGCGACGCGGTCGGGAGTGACGGAAGTGATCTCCGAGATCGCCCAACGCAACGTCGCCTCCCAGGCGGTCGCAGTGCGCGGAGGGATGCATCGGTCCGGCCAGATCTACTTCTACCGACCCGTCTGAGCCGAAGCCCCGCGGGCTCCTACGTCCGGGCGGCGCCGCAGAACGGGCACTTCTCGACGGTGCTATCGATGAGCGCACCGCAGTAGCGGCAGTTCACCTTGACCGTCTCCTTGATGATGATCTGCTGGACCGCCGGTTGGCCGGACGGCGTCAGCTGGATCCCCGGAGGGGGCGGTCCGAGAGGCGGGGAGAAGGTCATGCGCCCGGTCGCCGAGTGCCGGGGGAGGGGGTGGTTCCGGCGGGACCCGGAGACCGCGACCACGACGACCACGATGATGACCACCACGATCACGAGGACCGCCACGATGAGCAATAGATTGGACGTGGAACTCCCCGTGCCGGACGAGGACGCTGGCGGTGCAGAACCCGGCGTGAGCGCGTAGCTCGTGTGGGTCACGGAGAGGGTGTCGGTGATGGTGAATCCGTCCCCGGCGTTGTCCGAATCCTGCTCGGTGTAGACGTAACCAAGGATGTAACCCGTCAAGGGGTCGAAGTAGGCCTTCCAGTTGTAGGACGCGGAAAATACCCCGTAGGCGTCGTTACGTTGGTAGCTGTCGTTCCCCTCGGCGAAGATCGCCTTCACATACGTCCCCGCCGCAGTTTCGAGGGCGTAGTTGTATGACGTCGAGACGACCGACAGCCCGGAGTTTAGGACGTAGAACGACGCCCCCTCGGGAAGTTGATTGTTCATGAAAAACCAAACGTAAGGATTGGTATACCCGGTCTGGTTGTCGGTCCCGTTCACGTAGAGGAAGGTCGTCGCGGAGAAGGTGAACTTCCCAGAGGAGTTCCAGGTCTGCGAACCGCCCGTGTTGTTCTGGTACGAGTTCGCGTTGTAGAAGGACACCGATTCCGTTCCGTTCGGTAGCACGGAGGTCACGGAGAGCGAGCCGTTGATCGAGGTCGATTCGGTATACCTCGAGTAATTCCCGACACCGTTGCTGAGCGCGATCGCTTCGTTGTAGGTGAACTGGTCTCCGGGCAGCGGGGTGTAGTGAGCACTCGCGCCGCCGACGGAGAGGGCGGCGAGAAGGAGCAGCCCCGAAAGGAGCAGAACCCGGCCGATCATCCGGTGAAGCCCCCGGCGCCACCGCCGAATCCGTGGACGTGTCCCGGATGGGCCCCGCCGATACCACTGAACGTTGAGAAATGTCCATAGTTCACCAGCACAATCGGCACGAAGAAGAACCGCGGCCCGTACATGCCCGGGACACGGGCCGCAGCCTGCGCCGCAGCGGTCGCGTCGAGGGGGCCGACGAGCTCGTTGCGGATGCCGTGCAGCATCCGGACCGCGAGACAAATGAGCTCGGCCTGCGACATCGGCATCGCGCGCCGACCGACGATGTCGTAGGCATGCTCAAGCAGGTTCAGCGTGTCGTTCGCCTCGAGGGTGGAGATCGTGGCGAGCACGGACGCCGCCACGAGCGGATAGGCCAGATACGTCGAGAGCCCTTTCGCGAGGATCGCGAGCTTGGTGTTGATGCCCTGGACCGGGAGCTCGGAGGTGGCCAAGTAGGCCGAGGAGAGTTCCACGTCCTCGGACGTCTCGTACCCCCACCCGCCGAACATCGCCCGCAACGACTGGAACTTGGCGCCGAGTTCCGGAACCGGGAGGTTGACGATGGAAAGCAGAGCCGCCGATTCGTACGACCGAGTATAGTTGAGGTACTGCGAGAGGTTCGGCGTCGCGATGGTCCCATCGCCGCGGCGACCGAGCAGGAGGATCGAGGCGACTCCGAGCGCGGATTCCTTCGGGATGTTCAGGCCCCGGACATCCCTCAGGATCTGGACCAGGGTCGGATACTCCTCGGCCAGCGGGCGGGGAAGGGAGAACAGGATCTCGGACGCCAACAGGCGGTTCTCGACATTATCGGAGAGATTCTGGATCGAGTTGTAGACGTTGACGAAGGCCGCGGAGCCTTGAGCAACGTCCGGCTGGTTCTTCGCGAGGCCGATCGAGATCGCCCACAGGTTCGAACGCTCCGCCCCGCCGATGCCCCTCGCGATCTGGCCGAAGTAGTTGGCCCCCCCCGTCGCGAGGTCCGTCAGCTCTTGGGTGATCTTCTGGGATTGGTCCCAATAGGTTTGGAAGTCGGTGTCGGAAACCCGGTAGAGTCGAAGTCCGAGATTGCGGGTCTCGAGAGCGCCGAGGCTCGTGAGCGCCACGAAACCATCCCCATACGGCGTGATCGTGTCGAGAAGGGAGCGTTGCGAGACGAGCTGTCCGAACTGCTGCTGGCGTTGGGTGAGGTCGCCATCGACCGACCGCAGCCGGTTCTCGTCGTCGACTTCCCGCTGACGCTTCGCGGCTTGCTTGCCCTTGCCCTCCAGGTGGAAGAGGATCGAATGCGTGGCCCGGCTCTCCTCCTCGACGGTCTCGGCGAGGTCGGCCCGCTGCCGTCGCTCCTGGTCGAGGGCCGTCTGGTCCGCGCCCAGGGCCTGGACCTTGGATTCGAGGTCGTGGACCTGGTCGGCGGTAAAGATCTGAACCAGGTTCAGCTGCGTGAGGAGAGCCGCGTCGCTGCTCGAGAGCGGAGCGCTGACGTTCTTGGCCGAGACCTGGTTGAGAAAGGTGTAGATGTCCTTGCAGTTCGTCATATCAGAGGTCCACCAAGGGAAACTCGAGGCATAACGGTTCTTCCCCCAATCGGTTCCGAACCCGGATCGCGAGACCACGGGGGTCGGAGCGGGTTCGGATGAAGGGGTCGTCCCGCAGCGATTCCACCACGATCGTCTCGAACTGACGCTTCCGGCTGCCGAGCGTCCCGAACCGACGCGCACGTTCGTCCTCGATCTGTTCGTACGCGAACATGAACTCGTAGAGCGACCGAAAGATCTGGTCCTCGATCTTCTCGCGGACGTCCTCTCGGTCCACCGCGACCGTGTCGATCCCCTCGAGGTCCACGAAGAAGATCGTTCCATCGGGTGCCAGGACCGCGTCCTTGTCGAGCCAAACGTCCTGGAAATCCAAGCCCGTGTAACGCCCCCCCCGGCCGCCCCGCGCGAGCGTTCGGGCGAACAGGGTGAGAAGCGCCATCCCACTGCGGACGAAGCTGATCTCGAACTGGTGGACCTTCGCCGCGGAATCGAGGTCGAAAAGGTCGAACACGCATCCCGGGTCCTGGCCGACGGTGTTGCGGGCATGGAAGTAGATGCGCACGTTCGACGGCACGAGTCGAAGTTCTTGGACCATGCGGTCGCGATACCGTCGGTACCAGTGGATGCTCCGCAATCGCGTGGCGACCTCCTCCGGGAGGAACGCGATCTTGACGACCGGTGCGACCCGGAACCCCTGGATGCTCGTGAGGTCCGCGAGCTCGGAGACGCGCAGAGCGGTCATGGCGTGAGGGAGCCCTTGTCCACCGTAGGGGGAGCCTCGGAGCCACAGCTCTCCGGTGATGATACCGCCTTCCCGGTCCCGGAGCGGTTCCGCAATTTCTCGCGAACTTCGAGATTGTCGGTCAGTTCGGTGGCCAGGGTGCCGTCCAAACGGCGACGCGAGAATGGGTCGATGGTCGAACCGATGCCCTTCACCGAGAGATAGAACGGAAGGCCGTCCAACGTTGCGATCGGGTCGGGAAGGATCGCGCTGCGGTTGTCGTCCTCGATCGTGTCCAGGACCTCGAGTTCGGGTCCCCCCGCGAGCGGGGCCAACGAGGGAGGCAGGAAATACCGGTCCCAAGTTCCTAGGTCGTACGGCCGAAAGTTACGGCTGGTGATCGTTTCCGCGGCAAAGGTCGAGAGCCGCAGCGGCGCTCCGGCGAGGCGCCGCCCCGTTCCGCTCGAGCCGAGAGAAGCGCCGATCCCACGTAGATTCGGGCTCTGGTCGACTCTCGTTTCTTCGGTCAAAGAGGACGGATCTCCCAGCCCAGCCCCGCGAGGCGACGGAGCCACAATAGTTTCTCCCCCTTGCGGCCGCTACGCGGCGTCCTCCTCCTCCCCGGGAGCGAGGCCCCCCGCAGCAGGTTGAAGCGCGAGTCCCTGTCAGCCTTCGATCCGGCCGTACTGCACGAGGCACCAAGCGAGACCTACGAGTCCCGCGGCCGCCAAAGATTCGGGAAACAACGTCGTCAGCCGGCCCTGGATCAGCAAGAGGCTTCCGATGCCCGCCGCCACAACACCGGCGAGGATTCCGGCGACCAGGGCTTGCGATGCGCTTCGCGTGACGATCCCGGCGGCAGCGGTGACGCCGGCGAGGAAGACCAGGAGCCCGACCATTCCGAGAGCTAGGTGTGACGGCAGCAGGATCGGTGCCGGGGCCGTGGAGGACGTAGCGACCAGCGCATTCGCGAGCGAGACGACCCCGAAGGCGCCCACTCCGTACACTGCCAGGGTTCCACCGATGACCACCGCGAGCCGACCGGCGAGGGCGCTCGCCCGGGGTTGGGGAAGTGCGAACGTCAGGTAGTGGGTCCGCAAGGCCAGGTCCTCTCCGACCGCGAGCGCGGTAAGATCGAGTATGACCAGCGCCCCCAAGCCCGCGGTGATCAGCAGGCCCAGGACCTCGGCGGTGGCCGCGGACGGAACTCGGAGATAGAGGTCCGCAATGGCGCTACCGGGCGGACCGGCGATCACGGGGATCAGGAGGAGCCAGATTCGCCTCGACCGACGAAGGCGAGTGAGCTCCCAACGGGCGTTGGTCACCAGGGCTGCCATCTCGCCGGTCACGTGGCGTCCTCCCGGCCCACGCGCTCGAGGTACCGGCGGGCGAGGTCGGGTTCAGGGGTGGACGCGCTCAGGAGGGGGAGCCCCGCTCGAATCATCGCGGCGAGGAGCGCGGTCTGCTCCGCGTCCCCTCCCGAGAACCGAACGGTCAGATCCCGGGGTCCATCGAGCGTGATCCCAGAGTCAGGCCCGGCCGCGCGCGCGACCGATTCGGCAGTGACGTCCGAACCGAAACGGAGTCGAAGGGCCCTTCGGGCGCCGTCGTGGCTCGTGTCCGGCTCCGGGTTCACCGGCTCGTCGCCCACCAGGACGCCATTCCGGAGGAAGAGTACCCGGCCACACACCTCCTGGACGTCCTCAAGCAGATGGGTCGAAAGCAGAAGCGTCAGCCCTCTTCGGGAGAGGTCGCGAAGCGCCTCCCTCAGATCGTGTCGGGCGGCCGGATCGAGACCGAGGGTCGGCTCGTCCAACAGAAGGATCTCGGGGTCTCCGACTAGGGCCGCACCGAGCAACATCCGACGCGCCAGTCCCGTGGAGAGGGTGCCGAAGGGTTGACCGAGATGCTCGGACACCTTCATCGCCTCCGCTCCGTGGCGGACGGCCGCACTTCGCTCGGCGGCGGGGACGCCCTTGACTCGGGCCACGTACTCGAGGAGGTCGGCACCCGTGAGATACGAAGGGATGCCAGGAGTTTCCACGAGGGCCCCCAGCCGCCGGAGCGCCCGGGTCCGGTCCCGAACCGGATCCAACCCGTGCACGCGGACCGACCCTCGTGTGGGGCGGGAGAGACCGGTGAGGAGCTTGAGGGTGGTCGTCTTTCCCGCGCCGTTCGGTCCGAGGTACCCGACCGCTTCTCCGCTCCGCAGAGAGAAGCGAACGTCTCTCAGCGCGTCATGGTCCCCGTACCGCTTCCAAACGCCGTCTACGGTTAGGACGTCCGAGGACACAACGAATTCGAGCGGAAGGGGGGAATATCATCCTCGCGGTCGACACGCGGCACGAAACCCGGGGTGTCCCTGCTCGTCCCCGCGTTTCGCCGGAGGGTTCGTGGGTGCAATGTCAATTGCACCTATTGCTGGACCCGATTCTCGGTGGGTTCTCGCTAGCCAAGCGCCTCGTAGTTGGCCGCGAACTTCACAAGGGTGGAGTACGCCGAGTCGTCCCCGACCGGGCCCATCACGACCCCCTTCGCCCAGGCCAGCAGCGACTGGTACGATACCCCGTTCGTGAACGCATTGGGGAACGCCGACTGAAGGTCGGACCGCCCATCGTAGACCATCTTCAGCGCGTAGTAGTAGCCGAACGGGTGCAGGGTCGAGTATGCGCTGTCGGTCCACGATTGGTTGACCACGCCCCCCGCCCAATTCACCAGCAGCGTGTACTGATCGAAATTCGTAAACGCGTCCGGGAACGCCGCTTGGAGATCGGTTCGACCGTCGTAGACGTTCATCAGGTCGTAGTAGTATCCGAACGGAGAGAGCGTCGCGTTGGCGCTGTCCACCCACTCCCCGGCCACTACGCCACCGGCCCAGTTCGCAAGATGGGTGTAGTTGGAGAGATTGCCGAAGGCGTCGGCGAACGCCTCCTGCAGATCTGACCGACCGTTGAACGACATCATCAGCGCGAACCAGTATCCGAACGGGGAGAGATCCGAGTAGTTGCTATCGGAGAACGCGTGGGAGACCACACCTCCGGCCCAATCCACGAGCTTCGTGTAGTTGGTGAAATTCGTGAACGCATTCGGGTATGCAGCCTGCAGGTCGGGGCGTCCGTTGTAGACAGCGTACAACGCCGAAACCGGGGTAGCAGGGCCAAACTCCGAGGTGAAGCTGATGTTGATCGGTTGGTGCGGGTCGGGCACGGTAATCGACCCGTACGATGGGGTGGAAGTGTATCCGGGAATCGTTCCGATATTGAATTCGTAAGTGCCGGCGAGCTCCGTGAAACCGATCACGGGTGAGATGGACGTCATCCGGCTGCCCTGGAGCGTGACGCTCCACGCGGTTGAGGGCGCCAGCGTGGACTCCATGAACGACACCGGGTAGCTTGCGCCGGGACAGGCGCCGATCGGGTAGATGGTTCCGTTGGTCACCATGGAGACCAGAATGGCACACGTGGAGGGGTCGTAGCCGATCCACCCGACGGTCTGGTCGGTGGTCAGTGCGAGGGGGCTTCCCGCGAGCGCCTGGTAGCTACTGGCATTGAAGGCACGGACGTCGTCGGGCGTCGAGAGCGCAACGTAGACCGCATTATTGCTCGGGTCATACGCGAGGAGCTCCCCCGCCGTCGACAGCAAATTGTTCTTAGCGACCTTCTGGGTCGTGTCGTTGATGACGCTGATGTTGTTCGAGCCGTAGTTCGCGACCCAGACCGTGTTGTTCTTTGGGTCGAACGCCAAGGAATAGGGCTCGGATCCGACCGGGATCGAACCGATGACGTGGTTCGCCGGACCGATGATCGTGACGTTGCTCGATCCCTCGTTGGAAACGTAAACGTCGTGGTTGTGGGGGTCGTAGACGATCGCCCACGGACTGCTCCCGTTGTCGCGGATGGAAGTGCCCGCCGTGTGCGTCGTTCCGTTGATGGGCACCACGAATCCCGACTGCTGCGTGAGGTAGATGTCGTTCGTGTACGGGTCGAAAGCCAGGGCATACGGTTCCGGCACCGCGGAAATGCTCGTGACCTTCAGACCGGCGGCGTTCACGACCGTGATATTTTCGGGCACCTCGGAATTCAGGGTGTAGGTGTCCTGGGTGTAATTGTCGAAGGCCGTCGCAACCGGCTTGTAGCCGGCCGGCACGATGCTGGACTCACGGTAGGTACTGGCGTTCAGGAAGTAGGTATTGTCGCCTCCTTCGTTCGCCAGCGCGAGAAGGTTACCCGGCGATTCGTAGGTGAATCCCTGGGAGTAGGTCGCGAGCCCGAAGGTATCGATGGCCGCGTGGGTGGTGGGGCTGATGACGGTCGCCGTCGGAGCGACCAAGGTCGTCCCCTCGTTGAGGGAATAGAGGTCACCGGTGGCGTTGTCAACAGTGAGCCCCCACGGGCCCAATCCGTTGGTAGAGACCGTCCCGGCAATCTTGTTCAAGGTGGGATTGATGATGCTCACGTTCGCGCTTACGTAGCTGGAAACGTAGACGTCCCCCCCCACGGGGTCATAGACGATCGACAGCGGGACAACGTTCCCTTCCCCGATGGGGATCGTCCCGTTGGTCGTGTCCGCGGGTTGATTGAAGACTGAAACATTTTCGGAAGCGGAGTTGGCGACGAACAGCTCCTTCACCGAAGGATCGTAGGCGAGAGCTTCCGGGCTGGAGCCGACATGGAGTGTCGCCTTCAGCGCGCCGGACGACGCGTCGATCACGTCGACCCGTCCCAAACTCCCGCCGTACGTGAGTGTGAGGACGTCAAGGTAGCCGTCGACCGTGTCCATCGCGAAGGCAATCGGGTAGGCGGCTGTGGTCGTGTTGAAGAGCACCTTGTTGGTCGTCGGGTTGATCGCGGTGACGTTCGAGCTCCCGTCGTTGGCGACGAAGACCCGGTTGAGGGTCGAGTCCCAGATGATCGCCGTGGGAGAGGTGCCCACCTGGATGCTCGCGACCGAACGATTGCTCGCGGCCGAGATCACCGTGACGTTGTGGGATCCTGAGTCCGCGACGTAGAGGTCATGGTTCACCGGGTCGTACGCGATCCCATCGGGAACCCCGCCCACGCTGACGGATCCCGTGACATAATCGGTAGCGCCATCGATGACGGAGACATTCAGCGCGGCCGCGTTCGTTGCGTAGAGATACCCGGTTGCGTTGTCCACCGCAATCGTCGTAGTGGTTTCGAGCGCCCCGAGAGCCCCGCCCGGGGTCGTGATATCGGCAATGACCCGGTTCGTGGTCGGATTGATCGCGGCGAGGGGGGCTTCCGAGTCCTCTGAGTTGCGGATGTATATCTGACCGTTGTCGGTATCGTAGACCCCGTATTGGGGATTGTTCTGCGCCGCCACCGTCGCATCACCGGGGATCGACCGGTTCGCTACCGTGTCGATGGTCGAGAGCACGGAGCCAATCCCGGATGCTGGACCGTCCCACGGGAGTGGCGCCGTCGAACCTCGGGGACGCAGGTCGACCGAGCCACCGCTGGACACGAAGGGTCCGGACGAGAAGGGGAGAGGTTCGTCACTCCCAAGGGAAGTTTGGTTCCCTCGAGAGGTTCCGGAGGGACTCGCGGCCAGCACCGCCAGGCCACTCAGAACGAGGATCGAAACGATGAGAACGGCGATCAGTCGCGGCCCGGCCCGAGAAGATCCTTGGTTCAAGGGGTCGTTCACCGCAGCGCACGTCTCCGTTGCGATGCGTGGGCCGTGGGCTCAGTGGTATTAAAACCAACCCATTCGCGCGGTCGAATTCGCTTTCGCCAACGTACGCCCGAGGCGGGTGGCCCTGCTCGTGAGAGTCTATCTCGATTTTCGACGGGATTGCTGAGAGCTCGAAATCCGAGGGGAACTCGGTCGGCGTTTTGGGGGAGCCTTACCGGCGAGCTGGGAACGATTGAAGCTCACGGCGGCGCGGATCAACTCCTTCAGGGCGGCCTCCTTGATCTGGTCCGTTTCCAGAATGTCCAGCGCCCGCCACTCTTTCCCTCCCAATCCGTTGTTGAAGACTCTCTCGGGGTCGGGAAGGTGAGCCCCTCGCGCGAAGGTGATCTTCACTTTCCCCTTGAGCGGACTCGCAACGGCCACGACGCCATCATGGGACCAAGTGGGGGTGCCCATCCACTTCCACTCCTCGACGATCTCGGAGTCGGCTTCGTGCATCAGTCGTCGGATCTGGGCCAAGCGATCGCCTCGCCAGTCTCCGAGGCTGGCGAAATACCGGTCGATGAGAACTGAGGGAGAAGGTCCGCCCATGGTCCGTTCGAGAAGTTGCTGCAGGTATATTTCCTCAGATGCCCATTGAGAGAATGTCATTCCAACGCCCGATAATCCCCGCCCGAGGAATGAGGGCGAAGAGCAATCCCCTCTGGTGTTTTACAAAATGCCAAAATATCTAAATATGTGTTAAATTTGTGTTAAACACGTGCGGAACGCCCGAGCCAACGCTCCCGCGACTCGATTTCTCGGGGTGCGCCTAACCTCCGAGGAAGCGTCGCTTCTCGACGGCTTCCAACGGGACCACGGACTCTCGACCCGCTCCGACGCGGTGCGAGCGCTCGTTCGGTCCGCGGGCGAACCCCAGGCTGGGTCGGTGTCGGTGCCACCGACCCTGCACGGGGAGCTCGAGGAGCTTGTCGAGAACGGATACGCCCGAGACCTCGAAGGCGCGATCGCCCTCGTGACGAGTCTCGGACTGACGGAGCTCGCTCGGACCCACTCGGAACGCCTTCCCGCCCTGCGCGAACGCGCACGGAACGTGAAGGACCGACGAGAGGGGCGACGGCGGGCGGACCGGGAGGGTCGGGGGCTCCTCGGGCGCTAGCCTCCGAAAACGGGGAAGGGTTGCAACATGGAAACGATGGCGATCGCCTGGAGCGAGCGGAGCGGGTTCATCTGCCGACTGTGCCGACAGGATGCTAAGCATAATGAGGTGCTGCACATCTCGTACTGTCCCGTCCACGGTCTGAGCTCTCCTCTGGACCAGCTTCCGTGGCGGCCGGAGGCGAGACTATCGCGCGGCTCTATACCCGTACGGGCGATCATGGAACCACCGCTCTCGCCGGTGGCTCGCGCGTAGCGAAGGACTCTCCCCGCATCCGCGCCTACGGCACGTACGACGAGCTCGGGGCCTACCTCGGGCTCGTCCTTGTGGACCTGCCGCTCGACCTCGCGGTCATCCGCACCGTGGTCCGTCGCTTGCAGAACGAGCTCTACGTGGCCCAAGCCGAACTCGCAACCCCTCCGGCCGGCAAGACCGACCACCGCATCGAGGCCCGTCAGGTGGCCCAGTTGGAAGCTGATATCGAGCAGTTCGAGGCTTCCCACGCCCGTCTTCACTCTTTCGTGCTCTCGGGAGGGTCGCGTCCCGGTGCCTTGTTCCATGTAGCTCGGACCATCGCCCGTCGGGCCGAGCGCGAGCTCTGGACCTTGCACGGCACCGAGCCACTGCGGCCCGAACTGCTGGAGTGGGCGAATCGCCTGAGCGGTCTCCTGTTCGCACTCGCCCTCGCGACCAACCAGGCCCTCGGAGCGGCCGAGGTCGCTCCGGACTACTCCGTCTAGCTCCGTTCCGGGGGTATTCGAAGTGGAGATCGGGATCGTGGGCAAGCCGAACGTCGGCAAATCGACGTTTTTCAACGCTCTCACGCTCCTCGATGTGCCGATGGCTCCGTACCCGTTCACCACCGTGACCCCGAACCGCGGGGTGGCCGCGATCCGCGCCCCTTGCCCCCACGTGGACAAGGGAGTGCCGTGCACGCCCGGGAATGCGAAGTGCGTGGAGGGAACTCGCTGGGTCCCCGTGAATTTGATCGACGTACCGGGTCTGGTCCCGGGCGCGCACGCGGGGAAAGGCCTCGGCCACAAGTTCCTTGATGACCTGCGAGCCGCGGACGGGTTCGTCCAGATCGTCGACCTCTCGGGGGCCACGGACGAGGAGGGACGCCTCGCCGAGCCGGGGAGCCATGACCCCGCGGAGGAGGTCCGCTGGCTCGAGGACGAGCTCGTGGCCTGGGTTGGGGAGATCCTCAGCCGCGACTATTTGCGGCACGCCCGCGGGACGGAGCTCGACGGCAAGAAGGTCGAGGACTTCCTCGCGGAGCGTCTCACGGGCCTTTCGATCTCTCCCGCGGTGATCGCCGCCGTCCTGCGTGGATCGACCGTCGAGCGTGCTCACCCCGCCCGATGGACCGTCGAAGAACGCACCGGGCTCGCCCGTCAACTTCTCGAAGCTTCGAAGCCCCGCCTCGTAGCGGCCAATAAATGCGACCGTGCGTCGATGGACCAATCGGGATCGCTCGCCGGAGCGATCGAGCCGATCCCCTGCGTTCCGACGGCCGCGGATGCCGAGCTCACGCTGCGTCGAGCGGCTCGCTCGGGTTTGGTCACCTACCATCCCGGAGATGCCACGTTCGGCATCAACGAACCCGCCCGACTCTCTCCGCCGCAACTCAAAGCGCTCGACGGAATCCGTTCGATCCTTACGGCCTGGGGGTCGACGGGCGTCCAACAGGCACTCGAGCAGATGGTCTACTCCCGCCTCGGAATGATCGTGGTCTACCCGGTCGAGGACGAGACGCATTGGACCGATGGCCAAGGTCGCGTGCTTCCGGACGCCTTCCTCGTTCCCGCGAACACCCCGGCGCGGGCGGTGGCGTACCGGGTCCACACCGACCTCGGCGAGAATTTCATTCGGGCGATCGATGGACGAACTCACCGTGCGATGGCCGCGGACCATCCGCTCGGCCCGAACACCGTGATCCGGATCGTTGCTCGAAAGTGAGTTGGGTCGTCCTCGGTCCGCCGTCAGCTCTCCACAAGCGTCGCCCCTTCGGAGACGGGTCGTACGACGAAGGGCAAGCCCCCGGCCCGGGCGAGGCGACGCAAGAGGTCCGTCTCCTTTCCGGGTATCGGCAGAGCGACCACCGACCCTCCCGCGCCCGCTCCGGTGAGTTTCGCGCCCTCCGCGGCGGGTCGGGAGGCCTCGATCAGAGCCTCGAGTCGCGGATGCGACACGCCCGCCTCCCGAAGCAGCTCCTGGTTCCGGCCGAGCAGCTCGGCCACCGTCGAGCGGTCTCCCCGGCCCACGGCATCGATCCCGTCCTTCGCCACCCGACGGAACTCCTCGAGCAGCTCGGGCCCTCCCGGGGCCGCGAGACGCGCTCCCACCGCCCGAACGGCGTCGGCCGTCGAGCGAGGGATACCGGAGTACGCGACCACCCAGACCCAACCGGGGTCGGTCACGCGCCGGACCTCCCAGTGCTGGTCCGGGGCACGAATGGACCACAGCGGTTCGCCCGGCCCACCATTGATCGCGACGAATCCGCCCGCCACGACCGTGCTCGTGTCGCCTGGGCTCCCGACGCCTTGGGCGCCTCGCTCGATCTCGAAGCTGAGCTGAGCGAGCGATGGGCGGTCGATCCCTCCGTTCGCGGCGGAGAACGCAGCCGCGAGGCCGGCCACGAACGCCGCCGACGAACCGAGCCCTGCCGCCCGCGGAATGCGGGAGATGGCACGGACCTCGACCGGTGGCCCGCCCTTCCCGGCCAGTTCGATCGCGGACCGGAAATAGGCATTGCGTCGGACGGCTTCGCTATCGGAGTTGAGACGGGTCGTTTCGCTCGCCCTTACGAAGACCTGCGTGGTGAGGTCGATCGCGAAGACCAGTTCGGGCGCTCCATGGACGACCGCGTGTTCCCCAAAGACGATGCACTTCCCCGGGGCGCGGGCGGAAATGGGCAGACGGCGGGCAGGAATCCCGGGCGGTTCGTCGCTCATCGGCTCGCACGACCTCCCACGACCCGCTTTCCCCGGGCGGACGGGACGATCCGTTGCGGCGCCTCCCCCGCGCGAGCAGGGCGCGGGAGACCGAGAAGTCGCTCGAGGGTGACCGCTACGGCGGCGACCTCGCTGTGGGGCTGGTGGCCGACCGCCACGTTGTACTTCGCCCTCCGATAGAGGTCGGGCGGGACCTTGGCTCCTCCGACGACCAAGAGGATTCGGCGGAGACGGGCCAAACGCGGCAGGGTCTTCTCGAGAGGGAGGCCGTACATCGTCAGATGGACCACGGTGCCCGGGAAGGTGCGGACCAGGCTCTTCCAATCATCGACCGGGACCACCGCGAACTCACCTCCCCAGTGGCGGGAGACGGCAGCGATGCGTTCCGCGAGATCGTCGTCCCGCGGGTGGAGGTACATTCGTCGCGCCCCGAACGCTCGGGCGGCGAGCGCCACATGGGTCGTGAGGCGGGGGTCGCGACCGGGTCGATGACCGACCCGGAGGACCGAGACCTCGGGCGGAGGCCTACGTGCCGAGGGGCTCCGCGACGAACCGCTCGATGCGGTGCCCACGGTACTCCAGCTTCTCCGAACGTTTGACGAGGGCCTTGAGCCGCGTCGGGCTCATGCCGAGCTCCTCCGCAACGTCCGAGAAGAACCTTCCCTCGGTGCCGACGGCGTCGTAGATCCGCTGCTCGAACTTCGAGTACTCCTTGAGGCCCATGGTGGCGATGGCGAGGACCTCGGAGATCTCGGCGAGCGGCGAGGTCGTGCTGATGTTGATGGTCGAGTAGTAGAAGTGGTAGCTCTTGTCCGGTTGGTGACGTCCTTCCCGAGCGACCCAGCGCGTATCGATGAGCCGAAGCTTCTCGAAGAAAGCGAGCGCCTTGACACCGTCCTCGCCGAACTCTTGCTTCACGTCGTCGAGGGTGAGCCAGTTCTCCCCGAGCCGCTGTACGAGCTTCAGCTTCACGGGTGAGTCGACCGCCCGCAGGATCGGGACGAGGTCGCTCACGTCGTTGACGACCTTGATGCGGTGCATTGTCGCGGACATGCTCATTTAGCTCGGCTCCGAAGGGCTTCGGAGCGTTTCCAGTAACATACGGCGGTACTTCCCGTAGCGGTCCCCGGGGTCGAACCGGGCCGGGTGCGGGGTTTGGGTGAGACCGGAGCAATTCGGACACTTGGCGCGGAAGGTGTATCGCTCGCACGCGCGGCAGACGCGCAACACCGAGGAGGTCATGCGCGAGCGAACGTCCCCTCGCCGCCGGCGCTCTTGATCGACTTCAAGGTCGCCTCGGTCGCCTTCTTGAGGGTCTCTTCGGCGATCTTGTACTGGGTCGCCTGGACCTTGATCCGGTATCGGGGAGCACCGACGTACTGGACCTCCACTGCCTCGGGGTCGACCTTCTCGGCCGCCAGGAGGGCGGCCCGGACGTGCTCGAGCCCTTCGGGGGAGGGGTCGGAAACCTCGAACGTCCCCAGGATCGTGACGTGCGGCGGAAGGATGTTGTCGCGAGCGACCTTGAGGAAGGCCGCCGACCAGGGCGCCTTCTCGTTCTCCTTCTGGAACCGCTTCGGGTCGGCAGAGGCGACTTCGAAGGCCTGGAAGAGGCCGCCGTACTTCTCGATGAGCACCGGCCCGAACTGGTCGGCCGCTTCGATGGCCGTGATCTTCAACGGTTGAGCGACCTGTTCCAAGAGGCGCATCGCTCGTTGCTCGTTCTTCCACGCCTGGACCTTCTCCCGGCGCTGGTGGTCGTTGATCCGCTTGAGCGAAAGGTCGATCTGGGACTTCGCCGGATCGACTCGCAGCACGCGCGCGACGATCTTCTGGCCCTCGCGGATGTGGTCGCGGATGTACTTGACCCACCCCGTGGCGACCTCGGAGAGGTGGATGAACGCCTCCCGCTTCGCGTATTCGTCGAGCGTGACGAAGGCGCCGAAGTTGCGGATCGAAGTCACCGTACCGACGACGAGTTCGCCTTCTTCCGGAAGCTCGGGGCGCAGAGGCATCCGACGACCGTGTCCCCGGCTAGGCCGTCGCGGGGCGTACCAGTTCGCCCCGGAGCTTGGCCTGGCCCCCCGTCGGCGTCGCGAGGGTCGCGCCGCAGACGGAACAGTTCACAACGGTGGCGGGTCGGCTGAAGATGGTCTGCTCTGTCGAGCAGTCCGGACACTTCACGACCCAGAACGGAGACGCTTCTCGCATGAACTTCCTCCTAATGATGCTCCACCAGCTCGAGGACGCTCGCCCGCCAACTGGCGGGTTGCACAGTGTACTTGCACTTCTTGCAACGAAATCTCAAGTTGACCCGCCGCACCGCTTTCGCGCGGCCCTCGGGCTTCGGCCGGGGAAATCCCCCGTAACCGCGCGTTGCGCGACGGAACCGGCGTTGCCCCCACTTGAGCTCGGAGGCGGGCCGCTTCTTGACCTTCTCGACCTCGTGGTCCGTGTGCGTCTTGCACTTCGGGCAATAGGTCGAGATCGACTTCGGGTAGTGCATCGGCGGCCCGCGAGACTGGCCTGCTATAAAGCCATTCGGGCGAGCTACGGGGTGGCTCGGGAGTCAATCACGCTCGGTGTCCTGTCCGTTCGCGGATCGGAGGCGGCCCCGTGGGCATGCTTGCGGGGGCGGGGTTCACGCCGTCCCGGGCCCCCGCCGAGAGGACGAGAACCTAACGCTTAAGTAGGGAAGCCTTTTCCGCGCGACCGCGTTTCAGCGTTTCGGAGTAAACGATGCCCGACCGTACTGCCGTGGATGTGGTCACCGAGGCCCTCTCGAAGGCCACCGAACGGAAGTTTTCCGAGACGGTCGAGCTCTCCGTGAATCTGAAGGACCTAGACCTCACCGTACCGAAAAACCGTCTCGAGGACGAGGTTCCTCTCCCGAAGGGTCGGGGAAAGCCGGTCAAGGTTGCGGTGTTCGGTTCGCCCGAACTCTGCCAGAAGATGCGCGGCGTCGCCGACCTCGTCGTCGCCGCGAACGAGCTCGATGAGTTCGCGAAGGACAAGAAGAATGTGAAGAAGGTCGTGAGCGACATGGATTTCTTCCTCGCCGAGGCTCCGCTTATGCCCACCATCGGTAAGCGCCTCGGTGTCGTGCTCGGACCGCGAGGGAAAATGCCCCGACCGGTACCGCCGGGGAGCGACCCCACGAACCTCGTCAACGCGCTCAAGCGGTCGATCCGGATCCGGTCGAAGGGCAACCGAACGTTCCACGCGCCCGTCGGCACCCGCGGCATGAAGCCGGAAGAGATCGCGCTCAACGTCGACGCCGTCCTCGCGCGGATCATCGGAAAGCTCGAGCGCGGACGCACGAACATCGAATCCGTCTACGTGAAGACGACCATGGGGCCGGCTGTCCGGCTCTGGTAGGAAGGTCGTCATGCCTGGTCGTGGTTCTGTCCCCGAGGAGAAGATCGAACGGGTCAAGGCGCTCGCGGTCGCGCTCGCTTCGAAGCCGATGGTCGCCGTCGTCGGCATCCGCGGCGTGCCCGCCTCGGCGCTGCAGCGGATGCGCCGCGAGCTGAGGAACCGCGACCACCCGATCACGGTCGCCCCGAACAGCGCGATTCGACATGCGATCGAGAAGGCGGTGAAGAAGCGACCCGCGTTCCGACCGCTCCTCGACCAGGTGAACGACCCCACCGCGATCCTGTCAGCCGAAGGGAACCCGTTCTCGCTCTACCAGGAGTTCCTTCGGACGCGGTCGCCCACGCCCGCGCGCGGCGGAGAGATCGCTCCTGCCGACATCGTCGTGCCGTCCGGCACGACGAGCTTCAAACCCGGCCCGATCGTCGGAGAGCTGCAGCACGCGGGTTTCCCGGCGGCCATCGAGAAGGGCAAGGTCATCCTCAAGAAGGACACCACGATCGTGAAGGCCGGCGGGACGATCTCCCGCGAGGTCGCGGGGCTCCTCACCCGGCTCGAGATCTTCCCGCTCGAGGTCGGCCTGACGCTGCGCGCCGTCGTCGACGGCACCACTTTCTATCCCCCGGAGGTCCTTTCGGTGGACCTCGACGAACGTCGTGCCGACGTCGCCCGAGCGGCCGCTCGCGCGGTCGGGCTCGCGGTCGAGATCGGGTATCCGACGCCGCAAAGCCTGCCCCGCCTCCTCAGCCGCGCGCATCGGCGCGCGCTCGGATTGGCGCTCGCGACGGGCTACGTCACGAAAGAGACGATCGAACCGCTCTTCGCGAAAGCGATGCGCGAGGCCGCCGCGGTCGGCCGGTTGATGGGTCACTGAGGGTTCCCCCAGAGTCCACGGAGTGAGAACAATGGAGTACGTGTATGGTGCGCTGCTGCTGAACGCAGCCGGAAAGACGATCGATGAGAAGGGCCTCACCGGGGTCCTGGACGCGGCGGGGGTCTCCCCCGATACGGCTCGGGTGAAGGCACTGCTCGCCTCGCTCGAGGGCGTCAACCTCGGCGAAGTGCTTGCCAAGGCCGAATCGTTCGCGGCCCCCGCGGCCGTCGCGGCCCCGGCCGAGAAGAAGGAAGGCAAGGGCGAGAAGAAGGAAGAAGAGAAGAAGGAAGAGAAGGGCGTCTCCGAGGAAGAGGCGGCCGAGGGTCTCTCCGCTCTCTTCGGCTAACTTCGAGGTAATTCCTAGCGCACCGCTTAAGTCCCGCGACCGGGTAGGTACGGTCGGAGGTCGTCCTCCGACCTTCGGTCGTGCCATGCCTCCTCGGGAGTTCTGCGGCGTCGTCGGGGTGTCGCTCCAGGGCAAAGGGGCGGCCCCCTACCTGTTCCGGGGTCTTCGGGCCCTTCAACACCGGGGCCAGGAATCCGCCGGCATCGCCACCACCAGCCACGGCGTAATGCACCATCAGAAGGGGATGGGTCTCGTCCACGAGATCTTCAGCCAGGAGCTCCTCGATTCGCTGCGCGGGTCGAACGGGATCGGCCACGTCCGCTACCCGACCACCGGGGCGACGGACCTCGAGAACGCGCAACCGATCATCGTCAAGATCCACGACGAGGACGGGGCGATCGCCCACAACGGCGATATCGTGAACTTCGAGCGCGTCCGCCGCCGTCTGCAGGCCCAGGGGGTCGACCTCCTCGGCAACGCGGACACCGAGATGATGGCCCAGACGATCGCGCTCGAGTATGCGCACAGCCGCGACCTGGAGGCCGCGATCCGACGCGCCTGCGCGAGCCTGGTCGGCGGCTACGCTGTCGTTTTCCTCGTCGGGAATCGCGTCTTCGCCTTCCGCGACCCGCTCGGCATCCGTCCTCTCGTCTTCGGCGTGATCGAAGGAGGGGTCGCGGTCGCGAGCGAATCGGTGGCCCTCGAATTGATGGGCGGCAAGGCGGTCCGCGACGTCGAGCCCGGTGAGGTGCTCGTGCTCGAGCGGGGCCAGCTCGCCCACACCTCGCACATCCCGAACAACGGGGAGACCGCCCACTGCATGTTCGAATGGGTGTACTTCTCTCGCCCCGACTCGGTCGTCGATAAGCAGCCCGTGTACGACGTTCGCCACCGGATCGGCCTTCGTCTCGCGAAGGAGGCCCCCGTCGAGGCGGACCTGGTCGTCCCCGTACCGGACTCCGCCCGTCCTCAGGCGCTCGGCTTCGCGGAAGGGTCGGGCATCCCGTATGCGGAGGCGCTGATCAAGAGCCGGTTCGTGGAGCGGACGTTCATCCTCCCTGACCAGCGACGCCGCGAGCTCGAAGTCCAGGTGAAGTTGCACCCGGTCCCCGGCCTCCTCAAGGGCAAGCGGGTCGTCCTCCTCGACGATTCGATCGTTCGTGGGACGACGCTGCGCGAGATCGTCCAGATGGTTCGCTCCGCCGGCGCGCTGAGGGTGGAGGTTCGGGTCGGCTGTCCCCCGATCCGTGCCCCGTGTTACTTCGGGATCGACATGAAGGACCGCCGCCAGCTCGTGGCGCACGACCGCACGCCCGCCCAGGTCGCGGAGGTCATCGGGGCGGACAGCGTCCACTACCTTTCCATCGAGGGCCTCGTCGAGTCGATCGGTCTCAAGGCGGAGAACCTGTGCCTCGGTTGCCTCACCGGCCGATATCCGGTCGAGGTCCCCGAGGAACGCCATCGCTTCCAGAAGTCACTCGCGGAATTCTGAACGGGACGATCCGAACACCAGCCGACCCACTCGGGGCGGTTTGGAAAGAGGTCGGTTTGTTCTCTCCCGGCTACAGGTCGCGGCTGTAATCGAGTAGTAGCAATTGGCACTCCCGGCACCGCCATCCCTGGTAGTTCGGGGTTGTCGCCACTCGCTTCTTCCCGACTATTTCCCCGTCGAGTAACAAACGCGTCCGCTTCTGTTGCCAGGCTAGCACTCCCGTTGTCGCCACGATCCCGATTTCCATCGGTTTCCCGCAGCGGGGGCAGGACGCGGCCGATGGGAGCGTCATCGGAGAGTGCAGTTCCGAGGTTGCCGTATAGGTTCCGTACGCCCGGGGAACCGGTGCCCAGACTCCTGTTGCATTCACTCGGAGCGCGAACCTTGCCTGCGGCTAGGTCGAATCCCTCTCTTCCCAGTTTGCCAGATGACCGCCAGGTTCGCGGTCCCGATATGAGACGCGCGCCTCCGCCGCGACCTACTTCATCGCCCGCAGCGCTTGCTCGTCGAGATAGTACTTCCCGTTCACCTCGACGAAGACCATGGTCCTCCCTCTCCGTCGTTTCATGATCCGCACGAAGATTCGAGACAAGCCGAGCTCTTGCGCCGTGAGGGCAGTTTCTGGACTCAGGGCTCCCTTCGCTTGGAACGTACGGATGATTTCGCGGATCCTGCCCCCGCCAAAGCCCTCCTCTTCTCCGAGTGCCGAGGGGGCCGCGGGAGGAGGTGGAGGCACCGATGGGGCAACCGCCGGGGCGGGTGTCGGTGGGGGGCGTGGGACGAAGCCCCGAGCAGGCTCCTGGGATGGGCGGGTCGGTCCCGCGACAGGGGTCGGAGACACCACCGCTACCGGGGCAGGCGATGTGATCGAGTTCAGTCTCACGGTGTGCGCCGTTACCCTCCTCACGGGAATCGTCACGGGGGGAGGTGATGCGTATCCGGGGGCACCGGCTCTAACCGCGTAGTCGCCGGCTCTCACGCCGCCAAAGGCGACCCTCCCGTTCGTTCCCGTGCTGCCGGAGAAGCTCTTCGGACCGTCAACCGAAACGTTGGCTCCCGGTATGGGCGAGAGCGTACCGGAGTCCAGTACGGAGACGGTCAACTCCCGTCCGCGGCGGCTCCGAAGGACGACCAGAAGGATCAGAGCTACGGCTACGACCAGGACAATGAGCAGCCACTCGATCGAAGTGAGGCCGGAACCGGAACCTCCGGAAGGCGAGTTCCCCACGGTCGGGGCGGTCGGGGTAAGGCTGGCAGACGTCCAGTATGCCACGTTCGGTCCGGGTCCTTGGACCGGCGATCCCTCCGACTGAGCGATGATGAGGTAGAATGGACCGGTTCCGACCTGGTCGGTCGCTTGTCCCAGAAGCTGACCGCCGGCGCTGACCTCGTACTGCGCGTTCCCCGAGCTATCGACCGCGATCTGTAGCGTGTAGACCAGGTTCACGCTCGGCGATAGATTCAGGAACGGGGTCACCCTGGGCCAGGTGCCGCCGCCGGTCGACGCCCGGGCATAGATGCCGTAGAAGCACTCGTTGGGCGAAACCGAAGCATTGGCGGGATTGCCGCAGGTGGCGTGGTTCCCGCAATCGGTCTCGTTGCTGCAGTCACGGGGGTTGAGGTTGCCGGTGATTTGGACCCCCGAGCTGGCGATCGCAGTTGTGATGCCGAAGACGAAGGTGTGCCCGTTCGCGACGGTCCCCGTGACGAAAGCGGTCGCGGTAAACGGCGGAGCGAACGACGGAACGCTCTGGATTGTGCCCACGACCGAGTCCCCATCCGCCTGGGCGATCTCCATGCCCGTCGCCCTGGAGAAGCTGGGCTGGAGCGTGATGTTGGCGCACGCGGGGCAGTTGACCATCGCGAACGCCGCACCGGCGGACCCGTTGACCTGCCACAGGGCCGGGTTCAGTGCTGTGTCCTGCGTGAAATCGTCCGAAAACGCGGTGGCCAGGGGAGCGGGGGAACTGGCTCGTGCGGGCGGGGGCACAGCGGTGGTAACGACGAGCGCGGAAGCCAAGAACACGAGAAGCACCAGGATGACCCCGGCGCGGCGTAGCTGCCGCCGTCGAACCCCGTCCTCCAACGAGTTCACGGAAGCCGGCACTCTTCCCCCGTCTTTCCTTGTGGCTGTTTCTCGAACTACTTAGCCTTGCACGAAAATCCTCCCATGCGGTGGAGTGCGCGCTCCGACCTCGTCCCGAGCGCGACCGAGGGCAGCGAGATCGCGAACCCATTCCCCGACCTGCCCGCGATCCGCGGGTCACCCGGGGTCCTCGCGAAGTCCTAAGTTTGGTTCATTCTCCGCCGCGTCCGCGCCGGGCGTATCTTCTTTGTCACGACCCACCGACGCATCGCAATCTTGCGCATCTTACGGAAGCCCGACTTCTCAAACATGCCCAAAGTCCCGCTGCACAGGAAGGAATTGGAGGTTCTTTCGTCAGTGTAGTCCTCCGGGTACCCCTCGACCGTTCCTCCGCCGAGTTGAGCGATGTATCGAAGCGCTTCGCGAAGAGCGAGGGTGGCGACACCCTCGCCGCGCCGTTCCCGATCAATGAAAAAGCAGGTAATGCGCCAGTCGGGCAGCTTGCCCGGTCCCTTCTCGTAGGTCTTCTTACTCCGAATGTTGGGAAGTTCCGCTGTAGGGCCGAACTGGCACCACCCGACCGCGTTCGGTCCGTCAAAAACGAGCGCGGCATGCGCCTGACCGTCCCGGACGAGTCGCTGTTTCATCACGCGGTACGTCGCGGCCCCGTGTTTCGCCTCGTTCCCTGTGAGGTGGAAGGAGATGCACCAGCACCCGCCGAAGATACCATTGTGTCTCTCTACGAGGCGGGCGAATGCTGTCCATGTCTCCGGGGAGAGCGGTTTCGAGGTGAGGGCCATCGTTAATCCCGGGTGACTACGTCAGAGAGCGCGTGCGGAAAAATCTTCGGGGGGCTGTGAGACTTCCTGCTAGTCCCGCCCGCTGATTGTGGTCCGTCATCGGCCGCGCGCGTCCTTCTTGAAGCGTGCGCGGTCGCGGGCCCCCGCGCGGGCATCAAGACGCAGCGGCCGCGGCCTTTGCTGGAGGCGTTCTCGACAGACTGTAGATCTTCCAGCCGACCAGAAGAGGGAAGATGACGAAGGTCAGGAGGGCGGGAATGGCGAACGTTGCAGATGTAACCGCAAACAGCGCTACGCCAACGAGCCCAATCACGCCGATTGCCGCGCTCAGTCCGCCGAGGACCTTGCCGATCGTCGGGACCCCGAACATGGCCACCGCGAGGAGTATGAAACCAAGTGACAGGAAGATGTACGCGTCGGTATCGAACTGATTGAACATCCCCTGCGTTGCCTGCCACACCTGGACTGCTGCGGCCTGCTGAGCAGCGGTTGCGCCGGCCGCATGATACTGGTCGGAGATCGGAGCCATAGCAACATTCGGCTCACTCTCAACCCCCAGGACGGCGATGCCGAGAAAGCTCACGACGGTCCCGAACATCGCCGGGGCGAGGCTCGACCTCCGGAGGGCGAAAAAGAGGGCGAGGAAAAGAGGCATCAGCAAGACGGTGGCCACGAGGAAGAGCGTTTGCCCCACGATGATTTGCGTCCGGAGGCCGGGGAAGTTAATGACCGGTGTCGCTCCCGAGGCGGTAGTCGACGTTCCGATGAACACCACTTGATAGATGATACTGGCAACGAAGATGACCGCAGCCACCAAACCCGCGACACCTCCCCACTGCAGAACGCTCCTCTCCTGGTCCATAGACTCCCCGATCGCGGAATGGGTTACACCGATAAGGAAGTACCGGTGAAGGCGATCGTTTGGACGCGCTACGGGCCACCGGACGGTCTTCAGTTGGCCGAGGTCGCGAGACCTACTCCTAAGGACAATGAGGTTCTGGTCAGGGTACACGCGACAACAGTAACCGCAGGGGATTGTGAGCTTCGAAGTCTCAAGTTCTCGATCTGGCTCCGGGTCTTCTTTCGAATCTACCTGGGCCTCACGAAGCCAAGGCGGAAGATACTAGGGCAGGAGCTCGCGGGGGATGTTGAAGAGGTCGGCAAAGACGTAAAGCGTTTCAAGAAAGGCGACCAGGTCTTCGGAACGACCGGCTTTGGTTTTGGTGCCTACGCCGAGTTCGACTGTGTCCCCGTGGAATCTCAGACCGCAGTGTTGGCGATAAAGCCGGCCAACATGACGTACGAGGAAGCCGCCGCCGTTCCCATGGGCGGCCTTGAAGCATTGCGTTTTCTGAGAAGGGGAAACCTCCAGCGCGGACAAAGAATCCTGATCAACGGCGCAGGTGGAAGCATCGGTACTGTTGCAGGACAGCTGGCCAAGTACTTCGGGGCTGAAGTGACCGTCGTGGATAGCACGGAAAAGCTGGACATGCTGCGGTCCATCGGCGCGGACCGGGTCATTGACTACACTCGCGAAGAGTTCACCGAGAGCGATGAGACCTACGACGCGATTCTCGATGTGGTAGGTAAGGGCTCGATTCCACACTGCTTGAGAGTGCTGAAGAGCGGTGGACGCTACCTCGTAGCCAACCCGCGCCTGTCATCGATACTTCGAGGATTGACGAGTTCGAAGCGAGGGGACAAGAAGGTAATATTCAGGGCACCGAACCCAACGACCGAAGACTTACTCTTTCTCAAAGA
Organism: uncultured Thermoplasmata archaeon; assembly: GCA_963771555.1. Lineage (GTDB taxonomy): Archaea > Thermoplasmatota > Thermoplasmata > Lutacidiplasmatales > UBA184 > Lutacidiplasma. The sequence goes on along the minus strand of CAVYTM010000001.1, from coordinate 605,105 downwards.
GCTCATCGAGGCGGGGAGAATTCGATCGGTAATCGATCGACGCTATCCCCTGGAGCAGGTTCCCGAAGCGCACCGATACGTCGAATCGGGACACGCTCGAGGAAAAGTAATCATCGTAGTGGGACAGAACGGCATCATCTGATCGTCCGGAATTGTGGAGGCGGGAGTGATCTTTGTTGCGTCGTTCCTCGCGGTTTCTCATCGGCCATTCCGATGTGTTGCCCAACGGGCTCGTTGAGTAGACAGAAGCCTTCGGGTCGACCGGTCGCACCGTTTTCTTACGAGGGGGCGTTGTAACTGGGGGTCCCTCGCTCAGGGGCGTGGGCCTCTCCAGTATCGAGACCGTTCGCTGACGCCTCCCACGGGGCCGAACCGTTAAGTTCCCCTCTGGGTCCTTTCCCTCAATCATGACCCCGAGCGGGCGCTGGGGACTTACGAAGAGTTCGGAATCGCTCGCGGGGTTCTAGGGCGTGCGGCCGACGCTCGTCGTCGGGAACGGGCCGGCGCTCTTCGTGATGGGGACCGAATCTCCCCGACCGCTCGGACCCTTCCTGCTCGACCCCGACCCCCGTGAGGCGGCGGCCCGGTTCGAGACCCTGGGTCGGCCGGACCTCCCCACTCGCCTTCTCGCAGTTCTCGAATCCGTGCCGACCGACGCCCGACTGGTCGCCGCTCCCCCCCGACTCGCCCGCGCGGTCTCCGAGTCCGTGGGACGTCCGGTCGGTGCCCCCTCGCTCGAGGAACTTCGGCGGGGCCGGGCGGCGGTTCCCGGGCCGGACGCGGTCACAGAGCGCCGATTCCTCCTCGCCCTCGGCCACCTCCGACTCGAGCGCGCGATGAGGGCCCCCGAGGAAGTTCTCATCACCCTCGCCCGCGAGGAGGAGCGGGTCGAGCGATCCGTGGGACGGGAATCCCGAGCTGCGGAATCGTTTGTGCCGGTCCCGGATTCGCCGCTCGACCGCCATCTCCTTGCCTGGGAGAACGCCCGGGGCGCCCTCGCGGACCTTTCCGACGCCTTGCGGCGCACTCTCGAGAGCGAGGCGAGAGCCCAAGTCCCCAACCTCTCGGCCGTGGTCGGACCGCGCGTCGCCGCCCGACTCGTCGCGGCCGCGGGAGGCGTGGCCGCGCTCGCCCGCATGCCGGCGCCGCGGATCCAACTGCTCGGTAGCCGACGGCGCCCCTCGCCCGAACGAGGCCCGCGTTTCGGGATCATCTTCCGAGCCGACCGATTGGGCGACGTCCCGATCGGCCGACGAGGAGCGTACGCTCGGAGTCTCGCGGCGTTGGCCGCCATCGCGATCCGGGCCGACGCTCACACGCATCGGAACATCAGCGTGGACCTGGTGGCGCGACGCGACCGTCGCATCGAATCGCTGCGTCGGAGGCGTCGATGAGGTCGGGTCGTGCCTTCCGCCCGGTCGCCGGGTCGTCTCGCCTGCTCGAGGTCGAACATGCCGAGCGGCGGGAGCTCTGGACCGAAGCGGTCGGTGACCCACCCCCGGTGTACGGAGAGCGCTGGACCGACGTTTCGGACCGCCGTTTTCGACTGTTCGAACCCACCCGTTCAAAGTTGGCCGCGGCCGTGATCAAGGGTTGGGCGGGCGACTTGCCCTCGCCCGGCGAACGCTGGCTGTATCTGGGAGCGGCCACCGGCACGACCGCTTCGCACGTGGCGGACCTCGTGGGGCCGGAGGGGTGCGTCTACGCGGTCGAGCGGAGCCTTCGTCCCTTCGCCCGACTTCTGGCGTTATCGGAACGCTGGCCGAACCTGCGTCCGATCCTCGGCGACGCCCGCGACCCGACCGCGTACCTCGCCCTGGTGCCCCCCGTCGACGGAATGTACGTCGACATCGCTCAGGCGGACCAGCTCGACATCGCCCACCGGAACGCGGAGTTGTTGCTGCGGGGCGACGGCGCGAGGCTGCTCATCGCGTTGAAGACCGCGAGCATGGGCCGCCACCGCTCCGCCACGGGGCATCGGGAATCGTCCGAGGCCGTTCTCGCCAACGACATCGCGCTCTATCCTTCGGTCCCCCTCGAGCCGTTCCATCGCGGACATTTCCTCGTCGGCGGACGCTGGGGACGGGAGTCGAGGTTGCCCGCCCGGGAGAACGCTCGACCTACGATGCCGCGCGGGCGGCGCCCCGGGCGACGAGAACGGTGACCACGTCCTCGTCCGCGAGGATATGGTCGCGGCCGACGGTCTGGCCGGGGAAGCGCGCGCTCTCTCCCCAGATCTGCGCCGCCTTGAACGCCTGTCCGAGTTCGCCCGGGAGCCGGCGGAGAAGTCCCGCCACGGAGTCTCCCGCACGCAGGATCACCGGCTCTTCGCGGTCGGCGGGGCGCCCGGGCGGCTTCACGTAGATCCGAATGAATTTGAGGGTCGTCCCGATCCGGTCGACCAGGGTGTCGAGGCCCTCGCCGTTCCGAGCCGAGATGAAGATCGGGTCGAACGGGCGCACCGAGGCGAGGAGGTTGGTGCGTTGCTTAGCGTCGAGGAGCTCGGACTTGTTCACGCCGAGGATGGCCAGGATGTACACCCGGTTTCCCGCAAGCACGTCGATGAGCTCGTCGGCCGTAGCGTCCTGACGGAAGACGATCGACCCGTTGTGGAACCCGAACTCCCGGGCGATCTGAGCGGCCCCGCCCCCGGCAAGATGGGTGAGCCGCACGGTGCTCGACACCGTGAGTCCTCCCCGGTCCGAATGATGCACGACGATCCGAGGGGGTCGTTGATTGATCCGGACCCCGGCTCCCTCGAGTTCGGTGGTGAGGGCTCGGATGTTGGGATGCTCCGGGTCGACGAGAAAGAGCACGAGGTCGGTCGAGCGGACGACCGAGATGACCTCCCGACCCCGGCCCTTTCCTTTGGAAGCCCCGGGGATGAGACCCGGCATGTCGAGGATCTGAATCGATGCCCCTCCCCAACGCAGCATGCCGGGGATGATCGAGACGGTCGTGAAGTCGTACGCCGCCGTTTCACTGTCCGCGGCGGTGAGACGGTTGAGCAGCGTGGATTTTCCCACCGAGGGGTATCCCACGAGTCCCACCGTGGCGTTGCCGCTCTTTCGCACCGAGTAGCCGAGGCCCCCGCCCTTGCCCTTCGCTCGCGTCTCGCGCTCGAGCCGGAGGACCGCGAGCTTCGCCTTGAGCCGCCCGATGTGCAACTGGGTCGCTTTGTTGTAGGAGGTGTTGCGGATCTCGTCCTCCACCGCCGTGATCTGTTCTTCGAGTGACGACATACGGACCCGGCCGAGCTCCCCCTCTCGGGGGCGTCCCGGCTACTTGAGAGTGACGCGAAGCATCACGGTTCACGTTTCGTGAGCTCTGGCGCGTCCATTCCACTCGCTTTCCTAGTCGACGCATGCTCCGACCTCGCCCCGCAACCCTTCCGGAGGATGCCTTCGGCAGCTGGCAGCTGAGCCGACGTCCTCGGTCCACTGGTCGGGCCGAAGAAGTAGGAGCGTTTCGCGAGCGGCTCCACGCCGCTCTGCGTGCGGCCCACGGACTCGGGGTTGAGTTCGAGCTCCGTCTGACCTCCGGACCCGAACCGGTAGTTTCCCTGACCTGCGCGACTCCCACCGGTGCTCGATGGGTCACGAGGGTCTTGGCGACGGCTTACGGACGTATGTCGTGGACGCGGCGGCCGGCATCGCTCTCCGACGCAACCTTTCGTCGCGATGGGGCCGGAGAGTTCGGGGCTGGCCGGAGCCATTGCGCGAGAGCATGGACGGGCCGTCGTCAGCCGACGCACTTAGCCTTGGAATGAGCGGAATGCCGCCCGGAATTCTGGTCCGAATGGTGTTTGCACCCTGTCCTGCCTCCTGGAAGCGCTCCCCGGAGATCGGAGAGATTGGTACAGGAAATAGCTCACCGTCGCGACATCAGAACAGGCCGGATCCGAACTCCTTCTCACGACGACGGGAGGTTACGCCCGTCACCGGGGCCTCGCCACTATTCTGGGCGACCACCGCGAGCGTTGTCGTACCGGCCGAATCGTCGGAGCATGGGTCCACGAAGCGCCTTATCTCCACGATCGAGGCCTTGCTGCGCTCGAGGAAGGGAAACGGGATCCGCTTCTTGAGGGCACGGCTGCCTATCCCTTGGCGGAAGCCATGGTTCGCGGTTTCCGAGGACGAGCTCGCTTGCCTACTACCGGGACTCGACGGGCCGACCGTCCCTTTCGAAACAAACCAGGGTGAATCCCTACCTACGCTCCCTCTGGGTCGGTCGCCGACCGGTCGGGTGATCGGACCGCCGGTCGAGCCCGGGCAGGGTCGTCACCTGGCGGTCCTCGGCGAAACCGGCATGGGAAAGAGTTCCACCCTGGTCGCGGTCGCGCGCAAGGCGTCGACCCTCGGCGGCGTCATTCTCTTCGACCCCCTCGGCGAGACGGCGTGCTCGTTCGTCTCCGCACTCTCGACCAATGATCGCTCTCGCCTTCTCGAGATTTCCCCGCAGGCGGCGGCGAGCGCGATCAACGCGCTCGAGGGCATCGGTGGTCCCGAGGGCGACGCCGTGCTGAGCGACCGTCGGCTTAACGACCTCGTCCACGCCCTCCGGAGAGTTCGATCGGGTCGCTACGTCGATTCGAGCTATTGGGGGCCACGGCTCGAGGAGATGCTGACCCGCGCGCTCCGGGCCGCTGCTGCGTTTCCGAACGGAACGCTCGCCGACGCCCATACTCTCCTTGCCACCGGAGGGAGGAGTCGCCAGGTAGTACCCCCGTCGGCTCAGGACGATGTCCGCGAGCAGTCAGAGCGGATCCGCCAACGCCCGGACGACGCGGAGGGCGCCCGTCGCTTGCTCTACGAAGTGGTCCGAAGCCCGGTGTTGCTCCGCTTGCTTTGCGAGCGGACGCCGGCGCTACACGCGAGGGACCTCGTCGCTCCCGGCCGGATCGTGGTGATCTCCGGAAACGCGTCCGCGGTCGGGGAATCGGTTGCTCGCTACCTTCTCTCCGTCTATCTGGCGCTCGTCTGGTCGGAGCTCCTCGCTCGACCATCCCTTGCCAAGACCTTCGTCGTGCTCGATGAGTCGCAATGGTTCTCGCACGAGAGCCTCGCGGAGATGCTGCGCTTGGCCCGTCGACGGAACGTCCACGTCGTCCTTGCCACCCAGACGATCGGGTCGCTCCCGGAATCCGTGGCCGAAGCCGTCTGGACGAACGTCTCCGACTTTGTCGCCTTCCGCGGATCTCCCGAGGAGGCGCGGGAGCTCTCCCGGGCCACGCCCGGAGTCTCGGTCGAGGAGATGCTCGCGCTCCCCCGCGGCCATGCCGCTGTCCTCCTCGGGAAGGGGGGCTCGGTCGACTGGCTGCGGACCACGGGCCGACCGCCCGCCTCGGTAGTTCCGATTACGTCGCTCGTCCCGGCCCCATCGGTTCACGACGCGCAAGCGGCGAGGCCACCCGACCGGGCGCCGTCGGCCTCCGTCGGATCCGTTCTTACCTGGATCGCGGAACGGTCGCGAGGGATGGCTTCGGGCGAACTGCTCCGAGTCGAGCTCGACGAATTGCGGAGGTCGGTCGACCCGGGGGGCCGCACGATTCGGGAGGTCGGGTCGAAACTCGGGCGGGTCGGGGCCCTTCTGGCGAGTGAGCGGTCGGCCGCGGGGCCGGTTTGGGTGTTGGACCCGAAGCGAATACCGCTCGAGACCGAGCCGTCGCGCACGGCAGACACCTCCGCCGGTGCCGAAGCCCCAAAACCCTCTTAGGGACGGAGCGGCTCGTTCTCTCGATGGAAACTCCGTCCGCGTCGCCTCCGGCGACTCCGGCGACCGACGGGTTGCTGGCGCCGGCCACGGTCCTCGAACGGTGCACGACGGGTATCGAGGGACTGGACAGCATCCTAGAAGGAGGAATCCCGCGGGGGAACATGGTCCTTGTCGCGGGCAGTGTCGGCACGGGGAAGACTACCCTCTGCCTCGAATTCCTGGTCCACGGTGCCGAGCGGGGCGAGCGGTCGCTCTTCCTTTCGGTCACCGAAGCCTCCCGGAAGCTCAAACAGAACCTCTCCACCTTCGAGTTCTTTCACACCGACCTCGTCGACAATGGGTCGCTCGTGTTCGTCGACCTGCCGCAGATCTACGAACGGCTCGGCCTCGGACGAGAAGAGCTCACAAGCGAGGAGATTGGGATCCTTCTCCGCTCCATCCGCGACCTGGTCCGCTCGTTGGGCATCCGTCGCCTGGTTCTCGACAGCCTCACCTCCGTGTGCTACCGAATCCATCGGGACGAACAGATCCGTGACTTCATGCTCCGCCTAGGACAGGAGCTTAACGAGGCGGGCTGCACTTCCCTCCTCGTCTCGGAGATCGGCCCGAACCCGGGCCGCTACTCCCTCCACGGCGTGGAGGAAGCGATCGTGGACGGCGTCATCCTGCTCTCGAACGCCCGCCGCATGGGCGATATCCTCCGCGTGCTCCAGATCGTGAAGATGCGCGGGACCGCGCACTCGCACGCGCAGTTCGTCATCGAACTCACCCCGATCGGCCTCTTGATGGCCCCGCATTTGAAGGGCGGTCGCGAGGGGGGCAGCTAGTCCGTGCCTCAGGTCGATATCGGCGAGCGTCTGCGAGCGCTTCCGAGCGGCAGCGCGGTCGCCCTGAAGCTCGACCCAAGAGAGTACGCGGACCACTACTTCGCGGTGCTCAACGCCACGTTGAGGGACGTCGGCAGCGAGACCGACGCCCACACGATCTATCTCACCGTCACGAATCCGGCCGCGTTCGTTTGGACGCTGGCCCAGGCGCTCGATGTGCCGGTCGACCGAATCTCGTTCGTCGACGCGATCAGCCACATCATGATGAACTACGCGAACCCGCTCCCCAACGCCACCTACGTGGAGAGTCCGCGCGCGCTCGAGGAGATCATGCTCCGGATCGAGTACCTGCTGAAGAAGTTCCCCCATCCACGCTCGATCGTCGTGATCGACAGCGTGAACTCCCTCGCGATCCACAACAAGCCCGAGCTGCTCTCTGAGTTCTTCCACATCCTCCTTAACAACCTGAAGGCTCGAGGGGTCCTCACGCTCGTTCTCGAGACGTCCGAAGAAGAAACCACGGGGATCGAACAGATGCTCAACCTCGTCGTCGACGAGACGATCGACGTCGCGCGGGCGGGACACTAGCCGTGACGGCCACCCAACGGATCTTCGGCATTCCCGAGATCGACCAACCGGTCTGGACCGCGTTGCCCCCCGGCTGGCTCTCCGTCCTATCGGGCACGTCCGGTTCCGGGGCCCCGCTCCTCGCGAAGCAGTTCGCCCACGCGGGGGTCGGGGAGGTTCCGGTGCTCTTCTATACGACCTACGAGCGGACGGAGGATGTCCGCAAGGCGTTCGATGATTTCGGCTGGGACCCCGGCGAGATCCAAATCGTTAACCTCGCGGACGAATACTTCGAACGCGTGCTGGTCCGAGGGCTCGAGGTGGCGACCGCCCGGGAGGGGGGTATCTCACTGAGCGACCTCGCGGAAATGGGTCCGGAGGACCGGGCGTTGACCCCGTTCAGCCTCACGAATCGCATGCTGTCCGACCTCGCCAAGATCGACTCGCCCTTCCGGATGGTCGTCGACTCGGTCGATTTCTTCCTCGAGGTGATGGAACCTCACGAACTGACAACGGTCGCCCGCCAGATCCGACACCGCTGCCAAACGATCGGGGGCCATGCGCTCCTCACCGCGCACTCCGTCGCCCACGACCGTTCGGTGTTCGGTCTGCTCCAGGACCTCGCGGACCTCGTGATCGACCTGCGGGCCGACCCGCACGGCGACCATTACGAGCACACGCTGTCGCTCGAAAAGGTCGCGAACCGCCCGGACCTCACGCACATCTGGAAGGCGGAGCTCGGCGAGAGCGGCTGGCACGTCGGGGAAGCCCCGGACGCGACGCGATAGCGGCCTACCCGGCCGTTAGCTAACCTTTATCGGCGGAGTCGGCTGCTTCGGTCGAGGTCGAGTCCCCGTGGAAGACGTCGTCATTCGCACGCTCGAAAAGGTGGAGCTCCACGACCCGATTCTCATCGAAGGTCTTCCCGGGGTCGGGAACGTCGGAAAGCTGGCCGCGGACTACCTGCGGGAGCAGCTGAACGCGAAGCCGCTCGCCACGATCTACTCGAAGTTCTTCCCGCCGCAGGTCTACGTGAGCGAGGAAGGGATCATCCGTCTCGTCTCGAACGACCTTTTCTACTGGAAGAGCTCGCCCCGGCCTCGCGGGACATTCTCGTGCTCGGCGGAGATTACCAGGGCATCAGCCCCGAGGGCCAGTACGAGATCACGCAGCGGGTCCTCGATTATTGCCACGGCCTCGGTGTGCGTGAAGTGTTCACGCTCGCCGGCTTCGCCCAGGGCCGCGTCGTGGACGAGCCGCGGGTGCTCGGCGCCGCGACGAACGCCGAGCAGGTCGAGGCGATGAAGAAGTTCGGCGTGGTGTTCTCTCGCAACGACCCGGGCGGCGGACTCATCGGCGCGAGCGGGCTCTTCCTTGGGCTCGGGCGCCTCTTCGGTATGGAAGGGGTGTGCCTCATGGGCGAGACGAGCGGCTACTTCGTCGACCCCCGCAGCGCGGAGGCGGTCCTCAAGGTCCTCGCGAAGATCCTGCACGTCGAGGTCGACTTCACGGCGCTCGAGGCGAAGGCCCACGAGGTCGACCGGATCGCGCAAAAGATCCACGAGGCGGAGGCGCGTTCGACCGACGGGACCCCTTCCTCCGGCCCCGCTCCCCGCGAAGACCTCGGGTACATCGGCTGAACGCCCGTACGATGACCGAGCCGACCCGACGAGCGTCGTCGGCGGACGAAGCGCGTCGCGAACGAGTTCGGGAGCTGCTCCGCCGATCCGCGGACGCGAGCGGGTTCCTTCCGTTCGACCGATTCATGGACATCGCCCTCTACAGCGACGGTGCGGGATTCTATGCTCGCGAGGACTCCCCGTTCGGGCGGCAGGGAGATTTCTACACCGCCGCCCACGCGAGTCCCCTGTTCGGACGGGCCATCGCCGAGCGCATCCGTTCCGTGGCGCGAACGATCCCGGGGGCCGCTCCCGTACGAGTGGTCGAGGTCGGGCCCGGGGACGGTACCCTCGGCGAGAGTATACTCGAGGGCCTTGCCCACGACACGTCCCTCATGTCGCGAATCGAATACGTCCTCGTCGAACGGTCCCCAGCGTTGCTGATGCGAGCGTTCGACCGGGTAACGAGCTCGGGGGCAGCGGTGGGGATCCCAGTCTCGGCCGCCGCCGCGGTGGGGGCCGACGGCCCGTTCCAAGGAGTGGTCGTGGCGAACGAGCTCCTCGACGCCCAGCCAGCGCGCCGCCTCCATTGGAACGGTGAAACCTGGGAGGAATCCGGGCTCCGATGGACCGGCACCGAATTCATCCCCGAGACGGCCCCCCTCGAGCAGGCCGTCCCGGCCCCATCCCTTCCAAGGCCCGACAGCGCGGGCACGGTCCTCGAGGTGTCGCCCATGGCGGAGGGAATCGTTCGGGAGGTGGCCGACCATCTCGTCGCCGGGCTCTTCCTCGTGCTCGATTACGGCATGGACGAGTCCGAGCTCCTCACCGGGCACCCCTCGGGCACCTTGGCCGCCGTACGCCGTCACCGGGTCGTCGACGACCCGCTCGCCGACCCGGGAGGCTCGGACCTTTCGGTCTTCGTCAACTTCACCCGCGTACGCGCCGCCGCGACCGCAGCCGGTTTGAGGGAGGTCGCCTTCCAGCGTCAGGCGGAGGCCCTCGGCACATGGGGCTTTCCGGAGCTGCTCGAAGAGGCCGTCCGCTCCGCCCCCTCGGACGAGGCTCAAGTGCGCATTCGCCTCGCCGCGAAGAACCTTCTCTTCGGGTTCAACCGATTCTACGCACTCGAGCTCGCGCCCCCGGAGCCCGGGGCCCGGTCCGCAGGCCTTACGCAACCGGTCGCGTCGGCGAGTTCTCGAGGGCCTCGACGACCTTCGCCTCGACCAAGAGGCGCGCGGTCTCGGCGGGGAGCGAAAGGATGTCGTCGGCCTTCAGATCGATCGTTTCGGAACCCACTTCGATCGGGCGGGAGTCCTTGAGCACCCGAACGTAGACCAGCGCGGGACGGCCGCGGGCCGCGGAGGGGGTAACCGGCGCACGAGGCGGCGGCACAGGGGGCGACGGCGGAAGTACCTCGCCCGGACGCGAGGTTGGCGCTGGGGCCGGAGCAGAGGTCGGTTCGATGTAGGCAGCGGCTGAACGACGGTGCTCTACGAGGACACCCAGGACCTGGTCGAACATCGCACGCTCCTCGGGAAGTGCGTTCGGAAGGTCGCGGGTCCCACCGATGCTCGCTTGGAAGGCGGCGTTGAGGGTCTTTTGGACCCGGCCCTCCACGATGTCGCGGGCGATCTGGATCCCCCGCTGGTAGGTTTGGCGGGAGATGTCTCCCTTCCGCCCCGACGGGTTCTCTCGGAGCTCCGTCTCGTACGAGCGACGTAGCTCGGTGAGATACGAGGTGGTCAACGGGTAGAAATCCGGCGGGAGCTTCGCGAGACCTCGGACGGCGAGCTCGTTGCGTCGCCATTCGAGCAGCTGGGTGAAGTGGTCGGGCATCGGAACCGGTGGGAAGGGTCCGACAACCGAAGGACTATACGATATGTGCGGTCTCGTACGGCCCTCGGCCCTCCTCTCGGCGGGCGGAGGGGAGCGCGGTTCGGTGACCACAGGTCGGGATCCGGCCGCGATGTTCGACGAGTTCTGGGACCTGTGGGTCCGCTTCCAGGCCGAGAGCCGCGTCCCCGGAACGATCGTGGTGGTCGAAGGGGCGCGCGACCGTCGGGCGCTCCGCCGGCTCGGTGTACGGGGAACGATACTGCTCGTTCATCGGGGCCGAACGATCTCGGAGACAGCCCAGCACCTGGCGGCCTCGGCTCGCCACGTCATCATCCTGACCGACTGGGATACCGAGGGGGGCCATCTCGCACAGCGGTTGAAGGAATTTCTCGGCGTGGGGAAGTCGGGCGCGGACCTCGAGTATCGTCGACGTCTCGCGCGGATCCTTCGGGGCGAGCTGGTCCACGTCGAGGGGCTCTACGGCTGGGCGGTCCGCACCGGGGAAAAGGGGAACCGGTCGGTGGCGAACCTGCTCGAGCTGGCCGGCCCGGACGACACCGGTCCTACGGGATGACCTTCGACTGCGTCCGTCGGATGTCCCGGCGGTTGCGGGCCCGCGAGGGACGGAAGCGCTCAGCGCCCTTCCCCTTCCAGCGGAGTCCTCGACCCTCGGTCCCGGCGCTCGTGAGCCCGCGGTAGACGCGCCCCTTGTGCACGGGGGCCGCGATCCAGGAAATCTTCCGGTCCGCGAGGATCTCGGGATGGTCGGGGTCGACCAGGATGATCTCGTAGAACTTCTGCTTCCCGTCCTCGCCGACCCAGTAGGAGTTGAGGACCTCGAGGTTCGGGTAATGCTTTTGCGCGCGCTCTTCGGCGATACGGCGCAGGCTCTTCGCGAGCGTCATGCGAAGGATGCCCTTGTGCTTCGGGCGACGACCCGCGATGATCGCCCGCTTGCGTTGGCCGCCCCGACGGACCCGCACGCGAACAACCACGTAGCCGCCCTTGGCCCTAAAGCCGACAGCGCGGGCACGGTCGAGGCGGGTCGGATGCTCGATCCGAGTGACCGTGTGCTCCCGCCTCCACGTGAGAAGCCGCTCGTGACGCAACACGGAGCCCTCGTCCCCGAGGGTTTGCTGGAACGACCGGGCCATGTACCGGTACGCAGAAGTCGTCATGGAATGCGGCGCGGGGGACCCGGGTCCCAATTATAAAGCTGCCGTTCGGGGGACGGCGTCAGGCGTCCCCGACCCTCGCGTCGCCGTTCTTCGAAGGGCCGTTCCACGGGAGTCGTGACTCCGCCGGACGAAGGACCTTCGCGGTCGCGTGGCTCTCGGTCGCTATCGCGCGCTCGAGGTGGCTCGAGATCTCCTTGACGAGACGGTCCATCCGAGGCCGTTGCTCCGCGGGGACCTCCGTGGGCACTTGCCAGACGAGGGCGGCCCCTCCGCTCGTGGGGTAGAGGCGGAATTCGAGTGTCGAAGCGGCCGGAGGAACGGCGGGGTTCATCCGGTCGAGATGGCCCTTCACCCTGCTTTCCGTCGGCTCGACGGCTTCCGACCGCTCGACCGTGTAGCCGATCGTCACGAGATAGTCGGCGAGGTATGTCGCGAAGCGCTCGCGACCGATCCCGCGTACCCTCAGCCAATCGCCGTTACTTTCGCCCATGCTGTTTGCGGTCCAAGGCGCGCCCGTAGCTCTTGAAGAGCCCGAGCATCATCCGCAACTCCGCCTCGGAAGGCGTAGCGCGGCCCAGTACACGACGGAACAGGAGGATTAAACCCCGTCGTTTGTGCGCGGGGTATCCCGTCCGCGTCAGAAGCTCGCCGAGGCGGTCGAGAAACAGCTCCTTTTCGGGTCCGTTCAGCTCGACGACCTCGGGGGCCGGGGTCGTCTCTGGGTCGGTGGGGCCACGGGCTCGGTGGACCGCGTAGAGGACGATCGCGACCGCGTGGGAGAGGTTGAGCGTCGGGAACTCGCGTCGGGAGGGAATGTGCACGAGGAGGTCGCAGCGCAGGAGCTGCTCGCGGGAGAGTCCGTTGTCCTCGGGGCCAAAGACGATCGCCACCTTGCCTTCGAGGGTTCGGATCAACTCCCCGAGTCGTTCGGGGCTGACCGATCGACGTAGGTAGGCGTTCGAACGGCCCGTGGACATGTCGGTCGTCCCGACCACGAAATCCGACTCCCGAACGGCGTCCTCGAAGGAGCGAGCCCGCACGGCCGTCCGCAGGAACGCGAGACCCCCCATCGCGCGACGGCGCGCCTCGGTCCCCACCCGGGCGCGGGGGGCGACCAGGACCAGACGGTCAGCTCCGAAGTTGCGCGCGAGACGGGCGACCGCGCCCACGTTACCGTCCTCCTTCGGACGGACGAGGACGACGTCGATCCGGGGGCTCACCCGCCGGCCCCCTCCGAGAAGAGGCGTCGCAGCATCCAATCGGGGTCGAACGGCACGAGGTCAGCGTACCCCTGCCCGGTTCCCACGAACAGGATCGGCTTCTTGGTGACAAAGGTCGCGCTGAGGGCCGCTCCGCCCTTCGCATCGGCGTCGAGCTTGGTGAGGACGAGACCGTCGATGCTCACGGCGGCGTCGAAGAGCTTCGCCTGCTCGATGACGTCGTTCCCGCTCAGTGCGTCGCCAACGAAGAGGGTAAGGGACGGCGCGACCACGCGGCGGATCTTCTTCGCCTCCTCGATCAGGTTCTCGTTCGTGTGCTGGCGCCCCGCGGTATCGACGAGCACCACGTCGAGACCCCGCGCACGGGCGTGCTCGACCGCGTCGTAGGCGACCGCGGCCGGGTCGCTCCCCTCCTGCTGGCGAACGACGCGCACGCCGATCCGCTCGCCGTGGACCAGCAGTTGCTCGATCGCGCCGGCTCGGAAGGTGTCGCCCGCAGCGATCACGCTCGAAAGACCTTGCGACCGCAACCACCCCGCGAGCTTCGCGACGGTGGTGGTCTTGCCGGTGCCATTGACCCCGACGAACATGATCACGTACGGTTTCGGTGTGTGCTCCCGGATGGTTTTCGCCAGCTCGATCGGCGGCCGGGCCAAGATCGCCCGGCACGACCGCTCGAGACACGTGCGGATGGCGTCCTCGGCGTCCACCCCGAATCGGAGCTTCTTGCCCGCGAGCTCCTTGCGGAGGTCACGGCGCAACCGCTCGATGACCGGGACGGCCACGTCCGACTCGAGCAGGACAATCTCGAGGTCGTCGAGCACATCGTCGATGGTCCCTTCTTTGAGGCGTCGACCGAGGAATCCCTCGGTGAAGATCGATGCATCGCTCGGGGAAAGCGAAGCGCCCTCTTGGTCGCCAGTCCGGCCGGGTGCCGGGGTGGGTGCGGGGATGGGTGCGGGCGCCGTCGAGGTCCCGACGTTCTCCTTCGAGGGAGTCGGAGACGCTTCTTCCGAGCGTCTCAGCCGCGCCTTAAACGCTGCCCACATCGGTCGCCCCGCTCTCCCGGGCGATCGCGTCGAGGCGGTTCGAGAGCGCCTGGATCCGTTCGTCGAGGGAGCCCATCTGTCCTTCGAGGTCGCGCAGCGCCTGGTCGATGCGAACCGACCGTTCCGCGAGAAGCTCGACCACCTTGGGCCGCTCCATCTCGACGACGATGCCCGAACCGACCCCGACGAGCACCGGAGCGCTCCGGTCCACCGAACCGCGAACGAAGGTCTCGCCCCCGAGGGGGAGCAAAAGCTCCACGTTGGCGGGAGCGCGGTCGACCCCTTCGAGGCTCTCTCGGGCCCGGCCGTGGTCCTGTCGAGAAGCGCTGAGGATCTGATGCTGCTGGAGAAGCGCGTTCAGCTGGTTGCGATAGGCGTCGAGTCGGAGGAGGTCCTCCTGGACCTGCTCCTCGGTCGGTCGCGGTGCCGGGGTGCTCATGCGGCCGGTACCTCGCCGACCGAGAGGATCCGGATCTGGTGGCGCTTGACGCGATGGCAACCGCCGATCTCGGAGAGGGCCCACTCCCGCGCGACCTCCGCGGACTCGGCGTCGTGGGTCTTCGTGAACGTTTGCCAGTAGCCCCGGCGGGCGTAGAACGACCCTTGAACCTTGAAAGCGGGCATCGAAAGCTCCGTTGCGCGGCGGCGCCACCCGGGAGGCCCTTTTAAACCTACTGGCTCGGGCGGTTCTCCCGAACTCTGTTTCCGCCGAGCGCGGCGACGAGATGGCCCGAGGTCCGCCACGCCACCGCGAGGATCGATATCATCGGGTTCGCGCCGGGCGACGAGGGCAGCAAACTTCCATCCCCCACCCACAACCCATCCACACCGTGGACCTCGCCGGTCGGGCGGGCCGCACTTGTTCGCGGGTCCGTTCCCGCGCGGGCGGAGCCCATCGGATGGGCCGAGAAGAGAGCGACCGAGCTGGCCCGGATCCCCGCCCTCCTGACCCGATCCACGAACTGGTCGAGCTCGTTCTCAGTCACCGTTCGACCGGTTCCGCCCACTTCGATGGGCGGTGTGTGAAGGGACAGTAGGCGTGTGGCGCCGGCGGCGCGAAGTAGACGCGCTGTCTCCTCGATCCCCCGCAGCAAGTTCGTGCGGTCGCGGTCGGTCAGATGGTAGTCGAACTCGGGCCGCCCGTCCGAATCGATCCGGACCCGTCCTTCCGCGACGTCCCGCACGAGGACGATGGGAGTCGCTGTGTACTCGATCCTCTCCATTCGGTGGCGATACTCGTTCGCCCCGTCCCACGGCAGGGCGATCCCCGACAGGCCGGGGTGGGCCGGGGCGACCTCGATCCACGGACCGTGCGCACCCGCGTCCGACCCCTGGAATCGGTAGACGCCTATGGTTCTGGTGCGGTCCCTCCCACGTTCGCACGGGGTCGGGAAACTCCCCCGCCACGGCGGTCGTGGGGTCGACACGGAGACCCGCTCCGACTCCGGGGAAACGAATTCCCGAACGGAGGAGAAGGGCGGGAGTCTGCAACGCGCCCCCGGCGACGACCACGGCGGACGCCCGCACGTGCACCTCGCGCGCAACGCCGTTCGCGCGGTAGGTGGCCCGGACTCCTCGGACACGACCGGATTCCACTTCGAGGAGGTCGGCCCGCGTCGAGGCCAGAAGTCGGGCTCCGCGCCGCATCGCATCGGCGAGGAACGTGACGAGGGTCGACTGCCGAGTAGAATACGGACAGCCGAAAGTGCAGAACCCACAACGCGAACGGCAGCCGACGGCGTTGCGGGGGATGATGTCCCAGTCGATCCCCTGACGGTACCCCAGAGCGAGACAGCCCCGGCGAAGAACATCGTTCGAAGGATTGACGTCGCTCTCCGCGGTCGAAACGCTCAGGCGGTGGGAAACCTCGCCGAGCATTTTGTCGAACTCATGGGTCGTGACGTCGGTCATCCCTCCCACCTCGGCCCACTCGGCTCGAGCCTCGGGTCGTGGAGGAAGGCAGGTCATCCAGTTGATCGCGGTGCTCCCGCCCACCGCTTCGCCGGCCAGGAAGGCGACGCTCGTGTCCGAGGTCGTCACGATCCCTCGCCCGAAGAACAGTCGGTCGTGGGCGTCTCGTTCCGAACGTGGATAGGCGAGATCGGGGAACCATCTCCCGGCTTCCAGCACGATCACATGGTAACCTGCTTCCGCGACCCGGGCGGCGACCACACTTCCGCCCGCCCCGCTACCGATGACGCAGACATCGGTCTCGAACTCGCTGTTCGGTTCCGGGATCCTCGGGCCGAGTCCCACCAGGGATTCGGGGATCCCCGAGGCCGGCGCCGGTGGAGCGTAGTGGATCCGATCCCAGAGCGGGTGGCTGCCGTCCCGCAGCGGTTGGGAGAAGTAGAGTCCTGTCGCGAGTCGTTTCGCGGCCTGGAAACCTCGTCGCTTCACTGCGATCCGGCTCGAGGCCCACCCACGAAGGTACTGCTCGCGTTCTCCCGGGCCGAGTCGTGAAAATCGGACGGGGCGTCCGGTGAGGAGAAGGTTGGTGAGCGGGCTCTCAACGGCGCGCAGGAGCGAAGCGAACTCGCGTCGCTGCCGCGCGGGTAGCCCCGAAATCACCTCGGCAACGTCCCGGTCGACCCCCACCGAGCTCGCGCTCGGATAGGCCGGGCCCGAGGGATCGGGCGGGGAGGCCGGACAGATCGTGTCGACCAGAGCGGTCACCGTGGGAGAGACGGCCCTGTTCACGAAGTGGGGGACGCGAACGGTCTATTTCGACCCTTCATCGTCGGGTCGCTTGGACTCGAACTTCGCTCGTTCGCGGTACCAGCGAAGTTGGCGTTCGATGAGCCCTCGATTCGACGGACCGAGGGGTGCGGCGGGGGCGGCAGGGGCGGTCGGGGCGTCGGTCATCGGGGGAGAAGCGGACGGAATCTCCGGTCCAGGGGCTGACGGGGGTCGAGGGGGCTCGACCTCCAGTTGGCGCTGGGTTACGATACGAGGGCTACCACCTTCTTCCAACGCTCCTCTACCTCCTCATCGCTCAAACCCACCGTCGGGGAAAAGAGGACCCGGTCGCCCCATTGGGTCAAGAACCGCGGGTATTGGTCGACCACGATCGGGAGCACGACCCCGTCCGCGTGCGCATCCTGCGCGAGTTCCCCAACCACGGGCGCCCATGATTCGACGTCGGGCGCCGAAGTGGCAACGCGAGCCGTGGGGTCGAACCGGGACAACGTCTCCCGAACGTAGGCCTCCCCGGCGGGAAGCACCACGAGACCCACCCGGCAACCGCGCTTCATCATGAGGTACGTACCGAGGGCTCCGCGGGGTCCGTCGACCAGCGAGACCAGGCGACCCGCCACGCCAAGAGGTAGCCCTCCCGGACCCGCGTACCGGTCGAACGATAGATACGTTCGCGGTCCCCGCACCTCGACGAAGAGTTCGACATCCGGGTGCTCGAGGTCGACCTTCAGAGCCCGGTCGGAGAAACGGTCCAAGACGGCTCCGCCGAGGTCTCCCGCGATCTGCTGGCTCGTGAACGGGTGCTGGCCGGTTCGGCGGGCTCGCACGGCGAAACTCGCACCGGTCGGGAGGTGGGAGTCGGCCAGCTCAAGGAGCCGAGCGGTGATGACCGCCGGGTCGCTCGAGACTTCGTGGACTAAGCTGACGGAAGTCACGCCGAACACCCGGCGGAGGAGCTTCGCGCCGCGTTCCCCGTCGTCGGTCTCTACGTAGAGGTGCCCACGGTCCGAGCGGATGCGTCCCGGCAGACCGTCCCGGACGAACTGGTCGAGGATGTTCCGTCGGAGGGTCCGTTCGAATTCTCGGCGGACGGGAGGGGATTTGAGCGCCAGCTCCCCGTATCGTACCAGGAGCTGCGCGACCATCGAGAAGGGTTAAGACGAGGGGACCGCTAAAGCGCTTCTCGGCCGGGTGGGTTCGTGACACCGTCAGCTTCCCTCCCGTCATCTTCGGGGGACCCCTGGACCCCCTTCCTCGAGGAGATCCTCGCCGGGATGGTGACCGCTACCCAGGCGGCGGGGGCGCCGCTACCTCCGGAAGCGATCTTCGCCCAACTCAGTTTGGACGAGGGACCCGAGGGAGAGGTCAGCTTCCCGTGCCATCGCTGCGCGCATTCCGCGAAGCGCACGCCCGACGAGATGGCGACCCTCCTGGCCGCGGCCTTCCCGACCTCCGAGCGGATCCGGTCGGCGACCTCGAAAGGCGCGTACGTCAATTTCCGGATCGACGCGCCGGCGCTCACCCGCGCGACGCTCGAACTCGTCCTCAGCCACGGAAATCGCTACGGTCACGGCGAGCCCGCGGGCCCTCCCGCGGTGGTCGAGCACACGAGCGCGAACCCGACCGGGCCGTTCCACATCGGGAGGGTCCGGAACGGGATCATCGGCGACACGTTCGCGCGCGTCCTTCGAGCTTCGGGAACGCCGGTCACCACGCAGTACTACGTCGATGACATGGGGCGACAGGCGGCGATGATCACCTGGATCTGGTCGAAGCCCCGCGAGAGCTGGCCGGAACCGATCCGAAAGGCGGTCGATGGGGAGGAAGTAACGGGTGAGAAGGCCGACCGCCACCGGGGGCGTCCCTACCCGGCGGTGAGCGCCTACCTCAAGGAGCATGAGGACGCCCGCGAGGAGGTCGCCCAGCTGGTCCAGCAGATCGAGTCCGGCACGGTACCTCCGGAACATCGCCAACTCGCCCAGACCATCCTGGCGGGCATGCTCGAGTCCCTCGCCCGGTTGGGCATCGGTTTCGACGAGTTCGTGTGGGAATCGGACTTCGTGCACGACGGGTCCGTCGAGCGTGTCCTCGACCGACTCAAGTCGGCACCGCACGTCCTCGAGGAGTCGAACGGAGCCTGGGCGATCGACGCGAGCAGCTACGGACTACCGAAAGAGTCGACGCATCTCGTGTTCCAGCGAGGTAACGGAACCAGTCTCTACATCACGCGGGATATCGCCTATCATCTCGTGAAGTTCTCGAGATTCGCCCGCGTGATCGACGTCCTGGGCCAGGACCACCAACTCCACGCCCGCTGCCTGAACGCCCTGCTCACGGAGATCGGGGAAGCCCGTCGACCGGAGTTCGTGATCTATCAGGACATCACCGTGCCGGACGGCGGCCGCATGTCGACCCGGGGAGGTTCGGCGGTATGGCTCGACCACCTCCTCGACGAGGCGGTCGACCGGGCCCGGACCGAGGTACTCGCCCGACGCGAGGACCTTCCGGATTCGGACGTTGAGCGGATCGCCAAGGCGGTCGCGACCGGGGCGGTCCGCTACCACATCGTCCGCGCGGCCCCCGATAAGCCCGTGGTCTTTCGCTGGGAGGACGCGCTCTCGTTCGAGGGTCGCAGCGGTCCGTTTCTCCAGTACTCGTTCGCGCGTGCCTCGAGCGTCCTGCGGAAAGGCGAGGCAGTCGAGCCGCCGTATCCCTTCGACCCGAGCCGGCTCGCCGACCCCGACGAGACCGCCCTCGTCCGGATCATCTCGCGTTTCCCGCGCACGATCGCCTATGCGGCCCGGACCGGGCACGTCCACGCGGTGGCCGCCTACGCCCACGAACTCGCGGACCAGTTCAACCGATTCTACCACGCGGTCCCGGTCCTCCGGTCGACCGACGAGCGAGCGAGCAGGATAGCACTGGTCGCTGCCATGCGCCAGACCCTGGGGAATGCTCTCGACCTTCTCGGCATCGTGCCTCTCGACGCGATGTGATCCGATTCGACCAGCCTCAGCTCGTCCGATGAGCCGCTCCCGTTGGGTGGACGGGTCGGGGCTCCCCAGGCGCGTGCGACGTCTCGATTCGGTCAAAGCCCGCCGACGAGACTACCTTGCGGGATTCAACGTCGCGAATTCGAACACCGTTTTAAGGCGGGGACGGTGTCGCTCGCCGAGGACGGACCCATGGGAGTTGCGGAGGATTTCAAGAAGTTCCTACTGTCGGGCAGCCTGATCGCCATGGCCGTGGCCTTCGTCGTCGGCCTGGCCATCGTGGCTCTGATCGGCGCTCTGGTCAACGACATCATCGACCCGCTGATCGGCGCCGCCGTTAAGGTCAATTTCAATTCTCTCGGGGTATTGACCATCAACGGAAGCCCGATCACCGGTGGTGCCTTTCTCGGTGCGGTGATCAACTTCTTCATCCTCATGGCGGTCGTCTTTTTCCTGATCGCCTACCCGTACCAGCTCTCCCAGGACCGGAAGGCCGCGAAGGCGGCAAAGGCGGCTCCCACGATGCGGGACTGTCCGGCCTGTTGCAACTCGATCTCCGTCAAGGCGACGCGGTGCGGGTTCTGCACGTCCACGGTCACGCCACTCTCGGCGTGAGCATTCACCCCTAAGCAGGGACGCGCAAGACCGGGTCCCGGACGCCCGCGGCAGAGAAGCCGAGCGCTCGGAGGCGACAGGCATCGCACCTACCGCACGCTCGTCGTCCGCCCGCGTAACAGCTCCAGGTCAAGTGCCAGGGCACTCCGAGACGTTCCCCAAGCCGGACGATATCCGCCTTGGATCGTCGGAGGAGCGGCGCCTCGATGCGAACCTGCTCCCCCCGTTCGACCCCTGCCTTCGTCGCGACTCGCGCGAGACGCTCGAAGGCTCGGAGGAACTCGGGGCGGCAGTCCGGGTATCCCGAGTAATCGATCGCGTTCGCGCCGATATAGATCGAGCCGAGATGATGGCTCTCGGCATAGCCGAGCGCGACGGCGAGGAGAATGGTGTTGCGCGCGGGAACGTAGGTCGAAGGGATCTTCCGACCCGGTCGCGAGCGACTCGGAAGCGGACGAGCGGCATCCGTCAAGGCCGAAGAGAGTAGCGACCCGAGCGGGAGTCGAAGCACCGTATGCCGGGCCACCTTGAACCGCCGGGCGAGAGCGCGAGCGGAGCGGACCTCCCGAGCATGCCGCTGGCCGTAGAGGACGGTCAGGGCATGTACCGGCGGGTGGCGTCGAGTCGCGATCACGAGACACGTGGCGGAGTCCATCCCTCCCGACAACAGCACCACACTGCCTTTCGGTCGGGACCGTTGGGGCGTCAGAGGGAACCTCCGGAGAGCATCAGGACAGCGGCGGCGAACGCCACCGCGGCCAACATCCCGAGGAAGTTCGTGGAACCCTTCGTGAGGATCCCCCGGTTCTCGAGCGTCTCGCCGAGGACCGAATCGACCTGACAGGCGATGAAGCCCGCGGCGGTGACAGTGAGCACGAACAGCACCGGGTTCGGCAACGGCGATCCGAAGGCCAGGAAGAGCGCGAATCCGGCGAGCGCCGTGGTCACGGAGGCGAGCAGGGCGAAGACCTCGCCCCGAGCGGAGACGCCCCCGTTCGTTCCCGGCGGGACCGGGCGGCCCGTGAGAATGCTGGTGGCGCGGCCCGCGAGGACGCCGAACTCGCTCGCGAAGGTGTCCGAGCCACCAAAGGCGAGCGCGCTCGCGAACAGAAGGGCGGTCGTCGCGGGATGGAGGAGCGGTGACGCGAGTCCGCCCAATACCGCGAGGCCAGTGGGGATGATGATGTGCGAGATCACGTTCGATACGCCTCGTTCGCCTCCGCGCCCTTCCTGGAGGTTCTGTCGGCGCTTCTCCTCGAAGCGGTAGCGGGTGGCGAGGGCGCTCGCGCCGACGAATAGGATCAGGAGCGCGAGATACGGAAACCCGGCATACACGACGATGACGACTCCGAAGACGGCCGCCACCGCACCGGCGAGCGGTGTCAAGGCTCGACTCAGGACGGCGCCGAGCGCGAGCAGGGCCGTCGCGAAAATACCGAGAATGGCCAACGACCAGGGCAGCACCGCGAACCCTCTCGCGGCGCCAGCGAGGGATGGGGATAACCCCTTCGAGGAGCCGTCCCGCCGCGTCGGAGTTCAGCCGCAGGCCAGGACCCGCAAGACCGCGCTCGAGAACGTTCCGGCGTCGACGTCGACCGCCCCGCTGTCCCGGAACGTGGTGTATGTTGGGTCCACGCCATGCCCGGATTGGGTGACGAACGCAGTGAGGAGTCCGAGCTTTCGACCGGCTTCGACGTCGAGTCCCCGGTCCCCCACGATCGCGCTCGTGGCCAAGTCGATGTTCCAATCGTGCTGAGCCTGACGGAACAGTAACGTACCCGGCTTACGACACTCGCAGTTCGCCTCCGGAACGTGAGGGCAGTAGTAGAACGCGTCGATATGTGCCCGGTGCGGGCGGAGCAACTCGTTCAGGCGCTCGTGGATCCGCTCGACATCGTCGCGCGCGTAGAACCCTCGCTCGACCCCGGACTGGTTGGTCACGCAGATCACGAGGAACCCGTGGTCATGGGCCAGGGAGAGGGCAGCGCCGACGCCCCGGAATAGTTCGAGTCGTTCCGCCTCACGGAGATAACGGAGGTCCGGGTCGAGGGTACCGTCGCGGTCGACGAAGAGGGCCCGCCGGACGGGCCGAGAATGCGCTGGGTCGGGACCCGATCCCACCATCTCCTTGCGACACCGTCGGGGAGATAAGGGTTCAACCTCGGTTTCGGTTCGTCCACGTTATGGAGCTCCGGCCGGCGGAGGAACGAACCCTCCGCGAGGGGCTGAGCGGCGCCTTCGAGGAAGCGCTCCGCCCGCTCCGTGCCCCGACCGGCCGTCTGGGCGTCCTCTTCTCGGGGGGAGTGGACTCCTCCCTGCTCGCGTGGGAGCTCCGGCGACGACCCCAGCTCTCGCTCTGCACGCTCGGGCGGAGCGGTGCGCCCGACCTGGTGGCCGGCCGAGCCTCCGCCGAGCAGCTCGGATTGCCGTGGGAGGGCATTCTGATCGGTGAGGCGGAATTGGCGAGCGCGGAAGCTCGATTCTCTCGCGAGCTCGACGGTCTCCCCATTGTCTCCCGGACGGTCCTTCTTGCTCTTGCCCTCGCCATCGATCGCGCAGGTCCCTCGAGCCTCGTCTGCGGGCAGGGAGTGGACGAGCTCTTTCTCGGATACGCTCACTACCGAGGTCTGGGAGGGGCCGAGGCCGAGCGACGTTCGCTCGAGGACCTCGAGCGACTGCACGGGACCGACTGGCCCCGAACGCAACGGATCGCGGAAAAGGCGGGAAAGACCATCCTTGCTCCCTATCTATTGTCCCGTTTCGAAGAGTGCGCCCACCGGGTACCGGTCGACCTGCGACTGCCTCGAGACCTGCCGAAGAGGTTCTTCCGTGAATGGGCGGTCGAGCGCGGCCTTCCGACCGAGCTCGCATTCCGGCCGAAGAAGGCGCTCCAGTACGGGTCCGGCGTCTCCTCGCTACTTCGGGAGCGCGAGCGCGCCGGGCGTTAGCGTTCGACGCGAGTCCCCGCCTCACCCCGAATCGCTCGGGCCAGAGACGGGATATCGGTAATGACAAATCGACGACCGCCTCCTTCGAGGAATTCCAGCCCCGCCGCGACCTTGGGCCCCATGGAACCGTCGCCGAACTCCCCCCGCTTCCAGTAGTCGGTCAATTCCCGCTGCGAGACCTGGGTAAGCCAGCGCTCGCCGCGCTTCCCGAAGGAGACCGCCGCCCCCGGGACGTCCGTCACGATCGCGAGGGTCTCAATTCCGAGCTCCCGGGCCACGAGGGACGCCGCGAGGTCCTTGTCGATCACGGCTTCCACTCCCTCGTACAACCCGTCCGGTTTTCGTACGACGGGAATCCCGCCCCCGCCGGCGACGACGGGGATCCAGCGAGCTCCGAGACCCGCTTCGAGCAACGAGCGGACCGCGGCACCCTCGAGCCAGCGTTTCGGGCGTGGTGACGGCACGATCCGTCGCCAGCCTCCCCTCGCGCCGTCGAACTGCATCGCCCAGCCGTACTGCTTTCGCAACACGCGGGACTCGTCCTCGGGATAGTAGCGTCCCACGGGCTTCGAGGGGTGGGCGAACGCCGGGTCGTCCGCCGAGACCTCGGTTCGGCTGATGACCGTCAAGACCGATCGGTCGACCCCCCGCCGACGGAGAGCCGGGGTGAGCTCCGTCTGGATCAGATATCCGATCTGACCCTGGGTCTCGGCACCGAGGACGTCCATCGGTCGTGTCGGGATCTCTCGGGCCGCGAGCTCGTTCTGGCGGAGGAGAGCCCCCACCTGCGGCCCGTTGCCGTGCGAGAGGACGAGAACATCCCCACCCGCGGCGATCTCGGCGAGGACCGTGACCGTTTGGTGCATCTGACCTCGGGCTTCCTCCCACGAGCCCCGACCCCCAGCGCGCTGGAGGGCATTCCCGCCGAGGGCGACCAGAATCCCCGCCATGGACCCTTGTCCGGCCATCTCGGAGGGGCCTGAATAGCCCGGCGGTGGAGTCGGCTCGACGGAAGTTCGGGCCGTCCGGCCCGAATACGAATAAATACTCAGGGGCGGCTCTCCGGATGTGACGGACGACGCTGCGTCCCTTTTCTGCCCTCTCGAATTTCGATACGGTCGAGAACCCGTTCGCGAACTCTTCTCCCGCGGCGCCCGGCTGAACCGGGCACTTCGGGTCGAAGCCGCCCTCGCGCTCGCCGAGGGGAAGCTCGGGATGGTCCCCGTCGACGCGGCGGCGGCCATCGACCAGGCGGCCACCCTCTCGTCGGTCCCTCTCGAGCGAGTCGACGCCCTCGAGCGCACCCTGCGCCACGACGTGATGGCCATGACGCGAGCGCTCGCGGAGGCGGCCGGACCCGCGGGTCGATGGGTCCATTTTGGGGCGACGAGCGCGGACATCACGGACACCGCTCTCGCGCTCGAGCTCAAGGAGAGCGTGTCGATCCTGCGGGAGGACCTCACCGGACTCGCGCGGGCGTTGGTCGAGCTCGCTCGTGCGCACCGATCCACACCCGAGGTCGGTCGGACCCACGGCCAACACGGGGTCCCGATCAGTTTCGGCTACAAGGTCGCGGTCGCCGCGGCCGAAGTGGCCCGACACCGCGACCGGTTGGATCAACTCCTCCCTCGGCTCGCCGTCGGCAAGATGGCGGGCGCGGTCGGTACGGGGGCAGGGTTCGGCACCCATGCCACGGAAGTCGAGGCGCTGGTCATGGGTCAGCTCGGACTCGTCGCGGACGAGGCACCGACGCAGATCGTTGGTCGCGACCGCATCGCCGAGTTCACGAATCTGCTCGCGCTCGTCGCATCGACCGCCGAGCGGCTGGCTACGGAGGTCCGGAACCTCCAACGGACGGAGATCGCCGAGGTGGCCGAACCGTTCGATGAAGCGCACCAGGTCGGAAGCTCGACCATGGCCCAGAAGCGGAACCCGATGGTCTCGGAGAACGTCACGAGCCTCGCCCGGCTCGTCCGTGCGTTTGCCCTTCCCCCGCTCGAGAACATGGTCCAGTGGCACGAGCGGGATCTCGCCAACTCGGCCAACGAACGGATCGTGCTGCCGCACGCAATCGTGCTCACCGACGACATCCTGACCAAACTGACCGAGGTCTTCCGCGGCCTGCACGTGGACGCCGAGCGGATGCGCGCGGAGCTGGCCCGCTCCGGAGGCGGCGCCATGACCGAGAACCTGATGCTCGCGCTCACCTCGAAGGGCCTCGCCCGGTCCGACGCGCACGAGCTCTTGCGGACGTTGACCTCGGAGGGAACTCGCGGTCCGCCGCTCGTCGAACGGGCCAAGGGGAACTCGGTCGTTCGGGCCCACCTCTCCCCCGAGGAGATCGAGAACCTTCTCGACCCCCAAAGCTACGTCGGCGCGGCCGCGGCGAAGACCGACCGTATCGTGGCGGACCTCGAGCGCCGCCTCGCGAAATGACGACACCTCCGTTCGGTTGGACCGCGTCCATCACGGTGCGTTCGCCGACCCCTTCGGTCGTGGACTGGATCGAACAGGCCCTGCGCCCGGAGGCGACTCGGGAGGTACCTCGGGCGCACGCGGAGTTGGGGCGAAGCGCGGGGAACTCGCTCGTACTGACCATCACCGCTCGGGACTCCGGAGCGATGCGCGCCGCGCTCAACACGTATCTCGGGTGGATTCACCTCTCTCTCGCGACCGCCCGAGCCGCCGACCGGTCGGGGTGAGCGGCGCGGAAGCCGCTCGGCTCCCGAAGCGCTTATCTGAGAGAACTTGTCACCCGCCCGTGGCCCTACCCGCGAAGCTGCAGAACGACATCCGACAGTTCCAGCGCCTCCAGCAGGAGCTAGGCGCAGTCCAGCAGCAGCGTATGCAGGTCGACCTCAAGCTGCGCGAAGTTACCCACACCCTCGAAGAGCTGAAGACCCTCCCCGAGGAGGTCGTCGTCTACCGACCGATCGGCGGGTTGCTCGTCCGTGCCAAGAATCGCAAGGAGGTCGAGGACCTCCTGACCGAGGACAAGGAAACGACGGAGGTTCGCTTGAAGGCGGTCGAACGCCAGGAGAACCACCTCAAGGAACGCTACACCTCGATGCAGCAGGACCTGTCCCAAGCGCTGCAGGCAGCGGGCATGACGGCCCAGGGCTCCTCCTCCGAGCCCGAGAGCTAACGACGCGTCCCTACGATTTTCGGCGGACGAGCCGGTCCGCGACTTCCTTCAGTAGAGGTTTCCCCCGACCCGGGATCGTTCGGCTCCGGTCGATGCATCGGATCGCGTTTCGGGTCAGCTCGGCGATCCGCTGCTCCGAGTAATCGAGGCTCCCCGTCTCGCGAATCACGTTCCGGGCCCGGTCGATGTCTTCGGGGGTCGCCTGGGCGTTCCCGAGCACTCGGGAAAGACGGTGGCGGTCGGCCTCGGAACCCTTCTCCCAGGCCCGGACGACGAGCAGGGTTCGCTTCCCCTCGATGAGGTCGTTCGAGCTCTTTCCGGACTCGTCCGCATCGAACCCGGCGCCGAGGACGTCATCCCGCAATTGGAACGCGATCCCGATGTTCGTGCCGAACGTTTCGAGGTCGCGAAGTCGCGCGGTGGAGCTGCCTCCAAGAAAAGCCCCGATCTTGAGCGGAGACACGACCGTGTAGATGGCCGACTTGAATCGATGGACGGCGAGGACATCTCCCTCGCGCACGGACCCCGGGTCGAGGACGCCGTTGCGAATATCCAACAATTGACCATAGGCCGTGAGCCGGGTCATTCGCACGTACTCGGCCAAGGCCTTCAGCCGAGCGCCCGGTGAGGAGCGGGTCGCGAGGATCGCCTCGACAGTGAAGGGCTCCTCCGTGTCACCGAGGGTGATACCGATGCCTACCCCGTAGTCCTCACTCGACCCTTCCCTTCGCTCCCGGCGATGGGTTTGCGCGACCGAGCGGTGTACCGTGGGTCCACCGCGCCGTTCCTCCGCGTGGTCGATGATGTCGTCGTGAATCAGCATCCAGCTCTGAAAATGTTCGAGCGCGGCCGCGGCCGGGAGCGCCGGTCGCGGGTTCCGTCCCGTGGCCAGATAGTATCCTGCCAGAACGAGGATCGCCCGGAATCGCTTCCCCCCGCGGAGCGTGAACTCACGGTTCACCTCGAGCCAGGGCCGGACTTCCGCAGGAGACGCCCGGGCCGCCCGGCGGTACGAGGCATCGAGCTCTCGTTCGAGCGACGGTAGGAACCGGTAGAGGGTGGCGAGGTCCACGGCGCGTGCATTTGGACTCCATGCTATTTAACGGACCGGGCATTCGCTGACCTGATGGCGTCGGCTCCGTTCATTACTCTCGCGAGTGCGGTCGTCGAGGCGATGGGTCAGCGGCTCGATGCCGCGAAACCGACCGATGAGGGGCTCACGCTACGGACCAGTGACGGTTTCCTCTACTCCTTCCTCGAGGACCCCAACACCATCTCGCTCGAGACCATTCAGAATCTGTTGGGCGGAGAGGGGAACGTCCTCGTCCGTTTGGTGGTCCTTACCCCCGGGCATCTTCCCCTCGCTTTCTCCCAAGAGATCGCCACCCACGGGGGGACGCTGGTCGAAGGCGCCCGCTTCGCCGAGCTCGTTCGTCAGCTCGGTCTTGAAACGTTCCTGGGCCAAGAGCCTCGGGCCCAACCGAAGGAGTCCCGTCGGCTGCTTCCGAGCGCCCAACAACTGGACGGCATCATGCACCGTGCACGGGCATGGTTGGACTGGGGTGTCCCCGCGCTCGCTCTGCGGTTTTACCGACAGGCTGCTGACCTAAAGCCCGGTTTCCTCCCGGCCAAGATCGGACTCGCCCGCTCGTTGCTCGGGCTCGGCCTGGTCGACGACGCGGACCGCACGTTCGATGAGGTCCTCGCCATCCGCCCGGGGGACGTGGACGCCCGCCTCGGGAAGGCCGCCATCCTCGGAGCGCGAGCCCGTCCCAAGGACGAGATTGCCGCCTACCGTGAACTCCTCGCGGAGGACGACAGTCGCAACGAGGTCCGCGCCCACCTTCTCGCGGCGCTGATCGACCTTGGTGACTGGGCGGGAGCGAGGGTAGAGATCGACGCGCTCCTTGCGAAGACGCCCGAAGACCCGCAGATGCGATTCTTGCACTCCATTGCATTGTCAAGGACGGGGGAGAAGCCCAAGGGCGAGGAGGAACGCCTCGAGGCCCGTCGGCTCGGATTGACCTTTGAACACGAGGTCGCTCTCTGCAAACATTTGGGCATCGCTCCTCCGACGCCGCCCCAGCCGGAGGTTGTGGCCCCGGTACCGTCCCCGATCGTCCCGCCGCGACGGTCTCGCCCGAAGGCTCGGCGTCCGGCGGCGAAGGTGGCTCCGCCACCCAAGGCTTCTCCCCGGACACCTCCTTCGAAACCCAGCGTCACCGCGGGCAAGCCCACGGGCTCCCGCAAACGTAAGTAGGGCGACTCCGACTGGTCACGACACCGGAGGCTGGATGCGAGTCATCTCGGTGCTACCGAGCGCGACCGAGATCGTTTGCGCTCTCGGTCACGGGTCGGAATTGGTCGCTCGAAGCTCCGAGTGCGACTTCCCTCCCGAGGTCCGTGGATTGCCGGCCGTGATGCGCCCCCGCACGTGGGACAGCGACCGGGCCTCGCGGCAAATCGACGATCGCGTGCGCCGCGCCCGGGGCGCGAACGAGAGTCTCTACGAACTCGACGTCGAAGCGTTGCGTTCGCTCCGACCTGACCTACTGCTCACGCAGGACCTCTGCGGCGTCTGCTCGGTCACGCCGGAAGAGGTGACCTCGGCATGCGAACTTGCGGGCGTGCGCCCCCTCATCGTATCGCTCACGCCCACGAACCTCGCGGAAGTGTGGGATACGGTCGAGCAGGTGGGCTCGGCGTTGGGTGACGAGACAGCCGGCACGGAACTCGCCCGATCGCTGCGGAGCCGAACTCGACCTCGTCCACGTACGGGGCGAAAGGTAGTGATCGTCGAATGGTTGGACCCACCGATCCTGGCGGGCCTCTGGACGCCCGACCTCGTGACGGCGGCGGGGGGAGAGCCGTTGGGCCCCTCATCGGCCCGGCCGGGAGCGCGGACGACCTGGAAGGAGATCGCGCACCTTTCGCCCGACCTCATCATCGTGAGCCCGTGCAGCTTCTCCGTCGCTCGAACGAATCGGGAGCTCGACGCCTCCGCCTCACTTCGTGCGGAGGTCGTTGCCACCCGACCTCCGATGGGCCTCTACGTGGCCGATGAGGCGTACTTCAGCCGACCGGGACCGCGTCTCGCCGACGGTGCGGAATTGGTCCGCACGCTGCTCGAGCGGGGCGCTCCCGACGGTCCGATGCCGGTCGAGTTGCTCCTGCCCCGATCCCCGGGGGTGACCGCATGACGAGCGGCCCGTACACGTACACGGTCTGGTCGAGGGCGGCACCACCGCTCGCGAGTCATTCCACGTCCCGGACCGAGCTGACCCACATCGCGATTTCGTTCACGGTGCTCACGTTCGACCTCATCATCATCCTGAGCGGTCGAGGGCTTCTCGTCAGCGGCACCGGGGGCCTCTTCGCGCCGATCTCCCTGTACATCATCGGACTCGCGGCCGCGGCCGCGCTCACGGGCTTCATCGCGCACGAGATGGCACACAAGTTAGTGGCCCGCCGGCTCGGATATTGGGCGGAGTTCCGAATGTGGCCGTTCGGGCTCTTCCTCTCCCTACTTACTTCGATCAGCGGATTCCTTTTCGCCGCTCCCGGCGCGACGCTGGTGAACGGGATGCCCGCGAGCGATGTGCGGGGCTGGGGACAGACCGGCCTTGCGGGGCCGGTCTCGAACCTGATCTTCGCGGCCGGCTTCTACGCCGCCTCGATCCTCACCTTCCACGTCGGCTCCTGGCTGTACGGACCGTTGCTGTTCCTGGCGTACATCAACACCCTCTTCGCGACGTTCAATCTCCTTCCCCTCGGGCCACTCGATGGGGCGAAGGTCCTCCGTTGGGGGACGGGTCGGTGGGTGGTCGCGTTCGTCGCGTCCGCGGCCGCCCTCGGCGTGGCCTACTCGGCCCTCAACTACGGGTCGCCACTCCTGGCGTGGTGAGGTGACTAGAGTTGTCCGTTCCCCGGGTCCGCGAACTCGGCCAGGGGCGACTACTGGTCGACCTCGATTTTCGGGACACCGAGGGACTGGTCGCGTCGTACTTGCTCCCTCAGGAAGGAGGTTGGACTCTCGTCGAGACGGGACCTTCCACCTGTCGCGAAGCGCTTCTTGCCGGGGTCGCGCGTGCTGGCGTTTCCCCCCACGAGGTCCGCCGGGTATTCGTGACCCACATCCACCTCGACCATGCAGGCGGCATGGGAGCGGTGGTGGATGCTTTCCCGAGGGCCACGTTCTACGCTCACGAGCTGGGAGTTCCCCACCTCGTGGACCCGAGTCGCCTAGTAGCCAGCGCGCGCCGGGCGTGGGGGGCAGCGTCCGACCAGCTCTGGGGTCCCATCGCCCCGGTGCCGACCGACCGGATCGTGGCGCTCCGCGGCGGAGAGCGGTTCCCGCTCCTGCACGGTGAGTTGCAGGTCCTCGCCACCCCCGGTCATGCGAAGCATCATCTCGCATTCTTCGACACGGCGCTCCGGGGCATCTTCACGGGCGATGGGGCGGGAGTCCGACTCGAGCATTCCTCGCACCTGCGACCCGCGGTGCCGCCTCCCGACATGGACCTCGAGCAGCTCTTCGCGAGCCTCGATGTCATGCGAGGAACGGACCCGAAGGTCGTTCTCTTCAGTCATTTCGGCCCGAGCCCGGACGGCGCGGCGGACCTGGTGCGGTATCGCACGGTCGTCGAGCAATGGCGCGACGTGGCGCTCGCCGCCGCTCGGGAACGAGCGGATGCAGAGTTCGTCACCGAGCGCCTCAAAGCGTACGACGCGGCCGAAGCCGCGGCATCGGACACCGCGGACCGGGAATCAATCATCTCCGGCTACGAACTCGCCGCCCAGGGGTTCCTTCGCTACTTCCAGACCCGCGGTCTCCTTGGACGGGAATCCGCGTGACCGAGCTCGACCGTTCGGCCCGCCGTTCTGCGGCCGGCACTCTGGTACTGCTGCGGGTAGTGTACGCGTTCAATTGGTACAACGTGGGCGCGGTGCTGCCTCTCCTCGGGACGGGACTGAGTGCGAACACGAGCCAACTCGGGATCGTCCTCGGCGCGTTCCTCGTGGGCGCCGGCGTTTTCCAGGTACCCGCCGGAATCATCGCCATGCGCTGGGGATACCGAACCACGTCGATCTTCGCGCTGGTCATCATGGGGAGCTTTTCCCTCACGTCGGCGTTTTCCCCGGACTGGATCCTCCTCGCGGCGCTGCGCTTTGGCGCAGGGGCCGGCGCGGCGTTCTTCTTCGCTCCCGCCCTCGGACTCGTCTCCTCCTACTATCCCACCGGGTCACGTGGTCCGGTGATCGGGATCTACAACGCAGGGTTCAGTGTCGGTTCGGGGGCCGGTCTCTTCGCCGGTGCCCTGATCGGGTCCTCCTTCGGGTGGCCTTGGGCCCTCGCCGTCGGGGGGATCGCCCTTCTCGTGGTCGGTGCGGTCGGAGCCGTGGTCCTGCCACCGATCCCGCGCAGCAACGCCCGGCCCGACTGGAGGGCAGCGTGGAAGTCCGGGAAACCACTCCTCCGTTCCCGGAACCTCTGGGCGCTCGCGCTCGGCCTCAGCGGGATGTGGACCGCGTTCTACGTCGCTGCGCAGTACTTCGTCCAGTTCGCGTCGACGGTGCATCACGATTGGCCGATCGCCCTGGCGGCCGGCCTCCCCACCGCGATGATCGTGACGGAGATCGTCGGTGGACCGATCGGAGGATGGCTCGCCGAACGACGCACGGACCTGCGAAGGATGCTGCTGCTCTGGGCGGGTCTTACGGCGGTGGGAGTGCTTCTGATCCCGTTCCTCCCGCTCGCGGCCCTGTGGCCCTTGTTCGTGTTCCTCGGGTTCGCGGACGGGCTGATCTTCGCGGTGATGTACCTTGTCCCCACGTACCTACCCGAGGGCAAGGACCAGAACGTAGCGCTCGCGATCGGTCTCGTCAATTCGATCCAGTTATTTCTCGGCAGTCTCTTCGCAATCCTCTTCGGCGTGATCGCGGGTGGTCCGGGATACGAGATCGCCTGGATTTTCGCGGCGGTCCTCTGCGCAGGGTTCCTGCCTCTACTGTTCCTGCTCAACGTCCCGAGGTCAGGTGCGGCCTCACTTCCGGTCGGCGACCCGGCGCCGTGAACCGAGCTCGCGAGGCTCGACGAGCGTGACCAGATTGGTCGGTCGACCTTCGACCGGATAGCCGGCCGTGAGCACAATAGGCCCGTTTTCCGCTAGTCCGGTCACCCCGAGAAGTTCGAGCGACCGTTGACGCAGCGACTGGAGGTCGCTGTGGTCCAGCGCCGGGAACGACCGAACTCCGCGGAAGAGCGTGAGGCGACGTCGGACACTCCCGGAGCTGGATAGGGCCAGCACCGGGCACGTTGGCCGCAACGCCGCGATGAGCTGAGCGGTGTGGCCCGAGTGGGTGGGTGTAACGATGGCGCGGGCGTTCACGTTCTCGGCGAGATCGACCGCGGCCCGCGCGACGGCAAGTTCCGCTCCCCGGGGGTCGTTCGAGCCGACCGAAATCCGGCCGGGACCCGGATCGAAGGCGGATTCGGTCGTGGTAGCGATCCTATCGAGCCACCGCACCGCTTCGAAGGGGTACTGGCCGACCGCACTTTCCTCGCTCAGCATCACCGCATCAGCGCCGTCCAACACCGCATTGGCCACGTCCGTAGCTTCGGCCCGGGTGGGACGCGGCGAGGAGATCATGCTGAGCAACATCTGCGTCGCAACGATAGAGAAGCGGCCGTGCACGTTCGCGCGGCGGACGAGCATCTTCTGTTCGAGCGCCAAACGCTCGAGCGGCACTTCGATGCCTAGGTCGCCCCGGGCGACCATGATCCCATCGGCCGCCCGCAGGATGCTGTCGATGGACCTGAGGGCCTCGGCCCGCTCGATCTTCGCAATGATACCGACCGAACGACCGCCGGGCCGCGCGTCCAGCCAGCGCCGGGCCGCGAGCACGTCCTGGTCGGTGCGGACGAACGAGAGGGCCAGATAGTCAAACCCCTCCTCGAGGGCGAGGGCGGCGTCGGACCGGTCCTTCGGTCCGAAAACGGAGGTGCGAAGATGCGCGCGCGGGAGGAAGACGCCCGCGTGCGAGTGAACGACCCCACCACTTACCACCCTCGTTACGATCGCCTTTGGGCCGGTGCTTTCGACCGCAAGTTCGACGTCTCCGTCACCGAGGAGAACAGGGTCGCCCCGGCGCGCGGCGTGGCCGAACGATGGAATCTCGACGTAGGTGCGGCTCTCCGACCCGACGGAGGAATCGCGATCGAGGGTCCAGCGTTGGTTGGGTACCAATCGGACGGCACCGCCCGCTACCTCGCCGATCCGGAGCTTCGGCCCCTGGACGTCCACGACCAGGGCCGCTTCCCGGCGCGCGCGACGACAGACCTCGTGTATGCGACGCAGAGTGGCTCGATGCTGCTCGCTCGTCCCGTGGGAGAAGTTCACTCGGAACGCGTCGGCGCCCGAGTTCAACAGTTTGAGCAGCCGGTCCGGCCGGTCCGTGGCCGGTCCTATGGTGGCAAGGATCTTCGTGCGACGCATCGGGGACCGATGGCCACCCTCCCTAATACCGTCCGGGGGCGGAGAGGAAGTCCGCCGACCATTCTTTAGTAGAGGCTTCCGGTGTTGAATCGCAGCCCCGTGGTGTAGTGGCCAAGCATGCTGGCCTTTGGAGCCGGCGACAGCGGTTCGAATCCGCTCGGGGCTACTCAAGCGCGTTGAGGTGCAATGTGCGTTGCACTTACCGAACTCGTACCGAGTCGCCTCTTTTAACGAGCCGCCAGACTTGCGACGCGATCGGTCGGGGACAATCCGACCGGCGGGCTCGTCGGTCCGGCAGTCTGGTTAGTACTCTCCCTTGAGCCGCTCGCTCGTACTGCGATTCACGAGTGGGCCGCTCAGCAGGGTTGAGTTGCTCACGGACGCCAAGCTTCCGTCGTCCATGCGGAGCCAGGTCGTCACCAATCCGAGCCGGACCACCGTGCCGTTAACCCCACTGATTTGGATGCGGTCGTCGAGCCGGAGGACCCGATTGCGAAGTAAGATGAACCCGGCGATGACGTTCCCAATCGTTGTCTGCAGGGCGAGCGTGGCAGCAAGACCGACCACGGCGGAGAGTGTTACGCCCGAGCCAGTGGTCAGGGGGCCGAACGCCACGAACAGGACCGCAGCAGCCAGCAGAACTCCCGTCAGTGAAATCGCTAGACGCGCCCAGCGCACCGCTGCCGGCGGAGCGCCCCGATCGCGGAGCCACGCGGCGGCTCGGCCGGACAGCAGGTAACTTGCCACAACAAGCCCCGTCGCCGCCACGATGGGCTCGATTTCGGGAAGGTAGGTCGTCCAGGCGGTCACGGGTGTCCTGGCCGCGTAGCAAGGTCTGGGCTATTTAGGAGCAGAGGGGAGGGTCTACTCCATCCTCGGCCTGCCGGAGGGTCGGAGAAAGGCTTAGACGGATGGGCTTCGCTAGAGGTGCGGACGGGTGGCAACCCGCGAGGCTCCGACGCCCCGAATCGGGTCACCTCCCTCCTGAGGTCACGCAACATGGCCGTCTCCGCCGTATCGTCGAAGAAGGTGCCCGATTCCCGGACCCGGGCTGCGGCGATCGAGGCGGGCAAGGCGTTGCGTCGCCGATTTCCACGTTCGGCCCAGGCCATTTGGACTCCTCCGAAGGATCGACCGGACCCCATCGAGCTCCTCACAGCCTCCGACCGGGGACGCCTGCCCGGGCTATTGCCGATCCGATACGGCCGAATGTCGCTTTCGCCGTTCACGTTCCTTCGCGGCGCGGCGGGCGTCATGGCGCACGACCTTTCCTCGACTCCGACGACCGGGCTCCGGGTCCAGCTCTGCGGCGACGCCCATCTGAGCAATTTTGGAATCTTCGGCACTCCCGAGCGCGAGCTGGTCTTCGACGTGAACGACTTCGACGAAACGATTCCGGGACCCTGGGAATGGGATGTGAAACGGCTCGTCACAAGTTTCGTGGTCGCTGGGCGCGTCAACGGATACAGCCGTTCCGACACGCGGAAGGCGGCACGGACGGCTGTCCGTGCCTACCGGGAGATGATGTCGATGTTCGCGACCATGCGATACTCCGACGTTTGGTACTACCATCTTAACCTCGAGGGCGGGGCGCTGCCGTCCGGGCGAGACCCCCGGCGATTGCTCCGTGGCGCCCTTCGACAGGCTCGCCGTCGGACCAGCCTCCAGGCGTTCCCGAAGATGGTGAAGGCAGTAGGCGGTCGCTACCTTATCCGGAACAACCTGCCGCTGATCGTGCATTACAAGGACCCCGCCGCCGCCGAGGTGTCGAGGTCGTTCTACGATCGGTACCTCGCCACGCTGCCCGACGAGCGTCGCATGCTCCTCGACCGGTATCACATCGTGGACGTAGCCCAAAAGGTCGTGGGCGTGGGAAGCGTCGGTACCGCCTGCTCGGTCCTTCTCTTGATGGGTGACCGAGACGTGGAGGATCCCCTCTTCCTACAGCTGAAGCAGGCCACCGCATCGGCTCTCGAGCCGTACGTTGGAGCGAGCGTCTTTCCGAACCACGCGCAACGGGTCGTGGTCGGGCAACACCTGGTCCAGGAAGCCAGCGACATCTTCCTCGGCTGGGGGCGCTTGCGCTCCCGGGATTTCTATGTCCGCCAGCTCCGCGACATGAAGTTCGCGAACGATATCTCGGCGCTGGGCCCGCGGGAATTCGCGGGCCAGGCGAAGCTCTGTGGTACCGCTCTTGCCCGGGGCCACGCGCGTACGGGAGACCCGGCTCGCATCAGCGGATACCTGGGGAACGGGGACCCGTTCGACCGGGCCGTTACCGCATTCGGGGAAGCGTACGCGGATCAAACGGTCAGTGACTTTGCAGCGCTGGTGCGTGCCATCAAGCGAGGGCGACTCGCCGCCCAGGTCGACGTCTAAGCGTCACGCCCTCGGACGTCTAACGTAGGATAAGGAACCAGACCCAGACGATCACGAACACCGCCGCCCAGACTCCGAGGAACGTCACCGGCAGAAGCTCGGTCCAAGCGGACGGGTTCACCCGGTCCATCCAGGAGATCGATTTCGTATGGGAAAAACGCTCTGCGTGAGCCTCGAAAGGATGGAGGAGATTAAGGTTCAGGCTCGCGCCCGAGCGTAGCGTGATCGGGACGATCCAGTCCCCCTCGACGGGCGGTTCGGCTTGCTCCAAGCGAAGCGCCGCCTCGCGCCAGAGATTCTGCGCATCGTTGGTCCGGTGGAGGAGCACCGCCCAGACGAGCGAAATGAGCACGCCGAGGGCGGAGAGGAAGGTGACGACCGCGACCAGGAGCGTCGGCTCGTTGAGGAGGTCGGCGATGCTGACCACTAAGCCCGTGAGGAGCACGGTCCCGATTGCCGCGTAGTAGGAGGTTCGGACCGACGACAGCTGGCCTTCCTCCGCGGCGAGCCGCTCGTATTTGTCGTGCAGCCATCGTCGGTCATCGGGCGATAGCGGAGCCGCTGACGGATTCCCTACGGAAGTTCCGGATCCTCGGGCCACAGTGTCGCAACCTCCCTCTGCGGGTAAGTGTGTCGGTGAAACGGGGGTCGCGCGAGGTGAGGAATCTAGAATCGATCACCCGTAAGACAGAGGAATCGCGGGTTCTGGGTCCCCATCTCCCGTACGATGCTGGAACGGTTGCGTTCCCGACCGAGTTCGTGCGCCATCAATCCGAACCAGCCGGCGGAGGCGACCGCATAGCCTCGACGACGTAGCCAGGAATCCATCTCGGGGACCACGCCATCTCGGAATGCGGTCGGGACCTTCCCTGCGCGATTCTCGATCGAGCTCGCCAAGAAAGCCCGTTCGGACGCCGAGAGCGCCACGAGTTCCCCGCACACGACCCGGTGGGGGGTCGTGTCGACCATCGCGTAGCCGGAGAGTCGACCGCCCTCGGTGGACACTAGGATCTCTTCGCGAGGCCGAAGTTCGCCCGCGGCCGCCGCCACCCGGGCGAACCCAGGCGGACGGTCGGCAAAGCCCCACCGTCCCTCGGCGAACCGAGCGTGGAGCGTCTCGATCTGTCGTAGGTCGGACCTTCGGCCCGGCCGAATCCTTCGTCCCGCTGATCGGTGGGGAACGACATCGGGAACACGGACCGCCAAGGGAGGTTCGTAGACATCGCGATAGCCGAGCTTCTCGTAGAGGCGATGGGCTCCCCAAGATCGATTGGTCCAGAGGGTTGAGTACCGCACACCGGACTCGCGTTCACGACGGTGGACCTCGTCGAGGATGCGGCGGGCGATCCCGGCTCGGGCGTAGTCGAGACGCGTCGAGACCGCAGCGATCCCGCTGACCGTTTCGGTCCCGCTCGGGAACGTGAACGGGATCCGGAGAACGAATGTTTGGCCCACTACCTCACCCTTGTCGACCGCGAAGATCCCCACATACTCGGCGAAGGCGGACGTTCGTCGGCGCCAGATTTCGGTGCCCCGGCGGTCGGCGATGCCGCCAAACGCGGCCATATGCACAAGGGCCCGGCCGGAGTCCAACGATGTCGGGAGCTCATCGTAGGTGACGATCTTCATGGGGTTCGAGCGGGACCTCCTTTTCTCGGGGCGACTCCTCCCCCAGAGAGCACGACCCCTTCAGGTCAACGGTGGCCGGCTCGGGCCTAGTTCGGTGATTTGGAAGTCATCGTGGATATGACCGCCGGCTTCGACCTCGGAAGGCAACCCCCGACGAATCTCGTTACAAAGAATTAAGTAGCATGCCACAGGTCGGTCGGCCCTAGCGAGGATCTCGATGGTCGCAGCAACCGATGCCCCGATGCCGCCTCCGCCCCCGCCTCCCCCACCCCCTCCACCGTCCGGCTGGATGCCCCCGTCCGTTGCGCCCAAGGCCGGCCTGCACCTTTCGAAGCTCGTGATCATCGTGATTGCGGTCGTCGTCGCCGCGGTCGTCTTGGCCGGTCTGTGGGCCGCGGGCGTCGGTCCCTTTGCCCCTGCCTCATCGAGCAGCAGTAATCCGGGCGGCGGAAGCGGAGGCTCCGGCGAGACTTACTCCCAGGCGGTACTGGTAGCGCAACCCGCGGCTGCCGGGATATCGGGCGGACCTTGGACCGCTGGCGGGGGCGCCGGCGTGCAGCTCACTTCGTCTTTCTCGATCAACGCCACGGAACTGAACCAATCGTTCAACTTCGGTTGCGGTGGTAAGATCCTCTCAGGAGCGTCTTCCCTGACATCGTTCCCGGCGACCTCCTCCGCGCCCTCCAGCGGTGACAGCACCCTGTGGGTCATCATCTTCGAGAACGCCTCGGACGGGTTCCTCGAGGTAGCTGTTTTCAACGGGGTCGCAACCCCGGTGTTCACATTGGCTTCGTTCGGCCTTTGCGGGTTCCCATCGGGCATCGCACAGCTCCCGGCCAGCGCCGTGGACAGCCCGATCGCTGCCGCCGCGGCCTGGGCCGCAGGCGGACCCGCGTATGCCGCCAACCACAGCTCGTATGAAACCGAGTACATCGTTCTCAACAGCACCACCGACGGGGCGCTCTGGGTGGTCACCTACACGAATTGTAACCCCACCGAGACCGGAGCGACCCTGGACGGGAACGCCCCGGCCCAGTTCACCGCCATCGTCTGGGCCACGAACGGCACGCTACGTGCCAAGGACAGCACTAACACCGCGTGCCCCACCCTCAAGGGGGGCGGCGGAGGCGGCGGCGGGGGGGGCGGAAAGGCGAGCATTGATTCTTGCCGCTTCGTTTCCGCTCAGGCGAATGTCACCGGAACCTACTGGTACAATGCCTCAGCGATCTGCCCATTCAACGTCACCAAAATGACGACGGGCGACGTGACACTTTCGGCCGTCAACAACACGACCGGGACCGCCGTCTCCACTACCGGATGGAGCTTAGTGGTCCAGAACGTGTCCAGCTACCCCTTCGTGAATGTGTCTCACTACAACTTCGCCACAAAGAAATGGAACGACACGACGTACCCGATTCTAGCCCTGGTCGGTGGCAGCGACTACTGGGTTCTCACCACACCCACGAGCGTCTCGGGCGATCGGATAATGATCACTGCGACCGCGTCCGCCCCGTGCACCGGGTCGTTCGATTGGTACCTGAACCAGAACCTGTAGGTTCCTAGACTCCGACCAGGGACGGCTTCAGGGGTTCTCGAGCGCCCCGCGGGTGGGTGCGCTACGCCTTCGTTGGTGGACCCCCGTCGGCGGTTAGACGGGTTCATATCCCGGGACACCTAGCCCGCACCCGGCTTCGCCCGGGCGGGAGGCAGCAGGTCGGGAGATGGTAGCGACCGAAGACCTGTTCACGCCGATTCACAAGGCCATCCGCTCGATGATCTACGACCTCGGCGGGCGGCTTCAGCGAGCCGATTTCGCCGACCCCGCTGCCTCCGCAGCAATCCTGGCCGACCTCGAACATGAGTTCTCGGCCGCGGTATCGTCGGCCTGCGTGCTCTGCCTGCTCCACAACCACGGCGGGGATGAGGAATCGGTGCCGTTCCCGGCGATGCTGCCGTTCGACGGAGGGATGATCCGTACACTCATCGAGGAGCATCAGGAAATCAACCGTAGGCTCGTCGCCATCACGACGAAGGCCCGCGAGCTGGCGGGAATCTATGCGGCCGACGCGCGCCTGGAGGTGGGACGCCGGATCAATCAGGAAGTGAACGAATTCTTCGCTTACTATCTGGTACACATGAACAAGGAGGAAGTCTCGCTCGTTCCGGCGATGCGGGAGCACTTCACGGACGACCAGCTGCGCGCAATGCGCTCCACCATCATGCGGGCGATGCCGAGAGAAAGGTTCGCGGCGTATCTTCGGTGGATGCTCCCGTCACTTACCCTCAACGAACTCACTGGTATGCTGACCGGCATCAAACAGGGAGCACCGCCCGAGATGATTGAGTTCGTCGCGAGCGTCGGCGCTGCGAACGTGGACCCGGCCCGCTGGGCCGAGGTCCGCGAACGCGTCGGCCTCTGAACGCTTCCCGGTCCGAGGGCCGCTGCGACAGCGCTACGCGGCGGGCTTCGGACGCGTGTCGATCGTTCGCGACGGTTTGCGAACCGGCGTCTTCGCTCCCGAGATCTCGAGGTGGCGCTCGGGGGAGCCGATGTAGATTTGGCGGGGCCGTGCGATCTTCTGCTCGGGGTCCTGGACCATCTCGATCCACTGGGCCAGCCACCCCGACATACGGGGGATCGCGAAGAGGACCGGGAACATGTCCATCGGGAATCCCATCGCCTGGTAGATGATCCCCGAATAGAAATCGACGTTCGGGTAGAGACGCCGCTGAATGAAGTACTCGTCCGAGAGCGCGACCTTTTCGAGGGCGAGCGCGACATCGATGAGCGGATTGCGACCCGTCACCGCGAAGACCTCCTCCGCCAGCTGTTGGATGAGACGCGCGCGCGGGTCGTAGTTCTTGTAGATGCGATGCCCGAACCCCATCAGGAGGCGCTTGCCTTCCTTCACCTGGCGGATCAGCTGGGGGACGTGCTCCTTCGTCCCGATCTCTTGCAGCATCCGGACCACCTGCTCGTTGGCTCCACCGTGGAGCGGTCCGTACAGCGCAGCCGCGGCGGCCGCGGCGCAGCTATACGGGTCGGCGTGCGAGCTTCCGACCGCCCGCATCGCGTTGCTGCTGCAGTTCTGCTCGTGGTCCGCGTGCAGGACGAAGAGCGTATCGAGCGCCTTCGCGAGTACCGGGTCCGGCGTGTATTGGGTCGTCCACGAGGGCCGGTACATCATCGCGAGGAAATTCTCGGTGTAGGAGAGGTCGTTGCTGGGGTGGATGTACGGCATGCCCACCGAATGTCGGTGAGCGAACGCGGCCACGGTAGGCACCTTGGCGATGAGCCGGTACGCTTGCTGGTAACGCGCATGCTCGTCCGCGATGTTCTTCGCGTCCGGATAGAAGGTCGAGAGGGCGGCGAGGGTGCTCACCATCATGCCCATCGGATGGGCATCGTGGTGGAAGCCGTCCATGAACTTCTGGACGTTTTCGTGGAGCATCGTATGGTAGGTGATGTTGTGGAGCCAATCGTCGAGCTGGCTCTTGCTCGGTAGGTTGCCGTGGATCAGCAGGTAGGCGACCTCGAGATAGGTCTTCGAGGCCGCCAGCTCCTCGATCGGATATCCTCGGTAGCGAAGGATGCCTCGATCCCCGTCGATGTACGTGATCGCGCTTCGACACGAGGCGGTGTTGCTGAAGGACGGGTCGTAGCTGAGCAGTCCGTAATCCTCCGGTCCGACCCGGATCTGGTGCAGGTCGGTGGCGCGAATGGAACCGTCCTGGATCGGTATCCGATAGCTCGCCGCGGTGCGTTCATCGGTGACCGCAAGGAAACTGCTCGCGGGCGCGACCGGCGGCGGCGCGACCTTGGAAGGATTCGACTTGGATGCTGGCACGTGCGTACGCCCCTCGACCTCTCCCAACACGCAGGGGTTATTGAATCCGTTCGGGGTCTCACCCGTCCCCTCCGGGCGTGCCCGACGCCATCCCCGGCCGAGAGCCTGTTCGGAAACGGGCTCGGTCTTCGCCGACCGTGGAGGAGTTGCCCTTCCCTTCCACCACCGTGATATGGCCGCGCCGGAACCAAACCCTTTCCTCTTCGGTGCACCTCAGTCGATGGTGTCGACTCGGACCCCTCCCTCGCCGTCGCTCTCGAGAATTCGCTGGCAGGGTGTCGTCCGCACCGGTTGGAACCGCGCATCCTACCGGTATCGTCCCTTGGGCGAAACCTCCGATTGCTTCGGGCACCGTGAGCGCGAGTATCGGGCCTGGCTCGACCCGATCGTGAGGTCCCTGCCGCGCCACGCCGAGGTACTGGACCTCGGATGCGGCACCGGGGTCCCGGCGGCGCGACTGCTCTCCCGCCGCTTCCGCGTGACCGGAGTCGACCTCTCGGACGTTCAGATCCGCCGGGCCCGACGCCTCGTCGCGGGCGCTAAATTCCTTCGCGCCGACATGTGCGACGTCGACTTCGCGCCCGGCACCTTCGCGGCCGTGGTTTCGCTGTACTCCCTCATCCATGTGCCCCGTGAGCAACATCGGGCGCTCCTCCGAAAGGTTGCGAAGTAGCTACTCCCCGGAGGCTGGTTCCTCGCCATTCTGGGACACGCTCGGTACGAAGGGAGTGAAGCCGGATGGCTCGGTTCCGATGCGCGGATGTATTGGAGCCACTACGACGCGGCCACCTACCGCCGCTGGCTCCGGGCCGAAGGGTTCCGGGTGGTGCGCGAGAAGTTCATCCCCGAAGGCGACGGGGGACACCAGCTGATCCTCGCCCGCAGGAAGCGGTCGGGGCCGAAACGTCGGGTTATCGTCCCGACGTAGGCCGAGGCGTGGGGAAGACGAGAACCCGGCCTTCCTCGGCGGAACCCAGCTCGTCGACCTCATGCAGGACTCGGACGGCTTCTTTGCCGGTCGGTGTGAGATGGTAGGATTCGGAGGCGTGGGTGATGAGGCCTTCCTCCTGAAGGGTCCTCAGGTGGAAGGAGAGCTTCGGCGAGTCATCGATCCCCGCCGCCCGCATCACCTCGGTGAACGAGGTCGCGCCTTCGGAAAGGCGTCGCAGGATATGCCTCCGCAACGGGTTCGCGAGGGCGCCGAGCGTCCCTTGGACACGGACCGCGGAGATGGCCGCCCGCACCTGGAGCACGGCGGCGTCCGGAAGCGCATTCGGGTCGAAGCCGACCGCGACGGGTCCCTTGCCCTCCGTCCGTTGAACGATCTCACTCAAGGCGTGCGCCACGTCCTCCGTCCGGTGGGTCGAGAAGAGACGCTCGACCCCCACGATGATCACGGCCGGCCGGGAATGCGACTCGACGAACCGCAGGACCGTGTCCTGGAGACCGGCGGGCGAATCCTCCGCGGGGAGGTCGGCGACCGTGACGCCGTTGGGGACTCTTCGCGTCGAAGCGCCGAGCAGGAGGACCTCGTGGCCAGCCTTCGCCCACTTGTCCGCGAGTCGGACCGGGTCTTTCTCGCCGCCGCTCGGGGTCGAGAAGGCTCGCTGATCCTGGATGAGGGCGATGATCCGTTCGACCGCTTCCGAACGGAACGGTTTCCGGACGTAATCGAACGCGCCGAGCTTCATCGCTTCGACCGCGGCCTCGACCGTGCCGAACCCGGTGATCATCACGACGTAGACCCGCGGCCAACGCTCGCGCACCTGACGCAGGAGCTCGATCCCGTTCAGCCGGGGCATTCGCACGTCGGAGAAGATCACGTCGTATTCGGCGGCCTCGAGCGCCTCCAAGGCCTTCGCTCCGGAGGAGACCGACTCGACCTGGTGGCCCCAGTCCGAAAGGAGCGTGGCCAGTTCCTCGCGGAAGACCGCGTCGTCGTCCACCACGAGCAGGCGCATGACGGCGGGACCTCCTTCCCCGCCATAACCCTGACTCAGGGCGCCCGAGGCGATTCGACCCGCGACCCTCCCCGGCCCGGGGGTCTCACACGGGGGGGTCGACGGCCGGTCCGCGCTCTTCGGCCGGGATGCGGGGCAGATGGATCGAGAACGTGGATCCCTTGCCAACCTCGGATTCCACGTCGATCGTTCCACCGTGGGATTCGACGATCCCGTGACAGATTGCGAGACCGAGGCCGGTGCCCTTCCCTTCGGGTTTGGTCGTGAAGAACGGCTCGAACAGGTGCATCCGGACGTCGGCCGGAATCCCCGCCCCGTTGTCGCGCACGCTCAAGTGGACCCGCTCCGCGTCACCCGAGAGCCGAACTTCGATGCGACCCTGGTCGGTGAGCGCGTCGTACGCGTTGTTGAGGAGGTTCGTGATCACCTGGTTGATCTGGTCACGGTCCCCCCGCACCCAGAGCGATTCTGACGGCAACACTGTCGTGAGCTCGACCCCCGACGATTGCTTCCCTTGAAGGAACGCGACCGCGGCACGTACGGTGTCTCCGACGTCGACCTCGCCGACTTTTGGCTCGGGGCGGCGGGCAAAGTCGAGGAGACCCCGGACGATGCGGGCCGCGGACTCGGTCTGGTGGAGCATCGAGTCGACCCGTCCCCGGGTCCAGGGGTCCGAGGTCCGCCGGCGGACCGATTCGGCCATGAGCATGATATTGGCGAGCGGCGTGTTGATCTCGTGAGCGACCCCTGCGGCGAGCTGCCCGAGGGAGACGAGGCGGTCCGAGTGCATGGCTTGGCGTTCCAGACGGCGCTGGTCGGTGAGGTCGACCGCGACTCCGAGGAAGTGTGTGATCTCGCCTCCCTCGCCCCG
The DNA here is from genome assembly GCA_963771555.1 of uncultured Thermoplasmata archaeon. Lineage (GTDB taxonomy): Archaea > Thermoplasmatota > Thermoplasmata > Lutacidiplasmatales > UBA184 > Lutacidiplasma. The sequence continues at coordinate 560,509 of CAVYTM010000001.1, read as the reverse complement.
GATCGCGCTGATCGCGAGCAACACCGGATGCTCGACCCCCTCCCGGTCGCGGTTGTTGATCTCCCCGGACCAGGCTCCGATCTTCGGCTCGAGGAGGTCCTTCCACATCTGCGCGTAGGTTGCTCGGTCGGTCTTGGGGCTCGCGACGATGTTCGGTCGACGACCGATGACCTCGTCCCGGCGGTATCCGTAGATGCGCTCGAACGCCGGGTTGACGTCGATCAGGAACCCGTCCCGATCGGTGAGTTCCATGGCGTTGGTGGAGTGTAGAAACGCCTGGTAGAACAATCGTGCCGAGGCGGAAGGGTCCTGGTGCGTGCCCGTGCGATCGTGAAGGATGAATAGGACTCCCGTCATCTTGCCCGATTCGTCCGCCTGCGGATAGAACTCAAGGTCCACGATCCGACGAAGCTTGTGCCCGACCGGCTCGAGCATGACGCCGCTCAGGGAACGGGATTTCTGCTCGCGCTGGGCGCGAGAACGTGCTACCTCCAGCCTTTCCTCTCCTGAAGAAAGGAGGTCGCCCAACTTCCGTCCTACGGGCTCTTTCTCGAGGCCGAACAGATCTCGGAACGCATCGTTCGCGCGTTCGATGCGCCCGAGCGGGTCGAGAAGGGCGGCTCCCATCGGACCTCGTTCGAAAGTGGCTTCGAACCAACTGCGCGCGGGCATCGGGCCGTGGCCCAGTGCTTCCGCGGGCTATGGGCTTTCCCTCTTCGGTGGAGATTTGTCAAGTCCGCTCGACGGCGAGACGAATACCCCCGACTCGGTGAATATTGCCATGGTCAGGCCGTTGCTCTTGGTCGTCCGGGAGACCCCGAGTCTCGCGGACTCCGTACAGATCCTACTCGAAACCGTGGGATTTCGGGTCGTTTCGTTCGATTCCCTCCCCTCGGCGCGCGAGCGGCTCGGCGACCGTGGAGCGGAGCCGATCCGTGCGATCGTGGTCGCCTGCAACCGAGCTTACAGCGACACTCTGCGTGACTACCCGGAATCCCTTCCCTCGGAAGTCAAGAACGTTCCGCTGCTCGTGGTCGGTCAACGGGCGCTCCAGGGCGGTCGGCGTTGGCCGCCGAACGTTCGCTCGCTCGGACTACCGCTCGATTCGGGGGCCCTCGTGGCCGCCTTGACCCATCTCACGGGCATCGAGACCGGCAGTCTTCCGACCAGCGTCGCGTGATCTCCGCATCGCGGTTCACTGGGCGACGGTCCGCAGGAACTCGTCCAGGATTCCGGCCACGCCCTTCCCGAGGTCGTCGTACTCGTAGCGGACCGAGACGATCTCCTGCGGGACGTGGACGAGGCGAGCGAGGTCGACCGGACTTCCGTCGACGACGAACTCCGCGTTCGAACGCCGCATCGTCTCCTCGAGGTCCTTGACCTGGGCATCGCTGTAGCCCATCGCCGGCAAGATCCGGTCCAGGTGAGGGTACTGCTGGTAGACTCCGGCGATCGTGCCCACCGCGAACGGCCGCGGGTCGATGATCTTCGCCCCGTGACGCTGCGCGACCAAGCTCCCCGCGCCGGAGTCGAGACCACCGTGCGTGACCGTCGGTCCGTCCTCGACCACGATCGTGCGGTGTCCCCGCAGGCGTTCGGCTTCCGGAGCGAGAAGGGTGAGGCCGCCGCGAATCAACTTCGCCGCCGGATTGGCGCGGGCGGCGTTCTCTTCGATGAGCTGGACGCCCTCGGGAGGGGCGGAGTCGGTCTTGCTGATCACGATCACGTCCGCCATCCGGAAGTTGGTCTCGCCCGGATAGTACGCCATCTCGTGGCCCGCCCGGTGAGGGTCGGCCACGACGAACTGGAGGTTCGGCACGTAGAACGGGAAGTCGTTGTTCCCTCCGTCCCAGATCACGATATCGGCCTCGGCCTCCGCCCGGCGTAAGATCGGTTCGTAGTCGACGCCGGCGAAGACGACCGCACCGTCCCGGATGTGGGGCTCGTACTCTTCGCGCTCTTCGATCGTGCAGTGGGCCCGGTCGAGGTCTTCCATCCGGGCGAATCGCTGGACCGCTTGGGACTCGAGGTCGCCGTACGGCATCGGATGCCGGACGATCGCGACCCGCTTCCCGTGGTCTCGGAGGTACCGGGAGATGAACTTCGTGAGCGGGCTCTTGCCGGCCCCCGTTCTTACCGCGCAGATGCTGACGACGGGCTTCGTGGACGGCACCTCGGTGGCCTTCGGACCGGCCAGGATGAAGTCCGCGCCGGCGGCCAGCGCGATCGACGCCTTGTGCATGACCTCCTCGTTCGGCAGGTCGGAATAGGCGAGCATGACGAGGTCCACCGATTCCTTCCGAATGAGGTCCTTGAGCTCGTTTTCCGGCACGATCGGGATCCCCTTCGGGTACCCGGGCCGGCGAGCCCCTTCGGGTAGACCCGACCGGAGATGTTCGGGATCTGTGCCGCCGTGAACGCGACGACGTGGTATTCCGGAAGGCCCCGGTACAGGACGTTGAAGTTGTGGAAATCGCGACCGGCCGCGCCTACGATGATCACTCGCTGAGGGGCCATGCTGGTCCGACCGAGTGCGGTTAGATAAGCCGTTGGTGGGCCGCGCCGAACGGGCGACCGCTAGTCCCCGGCTTCGGGGCTCGTCGTGGCCAGAGGCGGCTTCGACGACCCCCTCAGGATCGCGGGGATCAGCGCGACCAGGAGGAGGCCGGCCGAGATGACGAAGATGAGATGGATCGCCGTGAGGAAGCCGGATCCGGCGGTGAACGGAGTCGCCGGGTTCACCGAGCCGAGGAAGATCGCCTGGATCGCGGTGAGCGGAAGCACGGTGCTCATCACGACGAGCGTGATCCCGAGGCTGATCGTTGCGCCAGTGTTGAGCAGCGTTGCCCCGAACGCGGACGCGACGCCCCGTCGTTCGGGTGCGACCGCGGTCATCATCGACGCCCGGTTCGGGGATGCGAAGAGTCCCATCCCGGCGCCGACCAGAACGAGGGCGGGGGCCAAGGAGAAGAACGAATCGTCCGGGCCGATCGTGGCGAGCCAGAGGAAGCCCGCGGCCGAGACGACGAGACCCGTGACCAGGAACGGTCGCGGGCCGAAGCGGTCCGACAGCCAGCCGCTGATCGGCCCCACGGTCGCCAGGGATGCCGACGTCGGGATGAGAAAGAGCCCGGCCGTCAGCGGGCTCAGGTACCGGGGCGGACCCTGCAAGTAGAACACGAGGATGAACGTGAACGCTCCCCGCGAGAGGGCGTTCAGGAACATCGCGATCCCGGAGCCGGCGAACTCCCGGTTCCGGAAGAGCGAGAGGTCGAGCATCGGATATCGCTCGTGGACCTCGACCTCCAGGAAGACGATGAGGAGCGCCAATCCCGCGATGACCGCGACGATCGCGACCAGGCCGTCGATCTGTCCCAATGCCCCGAGCGTCACGCCGAGCAGGAGCGTCAGGAGACCCGCGGCGAACAGCACATTCCCCAACCAGTCGATGTGCGGTTTCGCTTCCGGCTTTGCGATCTCTTTCAGGTCGTAGTGGGCCCGGAGGGTGGCGACCAGGCCGATCGGCACGTTCACGAAGAAGATCCACCGCCATCCGATCGTGGAGGTGATGACGCCACCGAGGACGAGTCCCGAGATCGCGCCCACGACGATCGAGACCTGGTTGATCCCGAGCGCGCGTCCGCGTTCGTTGGGCGGGAACGCATCCGTGATGATCGCCGCGGAGTTCGCAAAGAGGAATCCCGCTCCCGCCGCTTGCACCAGTCGGAAGAGGACGAGCTCGAGGCCCGTGCCCGAGAACCCGCACAGCAACGAGCCGACCGTGAACACGGCGAAGCCGAGAACGTAGAGTCGAACACGGCCGAACATGTCGGAGAGGCGCCCAAAATTGACGAGCACCACGGCGGTGAGCAAGGAGTAACCGATCAGGATCCAGAGGAGGATGTTCGCGTTCGTTCCCGGAAGTTCCCGGCCGATCGTGGGGAGTGAGATCAGCACGATATTCGAGTCGATCGCCGACATCAGGGTCGCGATCGTCGTATTCGAAAGGACGAGCCACTTGTACTTCATCGCGCGACGACCTCGCCCGGACGCGGGGCGCTCGGCGGCGGTCGGGACGCGAGGGCCGGGCCCGGTCTCACGAATTCCTCAGAAGTGGCGGCGCGCCGTTCTCGGACAAGGCGAGCTCGTAGCTCAGCCGAGAGGCGTCGAGGTCGACTGGTAGCCCGCGATCTCCGAGCTCAACTTATCGATGTACTGCCGGAAGCTCCCGAGAATATGCTTCGTCGTAATGACCCCGACGACCTGGTTGCCGGACCGGACGACGATCCGTCGGATCCCGAGCTTGACCATAGTCGTGACGACCTCATCGGTCGGCGTGTCGGGGGAGCAGGATTGGGGGTCGGGGGACGCGAGCTGCTTCACCCGCAGGCCGGAGGGGTCCGCGCCGGCGGCGACGACCTTCTCGAGGAAATCCCACTCGGTGACGATGCCGGCTGACGGTCGTCGGCCCTCCGTGGGTCACGATCGCGTAACCCTTGCGCTGCGCCACCATGGCGCGAGCGCAGGTCAGCGCGTCGGTCTCGTCATCTACGGTCAGAATGGCGCTGTCCATGATGTTCTTGGCCAGAAGCACCATGACCCCGTCAACGGTGCGAAGTTTATGAGAATGCGGTCGAGTACGGTCACTCCCCGCCGAAGACCGACCCTCGGACCGGGCGGAAACTGAACCGTGGCAGCTCACCGTCGCGACGTGGCCCCGGCCGTCGAGGTCGACCTCAGCCTCCTCTCCGGATTCGAGTTCGCTTGTCTCCCCGGGTGCGGCCTGTGTTGCTTCACCTCCCCGCGACTCGACCCCGAGGACGCGGCTCGCCTCGAGAGCGTGGCGCCCGACGCACTGCTTGTGGACGCCGGCAGTGAACGCCGACTGGCGGCCCGTCCCGAGGGTGGAGCATGCCAATTCCTCACCGACCTGCGATGCGGCATCCATCTCGCCCGACCCGCCCCGTGCCGTGAGTTCCCGATCTCCGTCCACGTGGGAACCGGTTTGCAAGCGACCGTGGTCCTCTCGTGTCCCGGTCTCGAGCTCAAGCCTCTGATTTCCTACTCCTCCGGCGCAGCGTCCGGTTCGTTTTCAGGTTTGGACTCGGAACTCGCGTCGCTACGTCGGCGTCTCACGCCCCAGGTAGAGCGACGACGCACCGAGGCCGAGCGACGGCGACGACGGATCGCGCGCGAGTTAACGGAGCAGGGTCGATGGCTCGAGGAGGACGAAGTTCGGCAACAGCTCCGAGGTCGTCGGCTCGTTCCGCGGGCGGATGAGTACTCGTTCAGCGACCCGCCCGGCGTCGAGGAGGGTCTCGAGTTCCTGCCCATGTACTACGACGGCCGGGCCGGACCGGTCGCGCTCGGCAACGGTCTCGGTGGTTGGGAAGCACTGGAGCTCTCGGCCGTCGGAGGCTCGCGATCGCTCGGCCTTGGGGTACCGCCCGACCGACCTCCGGACCTAGAGCCCACCGCGGAGGAGCTGCTCTCCAGTTATCTTGGGTATTGGTTGGCGCGCGACGGCTTCCTCGCGGCCGTGCAACTGGAAATGCTCTCGACGCCCGACGGGTCGGTACTCGACGCGGTGCTTGACGACCTCCACGCGATCGGCTCCGACGTCCTGGCGCGAGGGGCCGTTCGCGCGAAGCTTCGGGGCCGGGACGGCCTACGGCTCACCTCGGACGAGATCGCCCTCGGGATTCGGGCGACCGACCAGGACTGGCTGGACCGACCCACCTGGGGGAGTCGGCTCTAGACAACGGGGAAACGTTCCCCCAACTTCGCCTCGAGGACCGCGATCAGGCCTCGCTCGTCGTTCTCCGTCCACGGGGTCCGGTCGAGCGCGGCCGCGTCGCACCAGGTGCTCGGAGCCTCCGTTCCGAACGCCGAGCGGAACTCGTCGCGCCAATCAGGGGGGAGAGGGGAGGTGTCGGGGGGCTCCGGTAGACCAGCAAGGATCAATCCGGTACGGGCCAGCACACGGCTCACCGACTCCGGTCGGTATCCGCCACCCCCGGTGACGAGCAGACGGCCCCCGGTGAGCTCTCGGGAAAGCGCTAGGATCGTGCGGTCGATCTCGGCGTAGGCGGCGGGGGAGTACTGGAGGCGGGCCAGCTCGTCACCGACGTGGCCGTCCACTCCGTGTTGAAGGATGATCACATCGGGACGGAACCACCGAAGCAATGCGGGAACCACCCGGCGGAACATCGGCAACAGTGCCTCGTCACCCGCGCCGGGGGGGAGCGGGATGTTCGCCTTCAGTCCCGCGCCGTCTTCACGCCCCACCTCGTGCGGGAATCCGGTGCCGGGGAACAACGTCCGCCCGTCCTGGTGAAAGTCGATGTCGAGCACTCGGCCCGAGTCGTAGAATCCGTACATCACGCCGTCGCCGTGATGGGCGTCGATATCGACGTACGCCACGCGGTGCCGGTTGCGCATTCCTCGGGCGACCGCGATCGCTACGTCGTTGAAGATGCAGAACCCGCTCGCCCGGCCCGGATGGGCGTGGTGAAGCCCGCCCCCCGGATGAAAGGCCGGACGCTGGTGCTCGATCGTGAAATCGAGCGCGTCGATCGCACCCTGGGCGAGCCGCGCAGCCGCCTCGTAGCATCCGGAAAAGGAGGGGGTGTCACCGGCGTCGAGGAGGACCTCGCGCTCGAGACCGCTCGCCTGACGGACAAAATCCACATACTCGCTCTGGTGGAAGGTCTCGAGGGTGGAGCGGTCCGCCACCCCCACCGAGTCGGACCAGCCGAGGGGTGGGTGGTCGGACGCAGGAATGCTCGAGCGGAGGAGACGGGCCGCGAGCCACCGGCTGCGTTCGGAGAACGGATGGAAGGGGCCGAAGTCGTAGTCGAGGAACCGGTCCGTCCAGACGGCGTGGGCGCGCGGGGTCGTCAACGATCACACCCGCGGGCCGGCTCGGAGTTTGACTTCGAGCTCGCGAACAGGGAGGTGGGTGTCCCCGGAAGAAGCGAAGCGGAGCATCTCCTCGTCGACAGGCGGAGCCGCGAAATAAGTCATCGGGGGCCACGGCGTGCGAGGCCGCCACCATTATGAGCGGGGCGGGGTCGGCGAGGTGAGGCGATTTCCGTGGGGATCGAGGACGAGGTTTCTTCCAATGCGGTGAAGGTCTACAAGGCCATGAAGGAGCTCGCGTACCTCTCCGAGGACAAGATGGGCACCGCGGAACGCGTCACCCAGGTCGCGAAACTTCCGAAGACGATGGTCATGAACGCCCTGCAGGAGCTTCAGACGAAGGGCTGGGCCCGTCGCAAGGTCCGCGAGAAAGCCGCGGGCTATTATCTGGTGAAGTAGCCGACTACGGCTCTCCGCGCGCCACGCGCGCGCGGCCCCAGACCTTTTCGACGAGACGGCTCGTGGAACGCAGGGTGACCTCGGTGACGGTGCTCACGCGGGCGACCTGGGCGCGGGAGCGATGCTCGCCGTTCTGCTCCGCGGCGATGTAGATCAGCGCCGCCACGAGACCGTGCGGGCTAAGCCCGGATAGTTCCGGGTCCTCGCGCGCCTGGTCGAGCATCGCCTCGACGGTCGAGCGCACGCGGGGTGAGAGTGCGAGCTCCTGGGCGTAGCGCGTCAGGAACGCCTTGGTCCCGACTCCGGGAATCGGCAAGCCCGCTCCGCGCTGGACGACCTTGAACGTGCGTCCCACGTCCGACCGACGGGTCCCGACCGCCTGGGCGACCTCGCCCAGGGTGCGGGGAATGGAATAGCGTCGGCAGGCCGCGTAGAGGCAAGCCCCCACGCTCGCCGGCAGGCTACGACCTCGGAACAGCCCCCGGATCTTCGCTTCCCGGAAGACGTGCTCGGCCTCCGCAAGGACCACCACCGGTAGTCCCATCGACTCGCCCGCCGCCTGGATCTCTCCGCGGGCGGCGCTGCGGTCGAGCGGGCCATCGACGGCCCGAGAGGTCTGGCGTTGCATGACGCGCTTGAGATGCTGGAATTCGTAGCGTCGGTGCCAGTCGAGTCGCTTTCCCTGTCCGTCGCGGGCCAGCGAGAGTGTGGAACCCAGAGCGCGCTCGTGTCCCCCCGGGGCGGACGAACGGGCCGATCCCTCGGCCGCTCCCTTCGGAGCCCGAGGACTCCGCGGGCGGCGGTGCGGTCGCCACGATCGGGGTGCCGTCGAACACAAGACCGCATTCGGCGCAGTGGGTCTCGGCCAAGACCGGGTCGACGATCCGGTGGGTGCTTCCGCACATCGGGCAACCGGGCGGTACCTCCGCCCGATCTGCCACGACCTTCCCGGACTCTGTCACGGCATCACATGGGACACCATGCCAGTATATACGCATCTCATCGGCGCCCGCCGCTGGTCGGGGCGCCCCGCAACCCTATTGGGAGGACTCCCCTCCCGCCTTCCCGTGCGGACCGGCCTCGTTGCGATCGGGATCGTTATCCTCGTGCTGGGGGCGGGGTCGATCCTGACGCTGTTCCTGCTTTCGTCGGGCCCATCCTCGACCACCAAGATCCAACCCGAGGACCCGAGCCTTTCCCCGGGGTTTCCCCAGAGCTGGGTGGTCCCGGGGGCTGTGGGGGGCTCGGGTTCCATCTCGCTCTCTTGGACGGCCAGCTCGGCCGCCGACGTGAATCTGTGGGTCGCCACCACGTGTTCGGCCCCGGGCGGATTCTGCCCCACCGGGGTCGCCGCTCTCAACTGGACGAAATCCCTCTCCGGAAGCGGGACCACCGCGACCACGTCCGGCTCGACCTACATTCTGATCGTGGACAATCCGGGGGCTTCCTCGTTGCGATTCGACGGCGTCGTTTCGGTGACCTACACTCCGGGGACCCCGGTATCCCCCTGGAGCTGGGCCCTCATCGCCGCGGGTGGGATCGCGCTCCTCAGCATCGGGGGTATCGCGCTCTTCCTCGGCCTGTACCTTCCTACGGAGGTCTATCGGGATGCGGACGATCCGGTGGTGGCCGTGCGCCATCCGAGTCTCCCTCCCGAGGATCCGGAGACCGAAGCATTCGAGGATCCCACGACCGACGCGCCCGAAGTTCCCCCGTAAGGGTCGACCGAGGCGAGTGAACCTACTGTCCCCAGAAAGGTTGCGTGACCCGGTGGAAGCGGACCACCTCATCCAGGATCGCCTGCTCGGACGCGGATAAGGGTTGACCGCGCAGCGCTCGCGCGGCGCTCTCGGAAAGGGCCACCAGCAGGACGTCCCCCTCCTTCAGGTTACGGCCGATCACGGCCCCGTCGATCGAGGCGGCGACCTCGGCGTTCTCCGCGGCCTCGGTCACGGATTCTCCTTCCTTCTGTAGCGACTTGAGCACCCCGACCTCGGTGCCGTCCACGTGCATGAGCCGGACCCCGGGCCGCAACGTGCCCCCGCGGACCTTGATGCCCACGATCGCGGGCTTCGAGGCTCGGAAGACAAAGCCCGGAAGGACCTCGAGCTTCCCCGGATGGACGTGCTCGAGCCGACGTAGGACCTCGAGCTCCCGTTTGCGCTCGGTCTTCCAGACGTCGTATTCCTCGAACAACCGGTACATGACTTCCGCGCGGAAGATCCGGACCGCGGAGCCCTCTCCCTCGGGGACAGCGTCCGGGAGGATCGGCACGGCGAACGCCAGCACCGCGCGATCCGTGGGGTCCTTGACGATCGCCATGCGCATCACGGTAGGACGACCTACGGGGCCGACTCCCGCCTCGTGCACCGGGATCCCCCGCTCCCGGCATTCGAACGCCAGGGCCTCGAGGCCCCCGAGCGTGTCGGCATAGATCGCGACGCCGGTGATCGCGACCTCCGCGACCGGCTGGCTCTCGCGCGCCAGCTCTTCGCGGACGCGGGACTTGTCCTCGTCCGTGTGGACGACCTTGAGGAGACCACCGGGCATCGCGTCCTCGATTCCCGGAGCGGAGAGATAGACCCCGGCCGCCGCGGCCACCTCCGCGAGGGAATCGAGGCGCACCTGCTTCGTCGCGCGACCTTCCTTGAGGGGCACCGGGCGGTAGATCCCTCGGATCTTCGTCGCGAACGGCTCCTCGCGCCCGGTCGCGACGATCTCGTCACCGACCTTGAGCCGCCCGCGATAGACGATCACGTTGCCGACCGGGCCGACCCCTTTCTGGTCGCTGCGCTCGAGGATCGTTGCTTCGCCGCCCTCGGTGATGAGCTCAAGCTCCTCCTCGAGAAAGCGCTGGGAGAGTCCGACCAGGAGCGCGATCAGCTCGGGAACACCGACGCCGCTCTTCGAGGAGACCGGCACGATCCCCACGTTCCGGGTGAAGTCGCTCACCCGGTCGTAGCGTTCGCCGCTGAATCCCAGCTGGTCGAGTTCTTCGGCGACCGAGTAGACCCGCTGGTCGAGGAGCTTCAGGTACTCGGGTCCCGATTTCCGGATCTGTTCGAGGAGCGGCACCGGTCCCACGGGTTTCCGCCAGCCCGCGAGCAGGTCGATCTTGGTGAGCGCGACCGTGAACGGGGTCTTCTCCCGCCGAAGGATCTGGGCGGATTCCCTCGTCTGGGGCATCACGCCTTCGCGGGCATCGATGACCAGGATCGCAAGGTCGGCGAGGGCTCCGCCGCGCCGTCTCAGGGTCTCGAAAGAGCGATGGCCGGGAGTGTCGACGAAGAGAAGCCCCGGGATGCGCAACTGGTCGGTACGAAGGATCCCCTCGCACAGACGTCGGACGGTCGTCCCGGGGACCTCGATCGCGCCGATATGCTGGGTGATCCCGCCCGGCTCCTTCGAGGCCCGCACGCTGCCCGAGATTCGGTCGAGCAGGGTGGTCTTGCCGTGGTCGACGTGCCCGAGCAGCGAGACGATCGGTTCCCTCAGGTCGCCCACGCCGGCTCGGACCGGTGTTCGGCCATTAGCGTTTCGCGCCTAGGGCGGTCCTGAGGGTGGCGGCCGCGCCTTCCGGAGAGACCGGGTTCACGTGGAACCCGGAACCGAGGTCGAACCCATCGGGTCGAACGAGGCGGGGGCAGAGGTCGAGATGCCAATGATACGCGGGATGCCCGGGGGAGGAGCCGGCCGGAGAGCTCACGACGAGATTGTACGAGGCGCCCGGAAGGACGGAGAGCAGCCCGCGAAGCAGGAGCGGAAGCCGTTCGGCGAGGGTCTCGAGTTCGGTGTCCGTCGCGCGAGCGAACGAAGCGGAATGACGTGTCGGGAGGACGCGGACCTCGTACGGATAGGCGGAGGCGAACGGGGCGAACGCAACGAACTCCGCGGTTTCGAACACGACCCGCTCTCCGTCCCGAAGTTCCGCCCGCCCCACATCCTCGAAGGCGCAGTCAGCGCCCGTCCTCGCGCGGTACCGGTCCATTCCTTCCAACTCTTCGGTCAGGGTGGGGGAGAACCCGGGGGTCCCGACGAGCTGAGCATGGGGGTGCCAGAGCGACCCCCCCGATTCGGGTCCCGAGTTTTCGAACAGTGTGACGGAGCCGACGTTCTCGCGCTCGGAGAGGGCCTGCACGCGTTCGCGGCACACCCTCAGCACCCGAGCGACCTGTTCGGAAGGAAGGAACGGAAGAAGCGGTGCATGGGTCGGGCTTTCGATGACGACCTCGTGATACCCGAACCCCTTACGGACCTCGAATCCGGACCCGACCGCGCGCGGCTCCGGGTCCGGAGTTTCGGGGGTGACGGTCGGAAACCGATTCGGGATCGCGCGCACGTACCAGCCGCGCTCGTTCTCGGCTCGACCCGGAGGACCGAGGGCCGCCACCTCGGGAGGGGTTCGTGACTCGTTCCCCTCGCAGAAAGGGCAATCGGCCGATGCCGGTAGTGTCGGCGCTGCGGCCGCATGCTCGTTAGGCCGGGCCGCCCGGCCGGGAACCACGATCACCCAACGACCCGTGATCGGATCACGGCGGAATTCGGTCATGCCCGAGCGCCGGGGCGAGCCACCGGCGATTCTTGAGGAGTGCGGGAGGAATCGAGGGCGATCTCATCGAGCGTCCCCGACACCAGCGGGATGAGTAGCTCGGGAGGTTCGAGTCCACCGTGGGCGGCGATCATACGGTGCGGTCGCGTGCGTGCTCCGGGGACGGTGTAGCTAACTCCGCCCGGGCTCGGTAACAGGAAGAGGAGGTCTCCGAGGCGTTCGGTGATTTCGGGATGGAAGGGGGGCGGTCCGAACAGTCCCGCCTCGACGGCCATCGGCATCTCGATCAAGTGTCCCCCGGGAGGGAGCCGGGCTTCGAGCCCCTCGCGCAGGAACGCGAGATGGCCCGGCCGAGCGGCGAAGAAGGCGGCCCGACGGTCGCCGGAGGGCGGCCGCGACAAATGGCCGAGGAGGGTGGGGTCACGGTCCACCACCAATTGCGCCGACGCCTCCATCGGGACCTGGCCGTGGTCGCCGGTGATGACGACCCGCGTGCGTCGGGCGAGCTCCGGCTCGAGATGGCGAGCGACAAACGAGAGCAGCGCGTGCACCCGGTCGAGCTCGAGGTCGACGAGCTCGGGCCGCGTTCCCCGCTGATGCTGAACCACGTCAAGATCATCCCGGTATGCGACGGTGAGCGAGGGGGGCTCGGGACGGGACAAGATCTCCGCGAGCGAGAGCGCGAGGTCGCTCCCGGTGGCGTAGGGGGCGTACGTAGCTCCGTCGTAGATGAGACGGGTGAATCCGGTGCCTTCGAACCGGTCGCGGGAGAGCGCGACGGTGGGTAGGCCCCGACGGTAGATGCTTGGAACCGCGGAGAGCATGGAAGGGGACCATTGCGGACCGACCAGCGATTCGGCCGGCCCCACTCCGAGCGGCGACATCCGAAGTAGCTCGACCACGGTTCCGAAATGCGGGAGGTACACCCGGTGACCGACGACCCCATGCTGCGCCGGGGCCGCGCCGGTCGAGAGACTCGTGAGGGCCACCGTCGTCGTGGTGGGAAAAACCGACGTGATCGGTCGGCCGAGCCGAACCCACCTCGCCGCGGGTCCGTCGGGGAACCGGTCGGCGGATCCGAGGAGCGCCAACCACCCGAGCCCGTCCAGCAACAGGACGACAACCGGCCCCTCCGGCCGGCGTCCGTGAAAGGGGTCGAAGGGGGCCGCGAGGGGCGGCAAGGGAGGGGCTTCCCGTCGCTTCGAGGACGCCAACGCCGCCCACACGGACGAGGCCAGGTTCCCGAGGGAACGGCCCTGATACGAGGGCACCGGCACCCCGAGCCGGGGATCCGGGGCCATCAACTCCTTCTCCTCGCCGAGAAGGTCTCGCCCGGCCACCCGCCCGGAAGGTTGCGTCACGAAGGCTCACTCACGCCGGACAGTGCAAGTTGGCCGACCGTACTTAAGACCCGCCGAATCGAGTCGCTCTCAGCGAAAATCGTCGAGGACGACCTGGCGTTGCGTGCGCGGAGCGAGCCGTTCCGTTCGGACGGAGACCGTGCGCACGGGTCGCTGCCGCGCCGCTCGCTCGGAATCCCAGAGCTCGCGCGCCAGTCGGACCGCGGTCTCGGTCAGCGGAAGCGCTCCCTCGCGCGCCGCTCCAAGGGAACGGCTCCGTTGCGAGCGGGAGAAGTCCGCCCAACGATAGGCGACCCCGACAGTGCCGTACCGGAGCTCTTCGTCGTCGAGTGCGGAGGAAAGCTCCGAGGCCAAGGTTCGAATCGACGCTTCGATCTCCTCCCATCGGTCCACGTCGCGTGCAAAGGTGTGGTCGGTCGATCGGGACCGCGGCTCGTCGGACCCTTCGGGTTCCTCGTGCGGCTGGCCCCGGGCGAGCGCGATGAGGTCGCCCGCGAAGGAGCCCAGGCCGCGGGTGAGCTCGCTCGGCTTCGCGGCCGCTAGCTCCCCGATGGTCCGGATCCCGCGACCGTGAAGGATCTCCTCGGTCTTTGGCCCCACGCCGGGAATCGCCCGAACGGGAAGCGGAGCAAGGAACGAGGGCGCCTCCTCGGCCGTGACCAGGCGGATGCCCGCGGGCTTGGCCCGGTCCGTGGCGATCTTGGCGATGGTTCGATACGGGGCGATCCCGATCGACGCCGGGAGGCTCAGTTCCCGGAGTAGTTCCTGTTGGATCACCTCGGCGGTTCGGCGGGCCTGCTCGGCGTCCGCGCCGTCGAGGATCACCGCCGCCTCGTCGATGCTGTACGGAACGACGGTAGGGGAGTGGCGTCGCAGCACGGTTCGGACCTCCCGCGCGATCCGTTCGTACTTCCCGAAATCCGGCGGGATCCACACAGCGTCCGGACATAGACGGGAGGCGACGCCGACCGGCATGGCGCTCCGAACGCCCGACGGCCTCGCTTCGTAGCTCGCGGAGAGCACGACACCGCGAGTCGGTCCTTCCGCGGGGGGAGGTCCGACGATCACGGGACGGCCCCGCAGCTCGGGCCGGTCCCTCAGCTCGCACGACACATAGTAGGCATCGAGGTCGACGTAGAGGATCCAACGGGGAGCTCGGGTGACGGGCGGAAGAATCCCCGGCAAGGTCGCACGTTCGCGAGCCGGTGCGGAAGGGTCGGTCGGTGGCATGGAGGCCGTACGGAGCGGAGAAGGTCGTCTCGTACTAAGGACCACGCCGAATCCTCGGCGACGCAGGGAACCGACTAAGGACCGCCGAAATCGACGGCCTTCGCGTCGACGGCAATGCCGTTCGGGCCGATCGAGTACGGCTGAACAGTGCGGACATGAGCCGTTCGCCGCATCTTGAGGATCCGCAACGAGAGCCCGACCCGGTGCCCGTCCGGCCCCGTCCGATAGCCTAGCAACAGAACTCCGTCCGCAACGTACTCGCTGAGCCCGTCCCGGCTAACCTCGGGGTGGAGCGGGTCGGCCTCGGCGGTCAGCACCGTCGTCGCGTCCGCTTCGCGGCACGCGGCCGCGAGGGCGAAGAGGGTGGACCGCCGACCGGATTCGTCATCGCTGAGCATGTTGAGCAACGAGACGGAATCGACGACGATGCGCCGGGCACCGAGATTCGTGAGCTCTTTCCCGAGCTCTCCCTGGATGCGGTGCAGGCTTTGTCGGGTCTCCTTCGGGTCGATCCGAAGGATCTTGAGCGTGCCGGCGCTGACCGCCGCGTCGACCGGCCAGTGGAATTGCCGCGCGCTCTCGAGCAACGGCGCCACATCCTCCTCGAGCGAAAGGAAGACGCCCTTCTCGCCCGTGGCCGCACCGGCGAGCAAGTACTGGAGGCCGAAGCAGGTCTTCCCCGTTCCCGGAAGACCGGTGACCAGGACGACATGCCCCGCCGGAAACCCGCCCCCGAGCATCTCGTCTAGCCCCGCGATGCCGGTTGGTATCCGGGCTCGCGACTTCTCAGACGCGCTCATATTGTGTGGTCACCAGCCCGCTGGCCGCGTTCACGCGGATGAGGAACCTTCCCTGGTATTCCGGCGGAAGGCGTGAAAGTATCGACATGAACTTGTCGATCAACATCGCCCGTTGGCGATGCGACTGGGTGGGGGTAGCGACCCAGCTGAAGTGGAGGACACCATCGACCGAATCGATCACGGCCTGCTCCACTGCGGGGGGAGCGACCCCCTTCGACAAAAGGAGATAGACGACCCCATCCCATTCCTTCGCCCGGCGTCGTAGTCCCTTGAGGAGCGTCACGATGTCGGCCGCCTCGATACCGCGGCGAACGACGAGGTCGGTGAGCGAATCCACGATGACGAGGTTCTGGCGTCCGTCCTGGTCGACCGCGTCGGCGAGCGCGCGCAGAGGGCCCCCGTCGTCGGGGGCGGCGCTCACCGGTGCTCCCGACAGAAGCGGGCTCGAGAGGGAGGCCCACGACGAGGGAACGACGGTATCCTGGAAGTACGCGGGCGAGAGGTCGTGGAAGTTGAGGTGACGAGAGAGCACCTCGGAGTAGGTAGCATCGAACGCAGAGTGCAGCTCGGCGAGCACCTGCTCGCGGGAGCGGCTCGTGCTGACGTAAACGATCCCTTGCGGATAGACGAACGGACCCTTCGCATTCCCGAGATAGAAGTGGTGCATCCGAGGGTCGTCGTAGTGGAGCATGAGGTGGACGGCGGAGGTGAGGGCGAACTCCTGGTGGCCGGCCCCGGCATCGCCGAACAACAAGACCACCGAGCCCGCCGGAAGTCCTCCCGTGAGGTAATCGAAGTCCGGTACGCCGGTCGGGACCCGCGCCATCCCCTCGGCGAGCTCCGGAACAAGCGGCGGGGGGGGCGTGCGCAACGGAACGAGGAACGGTCGGGGTGTGTCGGCGGGCATAGTGCTTGCTGTCGGCGGTCCGACCCGGGCGCCGAGTATTAGTAGCCTCCTTTCGACCCGCTGGAAAAGCGACTACTGAGCGCCGGTCTTGAGGAACTCTCGGAGAAGAACCGTGGCGTACGCGCCCTTCGGCAGCGCGAACCGGAACCGGACCCCAGCTCCTTCCTCCGCGAGGCCGAGCGGCGGGACCGGAAGGAGCGCAGGCCGCCACGCCCCTCGGCTTGCGATCTCGGGGGTCCTCGGAAGGCGAAACATCGACCGTTCGACTCCTTCCTCCTGCAGAAGCTCTTCCAGAATAGCCCCGACCGGACCTTCGATCGCGGGGGTCTCGTAGCCCACGAGCGGCCCCGCGAGCAGCGCCCCGCCCCGTTGAACGAGTTCGGTGCATTCCGTCGCGTTGTCGTCCGCGACTGGGATTCCCTCTTGGCTGCGGACGGAGCCGTCCCGACCGAGCCGCAGGAGCCGGTCGCCCGGCAGGGGGCGGTCGAGCGGAAGGCCCCGAGCCTCGCGTCGACTGAGCCATCGATTGAACAGGAGCGCCTGGAAGGCATGCACGAACAGGAGGCGCAACTCTCGGGCGAGCGCGCGGAAAACGCGTTCGGGCGGGTCGCCGTACGCGAGACGCTCGAGCAGGGAGCGCTCGAAGCGGTACTCGCCCGGGAACTCGCGAAGGGCCCGGAGCACGTCGTGGGTCTCGGCGTAGGTACGGCGAGCCTGGTCACCGACCCCGTCCGCCACGCCCGGAGCGGGCGCCGCCAGATACGTCTCGATCGCCGCGCCCACGTCACCGCGAACGACCTGCCGCCCCACCTCGTGGGTGACCGGGCGCACCTCGCCGAACCGTTGCGGCCCGAAGAAGTTCGGCCAGTGTCCCGCCGCCCGGAGCTCCCGCTCGGTCGTACGGAACGCGGTCAGCGCTTCCGACACGGAGATGGCCAGGTCGTTCACGCGAATCTCGAACGCGTTCCCAAAGTGGTGACCGAGCATGAGGCCGTCCCGGGCCCGATAGGCCTCGAGTACGACGACCCGAGGGAGGCCGAGGTCCGGCGGCGGAAGTGGTCCTCGGTAGGAAAGCAGCCGCTCGGCGACCGCTCGGCGGTCCTTGGTGCCGGCCCAGTGGACCGAGGCGGACGGTAGGCCCAAGCGACGGGCGATTGCCTGACCCAGCTCGTGCTGCTCCCAATCGCGACTCTGGACCCGGAGGATCGAATACGTGCCGGCCGGGTCCGGCAGCGGATAGTTCGAGATCTCGTTCACACGGAAATCGTCGGGGGTGGCCTTCGTTCGGCCAGCGACGCCGGGGGTCCGGGTAACGTAGAACTCCATACCGAACGCCCGGTCGAGCGGGGGAGGTCGCGGAACGTCCGACGGCACGGCGTGCGGACCGACACCGCCATTATTACGTCACGGCCGGATACCAGGCCGAGCGGCCGATGATACGGGCGACGGCTCGAGTGCTGAAGAACATCATCGAGATCGAGGTCGGTACCGAGACCTGGACCGGTCGTCCGGTTGAAGCCGGAAACCCCGGGCTGGGCCAGAAGATCGCGGCGCTGTTCTCGACCGAATACGTTCTTGAGCGGCCCGCCGCGGTGACGGACGGTCGGTCGCTCGTCTCCTACCGCATGAAGGCGGACGAGATCCGGATCCAGGTCGGCGAAGACTCCTGGAAGACCCGGTCGACGATGTTCGGGCCGATGACGTTCCTTTACGGAGGGGTCGAGTACACGATCAACGAACGGCTCACCGGCCGCTTCGCCGTGCTGCGGGGCACCGAACCGGTTGGGGTCGGCCAGTTGGGCTTCCGTTCCTGCGTCATCCAAGATTATCCGCCCGCCCTCGAGGTTTTTCTCGCCCATCTCTCCCTGGGCTACGTGGTCCGAACCCTCACCTGGGAGGGGCTGCGGTAACCGGCCTCAGCGCTGACCCGGTTCTCCCGTGCGCGGGGGCCGTGTCACGGCCCGGGCGCTGCTCGCGAGATGATGGTGATGCGCGCTCGGATGGGTCAACTGGAACATGTGGTATGGGATCGGCAACAGAAGGGCCCCGCCCGCGACGACCGTGACCGCCGCGATCGAATAGGCGAAGTGGACGCCGTACGTCGCGTAGAGCCAGCCGCCGAGGAGGGTCCCGATGAGGCCTCCCGCGCCGGCGATCGCGTTGTAGAGACCGAGCGCGCGACCGCGGGCCGAACGTCCGACCAATCGGATCAGGAAGAGCGTGCTCGCCGTGCTGATGAACGCCCAGGTGACGCCGAGCAACGCGTTGAGGAGCGTGAGCCACGCGAGAAGGGCCGGCGAACCGAGACCGAAGAGAACATAGATCGGACCCCACAGGAAGAGCAGCATCAGGAGCACGCGTCCTCCGAGCGACTGAAGGAACACGTTCTTCGGCGAATGCTTGTCAACCGCCTTTCCCGAATGGAAGAAGAGGGCGGTGGACGCGGCCGATGAGCCGAGGTAGACGATAAAAACGCCCGCGTCCGTGAAGCGGGCGTTCTGCCAGAGGAACACGGGGAACGGCCCGTAGAAGATGTCGAACCCGACGCTCATCACTCCGAGCGCCGCGAGGAAGAGATACTCGCGCCCGGGCAAGCGCTCGGACTTCGCGCGGGTGAGGTCGACTAGCCCGATGATCCGAGAACGAACGTGGCGGATCCGCTCGACCACGCCTCGGTTCAGGTTGATGAGGGCGGCGACCGTCCGGCGTTCGACCCGAGCCGCCGGCTCCTCGATCCAGGCCCAGGCGATCAGCGCGGAGACGAGCGCGAGCGCGCCGGAGACGAGGAGCAGGGCGGTCATCACGGAGATCGCGGGCTGCGAGTAGCCGATCACGAACAGCCAGACGAACCCCACCGCGAGGCCCGCGGTCGTGCCCAGGCCCGAGATGAGTCCGAAGAACCCGATGTCCGTGGGCCACCAGCGCTTGTGGCGCGTCTCGAGCAGCAGCATCGTGCCGATCGGCGCGCTGGCGGCGGAGGCGAGGCCTTCGACGACGTTGAGCCAGAAGTACGTGATCAGATTCTGCGCGAGCGCGATGAAGATGATGCTGATGCCGGTCGCGAGGAACGAACCGACCAGGAAGTACTTCCGGTGGGCGACGCGGTCGGAAAGGTTGCCCCAGAGGATGGTGAACGGGACCTGGCTCATCGCGCTCGCCGCGATGATGATCGTTACTACGAACGCGCTCGCGCCGAAGTGTTGGAGCGCGAGCAGGGGAATGAGGGGCGTCGCGATCCCGTCCGAGACCGCGAGCGGAAGGTACGCGAGGAACCAGAGGTCGTTCGTCGACGGACGAAGTTTCGGGCGGGACTTGATGTCGATCGACGTGTGCCGCGCCCCCGGTAAGCGGTTCGTTTCGGGGTTTTGGGGGGATAAAGAATCGGTTCTTAGCGCATCGTTTCGCTCGACCGTCGCTCGGCTCGAGCACGGCCCACGAGCTCCCGGGGCTTACTCGGGAGGCACTTCGAGCTTTTCCAGGAGTTCCCGGTGCTCCTCCTCGGAGATCCACTCCACCTCAAGGTACTCGCGGAGGAACGCGTCGGAGACGCCCAGCATCCTCCCTTCTTCGACGACGAATCGATACGCCTCCACCTCGGTCCAGCGCTGGACGTAGCTCAGCCCCGGAGGCCAAAGGTTCGCACCTCCGTGCCGCTGGATGACGTGGCAGAGCTCGTGGAAGATGTCCATGTAGAGGACCATCGGCGGGCTCTCCGCGAGGTGGCTCTTTCCGACGACGATGCAATCGGAACCGGGGGAGAGCACGGGGCTCCATTGCCGTCGTGCGCCCGGTGGCATGTCCCACGGAGCCACGTACATCCATAGGTCCTGGTCGACGACCTGAACGCAGGTCTCGTCGAACAACTTCGCTCGCGCGACCGCATCCGGCTGAAGTCGCAGGGCGGCCGGGAGTTTCTCGAGGTCGGGGAATGCGGCGAGGAGCGGGTGTCGGCCCACGGGGAGGTCCCGCGAGATCCGGAACCCCTTCGGAGGCTGGGTTTCGGTGTGCGACTTGCTGTGCGAAGTGGCCATGAGGCGGTCGGGCACCCTCCCATGAATACAAGAATCCATCGCGCACCGGTGATGGAATCGCTTTTCCCGTGGATGGCCTCGCGAAGCCGGGGCCACCGGAGTGTTCGACTTCGCACGAATCGGAGGACTCTCCGTGGGTCATGCCGAGGCCCCCGATGCCTCGAGCGGCGTCACCGCGGTTCTGTTCGACGCCTCGACGCCCACCGTGGTCGAGGTGCGCGGCGGGGCGTCGGGAACGTACGACACCGCTTCGCTCTCGCTCGATTCGACCTTCGGACGCCGGTGGGCGATCTTCCTTTCCGGGGGAAGCCTCTACGGCTTGGACGCCGCTCGAGGCGTCCGACTTAGGGTCCTCGAACGCGGCGGAGGACAGCGAGCCTTTGGAAACCCGAATCTGGTGGCCCCGGTTTCGGGCGCCGTCCTCTTCGACCTTCCCACCAAAGTGGGGCCGATTCCGGATTATCTGCCGCTCGGGTACGAGGCAGCGCTCCGGGCGAGCCGGGAGGAAGTGGCCGTCGGCCGAGTCGGCGCCGGCGCGGGGGCCACGGTCGGCAAGTACCTCGGTCGCGACGGCGCGATGCACGGCGGCGTTGGTGCGGCCGCTTCCCGCTTCGGGCGCCGCGGGTCCCTCGGCGTTCTACTCGCCGTGAATTCCGTCGGGGCAGTACGCGACCCGTCCACGGGGCGATGGGCCGCCGGGGCGCGCGATGGCCGAGGACGCTTGACCCCACCTTCGTCCAATATCTCGGTGCCAGACCCCGGTTCGGGCACTACGATCGGGCTCGTCGCCACCGACTTGGCCGTCGATCGGTCCACTCTCGCTCGCGTCGTGTCGATGGCTCACGCGGGGCTGGCCTCGGCGATCACCCCTTTTCACAGCGCGACGGACGGGGACGTGCTCTTTGGCGCCGCCACCGGGTCGGCCGGACCCGCGGCGCGCGAGACGCGGCCCGGCGGAATCGCGGACGCTCTCGGAACGCTCGCCGCCGAACTCGCCGTTCGGGCCGCGCTCGGCGCGGTGCGGGCGGCGAACGCAGAACCCTAGCCGCTCGCGGTCCGGCGAAGCGAGGCGCCGCGGAGCCCCCGGATCAGGTCGGCCTTGGTAACGATCCCCTGCAGCTCACCGCGACGGGCGACCAGGATGGCCGGATACCGGCCCAGCAAGGGGGGGAGCAGGTCCCCCGGGAATCCTTCGTCGAGCACGGGGTACGCCCGCTCGAGAACTTCCCGCACACGAACCCGGTGGGCGTTGGGTTGGGCGAGTGCTCGCAAGAGCGCTGCCTCCGACAAGGCTCCGACGACACGGCCGTCGTCGACGACGGGGAGCTGGGAGAACGCCCCGCTCTCCATCCGTTGGGCGGCCGTGGCCAGCGAGGCGCTCGATTCGAGAGTGACGAGGGGTCGGTGCATCAACTCCCCGACGGTCAGCCGGGGGGCGGTGAGCCCTTCCTGGGTCTCGAGGTACGTCAGGATGCGCTGGACGAGCTCGTAGGACGGGCGGATCTGACCCCGCTCGATGCGCGAGAGGGTGGCGTCGCTCCGTCCGATGGCGCGGGCCAGTTCCCCAAGGGGTATGCCCAGCGCGACTCGTCGGCGCCGTAGCTCGGTAAGGGTATCCACGAGGAGGCGAACCGCGCGACCGGGTTAAGGCGCTTTGGCGGGGCTCCCCGGAGGGAAAAATGTTCGTGCCGAAAGGTAAAGGACCTCTCCGGTCTCTCGGTACCCCGGTCGCGAT
Source organism: uncultured Thermoplasmata archaeon (assembly GCA_963771555.1). Lineage (GTDB taxonomy): Archaea > Thermoplasmatota > Thermoplasmata > Lutacidiplasmatales > UBA184 > Lutacidiplasma. Next base: position 538,576 of record CAVYTM010000001.1, on the reverse strand, counting down.
GGAGTCACCCCCCCGCCGCATCTCTTGGATCATTTCGCCACCGGAGATCTGTTCGCTCTGCAAGGAGCCGCTCGGGGACCCCGCCGAGACCAGCGCCTGGAACGGGAATCCTGCTCACCGGGACTGCGTCCGGATCCACCTCCTTCAGCGCGACCCGGCATTCCGCGAGTCGGGAGATTCGGAGGAATCGACCGAGGACCCGGGAGATTCGCTGGACGGTGTCTTGCCCCGCGACGACGACGAGACCGACTTCGACTAGCGACGGTCCAGCTCGACCAATCCCCCCCTCCCGGCCGTTCGTGGGTCCGTGCTCAAGCGCTGGGGGGCGAGCACCCTTTCGGGCGATCTCTTTCTGCGATGGCTACCAAGGGGGCCGCCGAAGGGCGAATCGAGCTTGAACCCCGGGTCCGTTCCGTCACCGGATGTCGCTTTGAGGGCTTCGGAACCGATAAGAAGGGCTTTTCACGTGGACGAGGTGTCCTTCGTCTCGGGATAAGGTCGTTTCATGCCGGAAGTTGTCATCACCTGCGACTGGACGATGATGAGCAACCACCACGGGAAGGAGTTCCTGGGGTTCGGAACCACTACTCCGGCGTACATCCTTCCCGAAGCCGTCTACAAGCGGCTCTTTTTCCCCGACATGCCGGTCGACGAGCACGGATACCCGCGCCAAGCGCCGTACGGAATGCGCAAGATCGAGGCATCCCTGATGGATGCGGGGTTCGACGCTCGGATCGTGCACCCGAGCCACCTCGACAAGTACATGCCGGGGGAGGCCAAGGTCCTCCTGATCTCGGGTCACGATTACTTCGGACTCAACCCGCCGAGTTCCACGTTCGGCGGCGTCATGAAGAAGGAGACCCTCAACTCCGTCAACTTCAAGCGGATGCTGTCCCAGCCGGCCGTCGTCGAAGCGCGTAAGCGCGGGCTCAAGATCATCGCGGGAGGCCCGTGCGCCTGGCAGCTCGCTCCGGCGACCCGAGCGAAGCTCCCCTGGATCCAGGAGTTCGTCGATTCCATCGGCGGCATCGACAGCGTGGTCGAGGGAGAGGCGGATATCTTCGTGAAGGACATCGTGGGTAAGGCGCTCCGGGACGAGTTCCTTCCCCCCCACGTCGTGCTCTCCGCGAAGGAGGCGCCGAAGGTCGAGGAGATCTCCTCCATCCGGTTCCCGAGCGTCAACGGCCTCATCGAGATCGGCCGGGGATGCTGCCGCGGTTGCTCGTTCTGTTCGGTCACGACGCGCCCGACGCGGTGGTACCCCCTCGAGAAGATCGAGGAGGAGCTCAAGGTCAACGCGAAGATCGGCGTCCGCAAGGGACTCCTCCACTCGGACGACGTCTACTTCTACGGTAGCCCGAACGTCATGCCCCACGAGGAGAAACTGATCCCACTCCTCAAGCTCGCCAAGCAGTACTACGCGCAGGTCGGATGGAGCCACGTCGCCATCGCCTCGCTCATGACGAAGCCGAAGCTCCTTTCGAAGTGCGCCGAGGTCCTGATCGACGAGAAGCAGTCCTGGTGGGGCGTCGAGGTGGGTGTCGAGACCGGCTCGCCCCGCATGATCACCGCCGCGATGCCGGGAAAGGTCGCTCCGTTCAAGGCGTCGCAATGGCCCGAGCTCGTCGTGCAGGCCGCGGGCCTCATGAACGACAATCACGTCTTCCCGGCGTGCACTTTCATTGTCGGGCTCCCTCAGGAGACGGAGGACGACGTCCAACGGACGATCGACCTCATCGACGACCTCTGGGAGTTCAAGGCGATCCTCGTGCCCATGTTCTTCGTCCCGCTGGGCCACCTCAAGTCGCGGGACTGGTTCCGTCGGGACCGACTGAGTCCCCTCCAGCAGGAACTCCTCAAACGGGCGCTCACGCACGGGCTGCGCCAATCGAGGTCGATGCTCAACGACTTCTTCGACTGGGAGGGCAACCACACAAAGATCTACCGCGGCGCGTTCCGCGGGTTCATCGAATTCCTCGAGATGCTCGCGAAGATGCACGGGCTCACGAGCCCGCCGGCGCACCCCGGGCGAGCAATCGTCGACCCGAACCGCACGCCGGACCGCCTGCCGGTCCCGACCATCCCCGTTCGCGAGTAGACGCGGTCCCTACGCCTCGTCGTCCGGGAACTCCGCCACGTCGGTCGGCGCGGGGCGGTGGACCGCCCGGGGTCGGTACTCGGGCAGGCCATCGCTCGGGAGCGGAGCGGCCCGCGTCTCGATCACCTCGAGTCGCGTCTCTTCCCCGTTGCTGTCGTAGGCGCGCCAGGAGCCCGGACCGAACGGCGTCCCGAGAATGATGTGTCGGCGTCCCCAGTTCCGGAACAGCCGGAGGTCGGCGTCCGACGGGTGGAGCGCTCCCGACGGATGGGAATGGACCGTTCCGACGACCGTGAGGTCGGCGGGCATCATGTACAACTGGAAGTTCGCGTGGCGCCGTCCCGCGGTGGTCCCCGGGAGGAGCAACAGTTCGCTGATCACCCCAGGAGGGTCGGCGCGCAGAACCCCTCCGAACTCGTTCGGGTAGGCGGACCGGCCGCTCGCGAGAGCGCTGAGGAGAGTACGGCGGGTGATCGACCGAGGGGTATCTCCGAGGCGCGCGGACCCGGGCGGTCGCTTACGGGTGGGCCGGAAGATCGGCACTCGTGGCCCCTCCCTCCGAGCCGTTCTCGGTCCACGGCAGGATCCTCTTGCCGCGAAGGCGTTGGAAGAACCGGGACCCGAAGCGGACCAGCGTGGCCCGTCGAGGTGAACGGTAAACCGTCACGGCGGCATCGGCCGCGAGCGGGTACTCGTCCTGTCCGTCCGCGATCACGACGGCGCCGCGTCCGGTCTCGATCGGTCGAAGTCGCACCGTTCGCAGCGGCTCGATGACCACCGCCCGGGCTTCCACCCGGAACGGAGCGATCGACGTGAGGACGATGGCGTCGAGCCCCGGGTCCACGATCGGCCCGAGGGAGCTCAGCGAGTAGGCGGTCGAACCGGTCGGGCTAGCCACGATCAGCCCATCGGCCCGGATCTGTCCCGCGACATGTCCGTCGAACGCGATCTCGAACAATCCCATCTTCCCCACTTGGGCGGAATGGAGCACGAAATCGTTGGTCGCGTCCGGGACGGGCGTCGTTCCGACCTGCGCGGCGAGCTTCATCCGCTCCTCGAGGAAGTAGAATCCCTTGAGGAGACGTTCGATCGCACCCTCGAACTCGTTCGGATGGTTCGCCTCGACCTCGGCGAGGACCCCGACGGTCCCCGCGTTGATCGGTAGGAGCGGCGCGTCCGAGCGTCGTAGGGCGTAGAGGAACGTTCCATCGCCCCCGATCGCGATGAGGACGTCCGGGTCGAGGTCCTCGAGCGGAAGGTGGACGAGCTCGGGCGCGATGCCCGCGGACTCGTCGCTCACGACGACCTCCGCCCTGTCGCCGATGAGGCTCACCGCCCGCCGGGCGAGCTCGATCGCCGCGGGCTTGCGAGGGTTCGCGGTGAGGCCGATCTTCATAGATACCCCTCCTCGGACGCCCGCTCACGGAACTTCGGGTCACCCCAGGCGAAGACGCTGGTCCTTCGTTCGACGGTGAGCGGGAACGCGTCGACCGATTGGCCACGAGCGTCGCCCATGCCGCCGCCGGCCTCGAGGAGGATCCGGTACGCGGCGGCGACGTCGGTCGCGCGCAGGTTGCGCGTCTCGGGAGTGTTCTCAAAGAAGTAGCCGTCCGCGCTCCCCTGGGCGACCATGAGCATTTCGAGAGAAGCGCATCCGAGCGATCGGATACGACGGGACTTCACGGCGAGACGCGCCGCGTGCTCGGTCGCCGGCCGTCCGAGGTTCACGAAGAAGATCTCGTTGCGCGAGTTCCAGGTCCGGGTCCGGATCGGCCGCCCATCACGGAAGGCACCCTGCCCTCGGACGGCCCAATAGGTCGTCCCGCGATGAAGGTCACGGACGAGTCCGATGTCGATCCCGGCAAGGTCGCGACGGCCGAGAGCGAGCGAGACCGTGGAGAACGGCAGGTTCCGTAGAGCGTTCGAGGTTCCGTCGATCGGGTCGACCACCAGGGTGTTCTCTCCGCCACGGGCGACGTGACCGATCTCCTCCGACAGGAGGTTCCAGTCCACCCCTTCCGCGTCCAGCACCTTCAGGATCTCGGTCTCCGCGAGCCGGTCGAGCTCCTCGGTCGGACTTCCGTCCGCACCCATCGCGACGACGTCCGCCCGGTGGGGGGAGCCTTCGGCATCCCGGACCACCTGATGCACCGCGACGCTGATCCGGTACAGGACCTCGAGTTCCGCGCGCGCCGGTCCGGTCACGTCCCCCGCACGAGAGCGTCGTTAAAGATGGCTTCTCTACCGGCTCGCCCACCGTACGTTAAGAGTCAGAACCGCTCGGCCCGCCGATGGAACTCCAATTCCTCGGTGGCGCCTCGGAGATCGGGTCACTTGGTCTCGTGGTCCGCGACCAAGGCCGCATGCTGCTCTTCGACTACGGGATGACCCCGACCGACCCTCCGACGTACCCGCGTCCGGTGCCAACCAACGTGGACCTCGCGTTCCTTTCGCACGCTCACCTCGACCACTCCGGCATGACCCCGCTCCTCAGCCGGCTCCCGAAAGCCCGCCTCATCGCGACCCCCGTCACGATCGCGGTCGCCGACCTCCTCACGAAGGATGCGCTCAAGATCGCCCGGATCGAAGGATACCTCGCGCCGTACACCCCCTCCGATATCCACTCCCTCCATTCCCGATTCACCGCGGTCGACCGGCACGGGACGTTCCGCCATCACGGGATCGAGGTCGAATTCACCCCCGCGGGTCACATCCCGGGGGCCTCGATGATCCTCTACCGCGGTGAGAAGGACGTCCTGTTCACGGGCGACCTCCAGACGATCCCGACCCACCTCGTCGGCGGGGCCGAACCGGTCGAGTGCGACGTCCTGGTGATGGAATCGACCTATTCCGGTCGGGAGCATCCCGACCGACGGGAGACCGAGCGCCGGTTCCGTGACAAGGTGGACGAAACGATCCAGCGGGGCGGGAAGGCGATCGTTCCTGCCTTCGCGGTCGGTCGGGCCCAAGAGGTGTTGATGGCGCTCGCCTCGGCGGGATTCGAAACCTACCTCGACGGGATGGCGCGCAAGGTGAACGAGATCTACGAGGCGGCCCCCGAATACCTCGCGGATGCACGGCGATTCCGTCGCGCCCTCGAGGGAGTTCATGTGGTCGAGCATCCGGGCGACCGTCGGAAGGCGTTGCGCGAGGCTGAGGTCATCGTCACGACCGGGGGCATGCTGGACGGTGGGCCGGTCCTCTACTATATCGGCGAGATGTACAAGGACGCGAGATGCTCGATCCTTTTGACCGGCTACCAGGTGGAGGGGTCGAACGGTCGCCAGCTCATGGACGAGGGCACGCTGACGATTGATGACACCACGATCCATCCGTCCTGCGAGATCATGAAGTTCGACTTCTCGGCCCACGCCGGGCACTCCGACCTCGTCCGGGTGGCCCAGGAATCCCGGGCGAGTACGGTGGTGCTCATGCACGGCGACCAACGCGAGGCCCTGCGCGACGCCCTCGAGCCGACCTGCCAGGTCATCCTTCCCGAGAACGGAAAGGCGTTCAGCGTCTGATCCGGGACTACCTCAGGGCAAGTCGATGTCGACCATGCCCCCCTCGGTCCGGGTCGGGTAGCACGACACCGGGGCCAGCATGCCCTGAGGGGGCTCGATCCCGAAGGGGTCCACGAGCACCGTCCCCGTGCCCACGTCGAACACCGCCGCATGGAGCGGGCACGTGAGGCGGCGGCCCGCGAGCGTCCCGTCCGCTAGTAATCCTCCGAGGTGGGGACACACCGCGTCGATCGCGAAGAGGAGCGGGCCGACGCGGGCGAGGAGGACAGGTGTCGCACCCACCATGACCTCCCGTGTCGTTCCGGGACGTACGGTCGCGGCCGGTACACCGGTCGGTTTCCAGGTCATAGCGACTCGGGAGGGTCTCAGGTCCCCCCCCCAGCACGGGGAGAGGACCGGCGACGCGGAGGCAAGACTTCGAAATCGGGCACGTCCGCGACCTCTTCGGAAAGCTCCTCCTGTATCGGGGGGAGATCGCCCCTCGGCTGGACGAGCGCACGCACCTGGGCCTCGAGGGCGTCGAGGCCCTCTCCGGTCGTTGCCGAGACCTGCAGGCGATCGGTGGGCCGTCGCACGAGGTCGCACTTCGTTTCGACCTCGATGATGGGGAGATGAGGGAATTCCTCCTTCCATCGGGTCAGAAGGCGTTCCTGTTCTTCGACGGGGTAGCCCGATTTTCCCGAAGGGTCGATGACGAAGAGCACCACGGTGGCCGCGCCTCGGACGGCGCTCCGAGCCTCGGCCTCGGCGGGGTTGGCTCGTCCGGCGCGACCCAACACGCCCGGCGTGTCGAGCACCTGGAGCCGGTCGAAACCGAGGTCAGCGTGGCCCACGGCGATCGAGAGGGTCGTGAACGGATAGTCCGCGACCTTGGGATGCGCCGAGGAGAGTCGCGCCACGATCGACGACTTCCCCACGTTCGGGAACCCGGCCACGACCAGCGTCGGGGCCGCGGGGTCCAGGTGGGGGCGGTCGTCGAGGAACCCTCCGATCTCGCGAAGGCGTTCGATGTCCGCGTCCACCTCACGGACGAAGCTCGAGAGGCGTCCGTAGAACGCTCGGATCTGGTCGCCGAGCTCTTCGGAGCCCGACGCGTGCTTCGTTCCCCGCTCGGCGGCCTGGGCGAGACCGCGGATCCGCTCTTCGGCCCGCCGAACGCGGGTGAGAGAGCGCTCCAGAGCGCCGGCGCCGAAGTGCTGCGCGACGAGCGTCGCCTCGAACGGCGTGGGCGGGCCCTTCACGAAACGCCGGGTCTCGATTCGCAGGTGTCGGACGACCGTCGCCGCGCTCCGGACGATCTTGAGTTCCGCCCGAAGTCGGTCGCGTGCGGCCTTGCTCTCGCCCCGGGGGGTCGCGAGCGAGGCCCGATGGAACGCGATGTCGAGGATCGCCACGGAGGGCGGAGGCGTCGGCGCGGGCCTCCGATGCTTGCCCGCTCGACCGTGCACCTGCGTCATGGTTCGTTTCGGTGGGAGACGGCGGTCCCGAATACCTTTGCCCTTCTCCCCGGTGGTCGGGGCCTCTCTCGAAACGGAAGTTCACGGGCCGGCGGGGGCCAACCGATTTATGGCCACTCTAGTTCGGATGCCTGGGTGAGCTTCTTTGCCGCGTTGGATTCCGAACGAATCGGGTGAGGAGGCCGCACTTCTCGAGGCGCTCGGCATCGCTTCGACCGACGAGCTGTTCACCGACGTTCCGAAGCGCGCTCGGATCGGCCGGATGGGCGTCGGCGCGGCTCGGGAGGAACCCGAAGTGGTGGCGGAGGTTGACCGGCTGCTCGAACGGAACAAGCCGCTCTCCAAATTCTCGAGTTTCCTCGGCGGAAGAGTCGGTGCGAGGTATTCTCCCGCCGCCGTCGACGCGATCGTCTCTCGGAGCGAGTTCTACACGGCGTACACACCCTATCAGGCCGAGACCAGCCAGGGCATGTTGCGGACCCTGTTCGAATTCCAGAGCCTGTGGGTTGAGATGACCGGGCTCGACGTGGCGAACGCCTCCCTCTACGACGGCGCGACCGCTGCCGGCGAGGCTCTCCTGTTCTGCCGCCGGCTCCACGAGGGGGGCCGCTTCCTTGTCCCGGCGAGTCTGCCCTGGGAAGAGCGCAGCGTCCTCGAGAACTACGCGAGCGGCCCGGGACTTCGCGTGGAAGGAATTCCGTTCGACGAACGCACGGGTCGGCTCGACCTCGAGTTCCTCCGCACGGCGGTGGCGAAAAGGGACGTGTTCGGCGTTCTCGCCGACGTGCCGAACGGGTTCGGGCACGTGGACGAAGGCATCCCCGAGCTGAAGTCGATTCTCGGCGACGTGCCGCTCGTGGTCGCCGCCGACCCCCTGTCGCTCTCGGTCCTCGAGGCGCCCGGTAACTACGGCGCCGATGTCGTGGTAGGGGAGGGGCAGGGATTCGGGATCTCCCCGTCGTTCGGAGGTCCTCTTCTGGGCCTCTTCGCCTGCCGTAAGGAACACGTGCGCTCTTCTCCCGGACGGATCGTGGGAGCGACCCTGGACAGCGAAGGCCGGCGCGCCTTCGCCCTCACCCTGGTCACGCGCGAGCAGCACATTCGCCGCTCTCGGGCGACCTCGAACATTTGCACGAACGAGTCGCTGATGGCGCTCGCCTTCGTCGTCTACGCGAGTGTGGTCGGGCCTCGGGGGCTCGCCCGCCTCCAGGCCGCGTTGGCCGAGAAGGCGCGCACGCTCGCGAGCGGGCTCGGGGCGATCGAGGGAATCAAGGCGCCTCGCTTCGACGCTCCTTATCTCGGGGATTTCACGATCGAGGTGGGGCGGGGTACCTCGGAGGAGTTCCTCGACCGTTTGCTCCGGCGCAAGGTCCTCGGCGGGCACCCCCTGCAGGACCGGAGGCCTGAGGCGGTTCGGGATGCCGAGCGCATCCTCGTCGGGATCACCGAATCGACCAGCGAGAAGGACATCCAAAAGTACGTCCGGGCCGCCGGCGCCGCGATCGGAGCGGTCGGGAGGACAGCATGACGTTCCGTCAGGCCCGCTGGGACGAACCCCCGGTATGGGACCTGGCTCCCCCGCGCCCGTCGGACCCGCTCCCCGAGATCGCCGGGATCCCCGACAAGCTTCGGCGTAAGGAGGCGGTCCGTTGGCCCGAGCTCTCCGAGCTAGAGGTCGTCCGGCATTACACTCGCCTTTCGCAGATGAATTTCGGGATCGACACGGGCACGTACCCGCTCGGCTCGTGCACGATGAAGTACAACCCGAAGGTCTCGGAGCTGCTCGCCCGACGTAAGGGGGCCGCCGAGGTCCATCCGTACCAGCCCGAGGCCACGGTCCAGGGTTCGCTCGAAATCCTCTGGCGTCTCGAACGGATCCTCGCGCGCGTGACCGGCCTCCCTGAGATCTCGCTCCAGCCGGCCGCGGGAGCTCACGGGGAATACGCAGCGATGCTCATGGTCCGGGCGTACTTCCGCGACCATGGCGAGCTCGGCGAGCGGACGGAGGTGCTCCTGCCGGACACGGCCCACGGTACCAATCCCGCGTCCGCGAGCATGGCGGGGTTCACGACCCGAGAGATCCAGTCGAAGGACGGGTGCGTGCATCTCGAACAGCTTCAGAGCGCGCTCTCGAAGAAGACCGCCTGCTTCATGCTCACCAACCCGAACACGGCGGGGCTCTTCGAGAGCGAAATCCTCGAGATTGCCGAAGCGGTCCATGCCGCGGGCGCAATGCTGTACTACGACGGGGCGAACCTGAACGCGATCTTGGGGATCACGCATCCGGGTCGCATGGGGTTCGACGTGGCGCACCTGAACCTCCACAAGACGTTCGCTACCCCCCACGGCGGCGGTGGACCGGGAGCGGGCGTGCTCGCGGCCGGCGAGAAGCTCGGCCCGTACCTTCCCGTCCCGCGCGTGGTGAAGGAAGGCCGGAAGTTCCGCTTCGATTACGACCGTCCGAAATCGATCGGCAAGATCAAGACCGCATACGGGAACTTCGGGCTCGACCTGAGGGCCTACACCTTCATCCTCTCGCACGGCGAGGAGGGACTGAATCATATCTCACGACGGTCGGTCCTCAACTCGAACTACGTCGCCGCCCGCATGGGCAAGAGCCTGCCGCGCCCCTTCCGCACACTCGTCAAACACGAGTTCGTCCTTTCCGGTGCTCCGCTCAAGGAACGCGGCCTGCGGACGCTCGACCTCGCGAAGCGACTGCTCGACGAGGGCGTGCACGCCCCGACCATTTACTTCCCGTCGCTCGTGGACGAGGCGCTGATGGTCGAGCTTCCCGAGACGGAGAGCAAGCGCGAGCTGGACGCCTACGTCGCGGCCTTCGAACGGGCCCTTGCGGACACGACCGAGAACCTGCACGCCGCCCCGCGATCCCTCGCGGTCAGCCGCGTCGACGAGGTGCGCGCCGCGCGAGAGCCGCTCCTCTCGTGGAAGGACCTGCGTGCCACCGGCGCAAAAGCTGAAACCCCCTAGCGGCTAGTCCGGGCCATGAAGGCCCGGATCCACAAGGTGTTCCGCCATCTCGACCCCGCGCCCGAGGCGCTGGTGCTCGCGAACGCGGAGGAGCCTCACCTCGACCAGTCGTTCTTCTACCTGTTCGATGTGCCCGCGGGGCTGTTCGAGCAGTCGGTCGCGATCGCGCACCCGGACGGGGAGCTCGACATCGTCTGCGCCCCGCTCGAGGCGGAGAGCGCCCAGGAGGCCGTCAAGGCCGACCCGCACGTCCACCTCCACGTGGCGGACCGCGACGGTTCCCCGCCGGTCATTCGGAAACTGCTTCAGGGCGTCCAGTCGGTGGGCCTGAACTTCAAGGAGCTGACGCACGATTGGTACGTCCGACTCGACCGAATGACCCCCGGTGTCCGTTGGACCGATGCCTCGATCGCGATCCGGAAGGCACGGGTGACGAAGGACCCCGGCGAGATCGAGCGGCTCCGAAAGGCGGCCGAGATCGGTTCCCAGGTTGGCCGGGAGATCCCCTCCCTGCTCCGCACGGGCATCACCGAGCTCGAGCTCGCTGCCGAGATGGAGCACCGGATGAACCTCCTCGGTGCGGCCGGACGGTCGTTCGCGACGATCGTCGCCTTCGGACCGCACGGCGCCGAGCCTCACTATAGCCCCGGGAACACCGCGCTCAAGTCGGGACAATCGATCGTGTGCGACTTCGGAGCGCTCACCTGTCGGTACATCAGCGATATCACGCGCTCCTTCCACTTCGGTTCGCGTGACGAGGAGATGAAGGCGGTCCACGACACGGTCGAGGCCGCTCAGAACGCTGCGCTCGCGGCGATCCGGCCGGGCGTACCCGCGCGGGAAGTCCACCTCGCAGCCCTCGCGGTCATCGACGGCTCTCCCTTCAAGGGACGGTTGAACCACGGCGTGGGTCACTCCATCGGGCTTGCCGTGCACGATGGATGGCGCTACGGCCCCGACGTCGAGGATCCGCTCGAGGTGGGGATGGCGTTCACGGTCGAGCCGGGCATCTACCTTCCCGGAAAGGGAGGGGTCCGGATCGAGGACGACATCGTGGTCACGCCCTCCGGGTACGAATTCCTGACCACCGCTCCCCGCTCGTACCTCGAGGTCCCGGCGTGAAGTTCGGCGTCCTGACCGGCGGCGGAGATTGCCCGGGCCTCAATCCCGCCCTTCGGGCGGTCGTCCGTCGGGCGGCCAAGTTCGGGCACGAGACCATCGGGTTCCTCGACGGGTGGAAGGGGGTCCGAGACGACGTGAGCCGCCCCCTCACTTTGCCCGACGTCGCGGACCTGCTCGGGAAGGGCGGAACCATCCTCGGGAGCTCGCGGACCAATCCGTTCGCGAAAGAGGCGGACGCCGCGAAGGTCCTCGAGACCTTGGCGCGGCACCGTCTCGATGCCCTGGTCGCGATCGGTGGGGACGATACGCTCTCGGCGGCCCGCGACCTCTATCGTAGGGGCGGGCACGTGGTCGGCGTTCCGAAGACGATGGATAACGACGTCGCCGGCACCGACTGGACCTTCGGGTTCCACTCCGCGAGCGCGGTCGCTGTCGACGCCCTCGAACGTCTTCGCGACACCGCCGGCAGTCACCACCGCGCGATCGTCCTCGAGGTCATGGGCCGTCACGCCGGTTGGGTCGCGCTCGCGACCGGTCTCGCAGGGGGCGCCGATGCGACCCTCGTGCCCGAGGAGCCGTACAACGAGACCGAGCTTCTGAACCATGTCCGCGCGGCCATCGCCGCGCGAGGCTACGCGCTCGTGGTCGCGAGCGAAGGGATCGACCTGGGGCCACGCCGGGGCACGGCGGGGTCGAAGGACGAGTTCGGCCACGAACTCCTGCGCGAGCGCGAGGTCGGCGCCGAGCTCGCGCGCCGGATCCAGGAAGGGACTGGCGTGGAGTCCCGAAGCGCCCAGATCGGGCACATCCAACGGGGGGGTCCTCCGGTGCTCTTCGACCGCATCCTCGCGACCCGGCTCGGAGCGTGCGCGGTGGACCTCGCGATCGCCGGTCGTTTCGGCGAGGTCGCGGTGCTGCGGGGCAGCATCGTCACCGGGATCCCGCTCGAGGAAGCGGTCGGTACTGCGAAGACCGTCACCCCGGACTGGCTCGACCTCTTGCACACGTTCGACGCGTGAGAGAACCCATGGCGGTCCGAGCGCTCTGGTATCGCGGCGGGACCCTCCATCTCATCGACCAACGCGAGCTGCCAGCGCGCACCGTCGTTCGCCATCTCCGCCACGTCCGGGACGTGGCCGATGCGATCCGTTCGATGGTCGTGCGCGGAGCCCCCGGGATCGGGGTCGCTGCGGCGTACGGGATGGCGCTCGCGTATCGCGAGCGTTCGTACACTCCCGCACGTGCGGCGAAGATCCTTCGAGCCACGCGTCCGACCGCCCACGACCTCTTCGTCGGGATCGACACCGTCCACCGGGCATGGACCGCGGGCGAGGACCCCGTCACGGCGGCGAATCGGTATTGCGACGAAGTGGTGGAGGAATGTCATCGGATCGGGGTCGCCGGAGCTCCTCTGTTCGCACGAGCCCGCCGCGTCCTGACGCACTGCAACGCCGGCGCCCTCGCCACCGTGCAATGGGGAACGGCGTTGGCCCCGATCCGCGTCGCGCGAGACCGCGGTGCGAAGCTGTTCGTTTGGGTCGACGAGACCCGCCCGCGACTGCAAGGCTCGCGACTCACCGCCTGGGAGCTCGCTCGCGAGAAGATCCCTCACGCGGTGATCGCCGACAACGCGGCCGGATTCTTCATGCGGACCGGCCAGGTCGACGCGGTCATCGTCGGGGCGGACCGCATCGCCCGCAACGGGGACTTCGCGAACAAGATCGGTACGTACGAGAAGGCCGTCCTCGCCCGGGAAAACAGGATCCCGTTCTACGTGGCGGCGCCGTGGAGCACGTTCGACGCCCGGTGAGCCGATGGAACCGCGATTCCCGTCGAAGAGCGCTCGGAGGACGAGGTCCTCGAGTTCGCCGGAGAAAGGATCGCTCCGAAGGCGAGCCGGGCTCGGAACCCGGCGTTCGACGTCACCCCGGCGAAGTACGTCACCGCGTTCGTCACCCCGGTGGGAGTCGTCCGCCCCCGGAGTCTTGCGACGATCCTCGACCGACGGGTAGCCTCCGCGGCTTAGCCGTCGTGCGTCGGCTCGGTCAAAGCGCGAACAGTGGCTGTCCGAGGAATTGTTCGGTCCCGCGCAGCAACGACCCGAGGTCGGCCGTGACGTCGACCCCGAGGTGATGGAGGACGAGGACGAGACCTAGCACGCCGAGAACGGAGAGAGTCCAGCTGGTCAATGCGGTCATGGTCACACCTCTTCGGTAGGCGAAAAAATGGCGCTTGACGCTACATAAACCGGGGCCTCGACTCGCAACAGGGGTCGGGCCGAGCCCCCTCCTGTCACAGATCGAACGCGCGCGCGCCCGCCCGCACGCCCCCGCGCCAGCCTCGCGTCCGAACCGACCCGCGGCTCGGTCCGAGGTCCTCGAACGCTCGAACCCCGGGCGCCGAGTAACATTCATAGCGGGGAACGGTTAGCGCCTCGGGGTTGCCCTGGTAGTCTAGTGGTCTAGGATGTAGGTCTGTCGAGCCTGCGACTCGGGTTCGAAGGAGTCGGGGGCCCAACGCCCCCGGACCGGAACTCCCGACCAGGGCGTTCCCCGCCCCGGGCCGACCACGGGCCCGGGGCCTTTCGCCCTCCCGCCCCCGCGCTCTTATCCTCGGTCGCGGCGTCACATGAGTGTGCCGGATGCGAAGCCGACGAAGGGCGGTAGCACGTCGCCGTACCTCTCGCACGCGGTGGGCGATGCGCTACGCAACCTCACCGAGAAACGGCTCCTCGAGCTCGTGCGCTCCGAGCCCGTCCCGAACCACCTCGCGATCATCATGGACGGCAACCGACGGTTCGCGGCGGCCCACGGACTCGACGTTTCGAAAGGTCACGCGAAGGGTCGCGACACGGCCGAGCTTCTGCTCGATTGGTGTCTCGAAGTGGGCGTCAACATCCTCACGATCTACGCTCTCTCCACCGAGAACTTCTCTCGCTCTCCCGAGGAGCTCGAGGCGCTCATGGACCTCTACGAGCGGGCGCTACGCGACATCGCCGTGGACGAGAGGGTGCACCGCAACCAGATCCGGGTCCGTGTGATCGGCAACCGTGCGCTGCTCCCCGCGCGGGTGCAGGATGCGATCAACGTCGCGGAGAAGGCGACGGAAGGGTATACCCGGTACCGGTTCAACGTGGCGCTCGCCTACGGAGGCCGGGACGAGATCGTCGAGGCGATCCGCACGCTCGCTCGCGAGGTCCGCGACGGTCGTCTCACTCCCGAAGAGATCGACTCCGAGGCCGTTTCCCGCCACCTCTACACGGCGGACCTTCCCGACCCCGACCTCATCTTTCGAACGAGCGGGGAGGAGCGGATCTCGAACTTCCTTCTCTGGCAGGCCGCGTATAGCGAGCTCTACTTTTCGGACGTGATGTGGCCCGGGCTTACGCGGATCGATTTCCTTCGGGCGATTCGATCCTACCAACTGCGCCGCCGCCGATACGGCGAGTGACCGACGAGGATTCGCGCGGCGGGTAGCCGAGCGTCGCGAGCGCTCTCGGCAAGAGGAACACGAGTCCCGCCAGCACCCAAAGCACCGCTACACCGAGATACGTCGTTCGGACCCCGTAGCTCTCGATGAGGAGCGCCCCTCCGATCTGGGCGGCCGGGATGATGGCGATGCTCCCGAGATTGTCGAGGCCGAAGTAACGGCCCTGAAGCTCCACCGGGACGAGCAGCTGGGCGGCGGTCAGCCAGGCCGTCCCGGCGAACCCGCCGAGGAGGCCGATGGCGAACAGGCAGGCCGCCGCCGTCGGGACCGAGGGGAACAACGCGAGGGCCACCGCGGCAACGCCCGACCCCACTCCGGCACCGATGGTCCACGCCCGGCCGGCCCAGCGCACCGCTCGCGTGCGGCTCACCAGCAGCGAACCGATGCCCGTACCCGCGACCTCGAGAGCGAGAAGAAGGGCGAACACGAGCGCGGAGCCGTGGAGGAGCAGTGTCGTGAACACGACGATGAACGTGCCGACCAGGCTCGAGCAGAAGTTGAAGAACGTCGCCGAGATCGTCAACTCGAGGAATCCGGTCGCCTTCCCGAGCCAACGGAACCCTTCCCGCACGTCCGCAAGGTAGCTCGGCTTCGCCCGCCCCGCGAGCGCAGGGATCGGACGGACCGTCATCCCGAAGAGGAGCAACGCCGAAAGGGCGAAGGTCGCCGCGTTGGCGGCGACGCCCCACACCGCTCCAACGCTGACGATCAGGATTCCCCCCACCGCGTAGCCCACGAACGAGAGGGCCGAGCGGCTGGAGCGCACGAGGCCGTTCGCGTCCGCCACGAGAGGCGCTTCGACCAAGGCGGGAACGATCGATTGCTCGGCGGGGTTGAAGATCGTGGTGAAGGCACCGACGAGGAAGTAGGCCACCAAGATCGTCAGGAGGTTGAAGCCGTAAAACTCGAGGACGACAGCGACGCTCGCCATCGCGGCCGCCCGGGCGAGGTCCGCGCCGATCATGAGGCGCCGGCGGTCGTACCGGTCCACAAGTGTCCCCCCGAAGACGCTGAAGAGGACCCCGGCCACGAGCCAGGCGGCTCCGAGCAAGCCCACGTCGAGCGGCGAGTCGGTCGCAAAGAACACGATCCAAACGAGGCAGACCGAGGCGATCGCGGAACCGGCGGTCGAAGCGAGGCCGGCGAAGAGCACGCGGGAGTACCCCGTGTGGGCCAGCAGAGTCCGGTAGGGACGGGAAGGACGGGTCGGGTTCTCCATGCGAGACCGCGCGCGGGAGGAAGGCCGTTCGGATAAGTGCGCAACCCCGAGGGGCGTATCGGGGTCTCCGCTATCGGAAGGAGTAGATTGTTTTAAATAGAACCGCTTTTCTACCAAACTCGACAACCGAGAGTAATCTCGGAGGGAAAAACGATGCTGACCGGACAGACACCGATTCTGGTGCTAAGGGAAGGGACGAAGCGAGAGAAGGGCAAGGGCGCCCTTGCGAACAACATTGCCGCAGCGAAGGCCATCGCCGACGCGGTGCGCTCGACGCTCGGCCCGCGCGGACTCGACAAGATGCTCGTCGACTCGATGGGCGACGTGGTCGTCACGAACGACGGGGTCACGATCCTCAAGGAAATGGACGTCGACCACCCGGCCGCGAAGATGCTGGTCGAGGTCGCGAAGACCCAGGACCAGGAAGCCGGGGACGGAACGACCACGGCGGTCGTCCTCGCTGGCGAGCTCCTGAAGCGAGCCGAGGGCCTCATTGACCAGAACATCCACCCGACGATCATCTCTCAGGGGTTCCGCCTGGCGTCCCAGAAGGCGCTCGAGATCCTCCAAGAGGTCAGTCAGCCGGTGACCCTCAACGACCACGAACTGCTCACCCGCATCGCGGTGACGTCGATGGCCTCGAAGTCGGTCTCCTTCGACCGCGACCACATGGGCGAGATCTCGGTGAAGGCCGTCACGGCCGTGGCCCAACCGAAGAGCACGGGTGGCTACGACGTCGACCTCGACAACATCCAGCTGATCAAGAAGCAGGGCGGATCGATGTCCGACACCCAGCTCATCGAGGGCGTCATCGTCGACAAGGAGAAGGTCCACTCCGGGATGCCGACCCGGGTCGAGAACCCGAAGATCGCTCTCCTGGACGCCGCGCTCGAGATCAAGAAGACCGAGATCGACGCGAAGATCGAGATCAACGACCCCTCGCAGCTGAACGCCTTCCTCCAGGAGGAGGAGAACATGCTGCGCCGGATGGTCGAGCAGGTCAAGAAGTCCGGAGCGAACGTTGTCCTTTGCCAGAAGGGCATCGACGACCTCGCCCAGCACTTCCTCGCGAAGGAGGGCATCTACGCCGTCCGTCGCGTGAAGAAGTCCGACATGGAGAAACTCTCGAAGGCCACCGGGGCGAACATCGTCTCGAAGGTCAGCGAGCTCACCCCCGAGGACGTCGGGCACGCAGGCCTGGTCGAAGAGCGCAAGATCGGCGAGGACTCGCTCACCTTCGTCACCGGCGCGAAGAAGGCGAAAGCCGTGTCCATCCTGATCCGCGGCGGCACCGAGCACGTCATCGATGAGATCGAACGATCCCTCGACGACGCCCTCAATGTGGTTGCCGTGGCGGTCGAGGACGGGCGGTACGTGTTCGGAGGCGGCGCGACCGCTGAGGAACTCGCGATGCGTCTGCGCGACCATGCGGCCAAGATTGGTGGGCGCGAGCAGATCGCGTTCGAGAGCTTCGCGGAAGCGCTCGAGACGATCCCGAGGACGCTCGCCGAGAACGCGGGTCTCGACCCGATCGACATGTTGATCGAGCTGCGCAAGGCCCACAAGAACGGCCAGCAGCGGGCGGGGGTCAACCTCACCACCGGTAAGACGGTCGACATGGGCGAGCTCCACGTCATCGAACCGATCCGTGTCGGACGCCAGGCGATCGAGAGCGCGACCGACGCCGCCGTCATGATCCTGCGGATCGACGACGTCATCGCGTCGAAGTCGAGCCCACCCCCCTCCGGGGGCCCGGGCGGACCCGGCGGCGGCATGGGCGGCATGGGCGGAATGGGCGGCGGCGACTTCGGCGAAGACTGAGCTCAGCGCGACCCACGAACCAACCCTTTCTCCCGGTCCCCGGGTCATCCCGGGGACCTTGGATTCCATTTCGAAGGCCGCTCGAGTTCGAGCCGACAGCGGTGTCAGTGTCGTTGGGATTGGAGTAGGTCTCCGACCTGCCGGATCGCCCGCGCCCGGTGCGAGTTCTCGTTCTTCAGGTCGGGTGAGATCTCCCCGAACGTTCGAGTTTCGCCGTCCGGGATGAAGATCGGGTCGTAGCCGAACCCCCGACGACCCCGCGGATGCTCCGCGATCCGCCCTCGCACCTCGCCGACCGACGTCCAACGGCGGTTTCCCCGCTGGAGCCCGGCCACGGTACGGAAGTAGGCGCGCCGACTCCGGTGCCGGAGCAGCTCGAGCGTGGGCGCGAACTTCCATATCTTCAGGAAATGGGCGGAGTACACGCCCGGGAATCCCTTGAGGGACGGGATGAAGAGCCCGGAATCCTCGACGAGGACGTATCCCGAAATGTCCCGGACGGCCGCGAGCTTCGCGAGGACGACCTCTTCGAGGGTCTCAGCCTGGGGCTCGGGGAGAACTCGGCGGCGCCACACCGTTCGTATCCCGAACGGAGTCAGGAGCGCTCGCACTTCCCGGAACTTCCCGGGGTTGGTGCTGACGAACGTTACGTCGGTCACGCCTACCAGGGATACTCGTTGTAGGCGATGATCTCGTCCGGGCTCTTGCGTCCGTCGGCCGTTGACTTGAGGGTGCCGTTCCCCTCCACCGGGTAACCGATCGGGATCACCGCGATCGGGTGGATCCCCTCGGGCACGTGAAGGACGGAGCGGATCTTCTCGTCGTTGAATTCGATGATCCAGTTGGTGCCGAGTCCCTCCGCCGTGGCCGCGAGCTGTATGTGTGAGATCGCCACCGCCACGTCGAGCGGATACGCCGAGATGTACCCGCCGATCGTCACGGGGATGTCCTCCTCCACCGCGAAGGCCACGATCACCGCGGGCGCTTCGGCGATGAGCTTCCCCCGGTTCGACGCCTGGGCGAGGAGACGCTTTCGTTCATCGTCCTGAACGACCACGAATCGCCAGGGTTGCATGTTGCGCTGGCTCGGCGCGAGCCGGGCGGCGCCGAGGACCGCCTTCAGCTTCTCCGGCGGGACCGGACGCGACTGGTACTGGGGGCAGGGGCGGAAGGAGCGGATTGCCTCGAGGACGTCCATGTCGATCGACCGAAAAGGAATCCGGCTCAGAGGGTCAAAGGAGGACTACGCCCCCGACGGAAAGCAAGGCATTCGAACCTACGAGGCGACTCCCCGTTAAAAGCGTTTTCGAGCGCGATTCGATGTCGCGCGGGTCGCGGCATGAGTTCGAAGCCGCTTCGTTCATGGTGACGAGGTCGCTTTCGGGGGCTCTTCCAGGGCCATCCGCCGTTCTTGGTTGATCCACTCGACCGTCCGCCGGAACCCCTGCTTCTGGTTGATCGCCCACATCGGAAGGTTGAGTGAGTCGTTCATGGTCCGAACGTACCGTATTCCCTTCCCTCGAGCGTACTCGAGCGCCCGGCGCTTCAGTTCGGAGGCGATGCCCCGACCTCGATAGGCGGCACGCGTCCCGGTGAATCCGACGCGGAGTCCGTCCTTTTCCGTGAAGCTCCGCTCGAAATTGCTCATCGCGGCGTAGGTCTTCCCGTCGACGGCGAGGAAGGTCCCATCGGGGAGGAAACTGGGACTCGCGAATTCCCCGACGAACTGCTCGAAAGAGATAGGAGTGAATTCGCCCATCCGCGGGACGTCCCGGGAGGCTTCGGAGAGCAGGTCGAAGAGCTCCTGACGTACCTCGGGGCGTTCGGGGCCTTCCTCGGCCAAGGTCGTGAACCGGATTCCCTCCCGCTCGAGGGAGGCAGTTCGATCCGGGAGGACCGTTAGGTCGTCCCGAGAAAGGTCAAGCGTGCTCATCCAGACGCGGCGAAGCTCTGCGAATCCTAACCGGCGGGTAAACTCGAGGCTCCGGGCGTCGTCTTTGCGGACGCTGGTCCAGAAACAGAGGGCCTGGTGCGACGCGGCTTCCGATTCGAGCAGGCCAGCGAGCGCTCGCCCGATCCCCCTCCCTCGGTGGGCGGGGTCGACGACGACGTAGGTCCAGAACTTGCGGGGGTGGAACATGAAAGGCGAGTGCCCCATGCCGGCCACGGCCACCACGGTCCCATTCCTACGCTCCTCGACCACCCACTTTTCGTCGACGAGATGAGGGGTCGCGAACTGCTCTTCCCAGTGGCGCTGTTCCTTCGCCGTGAAGGTGAACTCCGGGTTCACCACCGCGTCGATGTGGCTCGACGCTTCGTAGTCCCTTTCGGTAAAGGGCCGAACGAAGTACCTCTCTGCGTCCATGGGGTTCCGGGCAAGGCCCACCACAGGACTTCTCTTAGTTCCTTGCGGTGACCGGGGACGGGCTCCACCCAGCCGAGAGAGAGCCTCCCACCGTGTCGGTGAGCGTCGGCTCTAACTATATTACGCGCCCGGAATCTCCTCCGACATGGCTCGGCGGTTCATTTCCGAACGGAGAACCATCAAGGTCCTGGTCGAGCCGCAGGGCGCGATCATGGCGATCACGATGAAGACTTACTCGTACCTGTTCATCGCCTCAAAGCGGTTCGTGGGGCTCAAGAAGATCCGAACGCGCGATCGCATCGTCGCGCGAGCGGGGTACAGCACGCCCCGTGTCCTTTCGCTCATATCGGAGCTCTACCCTCACGGTCCGTGAGCGGGACCCCCGAACGTCGCGAGGCCCCCTTACCGGCGGGAACCCCGCCGCCGACCGCGAGCCCCCGAACGGCCTCCGAGAGAAGCGTGCTCGAGCTCCGCGTCGCGGAGGAATCACCGGTCCCCTTGCTCTTTGTCGAGGAGGGCGGAAAGGCATTCGTCGTCCTCGGGGAAGCGCCGGGCGCCTGGTTCTCGGGAGCTGTCCGTGAAGGGGCTTGCGAGGCTCGGTGGCCCGATGGCCGTGTGTCGGGGTGCTCGACCGAGCTGGTGACCGACCCGTTGGCGATGCAGCGGATCCGGCGTCTCTTCGATGCCAAGTATGGCCCCGCGGTCTGGAACCGGTATTTCGACGGTCGGAAGGAGGCTCTCGAGATCGACCCCCGGCGACGTCGGCGGTCTCCGAGCGTGGGCGACCGGGCCCGAGGGGAGTTCGACGCGGTGGCCTCGGGGTACTCAGCGAACCTCTCCCGCCACCCGATCGACCGATATCTCAAGGACCGGGTGGTCGGATTATCCCTCGAAGCCTTGGCGGGCCTCGACCCGATCCTCGAGATCGGCCCCGGGACCGGGTATCATACGCTACCGCTGCTGGCCTCGGGACATCGGGTCCTGGCGGTCGACATATCCGAGCGAATGCTCAGGGAGCTCCGCACGAACGCAGATCGTCTCGGTGTAGGAGACCGGCTCTCGACCCGCCGAGCCGGATTCGGCGAACTGCGCCTAGCGCTCGCGGACCTTCCCGAGGGACACTTCTCCGCGGGGTTCTCCGCCTTCGGAGCGTTCAATCTCGAGCCCGACTCCGCCACTACGGGTTCCACCCTCACGCGGTTGATTCGGCCGGGTGGGCGACTTGTGTTCACCTCGCTGAATCGTCCCGGCGTGGTCCCGGTTCTCTGGGAACTGGCCCTTGCCCGGCCCGCCGCTGCCGGTTACCGAATGCGTACGAGGGTCCCGGCGGGGCGCGTGCGATATCCACTCGAGCTCTACCCTCGGTCACCGCAAGACTGGGATGAAGTGCTCACCGAGGGATTCACGCGCGAGTCCGCACTTCCTGTTTCGGTCCTGGCACCGCCCTTCGATTCGGAGCGGATCGCCCGGTTTCTGGGACCTCGCGGGGGGGAGCGAATGCGCCGATGGGACTCGTTCCTCGCCCAGCGCACGAACGCTTGGATGGCGGCGGAATGGGTGTTCCTAGCGTACACACGGAAACCGCCACCCTCGCGTTCCCGCTAACGGGCGGGGAACGCCCCCTAGGGTGCCGTTCCCTCGGACCCGAGCCCTATTTGGCCGCCTCCGGATTCCGTGCGAAGTCAATGGTCTCCACTTCCGACTCCCCGCGTCGGTGGCCGCTCGCCTCGCGCGGATGGATCATCTTCGTCGGGGGGTTCGTGTTGCGCGAGGCGCTCTCGTTCTGGACCGGTCAGCCCTACGACATGGAATCCTGGATCCGGA
This sequence comes from uncultured Thermoplasmata archaeon, assembly GCA_963771555.1. Lineage (GTDB taxonomy): Archaea > Thermoplasmatota > Thermoplasmata > Lutacidiplasmatales > UBA184 > Lutacidiplasma. The sequence continues at coordinate 516,666 of CAVYTM010000001.1, read as the reverse complement.
CCGGCTTCCAGGTCTCCCAAGGCACGAATCCGTACAGCGGCTTTTGGCCGGCCGTCCCGGGAGTGAGCTTCGCCTACCCAACCGAACTCCTCCCGGCGGCCGCCTATCTTCCGTTCTGGTCGCTGCTCCTGGGCGAGATCTACCGGCTCTGGGACCTCGTCGGGGGAGGGAACCGTTTCGTCCTGTACTTCCTGATCAAGCAACCCGGCATCCTGGCGGATGTTGCGAGCTCCTACCTTCTCTACCAACTCGCCCGCCGCTGGACTTCGAACGAACGAACCGCCCTCCGACTTCTCTTCTTCTGGGCATTCTTCCCCTATGCGATCGTGATCACGGCGATCTGGGGCCAGTTCGATTCGATCGTGGTGGTTGTCGTCCTATTCCTCCTCTGGGCCCGCGGACCGATCGAGAGGAACCTCCTCTACGGGGTGGGGATTCTAGTCAAATGGCTCACGATCGTGTTCCTCCCGCTCGAGGTTCTGCGGGAGCGGGGCTTCCGCCGGCTCGTCGTGCTCGTAGCTCTCGCCGTGCCGATCGCACTGACGGTAGCCGTGTTCGTGGCGGAAGGCTGGTCCGTCTCCCACCTCGCTGCTCTGTCGACCTCCCAGGGGCATGGGGGAGGACTCGGGATGAACCTCGCGTTCCCGCTCAGCCTGACCCAAGCACAGAGCGCTCTCTCGGGGGTTCCGTACTTCTACTCAGTAGTACCGTTCGCGTGGGTTCCCGGCGTCATCGCTGCTGGATGGGTTGCAGCGAAGTGGGTGGGTGGCGACGACCCGGCCGCGGAGCTTCGTGCGTTGATCTTGATTGTGACGGTGTTTCTGCTTCTCCGCTGGGGTCTTTACGAACAATACATGCTCTACCTGTTCGCGCCGGTCGCCCTCGACGTCGCCACCTTCCATCCCGGCCGCCGGGTGCTCCTCGCGTCAACCTTCGGCCTATCGGCACTCTATCTCATCGTCAACAACGATCTCGGCCTTCGTTTCATCACCCCGGCCGATCCCGGAGTGTTCGCGTACACGGTCGCTCTTGACGCGAGCAGCGGTTGGGGGTTGGCTCGTACTGTCGCGCTCGCGGTCCTCGCCATCCTGGTCACGGTCACGTTGATCCAATGGATTCGGACGATCCTTCGAGACGAGCCCCGGCCCTGGCCCTGGCTGCTCTTCTGGTGGCGGGATTCGGCTAGCCTGACTCCCTCTCCTAAGACTCTATGAGCGGCGAGGGTGGGCCGCGACCGATCGAACGGCTGCACATTCTAGAGCTTACCCAACGCTACCCTCCAGCCCTCGGGGGAGTGGAGAGGCATGTCGAGCGATTGGCCCGGGAACTGACGCGGGCCGGAGCGACGGTCGAGGTAGTGACGTCAGACCTCGCGCGCGACAACCCGTTCACCCGGGGTCATTTCGCGCCCCCTGCCGGTTCCGTCCCGGTGCGTCGCCACCGAGGTTTTCTCGCGGCGCCGATCCCTCACGGCTCCGGCATTGTCGTTCCCGGAATGCTTTTCGACGCCCTACGAACGGATGTCGACGTGGTCCACGCGCATGCGTTCGGCCACTTCCCGATGTGGGTCGGCCAGCTCGTCCACGGATTACGTGGTATCCCACTCGTGGTGACCCCCCATTCAGACCCGGGTACCGGAACCACGCTGGCGCGGCTTTGGTCGCGGTACGTTGCCCGGACCACTATCCGCGGGGCCGATCGGACGGTCGCGCTTAGCCACCTCGAAGCCTCCTGGCTTAGGTTGTACGGCGTCCGCGCGGACCGGATCCGGGTCATCCCGCCCGGGATCGACTTCGCTGAGTTCGAGACTCTCACAAACCGAACGACGGAGGCTGATGGTCCGGTCATCCTCTTCGTGGGGCGACTCGAAGCATCCCGGAAGGGACTCGAACCGCTCGTGCGCGCCATGGCTGAGCTTCCCCGGAACCTCCGCGCTCGTCTGCGATTGGTGGGGGAAGATTGGGGGGGACTCGGCCCTGCTTTGTCCCTAGCTCGGTCATTGGGTGTCGCGGACCGCATCGATGCTCGGGGGGCGGTCCCCCGCGCGGAGCTCCTCCGAGAGTACGCCTCCGCGGATCTCTTCGTGCTCCCCTCTTTATTCGATTCGTTCCCGGTAGTCGTCCTCGAGGCGATGGCCGCAGGTGTCCCCGTGGTGGCTACTCGGGTCGGCGGAGTTCCCGAGTTGCTCGAGGAGGGCGAGTGCGGCCTTCTTGTTCCGCCGGGAAACCCCGGCGCGCTTGCCGAAGCGCTCGCAATCGGGCTTTCGGAATCCGCTCTTCGGGAGAGATTCGCGAGGGAGGGACGTCGGCGAGCGTCCCAGTTCGATTGGTCGAGGATTGCCGCACAATTCGTGAACCTCTTCGAGGAAGTCACTGGCTCGCGAGACCGGTAGGGGGTCGTGTCGCCCTGTCCCTCTCGGATTGGCCCGCTTGTGACGAACCCGCTCGCTGACGTCCTTGTCACAAAGGACCTGCCGGGCTCGGCGGGGAGCCTCGCGCTACCTGGGCTCTGCGGCGGGGGCGACGCTCGAGCTCCGACGTGGAGTGCCTTCGGGTACGTAGCGCAGGTCAATCACCCCGTGGCGGGTCTCTCCGAAAAAGCCGCATGCCGGGCACGTGAAGATAGGGTCCCGCCCGGGCCAACCGAGTCCGGCGCGGCACCGCGGACACGCGAGAATTCGGTCGGACGGGACCCATTCCTTGCCCCCGGTGCGATGGAGGCGCAGTTGGGCGAAGCGAATGGGGAAGCCGGGGGCTCGGCCGAATGTCTCGGCCCATCGTACGAAATGTCCGCTTGGAAGCGACCGAAGGAACCGGTACTCTTCCAGCCCGGCGACCCGCTCGGTCTCGATCTCGAATCCCGCCGAACCTACCCAGCTCCGGAAGGTCGCTCGCGACCCCACGATCACGGGAAAGGGCGACCCCGAAAGATAGATGGCCGCCCCTCTCGAGAACGTGGCCGACCGAAAGGGGGGCGCAGAGGAATCGCTGAGCGCACGTTGCACGTCAGTGAGAAGCGTTCCTACGGAGGGTTTGGCTGAGTACGAAACGATGAGCCGCGAGCCGTCTCCGAGTACTCGGCCGATCTCTGTCAACGCAGCGACCGGGTCGGTCAAGTGATGGAGGACTCGAACCATCGTAGCTCCGGAGAACGCACCGTCCACGAAGGGGAGGTGGTAGAGATTCCCCGCGACTCGGGCGATAGGAGGTCGACCGTTCTCGGAAGGCGGGATCCGTCCGAGGGCGGACGCGTCGAAATCGAGCGCGACCACTTCCTGGCCCACCGAAGTGAGGCAGGCCGTGAGTCGACCGAACCCGGTCCCGATCTCCAGGAGTCGGCGGCCGTCCACCCCGTCCAGCGACCGGGCGAGGACGGCACGCTCCACCTCGGTGACCTTCTCTCGCCCCTTCCAGATCCTTGTGAAATCGAAGCCGTCGTAGTCACTGACCACTTCGGAGGACGGAATCCCGGTCATCGTGCTGCCGGGGAGGGGGACGCATTCGCCCGACCGTTGCTGACGGCGGGATCCGACGTGGGTTCGACGTATCGTCGACGCAATCGTTCGAACCGACGCGAGGTGAAAACGAGGCGACGCAGACCTGTCGTGGTCCGGAACCCGCCGTCCCACCCGCCCCGACGGCGTCCCTGCGCGTTCCGGAAGAGACCCGCGAGGTGGAGGTACGAGGCAAGGAGCGGAAACACCAACAGGTTCAGTAACCGTATCGGTAGAGGAGCTCGTTCGGGAAGGACGCTCCCCGGGCTCCCGCTTCGAGCGTCGTAGAGACGTGGGATCTCGGACCTCATCCAGGGGGCGGAGGCGACCAGCCCCCGGTAGAAGTCGTCCCCACGGAGGACCTGGACGCTGAGGGCCTCGCGCGCGAACAGAAGGTCGCTTCGCCGGGCGAACTCCACCCCGGCGGCTCGATCCTCGAGAACGTAATTCAAGCACGGCGTCGGCTCCCGGAATGCCGGATCTCGTCGGCGCGCGAGCAGCAATGCGAAGTACGCTCGAGCGAGGAACCACCAGAGACATCCGGATCGGGTCACGATGAAGAGGTCGAGGTCATCGCCCGGATTGGGTTCACCGAAAGCGGTCGACCCACTGATGGCCGCGCACCGCACCGTGTCCCGTCCAAAGGACAAGGGTCCGGCCCAGAGCGCTTCGCCGAATCTTCGGTATTCTCGGGCCCGTTCCGACCGGTCCTCCGTCGGAGGGATCACGGTTGTCGGGCTGAAAGCGCGCGGGCCCTCGAGTCGGGCCAGCTTCGGCCGGGACTCGAGCCAACGCCCGAGGGCCTCGGCGCTCTCGGGTCCGTCCTCCGGCAAGAGGGTCTCGAGCTGGCCGAGGGAAACTCCGGTTCCGAACTCCTTCGCCACCCGAAGGAGCGAGGCGACACGAAGCTCCGTCCGTGTCAATACCGCCGACTCAGTGGGCCCACCGGTTCTCGGGACCGCGATCGACGACGGTCCGTCCCCGCGGGTCCGGATCCTTTCCCAGCGAACGTGGTCCTTGCGAGGGGGCAGCCGGTCCCACGCGGCCAGGGCGTGAGAGACGAGTTCCCAAGCCGTAACGCGAGCAAAATGCTCGAACCCCCCGTCGCGCTCCATCATCCTCCCAAGAAGACGGACCGTGTCGACCGGCTGGTCGAGGAAGCGGCGAGCGAGCGTCGTGGGCATCATTCCGAGAGTCGCCGTCACCTGGGCGTTCCCCACGTGGATTCGTCGGCGCTGGCGCAGATGGTCTCGAACCTCGGACGGTACCTGGATCGAAACGCGAGCTTCCGGAGCGTACCAACGGCCGCCGGCATGTTGCGCGAGCCAGAACGGCGAGGTAGGAACCGTCGTTGATGATCCCCTCGGGCACCGGCGGAACCGTCGGCAGGCTCACGAGCAACAGTTCGTCAGAGAGATGGCCGCCCTCCCCCTTCGCCAAGAGCCCGGCGTGGAATTCGTGGTGAAGGTCCCACATCCAACGAAACGTCGGCGCCCAGCGACCGGCCGCCTGACCGGGAACCACCGGTCGGCCCATCACCGCGAACGGGGTCTGCTTCCCGGTGGCGGTACGGACGAGCTGTCCGACGGCCCCGGGCTCGGCCCGAGCGTCGGAGTTCAGAAGAACGAGCGCGTCGCCGGACGCGCGCTCGAACACCTGGCGCAACGCCCGGGCCTTGCCGCCCCGGTCTGGCTCGACCACGACTCGGACACGAGGCTCTTCGTTCGCGAGCGCCCGAGCGACCTCCACCGTTCCGTCGGTGCACCCGCTCGCCACGACCCAGATCTCGCTCCACTGGACCCCCGCGGGGAGTTGCTGGTCGACGAGCGACCGGACCGCGGTGCGTAGGTGACGCTCTTCGTTGTGCGCGACCACCCCCGCCGCTAGGCTCAGGGGTCCGGGGGACGGCGCGACCTCGCGATCCGGCCAGGTTCCCGCCACGGTGTCCCTCCGAATCGTCGTTCGAGCCGGATTACGTGGCCGGCGGGGAACCCCCGCCGGTTCGGGCGCGACGACGCGCCCGGCTCCACGCCACGAAGCCGATGGCGATGACAACGAGTCCGACCGCCACCCCGATTCCCACGAGCTCGAGGGTAGTGGGAGAGGAACTGCTCCCGGAGCTCGGGGGAGAGTTCGCCACGGACATGATCCCGAACATCGTAGGGAAGTGGATCAGGCACACCCACTCGTACTGGCCTAGGGTCGTGGGCGCGGTGAAGTTGGCGAACGACTGGTGCCCAGCGACCGAGCCGAGGCTCAGGTTTACGATCGGGGGATGAGCCCCGAAGAACGCCGCGACCTGGGCCGGGCTGGAGGAGGAGGGAATGGTCACGTTGACGGCGGGCGAGAGGGTGAACGTGTGCTCGAAGTCCGCCATCTGGGTCACGACCAAGTGAATCGTCGCCCCGGGTAGGACGCTGAATGAGTTCGGAACGAAGTTGAGGGCGCTCGTCGCGCTGATGTTCACGAATTCCGGTGCCGCCGAGGGCACGGTCTCAGCGCGCGTCGTTCCGGGGATTCCGACGATGACTCCGGAACTGACGAGAGCTAGCGCCAGCGCCCAAAACGCGATCGTGCGGGAGAGGGAATATCGCAACTCAGCATCGGTGACCGCGGTCATCGGTATGCCACCCCCCGGACCATAGGCATCGATGAGCTCGCAGCGAATTCGGACGAGCGGAGAGTGTCGAACTCTCGGCAGGTGAGCTGATGCTGGACGACGCACGCGGGGAGCGCCGGAACGGCGGCTCCTAACGGTAGCTCGATCTGATGTCCGCAGTCGAGCTGAATCATCCAATTCGATGTCGACGACCTTGCGTGCTCTTCCATGGTCACTTTTCCTCCTCGTTCACATAGGTGAGATCGGAAGGTCGACTCCGGGCCCGGCGGGCCGCCACCGCGACCAGGACAGTGACGAGACCCGCGGTCACCCCGACGGCGACGAGGTCCGTCGTGGGGATTCCAGCGACCGTTGTCGGAAGGAGGACGTGGACCGTCGAAGAGTAGCTCAGGCCGGAGAATTCGCCCGCGCTCGAGCTAAACGACACCGAGACGACTCCGAACGCCGAGTTGCCGGTCACGGACGGTGCGGCCACGATGCTGACGGGCGTGGGCGAAGCCGGATCGGCGACGGCGCTCGTCGAGGCCGAGATCTGTTCGAGCTTCGCCCCGCCGGAGGTCGCGACGCCGGAAATGAGCTGCCCCGGGGAGCTTCCGAGGAGCAGGTGCTCCGAGCCGGCATACGACGGCCACGCTTGGAGGGTCAGGACCAAGTGGTCGCCGGATCCTTGCCAGGACCAGTTCGAGACCAGGATCCCCATCGAAACAGTGTCCGTCGGTCCGGAGGGAGAACCCGAGTAGATCGGTAGGACAAAGTCGACCCGAAGGTCGACGGCCCCGAGGAGGTGGTACGGCGCCGCGGAGCCCGTCACCGGGGCATGTGCGGTGTATCCGAGGTCGTAAGCGTCGTCGTTGGAGAAATTGGTGACTGTCCAAACGGTCGAGGAAAGGCTCGCATTGGCCAGTACAACCCCGCCGGAGGTTACCTCCGAGATCGAACCGACGCTTGCGGAGAGTCCGGTCTCGGTAAGGGCGAGGGCCGAGACTCCCACCATGGGAGCCGTTTCGGAGAACTCGCAGAGGACGAGTCCGTTCGACCAGGAAGGTGGGGCGATCCCCCAGGAAGCGCTCGGGGCCGCTGCGGATGCGACCGGGACGAGGAGCAAAAGGACGCTTCCGCCCAGGATCACCGTCATCGAAGCGGCCCACAGACCTCGCGAGCGGAATGTCGAGTTCGTTGCCGGGCGTGGTGTCATCGTCCCACCCATGGGCGGGCGATAGTCACCCTCTTTTTGGTCCAAGCTCGAAACCCGTTGGTCCAAAGCCGGAGATTTACGGGCGGAAGAGGTCGGCCCAGGTCTCCAGGAGTTGCTCGACCCACTGGTCGGCGAATCCCGTGCGGTAGGTTACCAGCAGCCGGGTTACCCGGTCCCGGTCGACGATGTCGAACGTCCGCCAGCGGGCACGCCGTCCTGTCCGCACCACACCTGTCTCGATCAATCGCCGCAAGTGGACGGAGAGCCGCCCTTCGCTGAGCCCGGTCCTCTCCGTGAGTTCCGGGACCGTGGTCTCCCCTTTGTCGAGAAGGGTCACGAGCAAGAGTCGGGCGGAGGCGGATCGAGTGAGACCGAGAAGTCGACGGTCCGCCAGCGGAACTTCCGAGGCGAAGTAGTGATCCTGGGCGCTGCTCCTCTCCCGGTGGATCAATCCGGCGTCCGTCAGCCGTTCGAGATGGTAGGTGGTCTCGCCCCAACCGGTTTCGGCCGCCCGCTGCGCCTCGCGCGCTCCGATGCCCGGTGCCCGTCGGACCGCGTCATAGATTCGCCGGCGCGTGGCGAGGACGAGCGGATCCTCCTCCATCGGTCAGACATGTCGCGGCCACAAGGTGGTGGCGAGAAGGAGCAGGGCTGCGAGGAGGGCCAAGATGAGGATCGGGAGATTCGGTGCGGCCCAAGAGGGAGGCCCGAGCGGTAGCTCGCCCCACGTCCAGAGCGCGCCGAGGACAGCAAGGACGGCGTTGGCGGCGGCCAAGGCAAGGAATCGTCCGTCCCGAGCGCGGAGGTAGGCCCCGGTCGGGATCGCCGCGTTGACAACAGATATCCCCGCGACCAGCACGGCCACGAAGAGCTCGGCGAGTCCCACGAGCCTGGAGAATCGGTTCGACGGTTTAAGCAATTGGTCCAAAGGCGAAAGACCACGCGATCGGCCCACGAAACTCGACGCTGGGAGGGGATGGAAGGCCCGGGGGATGGCCTGATCAGACCCCGGCGCCGCTCGTCCGACCCCGAGAATGTCTTCTCCGAGCGCGGCTTGGGTTGGTGGACGTGAGCGAGAACGGTCCGCGCGAGGGAACCCGCGATATGCCACGACCGGGTCCCGACGCCGGTCGACGGGCCGTCGACTCCGACAGCCCTGCGGGTATAGCGTACGGGTCGCTATCGAGATCGTTTCGCCGACGACGTGCGGAACTCGTCGCCCTCGTGGAAGCCGGTGAGACGGCCTCGTCCGCGGCTCGGTTGTATCAAGCGGGACACCCGCTCGAACCGGACGTGACTCAAGGAGAGGTCGAGGCCGCGCTGGCCGAGGTGAAAGCCCGAACGCCGCGGCTCCCCACTGCGACGGCGGGCGTGGATCGATCCCGGGCCTCAAGAGCTCGATCGCGGGTCTGAACTCCGGCGGATGGACGGGCGACGGCGACTCCCGAGCGTTCCATTCTTGACGGCCGGATAAGGTCGACCGGGTTCCGCGTACCGGACCTCTCCGCTCTAGGCCGTACCGTTACAAGCGGTTCTGTTAAAATGCGGGAACTGAAGCCCCGCGTTTTTTCGCCGTTCAAAGTCGGGAGGCGAATACCCCTACCCACTCGGCCCCGGACCTTCCCAGAGTGCCTTACTGAAATTTACAACGAGGTCCCGGTGCTTCCCACAAAGGAAGTACTCGTTCGTATCGATAGTCGCCCACTCGTGGATGCCCGAGCATTCACCGAAACCGTCCGGCGGGGAGGGGGGATTATTGATGACCTCCGCCCAGGCACGAGTCACATCGCACGGGCTCTTGGCGGCCACGGTGGGCCATCGGCCAATCCCCCTAATCGACTTTGGGGTGGCCCCAATCCGCAGCGGGCCGACCTCTCACGGTCGGGGTGCCCACGTCTCCGCAGATGCCCACGCCGGTACAGTGATGGCGGGTGGGCGCGATGACAGACAGGGCACCGGGGTTTATCCCGCAAGGAGAATCCCCCCGCATGGTCGGCAACCCAGTAGTAACCGGGGTCCTAGTCGCGGTTGGCGCGATTGTCTTTGCAGTCGGCATTCTCTCGCTGCCAATTTGCGCCGAAGGTCTTTCCTTAGTCCTTTTCGGAGCCGGGATTCTCATCTTCGTGGGCGCAGCGTGGCCGGCCGGAGGGCCCCAAGTAACAACGGTCGGCGTCATCATCGCACTTGTTCTCGTCGCCTTTGGGTTCTACATTGGGTATGGGTCGGGGTGTGCCCTCTTTGCTTCCATCTAGGACGGCCAATGGCACAAGGCGGCCGTGGGCAGCGGTTACAACGGGCAATCCTCCCGTTGCTAATCGGTTCGCTGACAGTGTTCGCGGTACTACTCGCCTCTGCGATTTTGCATTACAGCCCTGCTCTCGCCTTGGCCGCAGCTATTGTCTTCATTGGAGTCGTTACATTGCTCCGAAACCTTCCCCCACCGGCGCCTCCGGTTCCGCCTCCACCGACGCCGCCTCCGCCACCACCCGAGCAGATGTACGGCTAGTGGGACGGCCCGGCGCGGACCTCAACTTTCTCTCGTTTGAGGAGGAAGGTCAATTTTTCGGGGTTGGAAAGCCGAGCCATCACTGGCTTGGGGATCGTTGCCTGGTATCCGTGGACCTCGCTGTAGTTCACTCCGACGGTAAATTCCTTAGCGCCCTCCTTCCATTTCGGCATAATGAAGGCCAAGTATATCTCCGTATATATGACTTTCGCGAAGAGCACTGTATCACCGGAGATACACTACCCTTATATATCTCCGGAGATATGCCGTGCTCGATGACAGCGGTGTGGCAGGATGCGCGGACTCCCGCGCTCGCAATCGTAGCTCGCGGCGATCAAATCGAGACGGTCTCTCTGACGGAGTACGTGGTCCGGTCTCAAAGCAAACTCGACGTGAAGTACCGTGTAACGGTGACGCGGGACCGGTGGGAGTGCGAGTGCGGATTCTTCCGGGAGACCGGAATCGCATGTATCCACATCTATGCGGCCCGGTTCCGGGAGGGATTCAAGTCCGACCCTATTCACCCTCAGTTGAATCCGACTCTCTGTACGCGGTGCCAGTCTGGGAATGTCGTTCTGTCAGGCAAGCGGCACAACAAGAGCGGGGCGCTTGCCCGGTATCTCTGTAAGGCGTGCGGCTACCGATTCGTCGGCCGGGACGGGTTTCAACGCCGACGAGCGGACCCGGAGAAGATTTCCCTAGCCCTCGACCTGTATTTCCGGGGAATGAGCGTCCGCAAGGTCGCGGACCATTTCGCTCAGGTCCACGGACTCAAGGTCAGCCATGTAACGGTCTACAACTGGGTCGCTCACTTCGGGAAGCTAGCAGCGGAATGGATGGACCGTCAAGGCGCCCGAACAGGGGAGCGGTGGCATATCGACGAGACGGTCATCAACGTCAACGGAGAGGCGCGGTATCTGTGGAACGTCCTCGATGGGGACTCCCGGTTCTTGCTTGCCACTCACGTCAGCCAAGGGCGCGGCCTCGACGACACTCGCACCCCGATTCGCAAGGCGAAGGCCGTGACCCCAGAACCGGCCTATGGAGGTCTTCTCGGACGGGATGATCTCGTACCCGCGAGCCATTCGTCGCGAGCTTGGGTATCGCTCCGGTGACCGGATAGTGAATCCCCACAAGCGAGTTCCCTCGATTCGCGCCCCGGAATCCAACAACAAGATCGAGCGGTTCCACGGCACGGAAAAGGAGCGGTTCAAGGTCATGCGCGCCTTCGACAACGAACGCGGCACGGCCATCCTGGCGGAGGGCTTCCGGGCGCACTACAACCTCGTTCGGACCCACCAGAGCCTAGGAGTGACCCCGGCGGTGGCTGCGGGCTTCGCGCCCCTGTCCGGCTTCCGCTGGCACGAACTCTTGAAGCGGGCGGCTCCCATGCCGAAGACGGGCTACCCGGAAATCGAGGTCATCCCGAACTGAGAGGGCAAACGTGTCAGGAAGTCCCGCTCCACAAATCAGGCCGAATACACTCTATTGCGGCGACTGCCTTGAGGTTCTACAGAAGAACGTCCCGACCGGCAGCGTGGACCTAGTCTACATGGACCCGCCGTTCGGGTCCGGCACCGATTACGAAGTCGTGTTCAAAGACGGGGTCGAAATCAGGCACTTCAAGGACCGCTGGGTAGGCGGGAAACAGGGCTACCTAAATTGGCTCGAGCCGAGAGTTCGAGAGTGTCATCGAGTCCTCAAGGACACAGGCACGTTCTACATTCACTGCGACGACCACCTCAATGCGCAAATTCGGCTCCTCTTAGACGATGTGTTCGGGGAGGGGCATTTTCTCAACGAGATTATCTGGAAACGAACCTTCTCTCATGGGACAACCCGTGCATTTGGGAGAGTCCACGACACTCTACTTTCCTACACGAAGTCCGACGAGTACACGTGGAACCCCCAGCGCCAGGAATATTCCGAGCATTACAAGGAGAGCAAATTCCGTTTTGCCGACCCTGACGGCCGACGCTTCCGGCGGACGATCCTAACCGGGCCGGGAACTGCAGCGGGAGAGTCGGGGAAGCCGTGGAAGGGGTACGACCCCACTTCCAAAGGCCGTCACTGGGCTGTTCCGGGCTATATGCGGCGAGAAATGGACCCACCGCCGGCGACCGTTCAAGAGGCCTTGGACAGACTGGAGGGGATGGGCCGCGTCCTGTGGCCGAAGAAGGGTGGCGGCACTCCGGAGTTCAAACAGTACATGAACGACATGGAGGGAACCGACCTCCAAGACATTTGGACCGACATCGACCCGCTTAACTCGCAAGCAACAAATCGGCAGGGCTTTCCCACCCAGAAACCGCCGGAACTTTTGGAACGGGTCATCAAGGCAAGCAGCAACCCGGGCGACGTGGTTCTTGACCCGGTATGCGGGTGTGGAACTACGGTCCTAGCTTCGGCCAGCGAGGGCCGAAAGTGGATTGGGGTCGATATTTCTCCGACTGCGTGTCGACTAGTAGCGAAACGGGTTAGTCTTCCATTGAACGAAATTGTCGGCCTACCCCGTTCAATGGCCGAGATCAAGGAAATGGTGAAGCTCGACCCGATTGAATTTCAGAACTGGGTTTGTGACGTTCTGGGGGCCGTGTCCACTACCAAGCGAGGGTCCGCGCCCCATGCCGATGGGGGCATTGACGGGTGGATTCTCAGCATGACTCCGATTTCGGTGAAGGGGAGCGAAGGGATTGGCTATCCGGAAATTGAACGGTTCGAAAAGAGCCTTCAGAAAAGGGGCAAGTCCGATGGGTTCTTCGTCGCCTTCTCCTTTTCCAAGCCGGCCTACGAAGAGGCGGTCCGCGCATCCCGGGAAGACAAAGTGACAATTGACCTCCTAGAGGTTCGGGAGAAAGTCGTCTCCGCCAACGGGGGAAATCCCGACGTTCGCGCCTATCTCTTTAGCGAGCTAACCAAGCGATCCTGGGGAGAAGAAACAGGGAGGGGCCCAGCGCCGCCGCCTCCGTTGATGATTCCGGTGCGTCCCCCGCGAAGGGCCCGTGTCAAGCGACTCGGAGAAGCCATGCCCGCGCCGCCTGCCGAGCTAACGTCAGGGGAAACGAAATTCGAACCGAAGGAGCGGGAGTGACGAGCGGCCTCCCGACTTTGAACACACTCCCGGCCACCGAGCCGACCTCCCGATTACTGAACAGTACCGTTACAAGCCAACGGTTAAATATGGCTGACACGGCTCGGAGAGCGCTGCTGACAACCGTCCGACAAACGGGCAGGTTTCGGCGACGATGGCGACGGGTCGAGGGATCGGAGGAAGCACCCGATGTACCTGAAACGGCTCAAACTGAGGAACTTCAAGTCGTTCGCCGGCGCGACCGAGATACCGTTCCAGCCCGGGTTCACCGGGGTCGCGGGTCCGAACGGGATGGGCAAGTCGAACATCTCGGATGCGATCCTCTTCGTTCTCGGTCCCACCAGTTCGAAGGCGTTGCGCGCCGAACGGCTGACTCACCTCTTCTTCAACGGGGGTTCGTCGAAGAAGCCCGCCACGGAATGCGAGGTCTCTCTCGTCTTCGACAACGCCGACAAGCTTCTCCCCATCGAGACACCCGAGGTCGAGATCACGCGGTACGTGAAGCTCGCCCCGAGCGACCCCGACGGGTACTACTCGTACTTCTACGTCAACGGAAAGCGAACGACCCAGACCGAGATCGATTCTCTGCTCTCGCACGCCCGCCTCTCGGGCGACGGCTACAATCTGGTCCAGCAGGGGGACATCAACAAGGTCGTCACGATGGGGCCTATCCCCCGGCGGGGCCTGGTCGAGCGCCTGGCCGGGATCAGCCAGTTCGACGACGAGCTCGAGCGGGCGGCCACGAAGCGTACCGACCTCGATGCGAACCTCGACCGGATTCAGACCCTGATGGGGGACATCAAGTCCCGGCTCTCGGGACTCGAAGGTCAGCGGCTTCTCGCCATCCAGTATAAGCAACTCCAGGACGACAAGAAGCGGTCGGAGGCTCGCCTCGCGAGGGCCGGCCACCGCCTGGCCGAGCAGGAACTCGCCACCTGCCGAAAACAGGTAGACTCGGTCCGCGCGGAGATCGAACGGTTGGAGGCAGCGCGTTCCCAGCTCGCGTCCCGCCAGGCAGAGCTCGCAGCGGCGATCGACGCGATCGACAAGGAGATCGCCGAGGCGGGAGGCGCGGCCGCCGTCAAGTTCAAGGATGAGGTCGACGAGAAGAAGATGGCCTACGCCCGGCTCGACCAGAGCCTTGGCCATCTCCGGGAAGCCCTCGAGGCCACCGCGACCCAGGCGGACGAGCTCGCCAAGACCGTTCGGGCGGACGAGACCCAGGAAACCACGCTCCGGGCGCAGGAATCCAAACTCGCCGAACGTCTGGCCGACCTCGCCCAGACCGCGGACGAGAACGCCCGCGAGCTCCAGACCGCGACCGGGACACCCGGGAAATCTCACGACAAGCTCGCGGCCGCTCGCAAACAGCAACTCGAACTCGCCCGTCAGACCGAGACGAAGCAGACCGCCTGGACGCAATCGGTCCAGGCACGGGAAACGGCGAGCGCCGCGTTCCGCACCGCCGAGCGGTCTCAGGCCCAGGCGGAGGACGACCTTCGCGAACGCGAGGTCGAGGTCAAGGACCTCGAGCTCCGCATCAAGGAAGCCACACCCGGGAAGAACGGTTCGGGACCCTCGACGGGGGACCTCCAGAAGGAGCTCTTCGCTCTCAAGACCAAGGAGAAGAACCTCGCGGCCGAGGGTGACCGCCTGTCCCAGGAGGTACTCAGAACTCAACCGTCGCTACCTTGCCTTGGATGCTCGCCTCAAGGCGCGGGCGGATGGAGGCGGGCGTCCGACCGCGCTCGCGGCCGTCGACTACCTCCTGTCGCAACGCAACCTCGGGAAGATCACCGGGATCCGGGGCACGGTCGAGGAGCTGGCGGATTTCGACCCGAAGCTCAAGACGGCACTCCAGGTCGCGGGCGGAAGCCGGTTCCAGGCCCTGGTCGTGGAATCGGACCAGGTCGCCGAGGAGTGCATCAAACTGCTGCGCGAGGAAAAGCGCGGACGCGCCACCTTCCTTCCTCTCAACAAGATGCTCCCGGGGCGTCCCCACGGGAAGTCCCTCGTCGCCGCGAAGGCCTCGGGCGCGACGGGGTTCGCCATCGACCACGTGAAGTTCGACGAGACGCTCCGCTCGGCCTTCTGGTACGTTTTCGGCGAGACCGTGGTCATGGACGACCTCGCTCGCGCTCGAGCCCAGATGGGCGGGGTCCGGCTCGTCACCCTGAACGGCGACCTGATCGAGGCCACGGGAGCGATCTCGGGCGGGTATCTGGACCCGACAAGCCAGGGACGGGGCAGCGACTCCGCGGTCGAGCTGAAGCGGCTCGGCGAGGAGCTTCGTGGCAAGGTAGCCGCCGAGACGGCCGGGCGCACCGAACTCGCCAAGGTGACCGAGCGCATCCGCACGGTCGCCGAGGAACTCTCCACACGATCGATCCAGGACCAGGCTCACCAATCCGCCCGTCAGGTCTTCGATAAGGACCTCGAGACCGCCCGCGAACGCCTGGCGGCCGCCCAGGACCGGATCAATGCCGCGCGGGCCGAGCAGAAAAAGGTCGCCGCCGCTCTCGCGACGGCCGAAGCCGACGTGAACCGCGTCGCCGGAGAGATCGCGGCGCTCAAGGAGCAGACCCGAAAGGCCCAGGAACAGTACCTGAGTCAGTTGCCCGAAGCCGTTTCCGTTCGCCTCCGTTCCCTCCAGGAGATCGCGCAGAAGACCGGAGAAGAGCGCGTCCAGGTCAATGGCGAGCTCGAGTCGATCCGCGCCTCGCTCGCCGCGTTGTCCACGAACCTCGAGGGCCGACGGGCGGAGCTCGCGAAAGCCCAGAAGGAGATCGTCGCGAAGAAGAAGGAGATCGTCGCGACCGAACGGACCCTCCGTGAATCCCACGAAGCGCTCGAGGCCCTCAAGGGCGTCGAATCGAAGCAGAGCGAATCGGCCCGAGCGCAGTCCGATAAGAAGAAGAAGCTCGACACCGAGCGACTCGACGTCACGGCGAAGCTCGCTCAGGCCCAGGCGAACCTCGAGACCCGCCGGACGATGCTCACGGGAGAGCAGACGCGACTCGCTCAGGCCGAAGTGCGGCTCACCGAGCTCAACGAGGCCCTGAAACAGTTCCCCGACCCCGAACCGGACGAAAAGCCGGTCTCGGTGGACGAACTCAAGAAAAAGATCTCGGCGTTGGAGCAGCAGCTCCAGGCGATGGGCGACGTCAACCTGCGCGCGGTGGAGGAATACGACCAGGAGAAGTCCCGGTCGGACGAGTTCCAATCCGAGGTCCAGCGACTGACCTCCGAAAAGGCCGAGCTGCTCTCTCTCGTCGGCGAGATCGAAACGAAGAAGCGCGAGAAGATCACCGACGTCGTCGCCCAGGTCGGCACCCACTTCAAGGAGATCTACGGCGAGCTTTCCGCGGGCGGCGAGGGCGAGATCGCCCTCGAGAACCCCGAGGACCCGCTCGCGGGCGGACTCCTTATCAAAGCCCGGCCGGTCGGCAAGACCGTCGCCCGGCTCGAGCAGCTCTCGGGCGGGGAGAAATCCCTCGCGAGCCTCGCGTTCATCTTCTCGATGCAGCGCTACGACCCGAGCCCGCTCTACGTGTTCGACGAGGTCGACATGTCGCTCGATGGCTTGAACGCCGAGTTCGTCGGTCGGATGCTCCGGAGGAACGCGGAGCGGGCCCAGTTCATCGTGATTTCCCTGCGCAAAGTGACGCTCAAGTTCGGCCACCACCTCCTCGGGGTGACGATGCGCGGCGACGGATGTTCCAAGGTGGTCGGCATCGACCTCGATGACATCCACGACGTCGAGAGCCGAGAGAACGCCCGGGCTCCCGAGGCGGCCACTCCCCTCGAGGCCCGATGACGATCTCCCAGACGGAAGTCGCCGAACTCCTCCCCTCGGGCGCCGTCTCCCGGGACGCGGCGGAGAAGGTCCTTCAGTACCTCGTGTTCCATCGCTCGCTGCTCGGCGAGAACGAAACGTCGACGCCCCTCCTCGAGCGGTACCTCTCGCTCGTCGAGAACCTCAAGGAAGGCGTTCACATCGTGATTCCGGACCCCTTCCAGAAGGCGATCGCGCTCCTGTTCGAGCTCGTGATGGAAGAGGAGTTCGACCCGTGGGAGATCGACCTCGTGAAATTCACGGAGTCGTACCTCGAGCGGGTCCGGGAGGACGGCGCGGTCAACTTCGCCATCGCCGGCCGCCTCGTTTACATGGCCTGGAACATCCTGTATCTGCAGTCGGAAGAGATCCTCAAGATCCGTGAGATCCCCGAGAGCCCGGTCGACGGGAGCATGGACCCGGGGGGTACCGACGACGGCTATCTGCCTCTGCTCGAAACTCCCGAAGCGGTCGATGTGACCAGCGCCGTCCTCGGCACGACCGACCCGCCCCCCCTCCTCGGGATGGTTCGACACCCCGAGACTCGGCCGGTCTCCCTGCTGGAGCTGGTGCGGGCCTTCGGAGACGCCGAGGCGGACGCGCGCCGCGCCCTTCGGATCGAAGAGCTGCGCGACCGGTTGCGCGAGGAACAGCGGGCTCCTCCCGAGGTCCTCGTACACGGCGAGATCCCGGAACGCGACCTCGCCGACACATGGACGGCCTCCCTCCGTCACCCCGTAGGAGAGGAGTTCCCCCTGCTCGAGCTGTGGAACCCGCTCACGGGCCGGGACCGGCTCGTCGCGATCTTCCTCGCCTTGCTCTTCCTCGCTCGCGAGCGCTCGGTCGAGCTGCGCCAGGAGGTCCTCGGGGCCACCCCGGTCCTCGTGGTCCGGACCGCGGAGACTCGAACGGCGGTCGCGGAGGGGATGTAAGGGGTTCGATGCCGTCCAAACTCGATGACCTCGTCTTCCAGGTCGAAGCGGTCCTGTTCGCCAGCGGAAAGCCTCTCGCCGTGAAGGAGATCGCCGAAGCGCTCGGTCTCGACGACTTCCGCCCCGTTCAACGAGCGGTCCGGACGCTCGAGCAGACCTACGGCAACCGGCAGTCCGCCCTCGAAGTCCGCCGCGTGGGAGACCGCTACGCTCTCCAGCTCCAGGAAAAATACGTCACGACCGTCCACTCGGTCACGCCGGTCGAGATGGCACCGCGCACGCTCCGCGCCCTCACCTTGATCGCCTATCACCAACCGATCCTGCAGAGCCACATCGTGCGGATGATCGGGGACGTGGCCTACGAGGAGGTGCAGCGTCTGCGCGGCATCGGGCTCGTCCATACCGAGCCGAAGGGCTCCACGCTTGAACTCACGACGACGCGCCGGTTCGCCGAGTACTTCGGCATCGCCTCCACCCGGCCCGAAGAGATCCGTCGCTTCCTCGAGCAGAAGCTCGGGGTGGCGCCGTCGATCCCCGCTCCCGAAGGCCCGGCGTCGAGTGACGGTCTCGTCCCACCCGCGCCTGCTCCGCAAGGCCCCACGGAGGACGCCCCGCCGGACCTCGACCCTTCCGACGACGCTCCCCCGCCGAACGTGGTTCCCCCCGACGAGGACGATGCCCCCGCCGAGCCGCCGATCGCGTCCTAGAACGCTCCGCAACGCGGGCAGCGCACCGGTTCCGCGGGCCGGATAGCCCCACAGTAGGGGCAGAGGAAGGTAGTTCCCGGGGGAGTTCCGCCGAGCAACACGGGCGGCGGGGCCGACCCGACTCCTTGGGCTCCCCACGGTACCACGGCCGGAGCCCGAGCGTTCGAGGAGGGCCGGGCGGTCACGATGACCAAGGCGACCGCGACGAGGAATCCGGCCCCGAAGATCGCGAAGATGTAGACCCACGGCACGGAGCTGCCGCCCGAGGTCGAGGGCGGCACCGGAGGCAGGCCGGGGGTCGGGCCGGCGTAATGGTAGTCGAGGAGAGTGGTGTTGCGGTCGGCGGCGAGGAAGGTCGGCGCGTAGACCCCGCCCCAGCCGGTGGTGGGGTCCCAGCCCGGAGCGGCCAAGAAGACGTAGTTCGAGCCCAACGTCACGTCCATGAACGGGTCCCCGCTCGCTCCGGGATTCTGGGCGAAGTAGCTCGCGATCTGGTAGATCTCCGGGTCGATGAACCCGAGGGAAGTCCAGGGACCGGGCGTCTGGTTGTTTTCCACGGCCACCACGTCCGCGAGCAACCCCGCGAGCACGGGCGCCGCGATGCTCGTTCCCTCGAGGGGAATGAGAAATACCACACCGGTGGAATTCGCGTAGATGGTCACGAGGGTGGCGTTGCCCGGCATGGCAACGTCCGGGCCCGCCCGTCCGATCGTCGTCGCTCCCTGGGTCAGGGTCGTGTTGACGATCGCGGGTTGGGCCGCGGATTCGAATTGCCAATTCGGCTCGGGAAAGACCGTGCTCACGCCGCCCTCCGACCCGGCGATCTTGCCTTGACCGTCCGAGGTGTCGTACCAGGTGTATTCCTTCGAGATCGCCCCGGCGTCCGGGTCGTAGCTGAGGTTGAGGGAGGAGCCGTTCAAGAACGTGTTCGGGACGCCCGAGAGGCTTAACGCGACCCCTCCGACCGAGACGGATCCTGAGGTGTTCGATGCGGCGGTCGCCGGCCACACCGGCCAGGGGCCGTCGTCCCGCCCGGTGAGCGAGTCCGGGGCGTTCCCTTGGTCGCCACTCGCCGAAAGAAGTGTGATTCCGGTTGCCGCTGCTGTCAGGAGCTCGGCGTTCCATGCCGCATCGTCAACGTCCGGGAGGCCGAACGAGCAGCTGATCGTGGCGAGGTGGGCGGGCGAGTAGTTGTACGCGAGGGCCTGAGCGAGGTCGGCGTCGATCAGGTCCGCGGGGTCGCCCACGGACGCGAGACCGGCGATCAGGCTGCCCGCGAAGTAGAAGTTGTAGAGGGACGCGCCCGGAGCAAGGCTCCCGGCCATCTCGAGGTCCAGCGAGTTCTCGATCTCGAGCGTCGAGGAGTCGTTCAGGGACCCGAACGAACCGGGGAGCGGTGGGGTCGCACCGTCCACCGTCACGGGGACGCCGGTGAGATTCGGCATCGGCCAACCGGGGCCGAGAGTCGCGTTGAAGTACGAATCGATGACCGCGGGGTCCCACGGAGGCAAGTTCGTCTGCGAGGTCGCGTTGAAGGCGCTCGCGAGCAGGGTCGCGATCGCCACATGCGTGGGATAGGTGGCGTCGGCCACGCTGGAATTCCCCGGAAAGAGATCGGTCGCTCCGTATGCTTGGGTGTAATCCGACCCGAGGAACCAATCTCCGGTTCCGTTGGCCTGAACGAATTGGCCGTGGTCGAGCGGGATCGGACGGGCCGATAGCGACCCTGCCCGGGAGGCGGTGGTCCAGGCCGTGCTGGCCGAGTTCGAGAGCCCACCGACCCCCGAGATAAGCCCGTTCATGGACGCGGGCAGGGAGACCGTTCCGACGGCGGTATAGAGAGGCGTTCGTCCGGTGGAGCCGTAAGAAACGAGATGGACCCCGAGGAGCCGCTCGACGCTGGCGGCGGAGAGAACCGCTCCGACGGAGGAGCGGTCGGGAGTCGACGAGATGTCGGTTGCCCCCGCTCTCGCGAGGGCGTTCGCCACGGAGGTGGTCGCCGACACCGGCGGCGCGAAGTCCGCCACGTACTGCTCGTACGAGAGGAAATGTCGGTAGTCGGTCGAATGGGGATTCTCGACTTGAGCGAGGTACCGATCGATCGACCCGGAACGAGGGTTGTTCAGGGTCAGTGTGAGAGAGAGGAAAGTCGTCGCCGGCAACTCCCGGGTGGGCGCGAGCGCGGGAAGGGAGATGGCGTCGGTCAAGAGAGGGATCCCGACCGAGACCGTCGGGCCGCTCGGCATGGGAACCGTCCTCAGCGCCGCGGCAGGGCTCGCAACGATGAGGATCGAGAGGAGGGCGCCCAGAACAACGGTGGCCCAGCGCATCGCGACAAACTCAGACACCCACTCCTAATGAGGACCACTCGGACGCGGGTTCGGCAACCCTTTAGTTCGCCGCGGGGTCCCCACGTTCGATGCCTCCCGCGCCGGGCGACGAGGGGAAGCGCTGTGTCTTTTGCGATATCGTTGCCCGACACGCCCCGGCGTACTTCGTCTACGAGGACGCTACGACCCTCGCGTTCCTCGATATCTTCCCCTTCACTCGTGGCCACCTGCTCGTGGTGCCGAAGCGGCACGGCGCCCGGCTCACGGACCTCCCGTTCGAGGACCAGATGGCGCTCGTCCGGACGCTCGATGAACTCTGCCGGCGGGTCGAGCGCCTGGCTCCCGACTACAACCTCGCGCTCAACGCCGGGGCGAGAGCAGGTCAGGTGGTGTTCCATGTGCATTTCCACA
Source organism: uncultured Thermoplasmata archaeon (assembly GCA_963771555.1). Classification (GTDB taxonomy): domain Archaea; phylum Thermoplasmatota; class Thermoplasmata; order Lutacidiplasmatales; family UBA184; genus Lutacidiplasma. The sequence goes on along the minus strand of CAVYTM010000001.1, from coordinate 495,546 downwards.
TCATTCCCCGGTACGGCGAGGCGAACCCGTTCCGGGCCTCCAGCCGACCCGCGCTGACGGAGAGCGACGCAAAGGCTCTTGTCACCGAGCTCTCCTCGCCCTGAGGACGGATGTCGACCTCTCCGCGGCAGCCCGCGGTCGCGGGACAGTTCTACGAGGGCGACGGGGCGGCGCTCGCCCACCAGCTCGAGAGCTGCTTCACCGACGCGCGGGGTCCGGGGACGCTACCGACCCGCCAGCGCTCGACCGGGCGAAAAGTACGGGCGGCGGTCGTCCCTCATGCAGGATACGTCTTCTCCGGGCCGATCGCGGCTCATGCCTACCGGCTCATCGCCGGGGACCGCCCCCCCGAGAGCGTCCTCGTGCTCGGGGTCGATCACTACGGGGCGAGTCGGGGGGCTTCCCTTTCCGAACGGCCCTGGCTCACCCCCCTGGGGCCAACCCCGGTCGACGACGGGCTGGTGGCAGCGCTTCGGAAGCCCCCCGTCGAGGTGGACGAAGAGGCCCACCGCCGCGAGCACTCCATCGAAGTCCAGCTGCCGTTCCTCGAGTACGTCCTTCCGCACCCGCGCTTCGTCCCGCTCGAGGTCGGGTTCGGCTCGTATTCCTTCCTCGAAGAGGTGGCGAACGTGGTCCGCGCGGCGACCCAAGATCGGGATGTCCTACTGATCGCCTCGACGGACTTCTCCCACTACGTCGCGCCGGCGACCGCGAAGCGTCTCGACCATATGGCGATCGCACCGATCCTCGCCGGCGACCCGCGTGGCCTCTACGATACCGTCACTCGGAACGACATTTCGATGTGCGGGATCGCCCCGACGACCGTCCTCCTGGCTGCGCTCGCCGGGTCGGGCCTTACGCCGCGACTGCTCCGATGGGGTCATTCGGGGGAAGTGGAGAAAATGCGCGACGTCGTCGGCTACGCGTCGATCGTCTTCGAGGGAGCGGACGAGCGCCCGCCCGTTAAATAGAGCGGGAGGCTCGGCGCGCCCGGCTCCCGATGATCCTTTCGGACGTCAAGATCCGGGAGGCGTTGCGCGACCGACGCATCGTCATCCGGCCGTTCCGCCGCGCGTGCCTCGGCACCAACTCGTACGACGTCCACCTTGGGCCGTACCTCGCGGTCTATCGGGACGCGGCGCTCGATGCCCGCCAGAACAACGCGGTTCGGGAGTTCCGGATCCCTCGGGACGGCTACGTGCTCATCCCCGGGCAGCTCTACCTCGGAGTCACCGAGGAGTACACGGAGACCCACGGTTACGTCCCGTTCCTCGAAGGAAAATCGAGCGTCGGCCGGCTCGGGATCGACATCCATTCCACCGCCGGCAAGGGCGATGAGGGATTCTGCAATTATTGGACCCTCGAGATGAGCGTCAAGGTACCCGTCCGGATCTACGCGTTCATGCCCGTCGGCCAGCTGATCTACTTCGAGATCTCGGGCCGGGTCGAGCGAAGCTACTCGAAGAAGAAATCCGCCAAGTACCGGACGGTGTCACGACACCCCACTCCGTCTCGAATGTTCCTCAATTTCCCGGCCGCCCGACCGTCGCGCGGACGTCGCGGCTGAACGCATGGCCGGCATCTCTGCCTCGGCCCGTCGCCGCATCGCTCGTGTCCGATTCCCGCTCCGATCACGACGGGTCGATCTGGTCCTTCCCACGCCGGACTAGATCCCGGCCTTCGTTCGACTCCTCAACGAACCCTCGGTCGCCCGTTGGACGCTCCACATGCCCTTTCCGTACCGGACCCGCGACGGGAGGGAATGGATCCGGAAGACGACCCAAAATCGACGGGAGGGTCGCGCGCTCAGTCTCACGATCCTTCGAAGGGCCGACCGGGCGGTCCTCGGAGGAGTGGGAATCCATCACCTCGAGGACGGGGGCTCGTCGGCCGAAGTGGGCTACTGGTTGGGTAAGGAGCATCGGGGCCCGGCTACGCCACCGAGGCCGTCGACCTCCTCGTACGGACCGGCTTCCGGCGTCTCGGCCTCCACCGGATCGAGGCGCTGGTGTTCCCGGCGAACGCATCCTCTCGGGCCCTGGCCCGTCGATGCGGGTTCCGCTACGAGGGGCGGTTGCGGGACGAGGTCCGAAAGAACGGTCGCTGGCGATCGACGCTGCTCTATGCCCGTCTGGCGAGCGACCCGACGATCCGACGGTAACCGCCCGTCGACCGAACCGCCGAACTACCCGGGGTGTCGTCGGAGATAGAAGGCAGGTCGGCCCGGCCGCGCGCGGTCCCGGCGACCGAGAGGGTCGAACTCCTCGGCCTCGCTCTCGCGGACCACCCGGACGGAACCGAACCCGAGCCGACGTACGAGGTATCCTTCCGCTCCCCGAAGCGCTGCCTCCTCGTCGACGACCGGGCCGCTCGCGGGCGGCTCCGAGCGTACGAGGGGAGCGATCCGTTGAACGTACTTCGCAACCTCCGCCCGGTGGGCAGCCACGGTCGGTTCGGACAACGCACGGGCCATCACGTCGCGAACGTTCGGTAACTCGCCGTGGTCCACGGCCTCGCGTACCCAGTGTTCGACCGTTGCCTTCCACGGCTCCGCGACGTAGAAGACCGCCTCTTCGACCGTCGGCTCGCCCCGCTCCTGCGCCGGCCGCAGCACGGCTCGCAGGTCCTCCTCGACCCGGTCGAGGAAGGCCTCGTGGGCGTCGGCGGCCTCCGACCGGGGGAACTCCTCGACCTGGGGAAACCGTTCCACCGCGACGAGCCCTGCGAACTTTCCCGCACCGAGCTCCTCCGCGAGGTGCGGTGTGAGGGGCGCGAGGAGACGAATCCACCCGCGGGCGACTTGGGCGGTGGCGCCGCACGGGGTGCCGCCTCGGGCATAGTACCGTCGGAGGAGGGCCGGGATCCCGACGTAGGTGATCTCGGCGGCGCCGCGAAGGTCGGTCGCGTCGTAGGCCGCCCTCACATCGCGCACGGCTCGGTGCATGGCCGAGGCGAGCCAGGCGTCCAATTCGGGGAGTCCCCTCGAGTCTCCCTGCAGGGCTTCTCGAGCCAGTCGCTCCACGTCGGAAAGGCGCCCGGTGGCGGAGTCGACCAGGCCGGGGTCCCAGACGATATCCTGGGAGGGCGACGCCGCGATAGCGTAGAACAAGCGTAGCGCGTCGGGTCCCCAGGTCTCGAGCGCGAGACCGATCGGAGGGATCCGACCGCCCTTGCTCGAGACATCCTTCTTCGACACCTTTTCGCCCCCGCGTCCGGTGATCCAGCCGTTCACGTAGATGCCGCGCGGTTGGAGGTCGGCAGGGAGGAGCCGAGCGTGGGTGTACAGGAACACCGGGAAATGGACCCGCTTGTGCTCCTTGCCTCCGAGGTTGAAGTCGAGCGGGTACCGGTACAGGAACTCGTCTCGGACCTCGTCCAACAGAGCGCGTTCGACGGTCGGCTCACCGGCACCTTCGCCCCGGAACACGTACTCGAAGAACGCGTCGGTCAGCTGCGAGACGGTGAGCCGGCGGGTCGAAACGAACCGCCGAACGACGAAATAGGCCATGTAGAGCGTCGAGTCCGCGATCGGTTCGATGATCCACTCGGGGTCGAGAGGGAACGGAGTGCCGAGCCAACGTCCCTTGCGGGTGCACGGCCGATCGGCGAACCAGTCGAGGATACTGGGAAGTTCCCGTGCGTAGTCCGCGGGCCAGGTCACGAGGCGCACCAACGACTCCCGCGTGCGCGCCTTCCACTCCGGGTCCCCGTAGGCGAGGAACCACTGATCCGGTATCTTGCGGATCACCACCCCGTGGCCGTTGCGGCAGATCACGGACTTCGAGAACTCCTGAAGCTCGAACGTCGGTCCCTTCTCAGCGAGGGTCTCGACCACTCGGAGCCGGGCCTCCCGGACGGGAATTCCGGCGAGCGGCGGGACGGTCATCAGCCCTCGGACGAACTCCAGTCGGTAGAGCCACTCCGTTGCCTGGTCCAGAGCCTCCGTGTCCCCGAGGTCGGTCACGCCGGCGACCTGAAGGGCGCGCTCCGCGGGAGTTCCGCTCCCGGCTTGAAGCTCGGACTCGGAGGCGGTCAATTTCACGTGGGGCGGGATCTCGACGAGGACCGGAGGCTCTCCCAAGGAACGGCGGACCGATTCCGGGAGGCCGCGAATCGCCGCGGCATCCGCCGGAGCGTGCGCCGGGACGCTCATGACGACGCCGGTCCCGAGCGAAGGGTCCACGAGACGGCTTTCCAGAATCGGGACCTTCGTCCCTCTCAGGGGCACCTCGACGTCACGCCCCACGAGCTCCGTCGCCGGAACTTCGTGACCCAAGTGCCCGCCGTGCTGCTCCACAAGGCGCTCGCCTCCCGGCCGCGCCACGAGGAACGACCGCTCTCCTTGATGCCAGACGACGAGGATCTCATCGGGGGCGAGCCAGAGGTTGGTGACACCATAGACCGTCTCGGGTCGCAGGGTCGCGGCGAGGAGGACTCGACCGTCCTCGAGGCGGAACGGCACGGTCGAGAATCGAAGGATCTCGGCGTCGCCCCCGCTCGAAAGGTCGGTCTCCGAGGGGTCGACGGCCACCGGTCCGCAAACCGGGCAAACGGACGCCGTGTAGGTCCCTCGCACGAGAGCTCGGGCACGCTCGAGAGCACGGAACTGCCAGCGGATGAACGCTCGATAATCCTCGTCGACCGTGGTGAGATACGTGGTCTCGTCGAACAGGACGCCGATCGAACGCAGGACGGCCCGATAGTTCTCGCCGAGGAAGCGGGCGGCGGCCTCGGGGTCCGCGAGCCGTTCCCGTTCGGAGACGGAGACCCCCGCCTCGTCCAGCTGCTGGACGATCGCCGGGTCTCGATTCTGGATCCGCTGGGCGAACGTCACCGCCGGGAGACCGGACGCATGGATCCCGAACGGGAAGAGGACCGACTCCCCCAGCATCCGGTGGTAGCGGTGGAGAGCATCGGTGTAGAGGTAGCCGCGGAGGTGGCCCACATGAAGGAATCCGCTGGGCCCGGGGTACGCGTTGAGCGCGTAGAATTTCCCTCGCGAGGGCACCCGCTGGCCCGTCGCAATGCCGGCTCGGGCCCAGCTCTCTTGCCAGTGACGGACCCGGGCCGCGTCCATGCGCGGCCATCGACGCGGCCACCGTATTTGAGGGATTCCCGGCAGGGCGATGCGTCGCGCCCCACCAGAGTCGCTTTAGGGTTACATCCCTCCTGCCGGACCGCATGCGGATCATCGAGGTGTTTCACTCCCTCCAGGGAGAGGGACCTCTCTCGGGAGTTCGCACTACCTTCATTCGCACCGCGCGTTGCAACCTACGCTGCGCGTGGTGCGACACCTCCTACTCTTTCGGGCCCGGTCGGAGCCGTTCGATCGATTCCCTGCTCGCCGAGGTCGCCCGCCACAAGACGCGCCACGTTTGTCTCACCGGGGGCGAGCCGCTCCTCCAGAGCGAGTCGACCGACCTCGTGGAACGGCTCGCTGGACGGGGCATCACGACCGTGGTCGAGACCGGCGGCTCGCTCGACGTGTCGCCCTACCTCAAGTTCCCAAGAGTGGTCCTGAGCGTGGATGTGAAGTGCCCGTCCTCCGGGATGCAGGATCGGAACTTCTGGGCCAATCTCCCGAAATTGCGTTCGACGGACGTCCTCAAATTCGTCATCGCCGACCGGAAGGACTACCTCTACGCGCGACGGGTGGTCCGGAGTTATCGAGGACCCGCGACCCTCGTGTTCCAGCCCGTCTGGGGGACCGAGGCCGGCCTCCTCGCCGACTGGGTGCTCGAGGACCGGCTCGATGTTCGCGTCATGCTGCAGGAACACAAGGTTCTCTGGGGCGACGTCCCCGGGCGCTGAAACCCCCCGCCCCTCGGCCCCACAGTTAGGCTAATGAGGCGCGCGCCGTCGTCCGCATCTCTAGCTTATGGCGTCACAGGAACCGTCGTCCCGGGCACTGATGGCCGGCTACGAATCGGTGTTCGGAAAGGCGAAGGGGATGGTCTTCCCTCGAATCGTCCTCGTGGGACACGGGGTGCTCGAGGAGCTCGCAACGACCTGCCGTCAGTTCGGATTCCCGAACCGGGGCGCGGTCGTTACCGGTCCGAAGACCGCCGAGATCGCCGGACGACGTGCTTCCGCGATCCTCGAAGAGGCCGGATTCCACGTGGCGACCGTCATTGCTCACGAGGCGACCGAGGCCGAGGTCGACCGGGTCGCCGAGGAGGTCCGTGCGGCCCGGGCCGAGTTCCTGATCGGCGCCGGCGGCGGCAGCAAGATCGATATCACCAAGGTCGTGGCCGCACGTCTTCGCATCCCCTTCCTGAGCCTCCCGACGTCGGCCGCCCACGACGGGATCTCCTCCCCGCGGGCTTCGCTCCACGGGGCGACGAGCATCACGAGCACCGAGGGAGCCGTTCCGATCGGGGTCATCGCGGACACGCAGCTCATCGTTCAGGCGCCGTTCCGTCTCCTCGCTTCCGGGTGCGCCGACGTCATTTCGAACCTCACCGCGACACTCGACTGGCGGCTCGCGGTCCGGCTGCGGAACGAGGAGTATTCGAGCACGGCCGCGACGCTGAGCGAGTACGCAGCTCAGGAGATCATGGACCATGCGTCCTCGATCAAGCCGAATCTCGAGGAATCGGTCTGGATCGCGATCCGGCCCATCCTTGTCGCCGGGATCGCAATGAGCGTGGCCGGCTCTTCGCGGCCGTGCTCGGGCAGCGAGCACCTGTTCAGCCACGCGCTCGAACGCGTGAGCGAGCACCCGAGCCTCCACGGAGAGCAATGCGGCGTCGGCGCGATCATGATGATGTACTTGCACGGCGGGGACTGGCATCGTCTCAAGAACTCGCTGCTGACGATCGGCGCACCGACCACCGCGCGGGAGCTCGGCGTCCGGAACGAGGAAGTGGTGAAGGCCCTCGTGATGGCCCACACGATCCGGCCCGACCGCTACACGATCCTCGGCGACAACGGACTGACTCGGGAGGCCGCGGAACGCCTCGCGACCGTGACCGGGGTGATCGGGTAGCATGGCGGAGATCACGCTGCTCGCGATCGCGGAGGCCCACGAGGGGTACGAATTCGTCTATCAAGGCGGCGCTCCGATCTGCCGGACCTGCGCGTTCCGGCACGCCTGTCTGACGCTGGACCCGGGCCGTCGGTACTCGGTCACTCGAGTGCGGCCCGTGACCCATCCGTGCGCCCTGCAGGAGACCGATGCGCACGTGGTGGAAGTGAAGCCGACCGCCCGTCCGCTCGTGGTCGATGCCCGGAGCGCGGTCGTGGGAAGCTCGGTCGAGATCGGGAGGTACCCGTGCCGACGTCTCGATTGCCCGAACTGGTCGGTCTGCGCGGGACCATCGATGCCGGCGAAGCAACGCTACCGGATCGAACGAGTGGACGACGAACCCGCGGAGTGCCGGATCGGCCGAACGTTGAAACGGGTGGACGCGGTCTAGTTCTCGGTGCGGGGCTGTGGGGTAGCTACGGACGTGAGGCAGACACCTCGGTCCGCTCTATTGGTCCATCCTTCGAGCTTTGGGAGCTCGGGACCCCGATTCAAATTCGGGCAGCCCCATACGACTCGTCTACCCCGACGAGAGATGAGGACCACGCGGATTCCCTGCGGTAACGCCTCCGACCTCGGCCTCTCCTGGGGCAGGTCCCCCAGCGACCATCGGTGAATCTCGGGGGCGTACGGAGTGGGCGACTCGGACCGGAAATCGAACCAAAGCGATGGACCCGAGAGGGGAAACGAGACGGCCGTTCCCGTCTCGCCGGGCACCCGCTGCTTTCCGGCCCGAAAACTCACGTCGACCCGACCTGCGTTTCGTACCCGATTCTCGTGGCTCTTCGATGATCTCCACCGACAAGCGACCGGCGCCGAGAACCCCCAAGTTCTCTGGAAGGTCCGCCGATTCGGGGGCCGCTCCCAACTTCGGTTTCCCGGGGGATTCACCCTCCCCGTGGACCGATCCAATTACGCGACCATTCGCAAGCTTGTCGACCTCGCCGCTCTCGGCGTCGCGCTGGGTCCCCTCGACCGGACGGACCGCCATCGTTGGGGCGTGTCCCTCACTTCGGGTCTCATGGAGACCCCGACCCGAATCCGATTCACGCTGGAATCCTTGCACCCGTACATCTTCGCGGAGACGTTCCTCTACGACATACACTATCCTGGAGCCGATGTCCGGGGCCGAACTGTGGTCGACGCGGGAGCGTTCGTGGGGGACACGGCGCTCTACTTCGCAGCGCTCGGAGCGCGGGTCCACTCCTACGAACCCGAGCCCGGTAACCTGCTCCGGCTGCGCCAGAACCTCGTTTTGAACCCGAATCTCGCGGCCGCTGTGACAGCCTACCCGGAGGCCGTCGGAGCGGACGGAACCGTGCGTTTCAGCGTCGGCGAAGGTGGGGGCGGAAGCACGTTCGGGGATAGCCCTGTGTCGGTCCCCACCCCGGCGGTGAGTCTGCGGACGATCCTCAACCGGATCGACGGCCCTCCCTACCTGCTGAAGGTGGACTGCAAGGGAGCCGAATTCGACCTCGTCCGCCAACCGGCCCTCGGAGAGTTCTCCGTCGTTCACATCGAGTATGCTGCCGACTTCCGGCCGGGACGGACGGTCGGCGAACTAGTCCAGGGCTTACGGGACGCGGGGTTCTCCCGAATCCGCCGGTTCAAGCACAACTGGGGAGGCTACGATTTCGAGATCTGCGGGATGATCCACGCGGAACGCTAGGTCGCTCAGGAATCCCCTCTCGGGCGATCGTTCAAGAGGTCCGCTGCACCGAGCGATAGACCTCGAGGTGTCGGTCGATCATCCGCTCCACCGAATACTGCCGGACGGCAGCCCGACCTACCTTGCCGAGCTCCTCCCCCCGGTCAGGCAGGGTTGAAAGAGCCTGGGCCATCTCGGCCTCCGAACGAACGACAATGCCGGCCCCCGTTTCGCTGAGCTCACGGGCAGCTCCGGCATCGAAGGCAACGAACGGCCGCCCGGCCGCCATCGCCTCGAGGAGACCGATGCCGAATCCTTCGAACGCGCTTCCCTGGACGTATGCGTCGGCCGCGAACAGCGCGTTCAGTACGTTCGGCCGAGGGGTCGGGCCGAGGAATCGAACCGACGCGGAGAGCTCTCGCGCGAGGGACTCGCAATGAGCCCGGTCGTAATCGGTACCGGGTATATCGACGCCCACTACGACCAATCCCCAGGAACCGCGGGTGGCCGCGACGGCGCGCACCAGTCGGTCCACTCGCTTGTTATCGTACAGACCGCCGACATACACGGCGACACGCGGGGTCGAGAGACCCCACGCCTCTCGAACGGAGGCCGCGTTCTGCGGGGGGTGGTCGAATTCTTGGAGGTCGATCCCCACAGGGATGACATGGGCTCGATCCGCGGGATACTTCCAGCCGACCACCTGGTCTTTCTCGCTTTGGGTCAGGGCGACGTATCCGTCGAACTTGCGGAGGCGACCGGGCAGGTACTGTTCGTAGTAGAGCCACCGAACGAACCCTTGTCGCATCCAGTAGTGGTAGAACCCCAACGGCATGATCACCTGAGGCCAGTCGAAAAAGCCGGCGAACGGAAGGTAATAGTCGACGTTCCAGATCCGGTTCCCGGTCTGGAGGAGGACGTCCGCGTCCAACGTGTGCAGGAGTCGAAGGTATCCCTTGGGAACGCGGAATCCCGCGACGCGCCGCATTCCGAGCCGGAATACGCGAACTCCCCCGATCGTTTCCTCGGTGGGAGTGTTCGGTTCCGACTGCGTCACCACCGTCACCGCATGGCCCCGCTGCGCGAAGCCTTCGGCGAGAAGCTGGACGTGACGGGTAGCCCCGCCGAGTGCCGGCAGGTACCGGAGCACAGGCAGAACGATCCGCACGCACTCGCCCGCCGGGCGCACCCGAGCCCCGGCAATAAAGTCTTTGTCGCGGGAGAGCGACGATCCTTTCTTGGCGGCCCGCCTTGGCGACACTCGGCGTGCAGACTTTCCTGGAACCTCGAAGGCTCGGTCGTCTTACGCTCGCCCCGACGAGACCTTAAGACCGGCTCGCGTGCACCTTGATAGGCGCATCTCCATGTCGGGTGGGCGTGGGAATCGGAACGCCGGCACGTCCTTTGCCGCCAGGAGGATGAACGGGTGAACATCCTTCGATTGGACGGGTGGGACGGAGGGACGGTCGGCGGCGCGCAGATGTACGTCCGGCGGGTATCGCAGGCGCTCGACGAACAGGGTCATCGCAACGTCACCGCGGCCATCGTAACGGAGCGACCGCCCGAGAAGCTCGGGCCGGTAAGGGCGTACATCGTCCCGAAGTCGCCGGCACGGCAAGCCGTAGCGGGATTCACGGAGGGTGGTTCGTTGACCCGTTGGCTCGACGAGCTCGCCGCCGAGGTAAAGCCCGACATCATCCATCTGCACCGATTCCACGCGGGGTTCCCGGCGCTCGGCCCATGGCTCGGGGCCCGCACGGAGCCGATCGTGTTCACGGCGCACGACGCCGAGCTCGTTTGCCCCGTCGCCACGCTGACGCTTCCCGACGGCACGGCGTGTCCCGGCGGAATCCTTCCCCGGTGCCAGTTAACGGGGTGCGAGGTGGGTGTCGGACTCCCCTTGAACCTCGCAAAGCGCCACTACTTTGATGCTCATGTCAAGGACCGCGTCCGGTCGTTCATCTGCGTGAGCCGAGCCACACGCAAGATCTTCGAGGACCTCGGCTACCAACCCACCGACCTCTTGCGGCCGATGATCCCGGTCCCGAGGGAACCGGCATCGTTGCCGTCGGGACCGTTCACCATCGGCTTCCTCGGCCGCTTCGAGCGGCAGAAGGGGATTCACGTCCTGGCGGACGCCTTCGCTCTGGTCCGGAAGATCCACGCGGACGTGCGCCTCCGATTCGCCGGCTCCGGGCCCTTCCCGATCCCGCCGGGGGACGGGATCTCGGTGGACGGGTGGGTGCCGGACAGCCACCGTTGGTTCGATGGTATCCACGTTCTCGCGGTCCCTTCGCTCCCGTGGGAAAACCTCGGGAACTCCTCACTCGAAGCGTTGGCGAACGGGGTCCCGGTCGTCGTCACAAGCTCGGGCGGATTGCCGGAGACCGTGGGGGACTTCGGAAAGGTCGTCCCCCCCGGCGACCCGGAGCAGCTCTCGAACGCGTTGCTCCACATGATGGACCACTACACGGAGGCCCGGGCGGTGGCGCTCGCTGGCCGGGAGTGGGTGCAGGAGGAGTTCTCGACCCAGCGTCATATCGAACGATTGCTCGCGATCTATTCCTCCGCCCTCGGAGCAACCCGAACGGATGCGGTTCCCACGGTGCGTCGATCCCAGAGCACCGAAGGAAATCGGCACCCAAACTGAAGGCGAACGCGGGCGCCGACTCCCCCGTGGGCGGACGACGTGGAAGGCGAGAGACTCCGGCTCGCTGTCACGCCGTGCTCGCCCGCCACTTGCCTCCCCTCAGAACCTCACAAGGACGCCGGATCCCGCCTCATGCCGCGACGATCTCGAGGTTGTCCCAGAGGCCCCGTCATCGCCAACGTTTTGAGAGTCGGTGCCTCGAACCGGTGAATTGAGTACATGTCCGCCCTGCGGCTCTATCCTTCGATCGCGGCATTCGGGGTGGTCATCTTGATCCTATTCGCCACCGGCATCGGGAGCAGAGAATCCGCAGTGCAGAGTCCGGGCGGGTCGGACGTGCCCGCCATATCGGTCGGCGAGAGTGCTTACGAATCGACCACCTCAGTGGTCAACCTGCTAGGTCAGAACTACGTCTCTACGGCGTTGGTTTATGACGGATTCTCGAACGGCGGTAACAGCAGCTTTCCTACATTGCTCGCCGGGAATCAAACGACGAGGTTTTGGTCGTCTTCCCAAAGCGTGCTTGAGCTAGCGCCCGCGGGGCACGTGCACTCCGCCGGGGCCGCGATCTTCCCAGCGGTCGTTTCGACATCGGAGATGCTGCAAATGGTGGGCGCAGCTTCCTCGACGTACTCCTCCGGAGACGGGCTCGAGGCCTATCTCTTCATGACGCCCGTCCACCCCACCAGTGGGTCCATGCCCTACTACGCGACAGATCCCGAAGGGTTGAACGGGACCTTTGAGACCCCGCAAGGTTCGGTCATCTTTCCGTACTCGACGACTCCCTACATTGTTGTCCAGTGGGACCCTGCGTTTGGCGACGAGAACACTGCTTACATCTACTTGGTCAGCCCGCTCTCGGACGGGACGGTCTCCCCTGCGACAATCGCAACGGTCCAGGCCAGGCTTACCCCCAGCACACCTCCCTCGGACGCTTCCTACATTTCCCTGAACGTGAGTTACAACCTGACGTCTAGGTTCCTGTCGTTCGTTATTTCGGACCATCTGACCGGCGTCTGGATGGTGGTCTCTGATTTCGACCTGGGGAGCGTCGGATTCCTGCCCGCCTATTCGACGGGTTCGCAGTACTACTTCGGAGTCGGCGGCAGCTCGAACAGTGTGAACGGATGGGGATTGATGTCACTCAACTTGTCCTCTCCCGCCGCAACACCTGCACCTCCTCCGCTCTCAGCCTCGTCCTCGTCATCCAATTCCCTCAGCACTCTGGACGTTGTTCTCATCGTCATCGCTATCGCCGCTACCTCGATCGCAATCGGGGCAGTCGTGTGGGCGCAGAGGCGTGTGGCCCAGACCCGGACTCCGACGACCCGCGATTCGATCCCGCCTCCCCCTCCCGGCGCGTAGGCCCTTTCAGGGCGTTCTGCTTCCCCCACTGCCGGTTACGGGGTTCTGTCCCCCCTAACTGAGTCGGCGGGAGAATCGATGCGTCTCCTGAGTCGGTCGGACAGGGTCCAGGGACCGTATCCCATCTATACAGGGTCGGGTTGGGACCGGCGTGCCGAGACGGCGATCGACACCCTCCGTCGGTGTTGTCGGCGTAGGGTACGTGGGTCTCGCAACCGGACTGGCGTTCGCTCACCACGGCCTACGGGTGCTAGCGTACGATTCCAATCCAACGACCCGGAGACGATTGCGGCTGGCGAAGAGCCCATACCGCGAGGCAGGACTCGAACAACTCCTCCGGGCCCAGTCGAGGAGTCGGCGAATCCGGCCGGTGGACGATCTTCCCGCCGTCCTCAGGGGTACGGAAGCCATCTTCCTCTGCGTGCCGACCCCCCGGGGCACCGGAGGGAGCATCGACCTCGCTCCGGTCCTGTCCGCGGTCAGAAGCCTGGCAAGGGAACTCGCCAAGGCCCCCGGCTACCGTCTGATCGTCGTCAAAAGCACGGTCGTCCCCGGCACGACCGTCGATGTGATCGAACCTCTCCTGCGACGCGAATCCGGGAAGGGCGTCCGCGAGCTCGGGGTCGCGTGCAATCCGGAATTTCTCGCCGAGGGCTCGATGGTGCGTGACGCGCTCCACCCCGAGCGAATCGTGCTGGGAGTCTCCGACCCGCGCTCCGCGCATCTGCTCCGAGAGGTCTACCGCCGGTTCGCCGCGCCCATCTTCGAGCTCTCCCCTTCCGGGGCGGAGCTCGTCAAATATTCGGCCAACGCGTTTCTAGCTCAGAAGGTCTCCTTCGCCAATGAGGTGGGTCGGCTTTGCGAACGGCTGGGGGAGAACGTCGACCACGTCATGGAGGCCGTCGGGGCCGACGCTCGGATCGGACGACGGTTCCTCCGGGCGGGACCTGGCTTTGGAGGAAGCTGCTTCGACAAGGATTTGCGGGCCATCGTTTCCCGAGCCGACGAGCTCGGAGTTCGCTTTCGAACCGCAAGGAGCGCACTGGCCGCCAACGAGGATCAGATGCGGCACGTCCTCCGACTTCTGCAGAGGAGCGCCGGAACCCTCCGCGGTCGCACGGTCACCGTGCTCGGTGTCGCGTTCAAAGCAGGATCGGACGATGTCCGGGAGTCCCGTGCGTTCCCGATCGTTCGAGGACTGCTCGATAAAGGGGCACGGGTCCGCCTGCACGATCCTTTCGCGCTACACGCCTTCTCCCGGGAATGGGTCGGGGGAGGTTGGGGTAGGTCCGGGGACCTTACCTTGTGCCGCTCGCCAGCGAACGCTCTGCGCGGCGCCGACCTCGCGGTACTTCAGGCCGATTGGCCCGAGTACCGGCGCTGGTCGGCGGCCTGGACGCGTGGGATGCGTAGACCGATCTTGGTCGACCTGAGACGGTCGATATCGAAGGCGACCGCCGCTCGTTCGGGACTTGACGTCATCGCGCTCGGGGTGGGGCGGCCCTCGCCGGTGGGTCGAAGAAACCCTTTGCCCGGCCACGCGATCGCCGAGGGCGGGACCCCGTGAAGGTCGTCATTCCGGCGGCCGGACTCGGGACCCGATTCCTGCCGGTGACGAAGAGCCAGCCGAAGGAGATGCTTCCGGTGCTGGACCGACCCGTCATCCAGTACGTGGTCGAGGAAGCAGTTGCTTCGGGGGCGGACGACATCCTGATCGTAACGGGCCGAGGAAAGCGAGCCCTCGAAGACCACTTTGATCTGAGCCCGGAGTTCGACAGCACCGGAAGGTACCCGGAACTTCAGCGTCTGTCGGCCTTGACGCGGCAGGCGAGGATCCATTTCGTGCGCCAACGGGAACCCCTCGGGCTGGCCGACGCGATCGGACTCGCCCGGCACCACACGGGCTCCGAGCCCTTTGGCGTCCTCTTGGGTGACACGATCAATGTCTGCGAACCTCCCCTTCTTCGTCAGCTGTGGACTCGCTTCGAGGCGTTGCACGCCACGGTGATCGCGGTCGAAGAAGTCGCACCGGACAAGACCCGCGACTACGGCATCGTCGAGGGCCGGGAGGAATCCGCGGGATTGTACCGATGCACGCGGCTGATCGAAAAGCCCCGCCCGGAGGAGACCTCGAGCCGGCTCGGCATCACCGGGGCGTACGTGTTCTCCCCCGAGATCTACAGTGCCATCGACCGGACCTCCCCGGATTCCCGCGGAGAACTGCAGATCACCGACGCGCTCGAGACCCTCGCGAAAGAACGGCCGGTGTATGCGTCGACCTTCCGGGGCACCCGATACGATATCGGAGACCGAATGCTTTGGCTGCAGACCAATGTCGAATTCGCCCTCGCCAGCCCGGAATACGGAGCGCGGATGCGTGGTTTTCTGGAACACTTGATGCGAGGGCCCTAATCTCTGAGCCACCAAGATTCTGCTCGGTCACTACCCAGTCCCTCGAGGATCAGGTTCGGCTCCGGCGAGACCGTGGTGACGGGCATCGGACACGGCAAGTTTACGAGGGGAGGGAGGTTGTCCTCGGGCAACATGGACCCACGTAGTGTCGCGATCGTCACCGGTGCGACTCGCGGATTGGGCTTCCAAGTGGGTCGTGATCTTGCCGCGGCCGGGCTCGACGTGGCGGCGTGCGCGCGCACCCCGACGGCACCCGCGTTCGGCGAAAAGTTGTACCGACCGGTCGACGTCGCCAACGTCGCCGCCGTGGGAGACTTCGTCGCCGCCACGGTCTCCCAATTCGGACGGGTGGACGCCCTCGTCAACAACGCAGGGTTCGTGAATCGAGCCGCTCTCGTTTCCGAGACGGACGACCTCACCGTAGCGAAGTGTTTCGCGACCAACCTCTTCGGGCCGATCGCGTTCATGAAGCACGTTCTCCCGATCATGCGGCGACAAGCGGAGGGCGGAGTGATCGTCAATGTGGCCTCTCGGGCGGGCATCACCCCGGTCCCAGGGCTGGCGGCGTACTCGGCAAGCAAGTCGGCCCTGGTCTCGTTCACGCTCGCCGCCGCCAAGGAACTGCCGGAGACCCGGGTGCTGTGCATCTCCCTGTGCCCAGCGGGAATGAACACGGGATTGCGCGCGGCCGCGTACGGTACCGAAGACGCCGCGACTCGATTGGACCCCCATGCCATCTCGAGATATGTCGTCGAAGCGGTGACGCATCGCACCGTGAACGGCAAGGGGCTCGCTTCGGGGGAAGCGGTGATCGTGGACTCCGAAGGGAAGGCCCGCGTGCTCGACTGGCCGAGAGACGAACGGGGCTTCCAAGGGCTCCAACTGGGTTAGTGACCGTGCGGGCGAATCCATCGATGCCATCGCGAACAAGGTCGCCGTTGGAGACGACCGACGACGATCGACGCGGCGCCTGTCGAGGCTGCGGGACCGAGAACTCGAATCGGAGGTTTCTTTCCCTCGGCTTACTGCCCCTCGGGAACGCGTTCATCCCCGCCGCCGAGATACCCGAAGAGGAGAGATTTCCTCTCGACATGGGATTCTGCGACCGGTGCTTCCTAGTGCAAGTAATGGACCCCGCTCCCCTTTCGAGCCTTGAACGGGTCTATCGCCGTTATTCCTATGTTCCCACCGGATCCACGCTGGCAGCCCACTATCGTGACTTGGCGAACGATATCCTCACGGTCGTACATCCAGGTCGCGACGCGTTGTTCGTCGATATAGGAAGCAACGACGGGCTCCTGCTGAGCGATATTCGCCGGCAAGGCCCCCAAGTTCGCATTGTCGGGGTGGAACCTTCGGACCAAATCTCCGAGATCGCGACGAAACGGGGCGTTCCCACGATCCACGGATTCTTCGACCCGAAGGCGGCCGAGGAGCTCCGCGCTAAGTTCGGGCTCGCGGACGTGGTGAGCGCCACCCAGGTCTTCCAGCACCTGCGGGAACCGGGCGATTTCCTCCGAAGCGTCCACGGACTTCTTCGCCCGGATGGGGTGCTGACCCTCGAGGGTCGTGCGTATTTCCCGGACGTCGCCGAGAAGGTCTCCTTCGACACATTCTACCACGAACTCCTATTCTGCTTCACCCTCCGCTCGTTGCAGGAACTTCTCCAGCGGGCGGATTTCACTATCTTCCACGCTCAGAGGTCGACGGTCTACGGCGGGTCGCTTCGCGTGTATGCGCAGAAGACCGGCGGGCCGCGCGCGGTCCAGCCGTCGGTACCTGCCCTCCTATCGGCCGAAGACTCCGCGGGCCTCGGTGAGTTCGAGACCTACCGTTCGTTCGGACAGAAGGTAGAGGGCGTGGGACGAGAGCTCGAGCGGGAAGTACATCGGCTCCGCGAGGGAGGAAAGAGGGTAGCAGGGTACGGGGCGCCGTCGACGGGCAACACCCTGCTCAACTATTGTCACATCGGTCCGGAAGTTCTCGAGTACATCGTGGACGACAACCCGCTCAAGCAGGGGCTCGTGACGCCCGGGACCCACGTCCCGATTACGGATTCGCAGGCGCTCGAGGAGCGTCCCCCCGAGTACGTGCTCCTGATCGCTTGGAGGCTGCGCGATGAGATCTTGCAGAAACTGCGGCCGCTGAAGGCACGGGGCTTGAACGGCGTCATCGTCCCGTTGCCGAAGCCCGAGGTCATTCCTCTATGATCGCTCGCCATCGAGGGAAACCGTGATCGCGGTCACGGGCGCCGGCGGGTTCATCGGAAGCCGACTGGTGGACGCTCTTCTTGCGCGCGGCGACCGCGTCCTCGCACTGGACCTCCCACGGCGATTGCCGACGAACCTGACCGAGGCCGGGGAAGATCGGCACTTGGCGTATCGAGCGTGTGACGTGACCCGACCCGCTTCGGTCCGAAAGGCTCTGGCCGGACCCCTCGAGGCGGTCTTTCACGCGGCGGCGACCGTGGGAGTAGGGTCCTACGTCGAGTCCCCGATGGAGACGATCGAGACCAGTGTACTCGGAACTCGGACCATCATTCGAGAGTGCCTGCCACGACGGGCACGGCTCGTTTATCTAAGTTCGAGCGAGGTGTTCGGCCGTAACCCGAAGGTACCTTGGAAAGAGGACTCGGACCGTGTGCTCGGAGACCCGTCCCTCGACCGGTGGAGTTACAGCTCGAGCAAGGGCATCTGCGAACACTTGGTGAACGCCGCGCACTCGCAATTCGGGTTGCCGACCACGATCGTTCGGCCCTTCAATATCTACGGCCCCCGGCAGCGTCCGGCCTTCGTCGTTCCCATCACGATTCACAGGGTGCTGAACGGGCAACGGCCCGTGATCTACGGAGACGGGCGGCAGACCCGTTGCTTCACGTACATCGATGACCTCGTGGACGGGCTTCTGAGGAGCCTCGACCGGCCGTCGGGCATCGGGCAGACCTTCAATCTCGGCAACCCGAAGGAGCGGACCATGAACGCGACAGTCGAACTGGTGGTGCGCGCCTGCGGTTCCCGCCTAACGCCCGTTCACGAAGACCCACGGGCCAAGTTCGGGTCGGGCTTCGATGAAATCCCACGGAGAGTTCCCGATGTGACCCGCGCCCGTCGAGTACTCGGTTGGCGCGCACGAACCGAGCTCCCCATCGGGCTCCGGGCGACCGTCGAGTGGGCCCGCGCCCACCCGGATTGGCTCCGCAGCCCTCTCTCCTAACCCGCCGACGCCGCCCGCGGCTCGAACCGCGATCGCGTCATCCTATCAGATGTTGCCGAACGATCGCGGCGAGCAGGGGACCTTGTCGTTCGAGGTTGTACTCCTTTTCCATGCGCTCTCGCGCCCGGCGGCCCATCCGCCGACGCTCGTCGGGATGTTCGGCCATGAACCGAATCGCCTCGGCTAACTTTACCGGCGAGTCGGGGGGCACCAAGAGTCCATTGTCCCCATCGGCCACCGCCTCGGCGACCGCTCCGCTGTTGGAAGCGATCGCCGGTAATCCGCAGGCGAGTCCCTCCAGCATCGATTGGTTGAGCTGCTCCCTCCACTGCGGGACAGGGATCGAAGGGGCCACTTGGACGTCCGCCTCCTGACGCAGACGGAGAAGAGCCTCCCCGTAGCGAGGCCCCAAGAACCGGATCGCGTTGGGAGCGGAGAGGTTCCCTCGCCGCCGCCGCTGTTCCAGGAGCCAACGCAACCGGTCGTGTTCGACCCCGGATCCCACGACGGAAAGTCGGGTCGGCACCCCCGCGATGTCGAGGGCCTCGATGAGCGAGTGAACTCCCTTCTCCCACTGGAGCCGGCCGACAAAGAGCAATTCGAGGGGACCCGCCGTCTCTGCCCGGGTCGGGCCAGGACGGAAGAAGGCCAGGTTGAGACCGATGTTGATCCGCGAGATTCGGTCGTCCATGACTCCCATGGCCTTCAGGGCGCGTCGCGCGTCCTCGGTCATGCCCAGGAAGTGGTCGGCCCCGTCCAGAACCGCTTCGTAGTGCTCCTTCAAGGGGCGGTTGTGGGGCCAATTGAAGGGGATATTATCCCAGCACTGGACCAGTACCTTCTTTCCGAAGGGTCGCTCGCGGATCGACTGATAGCTCGTGGGATGTCCGAGGTCCACCGGGCAGAGGATATCGACCGGCTTCGCCGCCCGGTGGAAACCGAGCAAATACTGGTGATAGTATCGGTACGGTGAAACCTTCCCGATCAGGTATCCTCCGACGAGCGTGGGCGCTATCCTCGAACCCAGGAGGGGCAGTCGCAACCGGCGTATCGGCATACCGGCGTCGGTCTCGGTGACCCGACTCCGGGTGGAACAGAGCAGCTCCGGCTCGAACCCCTCCGACCGAAGCGCAGCGTAGATTCCGAGTTCGGGAAAGTTGATTCGCTCGACGCCCCGCACTACCGCGAATCGGGCGGTCACAGACCGGAGCTCCTGGGCTCGTGGAAGCTCCGTAGAAATGGGTCTCCCTGGTGCTTTCCGCTGAGAGGCACGACCGCCGAGAGATGCGCCTCTTCAAAAGGGCATGCGCAGAGACCGGGCGCTCCGACTCAACCCTCCGCCCGACTGCGATCACCGTGCGACAGGAGACGCCGACCCCACCCTTTTAAGCCCGGCCCGTTCGGTCCGCAGATGACCAAAGTCGGAGTGACCGGGGCGACCGGGTACATCTCGGGTGCCCTTGTTCCGGCGTTGGCCGGTGTCGGCTACGATCTTCGGATGGTCGACAACCGCGTGGGGCCGATTCGGGCGGAGCACCCGGAATGGCCCGTGCCCAACCTCGACTTCGCCAGCGAGTCGGGGCTCAAGCTTCTTTCGGACTGCGACGTGATCCTGCACCTCGGGGCCGTGTCCGGGGTCATGGCATGTGCGAGAGACCCGGAGGCCAGTTCCCGAGCGAATGTGGTCGGTACCGGAACGTTGATCCAGATGTGCCTCGAACGACGGATACCACTCGCCTTCGCGAGCAGTTTCGCCGTCGTGGGTTCGCCGAGCGTACTGCCGATTCTCGAAGGCGCGCCCGCTCATCCCACTCACGAATACGCTCGCCAGAAAGCAGCGGGGGAGGAGCTCGTGTCGAGATTGGCGAACCAGGGCAACGTGCCCGCGGTCGTCGTTCGCCAGAGCAACGTCTACGGCGGCTACCGCGTGGGCGAGCGCTACATCGCGAAGGGCAACGTGATCCAGCTCTTCTGCCAGCAGGCCTCCAGCGGCCGACTCTTGGTGAACGCTCCCGGCACCCAGCGTCGTGATTTCATTCACCTCGAGGACGTCATCGCCCACTGGGAGGCGATTGCGCGGTACCTGCTCGCGCCGGGCTCGACCCGCACCGCGACCACCTTCAATGTGGCGAGCGGGGAGGCGTTGTCGGTGCTGGAGGTCGCCGACCAGGTCCGGAGCGAATTCGCACGGCTTCGCCCGACGGCGCCTCCCGTACGCGTTGACGTGGTACCGAACCCACGAGAAGGCGTCGAGTTGGTCGAGCCCGGATTTGCGGTCGACCGGACGGAGACCGAGCGCAAGCTCGGTGTTCGGTGCCGTTTCCATGTTCGAGATGCGCTGCCATCGATCTTTCGGGACGTCGAGGGGCTCGAGCATCGGTAAGGCATCAGCAGGTCGACCGTGGTCGTGAAGCGTACGGAGCGGCGATGATCGAGGACTTCCGAGCTCGACTCTCGGGGTCGTTACGGGGCCTCGCGAGGACCGTACTCCGCTCCCTCTGGACTCCCACGCGCTCCGAGTATGTGCAATCGGCGATTGCGGCATCCGATGACCCCGCGCGCCTCCTAAGTCAGATCCTCGGGCCGATCACGGTCGATATCACGACCCAGCTCTTCGAGCCCACGTCGGGGCAATTCTCGGTGCTCTGGCCCCTCGAACCAGAAGCGCGACAGTTCCTCCGCGGATTCGTCCGATCCGTTCGCCCGAAGCGGTTCCTCGAGACCGGGGTCGCAGACGGGGTCTCCTCACGGATCATCCTGGATGCGTTGGAGGAGAACGGTGATGGTCGGCTCTGCAGCGTCGATGTGCATCCGCAAGCGGGCAAACTTGCCCGTGCGTCTCCCGCCGTTCATCGGTGGCAGTTCGTCGCTCTTCCCCGGCGGGGGCGCGCGGCGGCGTTTCGACGAACGATCCATGCTTGGCGGCCGCTCGACGTCTTCCTTCACGATAGCGATCACAGCTACCCCTGGCAGACGTTCGAGTACCGCGAGGCTTGGTCCGCTCTCGCCCCGGGCGGATGGCTACTGTCCGACGATATCGACGGGTCGTACGCGTTTCTCGACTTTGCCGTTGGCCACGAATTGAAACCGTGGGTCCTTCTCGGGTCACGGAGGTTGTTCGGGATCCTGAGAAAGCCCGAATAGCTGAGCTCGGGCGCGGTCGGGCGCGCGGAACCCTCAAACCCTCGCGCCGGTGTCTCCCCTCGATGGACGAGCCGGACGCGCCGCCCACGGTCGCCGCTCGGGGTGCCGCTCCTCGTGTGTTCGCGGCCACGCTGTTCTGTGAGATGTGCGAGGGCCTCACCCCCCACCGCATCCTTCGGATGGACGCACCCCGACGCACCGGTGCGGCCGCGGTCCGCGGGACCGCTCGTTGTCGGGTTTGTCAATGGACGCACCGGTTCGAGTCGCGACCTCCGGGGCGGGTCGAGGTATCCCGAATCATCTCCACGGGGAAGCTTTCCGAGCGTTCGCGCATCGAGCTCCCGGCGCATTCCCACGTCCAGGTCGGCTCGGGCATTCCGGGCTCCGATGAGAACTTCCGGATCCGGAGGATCGATACCCGTACCGGAACTCGGGTGCGCGCGGCCTCCACGGACGACGTGGCGACGCTCTGGGTGGTCCGCGACGAGGGCGCGGTGGTCCCCGTCTCGATCGTCGAGGGCCGGTTCACTCGGGCCTCTCGGCTCGTCGTACCCCCGGAGACCGTATTCGAGGTCGGCGGTCGTATGGTCGCGGACGGAACGGCGCTCGACATCGTCGCCCTCCGGGCGAAGGGGACGACGTGGCGACGACCGGGCGATCGCTTTGCCGCCCGAGAGGTCCAGCGGCTCTACGGTCGGCGCACCGACAGTCCGCCCGCCGGCAGAAGGGACTGGAGCACCGGACGCGGGAGGCCCAGTTCCTTCGAGAGCTCGACCTCTCGCTCCCCTCGCTCCCGGTCCTCGCCCGGGCCGATCAGGACCCGAACCTCTCCTCGGGCACGGACGGCCGTGGGCGGAGCGACGGTCCACCGCTCCTCGCCCTCGTAACGGATCGTTCCGAGCGCGAGCTCGAGCGGGAGGTCCTTCAGCGTGTGCTTCGTGCCGTGGATCACCCACGCGCCCCGCGCGACGAACTCGCCGGTCGCGGCCTTCTTGGAGACCTGATCGCTCTCGACCCAGAAGGCCTCCGCGGAGGCGAGTCCGGCCCGCCACGCCTTCGAGAAGGCGACCGCCCACTGGGCCGCCTCGCGCAAGGTCGCCTCCGTGAGGGGAGGGGAGCCGGGCGTGGGATGCTTCACGATCACACTGGCCGCACCGTGGAGGTCCGCGTGAAGATAGACATCTCCGTCCTTCAGGTGGCGTTTTACCACTTGGTCGTTGGAGGAGGCGTCCCGTCCCGCCACGACCACCGCTCCCTCCGAGCTGATGAACCACCGGTACCGCTCGAACCAATGCGTGCGCCGACGGGCGGGTTCCGCTTCGCGCCGGACGGTGGCCGTCGCCGCCGAGGCGGGAGCGACCACCATCCGGCCGAGCTTGAGCTCGGCCCCCGCGATCGCGCCCACCGCCCCCTGGAGCTTCGCTTGAACCTTCTTCGCTTCCTCAAAGAGACGTTGGGCCGTCACGCGCGGACTTTCCTCGAGCAAGAGTGATACGGTGCGCTCACCGAGCCGGGTCTCGACGCCCGGGCCCTCCGCCCCTCGGCTTCGAGCTTCCTCGAGGGCTTTCTCCGCCTCGAGATAATGGTCGAACACGGCCGATGCATCGGCCTTCAGCTCCTCGACCCGGTGGCCGAGCTCCACGACCGCGGCTCGTTGCCGTTCGAGCTGGTGTTCGAGGTCCTTCAGGCCCTGGGAACGCTCCCGGTCCGCGGTCGAGACCGGGGCGGCCACGAGCGAGGGGAAGTAATCGACCGTGGCTGAGGAGAACGTCGCGCGATCGACTTCCTCGACCTCCGCGATGTCCTGCCAGCGCCGAGAACGGTAGGGAGTCGCATCGACCGCGACCCCTCCCCTCAGATACAGGAACCCGGACGGGCGCTCGCCCACCTCGAGGAGGAGCCCCTGGAGGACCCGGTGGAGCTCGGGCGCGAGGCGCGCCGACACGGAGGCAGCCGCGCCCGCTCCGTCCCAACCACCGCGGGCGATCACCTCTTCGGCGAGCGGACCCCCGAGCGCCAAGCGAGCTGCGAGCGTGCTCGCGAGGTCGGTCCGAGATCGGGAGAGTTCGGCCTCGATCTCGGCGATCCCGATGGTCCACGGGTCGGTCCGGGACGGGGGCCGCGCGTACTCCGATCCGACCGCGACCGTTCGGTGGGCCCAACGGCGGGTCTGCGCGACGGCCACGATGCGGCCCCCGCGGGCGACCACGAGGTTCCCCGACCCGAACATTTCGAGGGCCACGAGGGTCGCCTCGGGTACGTCCGACCGACGAAGTTCGAGCTCGAGCAGTCGCTCCCCGCCCGGGTCGGGAACGTTCTCCAGGACCGAGCCCTCGAGCAGGCGACGGAGCTCGCGGGCGAAGGGAGTGAGCTCCTCGGTATGGGCGGCCGCCTCCGACAGCAACGCCGCGAACCGGCCCGGAACGAGCAGGAGCTCGCGGCGACCCTCGCGGGGGATCCGCAGTGCCAGCGACCAGCCCCCGGACGGGAGGTCGAACACCTTGTCGACCCGGGCGTGCCGGACCGTCCGCAGCTCGTGCACGAGCGCGAGCGTATCGAGGGCGGTGAACCGATCTTTCGGAGTGGGAACGCCGGACATCGCGCAAAACCCCCGGAACGGGATTCGCGACTCGCCGCCACGCATTAAGAGTTCGTCGTGCTGGCCGGCCCCATGCGAAGCGAGCTCCCGGCCGACGCCCGGGCCTGGCGGGAACTGGCCCGGTCGTTCGCGACCCGGGAGGTCGGGCCCTGGGCCGAGAGGATCGACCGCGACGACCGTGTCCCGGAGGCGCTCGTCCGGGGCCTCGTCGAGGAGGGGTTCCTCGGGTTGGGAATACCACCGGAGTGGGACGGCACGGGCGGGGACACTCGGTCGACCGTCGCGGTCCTCGAGGAGCTCTCTCGGGCGAGTGCCGCGGTGGGAGTGGTGGTGGCGGTGCACCTCTCCGTGTGCGCCGCTCCCATTCTCACCTGGGGGACCGACACGCAACGAGAGCGTTTCCTCCGGCCGCTCGCCCGTGGTCAACGGCTCGGAGCGTTCGGCCTGACCGAACCGAACGCCGGCTCCGACACGGCGAGCCTCTCGACCCGATACTCGAAGGACGGAGAGGGGTTTCGTCTCCGGGGAACCAAGACGTTCATCTCGAACGCGGTCAGCGCGGGCGTCGTGCTCGTCTTCGCCACGTCCGACCCCTCGCTGGGTCACAAGGGGATCTCCGCCTTCATCGTGCCGCCGGGGACGCCCGGTTTCTCGGTCGCCCAGCGGTTCGACAAGCTCGGCTTGCGGGGCAGCGAGACGACCGAGCTCGTTCTCGACGATGTCCGTCTTCCGCACGATTCGCTCCTGGGTCCGGAAGGCGAGGGTCTGCGGGTCGCTCTCGGGGCGCTCCAAGGCGGACGCGTGGGGATCGCGAGCTGCGCGCTCGGAGTCGCCGAGGCTGCGTTCGCGGAGATGTTCACCTCGGTGACGGCCGAGGATGCCGAGTGGAAACGAACGGCCCTCGCCCGAGCGTTCACGGAGCTCTGCGCGGCCCGTGCCCTCGTGAGCGGGGCCGCGGAAGCCAAGGACGCCGGTCGTCCGTACGTCAACGAGGCCTCGGTAGCAAAACTGGTCGCCTCGCGCGCTGCCGTCCGGATCGCCTCCGCCGGGGTCGATGTAGCCGGTTATCCGGGAGTCCGCGCCGGCGCGGCCGCCGAGCGGCTCCTCCGGGATGCTCGGGTATTCCCGATCGTCGAGGGAACGACCGAGATCCAAGAGCTGATCCTCGCTCGGGGCCTTCTTTCCGCCGGAGCCGGACGAAACCCTTTGTAGCGCGCCGGGCTCGGAGCGTCCGTGCCTTCCCGAGTTCGTCCCTCACCCGCTCCCAAAGCCCCGGGAGAACGGCCCAGCGGAATGGTACCCCTCTCGGAGACCGCCATCGACCCCGCCTGGCAGAGGGTCCTGGTTGCCGACGGGATCTCCTCCCTCTATCCTCCCCAGGCCGCCGCCGTCGGACCGGTCCTCGCGGGGAAGAGTATCTTGCTCGCTTGTCCCACCGCGAGCGGGAAATCACTCGTGGCCTACCTCGCTCTTCTGCGCGCGGCGAGCGTAGGCCGCACCGGACTCTACCTCGTCCCTCTCCGGGCCCTCGCTCAGGAGAAGGTGGAGGAGCTCGAGAAGTTCATCGAGCTCGGTCTCAAGGTCGGCATCTCGATCGGAGACTTCGACCTCTCCGCCGAGAAGCTCGACAAGCTCGACGTCCTCGTGGCCACGAGCGAGAAGGCGGACGGGCTCCTGCGTCGGGGAAGTCCCTGGCTCGACCGCCTCGGCGTCGTGGTCGCCGATGAGGTCCATCTCCTGCGCGACCCCGACCGCGGGCCGACGCTCGAGGTGAGCCTGACGCGCCTGCGTCGGAAGTATCCGGACCTTCAGATCGTCGCCCTGTCCGCGACAGTCAGCAACTCGGAGGAGGTCGCCGCTTGGCTCGGCGCGCATCACCTCGCCTCGGATTTCCGCCCCGTGCCGCTCAAGCTCGGGGTCTACTACGACGGACGGATCACCTTCACCGACCTTTCGGTGCGGGACATTCCCGCGCCCGGCGACGCGGTCCCCCGACTCGTGCGGACGGTCGTCCAGGAAGGGGGCCAGGCTCTGGTCTTCGTCAACAGTCGTAAGGCGAGCGACCTTCTCGCCGAAGCGCTCATTCCCACGGTCCGGGGGCTCCTGACGCCGGACGAGCGAGCGCGGGCGAAGGCCGCGGCGGCCGAGCTCACGGCGATCTCGGACGAGGAAACGGAAGGGATTCGACGGTTGAACGGGCTCCTCCCGAACGGCGTCGCGTATCACAACGCGTCGCTGACGAATCCCGAACGACGCGTGGTGGAACGCGCCTTTCGTGACCGCGCGCTGAAGGTGCTGGTCGCGACGCCGACCTTGGCTGCCGGGATCAACTTGCCGGCCCGACGGGTCATCGTCCGGGACACGAGCCGATACGACGACCGGCTGGGGCTCCAGGCTCCAATACCGGTCATGGAAGTGCACCAGATGCTCGGCCGCGCCGGCCGGCCCCGCTACGACCCGGTGGGCGAGGCGCTCCTCCTCGCCCGGACCCCGGAGGACGAGGACCGGTTGCTCGACCGTTATCTTTCGGCGACCCCCGAACCGATCCAGAGCCGTCTCGCCGCCGAGCCGGCGCTGCGCATGCATCTCCTCGCCCTCGTGGCGAGCGGCGCGGTGACGAACGACCGGGACCTCGAGGTATTCTTTGCCGCGACGTTCTACGGTCGGACCCTTCCGCTTCCCGAACTCCATGCCAAGGTCAGCACCGTGCGCCGGTTCCTCGAGCGGAACGAGTTGCTGGTTCCCGGCGAGACGCTCCGGGTCACGAGATTTGGCCAGATGACGAGCGACCTCTACCTCGACCCACTGAGCGCGATCGTGCTGCGGGAGATCCTCTCCCGAGCGCCGATCGGGGTCGGGGTCTTCCCGCTGCTTGCGGCGGTCGCAGCGACCCCCGACCTACCACCGCTCTTCCTGCGCCGGGGCGAGGAGGCGGACCTCCTCACGCGATTCACGGACGAGTCGGAGGAGCTCCTGGTGAAACCGGAGGAGCCACCGCTGGACCTCGACCTCGAAGCGTTCCTATCGACCCTCAAGACCGCCTCCGTCCTCGAGTCCTGGGTGAGCGAGGAGCCGATCGTGGAGATCACCCAACGATTCGGCATCGGGGCCGGCGACTTGCGCTCGAAGGTCGAGGACGCCGATTGGCTGTTGTTCGCGGCCGGACGACTCGCGACCATCTTCCAGCGCCGTGTCGGACGCTCGATCGACGACCTCTCCTTCCGCATCCGCTACGGGGTCCGCGAGGAACTCCTCGACCTCGTCCGGCTGCGAGGCATCGGTCGAGTTCGGGCTCGGCTCCTCTACCGGGCGGGGTACGCGGACCGGGAAGCGCTTCGAAACGCTCCGATCGACCGGATCGAACAGGCCCTGCGGTCGCGGCGACTCGCGGAGATGGTCGCGAGTCAGCTCAAAGGACGTCCGGAAGGTGGCCGAGCAGCGCCCGCAGCGACACCGAGCCCGCCTCGACCGCCGGAACGTCGGAAGGGATCCACGGTGCATCGCCTCGATGATTTCCCGGGCGATGGTCCGTCGTGACCCACTCGTCGATGGGCGTCAGAACGCGGACCAGCGAGAGCGTCCCTCCGTTGCCTCCGGGCCGGATCTCCCGTCGCACGTACCCCGCCTGCTCCAGGCGGACGATCCGTCGCCACAGCGTGGTCGTGGGGAGCGGGCGAACCCCTTGCGCGTGGGCCAGTTCGGCTTCGATCCGTTTCACGTCGGCGAGGCGGGCTGAGCGTCCCTGAGCTGCAGCTCCGATCGCGCGAACGACCCACGGCTCGACCGAGACCCCGCGCAATTGGGACGAAGGGACGCCGTCCTGAACTTCCCGGAACGTCAGCCCTAGCAGTTCGCGGCGCAGCAGCTCGACCCCTCGCTGCGCGCTTCCGCCGTCCTCGATCGCACGGTGGACGACCCGATCGACAAGCGCCGGGGACACGGGATGCCCCAGGGCGCGCGCGGCTCGGTCTCGAACGATCGCGCGCAGGGTCTCGGTGTCGTACGAGCTGAGGGAGATGAACGGACCCACGGGGAACCGCGACCCCACCCCGCGCTCGATCCCCTCGAGCCCTTCCGGGGTTCCGGCGAGAATCGTCCACACCGGCGGCAGCCCGCTCTCGCCTTCGGGAAGGAAACGGTCGGGCTCGGCGAACGCGCGCAAGATCGGAAGGAGGTCGGGGCCCCCGACGCCTACGTCGTCGAGCAGGACGACCGTGGGCCTCGCTTCCCTGCGGATCCGGCGTAAGAGGCCCGCGAGAATCTCCGCCGCGGGGAACCCCCGGCCGTCAAACCCCTCGTCGAATCGCTGCAGCAGGGACGTGGCAACCCCGTGGGGTCCTCGCAAGAAAGGGGTTCGGATCGAAAGCACGCGCGGGAAAGGTTCTCCCAGCCCAGCACGGACCCGGTCCGATACCTCCCGGGCGGCGCGCCGGGCGATGGTCGACGTGCCGGCCCCGGACGGGCCGGAAACGCCGACCACCCACGGAGGCGGTGCCTTCGGCGATGGGGGGTCGAGACGGCGGACGACCTCGCCCACCTCTCGGGCACGACCCAGAACCACGGGGGGAAGCCAGTCTCGGGCGAGGACCTCGGTATGCGCGGTCGCTTGCATCATAAGTTGCATAACTACCGATTATAAGAATTCTGTTTACCACCTTCCACTTCGGGTGAAAACTGCCATGGCCCACCGAGGCTCGCGGAACCGATGCCCTCGCCCGTCCGCGAATGACCGCTGCGCCCGGTCCTTGCCAAGCTGCCGGCTCCTCCGAGCCCAGCCTGAGGACCCGGCGCGGCCCATTCCTTAAATCCCCCCAAAGCTCGCGAGGGCCGAGAGGGTGACGATGGGCCATCGCGTGACGTTGATCCCGGGCGATGGGATCGGGCCCGAGGTCACCAACGCGGCCCGTTTGGTGGGCGAGGCCACGGGCGTCTCCCTGGAGTGGGAGATCGTGGAAGCCGGTGAGAAGGCAATCCAGGCGACCGGTTCGCCGCTTCCCGACGACGTCCTCCGCTCGATCCGCAAGAACCGGCTCGCGCTCAAGGGGCCGATCACGACGCCGATCGGAGGCGGGTTCCGATCGGTGAATGTCGCTCTCCGACAGCAGCTCGACCTCTTCGCTTCCGTCCGTCCGGCCCGGGCGATCGCGGGGGAGGGAACCCGATTCCCCGAAACCGACCTGATCGTCGTCCGGGAGGCCACGGAAGGCCTCTACTCGGGCGTGGAGCACTGGGTCGACCGGGACCATGACGCCGCCGAGACCGTTGCGATTGTAACCCGCAAAGCATCCGACCGGATCATCCGGTTCGCCTTCGAGCTCGCCCGCCGCGAGCGTCGCCACCGCGTGACCGCGGTCCACAAGGCGAACATCATGAAGACGACCGGCGGACTCTTCCAAACTGCGTTCCGGGAGATGGCCCCTCACTACTCGGACATCGTTTCCGACGAGCGCCTGATCGACAACATGTGCATGCAGCTCGCGAAGAAGCCCGAGGAGTATGACGTCCTGGTCACCACGAATCTCTTCGGCGACATCCTTTCCGACCTGTGCGCGGGCCTGGCCGGTGGCCTCGGCGTGGCGCCCGGCGCTCTCTACGGCGACGAGCTCGCGGTTTTCGAACCCGTTCACGGCTCCGCGCCGAAATATGCGGGCCAGGACAAGGCGGACCCCGTCGCGGAGATCCTGTGCCTCGAACTCCTGCTGCGTCACATCGGTGAGAAGGACGCCGCGGACCGGGTCTTCCGGGCGGTCTGGGAGACGATCGCCGAGAAGAAGTTCGTCACCTACGACCTCGCCTTGCCCGGATACACCGCTCGCCCGGTGCCTCCGTCCTCCTGCACGGCCATGGCGAAGGAGATCGCTCGCAAGGTCCCGCTCGTCGACCCGAGCACGCCCCTACCGCGCCCGGCGGGTATCGGCCACGGGACGGACTCCCATCTCGAGGGCTAAGTCCGACCCTTCGGCGACGAGCCCTTCCGTTCGGCCGCGTCCCCGAGGACCTTCACGATCACCCGCTTCGGCCGTTGACCGTCGAACTCGGCGAAGAAGACCTGCTCCCACGGGCCGAGGTCGAGGTCGGCCTTCGTGACCGGGAGCACGACCTGGTGTCCGAGCAGGAGGTTCTTGAGGTGAGCGTCCCCGTTGGTCTCCCCGGTTCGGTGATGCTCGTACTCGCCCGGAGGAGCGAGCCGGTCGACCCACGTTTCGATGTCGTGGAGGAGCCCCGACTCGTTGTCGTTGACGTACAGCGCAGCGGTGATGTGCATCGTCGAGACGAGGACGAGACCCTCTTCCACGCCGCTCGCGCGCACGACGGAGCGGACCCGCTCGGTGATGTTCACGAACTCGCGCGGTCGTTCGGTCCTCAGGACGAGATACTCGGTCCGGCTGGTCATACCGCGACGATTCTCCGCCCGTAGCTTTAAGGTGGTCGAGCGACCCTGAATCGGGTGAAGGCGCGTACGTGTCCACTCCTCGCGTAGTTCGAATCCCGAGGTCGCGCGCTCCCGGCTCGACGTCGCCGGGGGACGAAGAGCCTCCGCACGACACGGGGCTGGCCACGTCGGTTCCCGTGGAGCGGCGAGCCAACGTGGGAGGTTCTCAACGGGCGATCCGCGTGGCCGCACTGTTCGTTGCGACGCTCGGTGCCCTCTTTGGGGCGTTCGTGCTCTACGACCGCTCCGCCCCGGGAGGGACCGCCTCTCCCGAGAGCAACGGACTCCTGTTCTTCACGGTCATCTTCCTGTTCTTCGCCGTGGGTGGGGTCGTCTATTCCCTGACGCCCGCCCCGCGAGCGATCGAGGTCGGTGCCGACCGGGTGACCGTCATCGGACGCTGGGGCCGTCGGTCTCGACTTCCCGCCCTCGGCCTCCTCTCGGTGAGCGTCGCTCGGAGGTACCCCGCCGGGCTGCTCTCCAGCCGAGAGGTCGAGCTTATCGAGCTCTTCGGGGAGGACACCCCGCGCCGCAGCTACCTCGTGGACGCGGAACTGTTCGCGGGGGCGCAGTCGCTCACTCGAGGGCGATAGTTCGGCCCTATTCGACCAGGTCTTCGAGCTCCCCGGCCACCAGGGTCAAGAGCTGGTCGAGCGAGCGGTTCTTGAACTCGGTGATGTGCCCGCTGTCGGTCTCGAGCCGAGCGAGGAACTCATCGCCGTCCCGGACGAACGAGAGCGAGAGGACGTGGCGACGGCCGCCCGGTAGAGGGACCTGAAGCTCGGGTGCGGGTTCCTTCGATTTCGGAGGTGCCTTGGGGGCGGACCCCTTCACGGGGCGAGCGACGGGCTTCTTGGGCGCCGGTGCCGCTTTCTTCTTCGGAGCGGGTCGGGCTACTCTCTTCGCGGGAGCAGATCGGGACGGCTTCGACCGGGGGGGCGGTCGCTTCGCCTTGGATTTCTGACGGCCGGCGCTTGGCATCTCGAAGGCCCTCGATTCGGGCGCACCAACCCCTCCTATTTAGGCGTATGCGGGGGCGACTTCGGGGTTCCGGCGCCTCGCCGGTCCGGGCGCACGGCTTTAGGATGCCCCCCGCCTACACCGCACCCGATGGCGTCCCCCCAGGTCCCGGGAGGTACAGGGGACGGGCGAGCCCCGCTCCGCCCCGAGACGCTGCTGCTCCTCTCGGGACTGGCCCTTCTCCTCGTGTTCCTGGCCCTCGAGCCGTACTTTTCGTACGCGGTGTTCGGGTCGGACACCGGGGAGTACTATCGTCTCACGGTCGACCTCGTTACGACCGGGTCGCTCCCGCACGGTGCCGCGTACGCCGGTTGGGGGTCGGCCTATCCCGACTTCCCCGGCATCTACCTTATCGCGGGGGGTGGCGCCGGTGCCCTCGGGATCGACCCGTTCAGCGCGCTCTCGATCCTGATACCCGTGATCGCCGTCCTGTCGGTGTTCCCGCTGTTCCTCCTTTTCCGTCGGCTCTACCCGCACGATACCGTCGCCCTCCTCGCCGCCGCGGTCTCCTCCGTGGCGATGCCCCGCCTCTTCTCGATCGCCCACCCCGCCCCGCTCGCCCTTGGCGACTTCTTGTGCGTGGGAGCGCTTTGGATGCTGGTCGAGAGCCGGCGCGACGTTCGCTGGTACGTTCCCCTCTCGTTGGTCGGCGGGGCTCTCATCCTCACGCATCACCTGTCGTCCTACTTCTTCGTGGTGAGCGCCCTCGGCGGGGTCTTCCTCCTCGAGATGTGGCGTCCCGGTCTCTGGAGCCGCCGCTTTCCGGCCCGCGAGCTCACCTTCGTGGCGGCCTTCCTGACGGGGACCTTCGCCTTCTGGTTCTACGGAACCACGACCTTCGTCTCGAAGGTGCTGGATTTCGCGCTCGGGAACCGACCGTACATCGGGTTCGCCCTGTTCGAGCTGTTCGGTCTCGTCGCCATCGCCCTGGTCGCCCTCCTGGTTCGCTGGCGTCGCGCGCGCCCTCGGTCGTCCCGGACCTGGGTGCGTCTGCCCACGGACCGGAGCCTCCTGCGGGACGCCTTGCTCCTCTGCGTGATCATCTTCGGTGCCATCGGGGTCCTCGTCTTCGCGCCCGTCCCCGGGACGACGCAAGAGACCACCCCGGCGGCCATCCTTTGGTTCTCACCGGTGCTCGCGCTCGGCATCGTCTGCGCCGGCAGCCGACGGGTCCTCTCGCCTTCGCGGGCCGGACCGTTCGTGTTGGCTTGGGTGGGAGCGCTCGGTCTGTCGGCCGGCTCGATGATCGCGCTCTCGTTGCTCGCGCCCGCCTTGCCCGGGTCGCCCGCGGCCGGGATCTCCTCGACGCTCTCGCCGTACCGTCACGTGGAGTACCTGTTCATCCCGATCGGGCTCCTCATCGCGGTCGGCCTCGCACGGCTCGTGACGCGGGCGGGCGACCGGGCCGGCCGACGGGCGTTCCTCGCCGCCTGCGTCGCCGTGGTCGTCCTCGTCGCTGCGAACGCGGCGATCGTCTACCCGCCCCAGAAGGAGTTCGGCGGGTTCGAGGAGGGTCTGACCTCGGGGGATGCCGCCCTCTGGATGTGGGTCGGCATCGCGGCTCCGCCGACGTGGGCGGTCGCCACCGACCATCGATTGAGCTCGATGATCTTCGGCACGGACGGGAATCCCGCGACCTGGACCACGACTCCGGCGCTCTTCACCGGGTCGAGCTGGCCGGCCGCCGCGGCGGAATTACGGAGCGTCGGGACGCCCTACGAGAATCGCCCGATCGCGCTGGTCGCGGTCGATTCGGTGATGTATACGGGCGTCGCGCTCGACCCTTCCGCACCGGCGCTCCCGCTGAGCCCGAATGCGACCGTTTGGTTCCAAGGTCTGCCCTTCGTTCCGCTCTACGAGAACGGTATGGAAGTCGTCTACCTCGTCGATTCCTCGTACTTGCCCGGTGGGTAAGGTTCGAGCGTCCCGTCCGGCCGCCAGAGAAGGAGCGGGGAGCTCCCGTCCCGGGCCAGGTCGCCGAGCACGCGAGCGGCCCAGGTGAGCTTCACCAGCTTCTGCTCGTGCGCGACAGGGTCGGTCGGCGCCGTTCGTTCGAAATCAAATCCCCATAGCAGGATTCTCTCGGCGCCGAGATGGTCGGCGAGGTAGGCGGCTCGGTCGCCGTCCGTGAAGCCCCCGACGTTGAGCAGGTCGGCCCGAGGCGGGCCTGCCCACGATCCGACGACCTCGCCGGGGAACTGGCCGACCCACTCCTGCAACGACGGCAGGTTGTCGCCGTGCGCGTGAATGACCACGACGCTGCCGCGCCGGTTCGCTGCGACCTCGGACGGGACGGGACCATCGAGGTCCGTCACGACGATCGTCGGGACGAGCCCGGCGGAAAGGCAGGTGGCCGTGGCACCGTCCGCGGCGATCAAGGCCGGAGCGTGGGTACTGGGGGGAGTCGCCAGAGAGGCGGAGGCCCGGTCCGGGGCGCGAGGCCGACCACGACCACCGTGCGGCCCTCGAGCAAGGGGCGAAGACGCGCGAGCGGGTCGCCCCGGGAGGCCGGCGGCAGAAGGGACTCGAGCAGGTCAGCGGCTGCCACCTCCCGCTCGAACGGGAACCCGAATTCCGATCGGATCTGGTCGTTGCGGGGGGCCCACTTGGTGTACTCCACCGGCGCCTCGTCAACGCGCACTAACGCTTTATAATGAAGACCATGCTCTCGCCGAGAGAGGAACCGTTGTGATGCGACCGCTAGCCCAGGAGATCCTGGCTCACCTTCCCGGAGATTCGAAAAGGACCCCCGAAGCCCCGCCACCGACTAACGATGACGCGGAGCTCGAGGCGGTGCTCGCTTCGCTCAAGACGAACATCAAGGTGGTCGGATGCGGCGGCGGCGGTTGCAACACGATCAACCGGCTCGCCGAAGAGGGTCTCGCGGGCGCGGATATGGTCGCGTGCAACACAGACGCGCAGCACCTTCTCGCGATCCATGCCCCGAGGAAGATCCTCCTCGGACGAAGGCTCACCCGAGGTCTCGGTGCCGGGGCTCTTCCCCAGGTGGGGGAACAGGCCGCGCACGAGGCCGAGGACGAACTCAAGAAGGCTCTCGAGAACTCGGACATGGTCTTCATCACCCTTGGATTGGGCGGCGGGACCGGCACCGGTTCCGCGCCGGTCGTCGCGAAGTGCGCGAAGGACGCCAACGGAGGGAACCCGCTCACGATCGCCGTCTGCACGCTCCCGTTCGCCTCGGAGGGCCTGGTCCGCCAGGAGAACGCGATGTGGGGCCTCGAGCGCATGCGCGAGGTCGTCGACACGGTCATCACCATCCCGAACGACCGGCTGCTGGAGCTCGTCCCCCGGCTCCCGATCCAGACCGCGTTCAAGGTCGCCGACTCGGTCCTCGCCCGCGCGATCCGCGGGATCACCGAGATCATCACGCGCCCCGGGCTCGTCAACCTCGACTTCAACGACCTGCGGACGATCATGAAGGGCGGCGGCGTCGCTCTGATCGGCATCGGCGAGTCCGAAAGCGACAACCGGGCCGAGGACGCAGTTCTCGAGGCGATCAACTCCCCGCTCCTGCACGTCGACATCGCGGGAGCCACGGGGGCACTCATCAATGTCACCGGCGGACCGGACATGACCGTGAGCGAGGCCCAGAAGGCCGCCGAGGTCGTCCAGAAGACTATTAGTCCGACCGCCCGGATCATCTGGGGCGCCGCGGTCGACCCCACCATGCAGAGCACGATCCGGGTCATGCTGGTGGTCACCGGAGTTAAATCCCCCCAGATTTTCGCGGGGGAGTCGAAGGGCGGTCCGGCGCGCAAGCCCGGCCCTGACCTCGACATCATCCACTAGGTACCACGCATGGCATTCCTCGACAGGGCGCGGCGCGTCCAGGATCAATTCGACGGTCGCCTTCGCAACGTCGGCCACGGCAAGTACGGCCGGATCCTGCGCATGGCCCGCCGACCGACCTCGGAGGAGTACGTGAAGGTCCTCGAGGTGACGTGGCTCGGCGCCGTGCTGATCGGCCTCACGGGGTTCGCGATCTACATCTTCTTCTCGCAGGCCGGGCCCTGGATCTGGGCCAACTTCCTGAGCGGCCTTTAGGCCGGAGCGTTTCCACCATGGGCAACGAAGGTAAGGACGAGGGCATCGGTCTCCTTTCCGGAGAGCCGGCGACCCCCGCGCCGAAGAAGACGGAGGCGAAGAACCTCACCTTCTCGGCCGATGCGCCGACCGTTGCACCGGTGGTGCCGAAGCCGGAGGGGCCGAGCGTCCTCATGCTCAAGGCGGCGGACGACACCTCACGGGATGTGACCGCCGGAACGGTCACCACGCTCTCCGCCGTGCTCACCAGCCGGGCCGTCGAGCCGGTCACGGCCGCGCTGACGGTCGAGGTCGGCTACACGTCGACCTATGCCGGCGAAGGGGCCGAATGGCCCGTGCACTGGACCCCGCCTGCGAAGAAGACCTCGATCGAGCTTTTCGCCCGCAAGGAGACCTACTCGGTCCAGCTCGCGCCCAACACCGGGGTTCCGCTTTCCTACTCCATCACCGCGCCGGTGGGCGTCCGCTACGGAGACCGCGTCGAGATCCGTCTCGCGGCGACCTCCTCGGCGGGCGGGTCTCCGGTCCGCTTGACCCTCGCCTGCGTGGCGCGTCAGGCCGTCCTCGCGATCAAGACCTCGCGGGGCTACGAGCGCGAGGTCGCTGACACGTTGCTCGCCCGGTCCGAGGAGAAGCCGGACGTCGTCTTCTCGTTGCTCGTCCCGTCGTCGCTGCGCGGCTACGTCTTCGCGGAGGGAATGAGTTTCGAGGGCGTTCGGGAGATGCTCAAAGGGATCCGCAAGGCGCGTGGGCTGGTCGACGGAGAAACGACCCTCAAGGAGGTCGAACCCCTGCTCGTGCCCAAGATCACGGTCGAAGGGTTCGTCGAGGGGGCGATCGTCGAGCTCATCTCGGGACCGTTCAAGGGCGAGAAGGCGCGCGTGAAGAAGATCGACCAGGCGAAGGAAGAGATCACGGTCGAGCTCATCGAAGCGGTCGTTCCGATCCCGGTCACCGTCCGGGGCGACCACGTGCGCATGTTGGAAAGAGGAGGCGGGAAGAGTGGCAATTGAAGTGAGCATCCTCGTCGAGGGAGGCAAGGCGGCGGCCGGGGCGACCCTCGGCTCGGCGCTCGGTCCCCTCGGCGTCAACGTCGGTCAGGTCGTCACGAAGATCAACGAGCAGACGAAGGAGTTCGCCGGGATGCGGGTCCCGGTGGTCATTCGCGTCGACCCGAACACACGCGAGTTCACCCTCGTCGTCGGTCGGCCCCCGGTCGCCGCGCTCCTGCTCAAGGAAGCGAAGAAGGAGAAGGGCTCGGGGAAGCCGAAGACCGAGGTCATCGGCGACGTCTCGATGGAGGCGGTGAAGCGGATCGCCGAGTCGAAGGGAGACGATCTTCACGGACGCTCGATCGAGGAGAAGATGAACCAGGTGATCGGAAGCTGCACCTCCCTCGGCATCACGGTCGACGGCGAGGACCCGCGCGCGGTCCTCCAGGCTCGCGTCGCCGCGCGGGGCGCCCGATGATGGGAGCTCCGGGCGCGCCACCGCCCGACCTTTCGAACGCCGAGATCGTTGACTACTCGATTCTTGAGGGGGACGGAAAGGTCCGCCTCAAGCTCAAGGACGGCTCGGTGGTCGAGATCCGCCTCGAGATCATGAACATCCTGAGGGCCGGGAACGACCCGAACACGGGCCTTCCCGCCTATATCGTCCAATCCGCGCCCCTCGTGCGTCTGGTCGAGTGCCCGAAGGAGCTCCGCAAGACTCCGCTGCGCCCCGGCTCCGGCCACGACGGAAAGGCGATCCCGGGATTCGGCTGAGCAAGGGACGCCGCGCTTCCCGGGACCCGACTCCGGGCAGGGTCGGTGTCGTTCGCCACCGTGACCAACGCTGTCAACGAAGGAAGGGATTCCTCCGAAGCCGGTCGTCACGTCAAAGTCGTTTGACCGCTCGTTCATCCCTACCGGCGCTCCCTGCCCCCGTCGGGAAGGGCGTTGGATTCTCATGCTGTGCGGACCGCGGTGGAAGAGAGGAGCGCCGGTCGTCGACCGACGGATGACCCTCTCGTCCTCTCCGGCCCGAGCGTGAGCGCCATCAGCTCACCCGAGGCGAGACCATGGATCCACTGAAGGTCGGTGATCGTCGGGTCCTCGAACGCCAGGATTTCCCGGCTCTCTTCGGTGCCCTCCACGCGAAGGGGTACCAGGTCGTGGGACCCACGGTTCGTGACGGCGCGATCGTCTACGACCGCCTCGCGGGCGTCGACGACCTGCCCATCGGTTGGACCGACCGTCAGGAGGCCGGAAAGTACCGCATCGAGCGTCGCAAGGACGAGGCCCTCTTCGGCTACACGGTCGGACCGTTTTCTTGGAAGAAATTCCTCTTCCCTCCTCGCGAGCGCCTCTGGACCGCGACCCGGGACGGGCCTTCCTTCACGGTCGCTCCGGAACCCACCGACGGCGCTCCGCTCGCCTTCCTCGGGATGCGGGCTTGCGAGCTCGCGGCCGTGGCCATCCAGGACCGAGTGTTCCTCGGCGGACCGGTCGCCGACCCGGGATATGCCGCGCGTCGAGGACGCATACTTCGCATCGCGGTGCAGTGCGGACAGGCCGGGGGAACGTGCTTCTGCGCATCGATGGCCACGGGTCCGGGCGTTCGAGGAGGAGCGGACTTGATCCTCACGGAGTTCGTCGGAAACGGACACCACCACTTTCTGGTCGAGGTCGGTTCGCCCGACGGGGCGGCCATTCTCGCGGACGTCCCCGTGACGCCGGCCAGCGCAGCGGACGCGGCTCGGGCCGAATCGATCGTCGCCCACACCGCCGCGTCGATGGGACGGACGCTCGATACCGCCGGGATCCACGACGTGCTCGTGAAGAACCTCGACCACCCCCGCTGGGAGATCGTGGCTCGACGGTGCCTATCGTGCACCAACTGCACGATGGCGTGCCCCACCTGTTTCTGCAGTAACCAGGAGGAGGCGCCTAGCCTGTCGGTCGAGACGGTCGAACGATGGCGGCGGTGGGATTCCTGCTTCAATCTCGGCCTCACCGAGATGCACGGCCAGGCGGCCCGGAAGTCGGTGATGTCCCGGTACCGTCAGTGGCTCACGCACAAGCTCGCGACCTGGCACGACCAATTCGGCACGTCGGGATGCGTCGGCTGCGGCCGCTGCATCACCTGGTGCCCCGTCGGGATCGACCTCACGGAGGAGGTCGCAGCGATCCGGACGGCGCCGCCCCTATCGGCGACCTCGGAGGGAAAGAAATGACCGCAAACGGTAACGAAGCCACCGCCGACCTCGTCCTGAGCCACCCGTTCTTCGTGGGCATCGACCCCACGCTCGTCCACGCGATGGCGGCGAAGGCCGAGGAGAGATCGTACGACGTTGGCGACATGATCGTTCGGGAGGGAAAGTTCGCCGAGGAGTTCTTCCTCGTGTTCGAGGGGAAGATCGCGCTCGAGGTCGGGGCCTCCGACAATCCGGGGATCACGGTCGAGACCATCGGGCGCGGCGAGATCCTCGGTTGGTCGTGGCTCGTCCCCCCGCACCGCTGGCGGTTCGATGCCCGGGCCACGAAGCCGACCAAGGTCGTCGCCATCAACGCCGCTTCCGCCCGCTACGCCCTCGCGGCGCATCCGGCCTTCGGTTACCAGTTCCTGATGAAGCTCCTGCCGGTGATCGCGGACCGCCTCGAGAACACGCGGGTGCAATTGCTGGACATCCATGGCCGCTGAGTCGCTCCACCCCGGGGGACATTCGCACGGGACGGCGAGCGCCAGCGCCCACCCCTATGCCCCGAGGCCGTTCGTCGTCCAATCCCGAACGCAGGAGACCCCCGATACCATCACGCTGAAGCTCGCGCCCCGCGCGGCGGGCGACCGTCTTCAATTCCGCGGGGGCCAGTTCAACATGGTCTACGTGTACGGGGTCGGAGAGTCGGCGATCTCCATCAGCGGGGACCCGAGCCATCCCGAAGAACTCGCCCACACGGTTCGCCAGGTCGGGAAGGTCACGAACGCGATCACGGCCCTCGGGCCCGGGTCGGTCGTAGGAATCCGCGGACCGTACGGCCGTGGGTGGCCGCTGGATTCGGCTCGGGGCCGTGATATCATCATCGTCGCGGGCGGCCTCGGCCTACCGCCGCTGCGGCCCACGCTGTACGAGATCTTCCGTGAACGGGCGGCGTTCGGACGCGTGGAGATCATCTACGGCGCGCGGACTCCAAAGGACCTCGTCTTCTACGAGGAGGTCCAAACCTGGCGCCACCGGACCGACCTTCGCCTTCAGACGACCGTCGACGCCGCGGGTCGCGATTGGTATGGCGACGTCGGCGTCGTGACGACCCGGATCCCGGACGCGAGGTTCGACGCGACCAACACGACCGCGTTCGTGTGCGGCCCCGAGATCATGATGAAGTTCACCGCGCAGGCGCTCGCCCAGCGCGGCGTGCCGACCGACGCGATCTGGCTCTCGATGGAGAGGAACATGAAGTGCGCTCTGGGATTCTGCGGTCACTGCCAGTACGGTCCCTCGTTCGTCTGTCGGGACGGTCCGGTGCTTCCCTACAAGGCGCTCGCCCCCCTGCTGGCCGTGAAGGAGGTCTGAGGGGCCATGGCACCCCCCCGCAAGCCCCGTCTCGCCGTCTTCAAGTTCGCCTCGTGCGACGGTTGCCAGCTCTCGATCCTCGATTGCGAGGACGAACTGCTCGCGATCGCCGGCGCGGTCGACATCGCCGATTTCCGCGAGGCCTCGCGGGCGGTCCTCGAGGGACCCTACGACCTCTCGCTGGTCGAAGGGTCGGTGACGACGGCGCATGACGCGGAGCGAATCAAGGAGATCCGGAAGCAATCGAAGGCTCTCGTCACGATCGGCGCCTGCGCCACGTCGGGGGGATCCAGGCGCTGAAGAACTTCTCCGATGTCGAAGAGTATCGTCGCGTCGTCTATGCTCGACCCGAGTACATCAGCTCCCTCGCCACCTCGAGCGGGATCGCCGAGCACGTCCCCGTCGACTTCGAGCTTCGGGGCTGCCCGATCAGCAAGGCCCAGCTGCTCGAGGCGGTCGGCGCGTTCCTGCAGGGTCGCGCGCCGAACCTTCCCAACGAGAGCGTCTGCATCGAATGCAAGCGCCGCGGCAATGTCTGCGTCATGGTCGCCCAGGGCACGCCGTGCCTCGGGCCGGTCACGCAGGCCGGATGCAGCGCGATCTGTCCGGCGTTCAACCGAGGCTGCTACGGATGCTTCGGACCCCAGGCGACCCCGAACACGAAGTCGCTGACCCGCGAGCTCAAGACGCTCGGCATGGCCCCGCCCGCGGTCATGCGTTTGTTCCGCACCTTCAACGCGAACGCGCCGGAGTTCAAGGCGGCGAGCGAAGCCGCCGCCGCGGAGGCAACGACCCCATGACCGAGCGGACGATCGCCGTCGACTACCTCGCGCGGGTGGAGGGGGAGGGGGCCCTCAAAGTACGCATCCAGGACAATCGCGTCGAGGAGGTCCAGCTCAAGATCTTCGAGCCGCCACGGTTCTTCGAGGCGTTCCTGCGGGGCCGGTCGTACCTCGAGGCTCCGGACATCACCGCGCGGATCTGCGGAATCTGCCCGGTCGCCTACCAGATGAGCTCGGTCCACTCGATGGAGCGGGCGCTCGGCATGACGGTCGACGGGCCGATCCGAGAGCTGCGTCGATTGCTCTACTGCGGCGAATGGATCGAAAGCCACGTCCTGCACATCTACCTCCTGCACGCCCCCGACTTTCTCGGCTATCAGGACGCGATCCAGATGGCCGGGGACCATCCCGAAGCGGTGAAGAAAGCGCTCGCGCTCAAGAAGATCGGGAACTCGCTCATGACCCTCCTCGGAGGGCGCGAGATCCACCCGATCAACGTCCGCGTCGGCGGGTTCTACCGCGCGCCGACCGTCGCCGAGCTCCAGGCGTTCCGTCCCGAGCTCGAGCGGGCGCTGCTCCTCGCGGAGGAGACCGTTCGCTTCGCGGCCGGCCTCGACTTCCCCGACATCGAGGAGGATTACGAGTTCGTCGCCCTGCGGCACGAGCACGAATACCCGTTGAACGAGGGGAACGTCGTCTCGAGCCGAGGCGTCAACGTGGCGAACGACCGCTGGGAGGATGCGTTCGAAGAGGTGCAAGCACCGTACTCGAACGCCCTTCAATCCATCCACCAGGGGGGCGGTTCCTACCTCGTCGGCCCGCTGTCCCGGTACGCCCTCAACCACGACCACCTCACCCCTCGCGCCGCCCAGCTGGCGCGGTCGATCGGTCTCCCGGACGTCGTCCGGAATCCCTACAAGAGCATCGTGGTGCGCGCCATCGAGACGGTCTACGCGATCGAAGAGGCGATGCGCATCATCGACCACTATCACCGGCCCGAGCAGTCCTTCGTCGAGCCCCCTCCCGTCACGGGGACCGTGACCGGGTCCGCCGTGACCGAGGCACCCCGCGGGATCCTCTACCATCGCTACCGGATCGCTCCGGGCGGGCTCATCGAGGACGCGAAGATCGTTGCCCCCACCTCGCAGAACCAGAAGCGGATCGAGGACGACCTACGGCACTTGGTCGAACGATCCCTCGCGCTCGACGAGACCACGCTCACGGACGCGTGCGAGAGGGCGATCCGCAACCACGACCCGTGCATCTCGTGCGCGACGCACTTCCTCAAGATGGACTACGCGCGGCGGTGAGAGTGGGATGAGCGAGCCGACCTCCTCGAACCCCCCGCGGCCGGAGTCGCTGCCGCTCGTGATCGGGCTCGGCAACGACCATCGGAACGACGACGCCTCGGGCCTCGAGGTGGCCCGCGCGCTCCGTCCGCATCTCGAGGGCAAGGCCCGGGTCGAGGAATGCGTCTCCGAGGGGATCGCTCTCCTCGAACTATGGCGCGGCGCGGAACGAGTCCTCGTGGTCGACGCCGTCCGATCCGGGGCGCAACCCGGCACGGTCCATCGGCTCGAGCCGGGCGATGGATTCTTCCCCGGG
This sequence comes from uncultured Thermoplasmata archaeon, assembly GCA_963771555.1. GTDB lineage: Archaea > Thermoplasmatota > Thermoplasmata > Lutacidiplasmatales > UBA184 > Lutacidiplasma. The sequence continues at coordinate 453,028 of CAVYTM010000001.1, read as the reverse complement.
TTCCGAACCGGTACCTCGACCCATGGGCTATCGCTCGCCGAGGCCGTGGCCCTCGCGAAGGGGCTGGGTTGTCTTCCTCGCCATCTCGTCGTGTATGGTATCGAGGCGGACAATGTCGAGATCGGCACCGGGCTCACTCCGTCCGTCGCCCTCGGCGTGAAGGAGGCGACCGCCCGTATCCTGGCCGAGCTCGAAGCGGACCGGTCGATGCCCCCGGGCGCCGAGGAGGCCGCCCATGCATGAAGAAGCGATGCTGAAGGATCTCGTCCGCAGGGCCGAGGAGGTGGCGCACCACGAGGGGGCCGCCCGCGTGACGCGGGTCCGCCTCTGGGTCGGCGCCCGTTCCCATCTGGGCGGTCCCGAGCTGAAGGACCGTTGGGCCCATGCGGTCACGGGGACGGCACTCTCGGGGTCCGAGGTCGAGATCGAGACCTCCTCCGACCGCAACCATCCGAACGCGGAGACCGTGATCCTACGCAGCCTTGACGTGGACGCCGACGAAGGACGACCATGACCGAAGCACGAAGCGAGACCGGGGACGCACGCACCACGGCCGAACACAACGGACCGAACCGACCCATGACGTTGAAGAGGGAAGGACGGCTACGGTCGACCGCCGTTCGCGCCCTCGAGGAGGGATGACCATGTGCTTGACGACCCCGGGACAGATCGTTCGGATCGACGCGCCGACCCCGGACCTCCGCATCGCGGAGGTCGACTTCGGCGTGGCCCTGAGGACCGTGAACCTCGTCCTGACCCCGGAAGCCGAGGTAGGGGACTACATCATCGTACACGCGGGATTCGCGACCCGCCGCCTCGCGGAAGAGGAAGCCCGCGAAGCGCTCGCGTACGCCCGTGAGCTGGCGGTCTCGGCGGCCCAGACTCCGGCCACGGCCGCCGCCGGAGGGGCACCATGAGCGACCGGCCTTCCTGGGTCGGCCCCGGCGTCCTGCTCGTCCTCGCCACGGCGTTCATCAGCGGAGTATCGACGTTCGTGAACTTCTACGCGGTCAAGGGCACCAGCTCCGACGCTTTCGTCACAGTACGCAACGTGATGGTGGCGGCCGCGTTCCTCCCCGTCGCGTTCTTCGCCACGCGCTCGTTGCGCGCCCCGTCCCTGCGGGCCATCGACTGGGGGCGCCTCGTGCTGATCGGCCTCATCGGAGGCGCCGTCCCGTTCCTCTTGTTCTTCCACGGTCTGCAGATCGCGGCGGCGGGGGGAGGCGCAGCGACCGCGACGTTCGGGTATCGGACGCTTTTCCTCTGGGCGACCGTCTTCGGGGTCGTCTTCCTGCACGAGAAGTTCCACTGGCGCGTCGCCCTCGGCGCGTCGCTCCTGCTCGGCGGGAGCGTGCTCATGCTCTCGCTCACGTCCCCGATCTGGACGGACGGGACCGCCTACGTCCTCGCGGCGACCGTCCTCTGGGCCGCCGAGTACACCATCTCGAAGCGAACGCTCAAGGACCTCCCATCGGCGACCGTAGCGCTCGGTCGGATGGGGTTCGGGGCGGCCTTCCTCGTCGGATACCTTTCGCTCACCACCCAGTGGGGCACGGTGGCCGGCTTTTCGGGCGCCCAGTGGGAATGGGTCGGGATCAGCGCGGCCCTTCTCGGCGCGTTCGTGGCGAGCTTCTACCCGGGCCTCAAGCGGGTCGACCTCGGCGTGGCGAGCTCGGCGCTCGTCCTCGGGTTCCCGATCACCTGGGTCCTCTCGGTCCTCGTCCAAGGGGCCTCGTTCACCCTCGCTCAGGCGGCGGGGGTCGTTGCGGTCGTGGCCGGGGTCGGGGTCGTGATCGGTCTCGTCCAACTCCGGGAGGCCTGGTCGTTCCTCCTCCATTGGGGTCGACCCCAACCGGACCTCCTCTGAGATGGACGGCGTCGCCCTCTGCGCCAGGTTCAGCATCGCCACGAACCGGCTCCAGTACTGCGGGCCGCGGGACGCGGAGCCGGCGCTCTACCGGGCGATCACCGAGAACGCCGACCTCGACCGGGCCCGGGACGCCTTGCGCCGGTTCGAGGCGCTGAACCCGTACCTGGAAGCCATCGCCGCGAAGCACCATCTCGACCCGTTCGACCGCGCGGTCGTGGAGGCATACTGGGTCGGGAACGACCTCCTCGACGCGTTCGACCGCGACGACTTCCGCCATCTCCTCGATGCGCTCGTGCGTCGCGGACTTCCCCGGTCGACCGCGGACCGACTCGCCCGCTGGCTGCCCGAACACCCCCTCCCACACCACGCATTCCACGTCGCCTTCGTCGGGGTCGGGGAGGTTACGGGTCACGTCGAGACGACGATCGCGAACATGGAGGCTTGCCGGCCGGCCTGGGCCGAGGTCACGGCTCTCCGCGGAAGCTCGGTCCAGCTTCGCGGCCCGACGCTATCGGTCGAGGAGGGTCGGTTGACCCTCGAAAAGGAGGTGGAGCGTACGCTCCCGTTCGACCGCCAGATCCTGCCGGAGCTCTCCTCGGGCGATTCGGTGGCGGTGCACTGGAGCCACGTCGCGATGGCGCTCTCCTCCGCCCAGAAGGCGGAACTGGTCCGGTACACCACGCGCTCGCTCGACGCCGCGAACGAGGCGCTGCCTCATCTCCGGGCGCTCGGCTGAACCGGGAGCTCGGCGACCGATCCCCGCGTCCGTCCGTAACCCCTTTACGGGTCGGACGAGTGAACCCCGCGTGGTGGACCTTCAGGAGACCCCGGCCGTCCCTCCGATGGACCCGGGGGGAGACGAGCGGGCGGGCTACCTCATCGCCGGGAGCATCCTGATCGCACTCGGTTGGGTGCTCGCGGTGCTCCTCAATCTGCTCGTGCACTACCTCGCGGGCACCGGCGGAAAGACGATCGCCGGCCTTGCGATCACGTCGTCCCTGGGGCCGTACGCGTGGGCCACGTTCGGATTCGGGGTCGTCGTCGGGGCGTTCGGGGTAGTGTTGATCGCGCTCGGTCGGACCTACCCGAAGGGACCGTTGGTCCTCCCAGGTTACGATTACTGAATGCGTCCCGGGCGCGGCGCCGCTCGCTGGACGCGACGCGACGGAGGGGGTCGGGTCTCGACCGGGCTCTTCGCATGCTTGAGGGCTTCCGTACAGTCCGAGCAAGTACGCTCGTCCATGTCGAGGCAGTTCCGACAGAACGTCCGGCCGCAGACGGTACAACCCAGACTGGCAGGCATCCCGCACCGAGCGCATTGGCCAACGAGCAAGTTCGGTCCCTCCCGGTAGGACCGGTCAGTCGAGGATTCCGCTCGCTTTAAGCCCTTCGACGAACCCGGCGGCGAATTTGGCCTTCGTCACGTACCGTGCCGCGCGTCGGGCGCGCGGACTCCCGGAGGCGAAGCTCACACCGAACCCGGCGGCTCGGAGCATGGCGACATCGTTGTCTCCGTCCCCGAGGACGACACAATCTGCCGGGGCGAGACTGCCGTACGCGAGCGCCCGCACCAGGGCGGGGAGCTTCCCGCCCCCCTTCTCCATCAAGTGGAGAGCGTAGCCCGTCGACTCGACGTCCACCGTGCTCGTTCCGAGGACCTTCCGGACCGCGGAGACGGAGACCGTCGGCTCGAGGGCGACCTCGGTCTCCCGCCAGCGGTCCGTGAACAGTTGCCGGACCGGAAGCCCCGCCGCCCGCAGCCGGTGGAAGGCCGCGAGGGCCACCCGACGATCGGTGAGCCGTTCGACCACATCTCGTCCGCGGGAATCGCGATGGTAGACCAATCCGCCGTTCTCCGCGACAATCGGTCCGGTGAGGCCGAGCACGCGGCAGAGAGCGAGAGCGATCGGCAGCACGTTCCCCGTAGCCAGAATGACCGGAATGCCATCCCGCTCGATCCGGCGGACGAGGCCGGCGGCGCGAAGGTCGAGGTGGCGGTCGGCGTCCGTCAGCGTGCCGTCGACGTCGGTGACCAGCGCTCGCAGGCGAGGCCGCTGCGCCTTCCCTCGACCGCCGGACCTACGCGCCATCGCGACCGGACCTCGTCACGGTGGGTGAGCTCGACCGCGGAAGCCGTCGATCTCCTGACGGAGCGTCTCGGAAATCTCGCGGCCGTCGCGTCGACCCGGACCTCGCGCATCACGTCGCCCATGAGGGGGGAGAAGGCGGCCTCGCCCCGGGTCCGGACCAATTCGGCGTTCGCTTCGATCACCTTGCGAACGAGCGCGAGCAGGTCCTCGTGGGAGAAACCGCTGAGCCCCGCGCGCCCGATCGCGACGTCCACCGAGGGGGCACCGGCGGCGAGGACCGCGAGCACCGTCGGAATGCCCTCCTTGGCGATCCGCCCGGACTCGGCCGCAGTGAGAAGTTCGCTCAACATCGCGAGCGGAGGATCGAACGGAGGAGCTTCCTGAACCGGCGGCGGTACCGCCGGCAGGTCCTGGGTGAGCAAACGGGCGACGAGGCCGGCGGGATGTCCTTCCGCGGCCAGGGATTCCATGGGTTCGACCAGGTCGGCGTAGACGAGCTGACGAACCACTTCCGGGGGTAGTCCATGAGCGCGAGCGAGCCGTGCCTCGAGCTCCGCGGGGCGTTCGGGAAGTTGCGAGCGGAGCCGCTCCAGTCTCTCCGCCGTGACCGCGATCGGTGGGATGTCGGTCTCGGGATACATTCGGTCCCGGCCGGGGAGCGGTCGGGAGTACCGGGTCCGGCCGTCGGGCAGCGGGTCGCGGGTCTCGCCCGGAACGCCCTCGATCGCGGCCCGGGCCCGGAGCGCGACCCGCTCGAGGGCCAGAGCGGCGCGTTCGCGCGAGCGGTCCGTGACGAGGACGAAGGCATCCGTGTCGGTCGGAGCGAGGCGTGCGCGAAGAGCCGCGAGCAGGGTGTCGCTGATTCCGTAGGCAGGGAGCTCGTCGGAATGGACCAGTCCACGAAGTCCGACCGAACGTGCCTGGTCGGCGAGTTCCCGGCCGAGCCGCTCGTCGCTGCCGGGGGGCGATCGAAGGAGCCCGCCGAAACCCCGGAGTTCCACCGAGAGCACCACCTGACCGCCTCGACCCGCCCCGGAGAAGGGACCGGTGGTCACCTCTCGGAAGAGGTCCGTCACCTCCAGGGGAGGGTCCGGGGGAACTCGGGCCTGCCGCCGCTGAAGTTCGTTCCGCACCTCGAGCAGGAACGTCTGGCGGGCCACCTCCCGCTCCACGTACTCCTGGATCATTCGCAGTTCTTGCACGCCCTTGACCTCGATACGATGGCCACCTTCGATCGAGACGTTGACGTCCTCTCGGACCGTTCCGATGCCCCGCCGGACCCGGCGGGTCGCGCGCAGGAGCGCACCGATCTCCTCCGCCACCTCGCGAGCCTCGGGGCCCGAGGTCACCTCGGGACCGGTCGCGACCTCCACGAGCGGGATCCCGAGGCGGTCGAGTCGGTACGTGACCTCTCCCGGGGACTCGCGAATCTTCCGCGCCGCATCCTCTTCGAGGCAGATCGTCGGGATCGTGTAGCGACGTCCCCCCACTTCCAGCTCGCCGTCCACCGCGATGAGAGCCGTGCGCTGGAAGCCGGTCGTGTTCGACCCGTCCACGACGATCTTCCGCATGACCTGGATCTCATCGACCGGGCGGGCACCGAGGAGGAGGGCGAGGGTGAGGGCGGTGTCGAGAGCGGCTTCGTTGAGCGGATGCGGCGGCTCCTCGTCCATCTCGACGAGACAGGAAGACGGACCCGCCTCGTACCGGTAGACGAGGCCACGGGAGGCCTGGTAGGCCGCGGCGATGTCCACAGCCCGGCTCTCACCTCCGGCAGCACGGAGGCTCCGAGTGAAGGCTCCCGTCACTTCCTCGGAGAGGTCGGCGGGGCACGCGCAGAACAGCTTACCCACCGCGAGCTGCTGGTGGACCTCGAGCCCCGCCTTCACGCGCTCTCCCTCGCGTCGTGTCGGTCGTGGAACTCGCCCGCCCGGTCTGTCGTGAGTAGTCGACTCACCCCGGCCGCATCCGTGGCGTGGCCGAGGGCCCACACCATCTTGGCATACGCTGTCTCGGGAAGGAGGTCGCCGAGGTAGAGCACTCCGGCCCGGAGGAGGTCGCGCCCGGTCGAGTAGATGTACGGTTCGACGTTGCCTTCGAGGCACTGCGTCGTCATGGCCACGACGAGGCCGCGTTCGGTGGCCGCGCGGATCCAAGGGAGATGATCGGCCCCGACGTGCCCGAGTCCGGTCCCTGCCAGGACGAGTCCACGACAGCCCTCGGCAAATCGCGACGCTCGCTCCGGGGTAAGCCCGGGGTAGAACCAGAGCAGCCCGGCGCGGGTATCGATCGGGCCGTCCATTCGCGCGGGTCCCTTTGAGGAGGGCCGCACCGGGAGTTGGAGGCTGACCTTGCCGCCCTCCACCACTCCGAGCGGCGGCCCGTTCCGACTTCGGAACGCGTCCCGGCGGCTCGAATGCATCTTTCGCACCCACGTACCTCGATGGATCGCGAAACGGTCGTCGGAAGGTCCCGCGTGCATCACGACGACGACCTCTCCGACGCGCGGGTCGTGCGCCACCTCCACGGCGGCTCGGAGATTGGAAGCACCGTCCGACGAGGGACGGTCGGGGGAACGCTGGGCACCGACAAGAACCACCGGACCGGGGAGATCCTGGAGAAGGAAGCTCAACGCAGCGGCGGTGAACCCGAGAGTGTCGGTTCCGTGCGCCACGACGACCCCACGCGCCCCCGCGGCGAAGGTGGCGACCACCTTCTCGGCGAGCACCCGCCAGTCGTCCGGGACCAGGTCCTCGCTGAGTCGGTCGAATACCGGCACGATCCGAATCCGCCCGGAGGATTCGAGTTCCGGGAAGAAGTCGAGGATCTCGCGTTCCTCCTTCACGGGCCGCACGCCTCCGGTTTCGTAGTCCACGCGGGAAGCGATCGTGCCCCCGGTGGTGAGCAAGGCCACCCACGGACCCGCGTCGGCCGTCGGTGGGGGAGCGGGAGGCCTTGGCGCAGCTCCGGGGCCGTGTCCGGAGGGTCCGAGCTCTCGATAGTGGAACACGGGCTCAATTCGGACACCGATGTTGTATCCGCTTTCCAGTTTGAGTTGAAGCACCCGGTCTCCCGAGAAATCGTGGCGAGGGACGACCGTGCCGGTCCAGCTGTGCCCATGCCCGTCCGAGACTTCAATCCTCCGGCCCGTCGGCAGCTTGCTCAGCGACTCCCAGGCGTCGTGGTCGGAGGTCTCACTCATCCGCTCGGTACCGGGATGGACGGGCCACGGAGCGTGTGTCCGGTATAAAGGAGCGTTCCGAGAGGAGAGGCCGCGACCCCGGGCTTTTATAGACGACCCCCCTCGGCGCGCCGGGAACGAGCGAGGACCCGAGATGCCCGTGTGGGGTAGCTACGGGACGGGGGCACGAACCCCCTCCCGCTGCAATGGATTATCCTAGAGGCCTGCGGAGCCTCAGACCTGGGTTCGAATCCCAGCACGGGCGATTTCCACCGATAGAGAAACGCGAAGGGGATTCGAGTCCAGCTCAGGAATAGCCCAAACCCAGGCTGGATCACGAAAACGGCCCCGCGTTCGATTGGACATGATACGTTTCCGCGATGGTGCGGAAGCCGCAAGCAAGTCGCCGCCTGTCCACCCCTCGGCGGCGACCTATGGAGAACCGGACCTACGTCGGACTGGACCTGAGTAAGACGAGCACGATGGCGACCGCGGTGGACCCTCTGGGCCACCGTATTCGACAGGAGAAGCTGGGAGTCTCTGATGAGGAGCTCCTTCGCTTCCTCGGAGAGATTCCCGGACCCCTCCGGGTCGTGATGGAGGCTTGCAACGTGTGGGAACACACCTACGATGCCGCGGCCTCGACGGGCGCGGAGGTCCTCCTCGCCAACCCCCTCAAGGTCAAACTCGTCAGCAAGACCACGCTGAAGACCGATAAGGTGGACTCCGAGAAGCTCGCGCTCCTGGCGAGACTGAACGCGATCCCCGAGTCGTACGCCCCTTCTCCCCATCAACGAGCCCTCCGGCGCCTGGTTCGAGAGCGCGTGTTCTATCACGCCAAATGGAAGGCCGTCGCCAGTCACACGTACGCCCTCCTCCTCCAGAAAGGCATTCCCTATCGGTCGGAGATCCTCACCCGACGGAGGCTTCGTGGCGCACTCCGAGTCCACAACATTCCCGAGGTGAACCGTGGCCTCGACACCCTGGAGAAGCTCGACGAAATATCGATCCCGCTGGACCGTGAGATCCACCGCGCCTTCCTCGAGTCGAAGGAGGCCCAGCTGCTGGCCACCATCCCGGGCGTCGGAGAGTTCACCTCGATGACCCTGGTCGCCTTCCTCTGTCCGATCGAGCGGTTCTACAGCCTCGACGCCGTCGTGCGGTACTGTGGCCTCTGTCCCTCCGTCCGACAATCCGGGGAGAGGGCCCACCACGGCCGACTCGTCTGGGACTGCAACATGATCCTGAAGTGGGTCCTGGTCGAGGGGCAGTGGAACGTCCGCCTCCGAGAGAAGAAGGGTGATGTAGCCAAGGTGGGTCGTCGCGTGGCCCGACGAGGGGCGGCCAACGACGGCGCGGTGGCCGCCGCTCGCAAGCTCGTCAGGATCTGTGCCGCCATCCTCCGCAGGGGCACTCCCTACCAACCTCACTTTCCTGGGTCGTCGAGCCGCCAGGTCGGTCATGCGGCGTCGTAAGACGGCCGCCCGTTCGATTGTGCGGGAGGCGACTCAGGAGTTCGTGGCCGCCGCTGTCCAAGTGCGTGAACGACGCCGATAGCATGTTGCGTGCACGAACACCCGCGCTTCGGGCGAGAATGTAGCCATCGTCCGGTCCGCGGAGAGTTCCCTCAACCCGGACCGGCGATTCCGAGTTGAGCGGAAACGTACATAGCATGACCGATCGCGAGGAGCGTGCAAGGCGAGCCGTTTTCGTCTCCTCGCGGGAGGTTAGCCCCTTTCGAATTTAGGATAGCTATTCTTCACCCACCTACAGGCTCAAATCTGGTATCGTCTACCCACCTCTCACGCGGCGGGACAATGGATATGTCGTCAAAGGGGACCCCCTCGAAGCTGCAGCGCGACGGGGCCCGCAACATCGTGACCAAATACCTCAAGGTCCGGGCGGGAGAGAACGCGATCATCGAATCATGGGACCACACGATGCCTATGGCCTCGGCGATGGTCGATGAGGTCCGCCGTGTGGGCGGCAAGGTCCTCCTCGTCCACAGTGACGAGGATGCGTGGTGGCGGGCGATCGACCGGAGGCAGAGCAAGCTCCTCGGCAAGTCGAGCGCCCCGGAGTGGGCGGCGCTGAAAGCCGCGGATGTGTACGTGAATTTCTGGGGTCCGGGCGACACCGACCGCATCGAAACGCTTCCCGATAAGCCCGGCAACGAAGCGTTCGCCTGGAACTGGCCCTGGTACGAGGTCGCCCGGAAGGCGGGGCTCCGCGGCGTGCGGATGACCGAGGGGTTCGTGACGGAGGGACGGGCTCGGAAGTGGGGCCTCGACCTCGCGCAGTGGGAGGATAGTGTGCTGTGGGCAAGTCTCGTCGACCCGGAGGAGACGGCCAAAAGCGCGGCTCGGCTATCCAAGGCGCTCTTACACGGGAAGAAGGTACGGATCACCCACTCCAACGGAACCGACGTGGAAGTCGGCCTGGCCGGCGTCGCTCCACGGTTGTTCGACGGAAGACCCCACCCATACCACAAGGGAGACTCCCCATCGGGCATGCTGCAGCAAGTCCCCGCCGGAACTCTCGACGTGGTCCTCGACTCCAAAACCGCCGAGGGGAGTTTCCACGCCAACCGCCGGACCAATATCTGGTGGAACGTGCACGCCGGGGGAAAGCTCGAATTCGCTGAGGGTAAGCTTACTTCGTATTCTTTCGAGGAGGGAGAGAAAGAGTTTGCCCGCCAATACAAGAACGGCACGGCGGGCAAGGACCGTACCAGCGTTCTCAAACTCGGGCTGAACCCGGCCGTCAAGGACGTCCCTAACTTGGAGACAGTCGAGTGCGGCTCCGTTTCTCTGCAGATCGGGGGGAACCGGTATCTCAGGGGCTCCAACGGATCGAATTTCTTTACTTGGATTTCGCTCGCCGGCTCCGAGATCGCGATCGACGGGACCACCGTCATCCGTGCCGGAAAGCTCCTTTAGTGGCGCGTCCACTGGCGGTGTGCGGATGTGAATTGGCCACCCATTGAATCCGATTGAGCCGCTGGATGGCGAGGCGGAGGGTCTCCTCCGCCTCGCCCCAATCCGTGTAGGTCGACGCGGTGGACGGCCAGCGAGGGATCGTCCGTTAGTGGGTCTCGATCGGGTTGACGTGGCTGGCGTTGGCCAGGTCCCCGACGTCTCAGAGACGGAGGGAAATCTACCCAAGGTTGTAAGGACACCCCCGTGTCCGAACTCCTTGAGACTTGAGCCCTCCAGGATCCCCGTTTCTCTCTCGGTGGCGAATCCTCCACCCCCAGATCTGGGGCGCCCGCCAGCACGGCCGTTCAAGCCGAGTAACGAATCGTCGGCCGAAGGTCAGGGCTTAGGACGTTCCGGCGGCTCGTCAACGAGGCGGCGGTACGGTACCATCCAAAGGCTCTCCAATATGGAGGGCGCGTCCTTCTCTGCGGTCGAGCGCTCGAGCTCCGTTAGCCGGGTTGGGCGGAGACCGACCCACACCAAGGCTCCCAGGGTTGCCATTCCAGCGAGAAAGAAGAGAGTGAACCAAAGGTCGGGGTCGCTTCCAAACTGGAATCCCAGGCGATAGAGCCCCAGAAGAACTCCCGTGACAAGGAAGCAGAATATTTCGACCCAGAGCACGAGAAGGAAACGGCGGCGGCGCGAGGGAATCAGCGCGACCTGGGCGAAGGCTCGCAGGATGGCGTCGAGCCTCGCATTTCCCCTCAAGAAGACGAGCGCAAGTCCGCCGGTCCCGAGCGACACGACCAAAACACCGACCCCGACGATGGCTGAGAGGTCGGTCATGTCCTGTCGTGCCAAATTCGACTATCTAAAGCCCGCGTCAAGGGAATTCGGGGCTATCGGCGCCCGCCGGAGAGGACGGAGGGCGACCCACGGGTCATTGTGGGCACCCTCGATCGGCGCGCATCGCGGTCGTTCCGCTACCTGGGCCGGACCCCCGTCGGCTCCCCCGGGCCGAAGTGGAGGGTTTAAGCCAAGTTCCCGAGTCGGAGGATTGTGGATTCCGCGGTTGCTCCTCCCGAGAGTACAATCCCGGAACGGACGCCACGGATTCGATTCCGCCGGGCGCTGCCTCCGGCCCGTCTCCTTTGGCTGTCGTTGCTCGTCCTCGGCGTCTACGGGGCCAATTACCTCGGCGGACTCGGCATTTCTTCTCTCGTAATCGCTCCGATCATTGCGGCGGTCGCCGACCTCGGGTTTCAATCGGTTCGATTTGACCGGCCCCGGGTCCCCGATTCCGCCCTCGCGACCGGGTTGTTCGTCGCTCTCATCTTTCCCCCGACGGCGAGTCTCGTGCTTCTGGCGACGGTCGTCTTCGCCGCGGTCGCGTTCCGGCATGTGCTGCGTTTCAAGGGTCGTCCCTGGTTCAATCCCGCGGCCACCGGCATCCTCCTCGGAACCCTGTTCCTCGGTCTCGCGCCGGCTTGGTGGGTCGGGATCGGCCCCTACGGCGAAATCGCCCTGGTCGCCCTGGGCCTCTCGTTGCTGGCACGAAGCCCGAACCAGTGGCGGCTTCCCGGGGTCTTTCTGCTGACCTACGGCCTTCTCGCGGCCGTCCAGCACGTGGTGGTGGGAGCCAGTCTGGACTCGCACGTCCTGTTGCTGCAGGCCTTCGACCCCGCGACGCTGTTCTTCGCCTTGTTTATGGTCGTCGAACCTCGGACCGCGCCCGGGGCGGCACACGAACAGGTTCTCTACGCCGGTGTGATCGGAGTGAGCGCGGCCTTCCTTCCCCTCTTCCTGCCCAGCCTCGGGATTATCATCGCACTTCTGCTCGGTAACACGCTCGCCCTGATGCTCCGGTACCACGCCGCGAAGGCGACCGCACCGCAGCGCGCCTCGGCTCGGGCGACCGCCCGGAACTCGGGGTCCCCCCGGCGTTCCTCCCTTCGATGGCCCGCCAGTTACCGAGTGGGCGCCGGGATCCTGACCCTGATCGTCATCACGGCCGTGGTCGGGGCCAATCCAGTAGCGCACAACACGCTCCCGCTCATTCAGACGCCGACCTCGCCGGGAGGAGGCCTCGGAGGCGGCGGGGGCGGCGGTGGCGGAGGGGGCGGTGGGGGAGGCGGGATCCAGGCCAGCTGTCAGACCGACAACCCCTCGATCTCCGCGTCGACGCTCTCCCAACTCCACAAGTTGCTCGGACCGTCGGTCATCCTCTCGTATAATGCGGCTAACGGTGTGACCGTCTTTTACGACCCCGTCAACCACGTGACCGTCACCGAGTCGGACCTCTACGAAGACTACGGATTCGCCGAGTTCAACGGGGACGATTATGCCGTTTCCGGCTGCGCTTGATAGGCGGACGGCGGTGCGACTCTTTATCCCGGGGCGAGCTGTTTTTCGGATGGGCGTCCGACACCGTTCTCGCTCCGGATTTTCCCTCGAAGGGGACACCCCCCTGCCGTTCTCGCTACCCCGAAGGGAAAGGATTCCGGCGGGCGGTAGAACGGGGCGGGGGGGCCGAGGCGATCCACCGTGACGTTCTCGCTGATCGGGTCGCTCGTGGACATCATCACGACCGTGATGACGACGATCGGAATTCCCGGCCTCCTCGCGTTGATGGTGGTCGAGAGCTTCGGACTCCCTCCGATACCGAGCGAGATCATTCTACCGTTCGCCGGTTTCCTGATCGCCGACGGGACCTACTCGTTCGGATGGGCGCTGACCGCGGCTCTCGCAGGCGGCCTCATCGGCTCTTTTGCGGCCTACGCGGTCGGACGATGGTGGCGGCACCGGATCACCGGACTCGGGATTGGGCGCCTGCGGCTCGAACCGCGGCATCTGGAGCGGGTCGACCGGTTCTTCGAGCGGCGAGGCGACATCACGGTCGCGCTCGCCCGCCTCGTTCCGGTCATCCGGAGCTACATCAGCTATCCCGCCGGAACGGCCCGAATGGATCCGGTACGCTTCGGGGTCTATACGCTACTCGGGTCGATTCCCTTCACGCTGGCGCTCATCTACGCGGGGATGGTTCTTCGCTCGAACTGGGACGTGGTGAGGTCCTACTTTACGTATCTTGACCTGCCCCTGATCGCGCTCGTGGTGTTCGTCGTAGGCTTCCTAATCCTACAGATTGTGGGGGTCCTCGAACCGGGTTGGCCACCCCGTCGGACCCGACGAGGCGCGCCCCAACCCCCAACCCCCTGAGCGCGCCGAAAGGCGCGCCCATGAGGGCGCCTCTCGGCGAGGGCCCTTCGCCCCACGCGAGACTGGTGATACCAACGCCGCCGTTGGTCGACGTTCAGCTCCGGACGAAGTGCGGGATCTCCGTGGGAAGCTCGAACGTGATCTCGACGAGTCCGGCCACACGCCCCTGCCGTCTCCAGTGCGCTTGGTAAATCATCTTGTGGACGCCCTTCTTCTCGATGGTGTACACGTTGGGCTGGCCCGAGTCCATCACTCTCCGGAGTTTTTCCTGGGCGGCGGGGGGATGGCAGTCCATCATGTTCTTTCCGACGAGGGTCTTGCCTCCGTCCTTCGCGTTCACCTCGGCGGCGCGGTCGTTCATGTAGAGGATCGTGTACTTCCGGTCGCAGACGGTCACCGCACAGGGCAATCTCTCGAACCACGCGAGCGGAGCCTCGACGTTCATGGGCTATCCTCGAAATCACTCACCTCGTCGCGCTCACTTAACGGTGATTTGCCTTCGGCCGATGGACCGGAACGATTCGAATGGGCGTTCGGATCGGCCGAGCGGCACGTGAAAAGAGGACAGAGGGTATGCCCCTAGGCGGGCGTTCCGGAAACTTCGACGTCCGTGGATACCGTCGGTCAGTGCCTGCCGTTGCTCCGCCGCGTGGGACCGTACTCGGAAGGCACTTCTTCCGCGCCCCTCTCATCGCACCCGGAATTTGGATCCCAAGCCCCCGGTCGCCCCACCCTTACGAGCGTCCCCCGCGCGTCGACCGACACGATTAGCTATCGGTGACCCGTGGACCGGTTCGTGAACAGCGAGAATGCGATCGTGGTGTCCCCGACCGTCGCCGGGGCTCCGTCCGTTCCTTCGCCCTCCACTTCCCTCCCCCTGGTTGCTCTGGGGTTCGTTCCGTTCGGATTCGTCGTGGTCTACGCTTTGGTGGTGCTCGAGTTCTTTCACGACCAAGCGCACTGGACCGACGTTCACTTCCTGGGGATCCTCCTCGTGTTGCTCCTCGTCACCCTGGCGTTCTCGCTGGTTTGGTTCCTGGTCGGGCTCGCCGCGAGCCGCACGATCGGTGTATTCGGACCGTTGGGGATCCTGCATCTGATCGTTCGGATCCCGGGCTTGGAACGCCATGTTGTGATCGTGCCCGCCTCCCGCCCCGATACGTCGCGCGAGGTCTGGGGTCGGTTCGGCATTCTGTTCCTGGTCATCCTCGGTTTCGAGGTCATCTACATGGTGACGGTGTTTCAGCGGGGCGACCTGGCACCGCACTTCGCGCTGGACCGCCCGTTCGCCTTCTTCGTCGAGGAGTTCCTCGCCGGCCTGCTTCTCGCCGTCCTTCTGTCGCTCGCGGGTCCGTATCTCGCGAGCCGAACCCGGTTGAGGATCACCGACTCCCTCGAGTTCCCGCTCCTCTGGCTCACCGTCCTCCTGCTCGTGGTGGGCGGCGTCAGCGTTCTCGAGGTGACGCTCCTTCCCGGCGTGGAATTCGACACCGGACTCTTCCTCACTTCGGTCCTGTTGTACGCTCCCGCCGCGTGGTTCATCGCCCTCGCCTTCACCTGGCAGGAGACGGTCGCCCAGAATCTCTTCCTACAGAACGCGTGGAAGTATCGGTCCTCTCGATTCCACTTTGGACGACTGACCATCACCGATGAGCCGAAAGGGACGACCACCCAGGTGTAGGCGATCGGTCCTCTACCGGCGTTCGCTCACCGTCGGGCGTCGCCCGAGGGTGATCCAGATCCCGTCGGGGTCGGTGACGCTCGCCATCCAACCCTCGGTGGTCGATGGCTCGTAGCCGGTCGGCTTTCCCCCGAGCTTGAGAAGGCGTCGATAGACGCGCTCGAGCTCCGCCCGGGACGCGACCCCCAACGTGAAATCGAGGTGGTCGACCGCATCCCCGGATCGGTAGGCACCAGCGAAGGTCGACCCCTTCGGGTACCAGTTGAGCTCCACCTTTCGGCGCGAGCGCGGGTCCTCGAGGAGGACCCAGATGCCCCCGCCCCAGCTTCGTGTGTCCCCGCGGCGAACTTCGCGCAGTCCCAACGCCTTCGTGTAGAATCGGAGGGACCGCGCGAGGCGAGTGACGCGCAATCCGACGTTCTCGAATCGCATGAGCCTCCCTAAGAATGGCAGGTCTAAAGGCCTGACCCAACCCGAGCGCGCTCGCCGGAGCCGGACACGATTCGGTGCGCTGCGCGGGGAACGGTGGGTCGTTACGGTGTCGGGGCCGCGGGCACTTCACCGGGCGCGGTTTCCTTCTCGAACTCGTGGTCTTCCCACATGTCGTACGCGATGGCGACCGCCGCAGCCTGTGTGATGATCGCCAGTGCGTTCGCGATGTGAAGAACGAGGATTCCCCGGTACACGGAGAACCCGAACACGAACCAATCGCTACCGACATTGAACCACAGGAGGAGCCCGAGCACCGCCATCAGGATCGAGATCCCGTACGACGCCTTGGCGATCCGCTTGACCCGACCGGGGACCCGGGTCTTGCGCAGCTGATCGAACGTGTGGTAGCAGAGCAGGATGATCCCGAAGCCCAGAACGAGGTGAAGATACGGGATGACCGCGGGAGGAGTGGGCCACATCCCGAGGAGGAACTCGAGGAGAACGATCCAGATCAGCAGGTAGAGCGTGGACCAGAGCTTCATCCATCGGTTCCCGGGGTCGGGTCGTTCACGGCTCCGTTCGGGGAGGAACGACCCGGAATCGCTCTTAAGAATCCTCGGTCAAGCGCGGCTCATGGGGCCCTCCACGGCGGACCCGCGGGGCGGGGGTCGAAGGGCTAGCGGGCGGGAAGCGGTCGGCCGTCGCGCCCGATCGCTAGGTCGTGGGGAACGCGTCGAGGAAGCCCCACCAGGCGTCGAGCGAGTCCCGAAGCCCGCGTTCCGCCGCGCGACCGGCAGCGGCGTCACCCGCCAGGTAGCTCCTCAGGAGATTCCGCTCCGCCGCCGAGTGTTCGACGTCCGCGAACGTGTGCACGCGGAAGAACTCGTGCGCGGCCTTCGACCGAATGCCGTAGTAGGCCCGAAGGCCCCGGGACTTCTCGGCCGCGACCTCGGGGAACTGCGACTCGTAGGCATACAGCGCTCCGAGCGCGGCGGGCGCGCTCCCGCCCAGGGCGTGGCGGTCGTACGCGGCCAGCAGGCGGCGGGTCGGTCCGGTCGGACGCCCGGGCGGAACTCGTGCCCCAATAGCACGGGAAAAGTCCTGCCAGAGTTCGGGGTGCGTCGGCGAGCGGCCCTCTTCGTCGACGAGGTTGTCGAGCAGGACCCGCCGCTGACGGGGATCCAGGATGCGAGCGTACGCGCCTGCCACGTACCGGGGGAAGTTGACCTCAAAGTGGTAGTATTGCCCGGCGTACTCCCGCAACGTCTCGATCGGCAGCTCCCCCTTCGACCACGCCGTGTAGAACGGGTGCTGGAGCAGATGCTGTCGGCGTACGAGTCGGTCGAGGTCGCGGATGGTCGTCATCGAGGAACGCAACCCGAGGGGGGATTCCTAGCTTTCGGTCGGTTCGGAGGGGTTTCCCGGACCCCCGGAGCGAGCGTTCGGCCCAAATAGGGGGCTCGGTTCGCGCGGCCCGGAGCGGAATGGCGAGCGCGAAGGTGAGTCGCGATTTCGACACGCTCGCCTCGGTGTACGACGAGACTCGCCGGCCGCTCGACCCCTCGACGATCCAGAACCTCCACGGCTTCCTTCGGGAGCACCGTTGGAACGAACTGCTCGAGATCGGGGTCGGGACCGGCCGGGTCGCGCGCCCGCTCGTGGAGCTCGGAGTTCGCGTGGTCGGGGTCGACGCTTCGCGGGGGATGCTGGCGCGCGCGGCCGCGAAACATCTTCCCTACCTCGTCCGAGGCACTGCCTACCGTCTCCCGTTCACCGAGGGTTCCTTCGACGCGGCCCTCTTCGTCCACGTCCTGCACATCCTCGACCCTCCCGAGCGGGGCCTCCGTGAGGCCGCCCGGGTGAGCCGCGGCGGGGTTCTGGCAGTCCTTGACCTTTCCCCGCCGAACGGACCTCCCGAACATTCCGTGGACGAGGAGCCTCGTCGGATCATCCGGGAGATCCTCGCCGAAGCCGGATACCCGGACCTCGTTCGCGAGGGTCCCCGTGCGAAGGAGCGGGAGATCCTTCGGGCGCATCCGCCGAAGGAATTGCGGGTCCTGAGCGACCGGGACGTGACGGAACCCCTGTCGAAGCGCATCGATGTGGTCGAAAAGCGGGGTTACCGTCGGCTCCTGCGGGTTCCGCCGGACGTGCTCTCCAAAGCCGTAGCCGCGGCGCGGGAGCGAGTGGGGAGCCGCACTGTCACCTACCGTCGAACCGAGGCCGTGGCCTGGTGGCCCAACGAAGCCGAGGCCGTCGTGCCGTAGCGCGGTTCCTGACGACCCCTCGTCACTTCGTGAATCGGTGCGCCATGACGTACGGCAGGACGCCACCAGCCCGGTAGTACTCAAGCTCGGTGGACGAGTTCAATCGACAGGTCACGGTGAAGGTGCGTACCGCCCCGTCCTCGGATCGCGCGACGACCTCGACCGGAGCTCCGGGCCCGAGGGCGGTGCCGACGGGAAGGCGGAGCGTGAACGATTCCCGCCCCGTGAGGCCCAGTTGCTTCCAGCCCTCACCCGGTCGGAACGCGAGGGGAAGGACGCCCATTTCGATCAGGTTCACGCGGTGGATCCGTTCGTAGCTCTCGGCGATGACGGCCCCGACACCGAGGAGGCGCGGTCCCTTGGCGGCCCAATCCCGGGAGCTTCCCTGACCGTAGTTCTTGCCGGCCAGGACGATCAGCGGCGTCCTCTCGGAACGGTACCGTTCGGACGCGTCGAACACGGTCATCGGCGTCCCCGAGGGGACATGGAGCGTGAACCCTCCCTCCTTGCCCTGGGTGAGCTGGTTCTTCAGGCGCACGTTCGCGAACGTCCCCCGGATCATGACCTCGTGATGGCCGCGTCGGGCGCCGTAGGTGTTGAACTCCGACGCCACGACCCCGTGCGCGAGGAGATACTTCCCGGCCGGTGAGTCGGGGGGGATCTCTCCCGCGGGGGAGATGTGGTCGGTCGACACGCGGTCCCCCAGCACGACCAGCGCCCGCACTCCGTCGGAAAGGAGATGGTCCGTCGGGAGCCACGGGGCCGGGAGGTCGAGGTAGGGCGCTACCGCGAGATACGTGGAGTCGGGCGCCCAGCCGTATTCGGCCCCGGAGGGCGGGTCGAGCGACTCCCACCGGTGATCCCCCACCTCGATACTCCGGTACTTCTCCGCGTACATCGACGCATCGAGGTTCGTCTCGACGATCGTGCGCACTTTCTCGGCCGCGGGCCAGAGGTCGCGCAGGTACACTGGCGCGCCGTCCGGTCCCCGCCCGAGGGGCTCGTGCGTGAGGTCGATGTCCATTCGTCCCGCGAGAGCGTAGGCCACCACGAGCATCGGTGAGGCGAGATAGTTCGCGCGGACCTCGTTGTGAATCCGTGCCTCGAAGTTTCGGTTGCCGCTCAGCACGGCGGCGACGAAGAGGTCGCGCTCGCGCACCTGCTGGCTCACGGTGGCGGGAAGCGGCCCCGAGTTCCCGATGCACGTCGTGCAACCGTACCCCACGACCTCGAACCCGAGCTGGTCGAGGTACCGCAGGAGCCCGGAGCGCTCGAGGTACGCGGTCACGACCTTGGAGCCGGGGGCCATCGACGTCTTCACGTGGGCCGGCACGGTGAGGCCGAGTTCGCACGCGCGTTTCGCGATCAGGCCCGCGCCTACCATCACCGTCGGATTCGAGGTGTTGGTGCAGCTCGTGATCGCGGCGATCACGATCGACCCGTCGACGACCGGGGGCGAGGGCGGCGCCGAGGTCGGGTCGGGCGTCACGGGCCGCCCTTTCCGGTACGATTCGAGCGCGGACCGGAACGACGCGGGAGCATCGCCGAGCGCGACACTCTCTTCGGGGTTCCTCGGACCCGAGACGGTGGGAACGATGGCAGCGAGGTCAATCACGAGGAGGTCATCGTAATCGATCGACCCGCTCGCCGGCGACCCCCAGAGTCCCTGAGCGCGCGCGTACGCCTCGACCCGGGCATCAAGCTCGGGGCTGCGGCCCGTGCCGCGGAGGTAAGCGACCGTCGCCTCGTCGATCGGGAAGAGCGCGGCGGTGGCGCCGTACTCGGGACACATGTTCGATACGGTCGCGCGGTCGGGGACCGAGAGATGTCCGACGCCCGGACCGAAGAACTCCACGAACTTGTCGACGACCCCCTTTTCTCGAAGGAGTCGCGTGACGGTCAGCACGAGGTCGGTCGCGGTCGCTCCCTCCGGCAAGGAACCCCGGAGTTCGACGCCCACGACCTGGGGGCGGGCGAGGAAGTACGGCTCGCCCAACATGACGGCCTCGGCCTCGATCCCGCCCACTCCCCAGCTCAGCACGGAGACGCCGTTCACCATCGTGGTGTGGGAATCGGTGCCGATGAGCGTGTCCGGAAACGCCACCCTATGACCGTCCGCTCCTCGCGCCTGTACCACGGTCGAGAGGTGTTCGAGGTTCACCTGGTGGCAGATCCCGTTCCCGGGCGGAACGACATGCATGTTGACGTACGCGCTCTTCGCCCATCGCAGGAATCGATAGCGCTCACCGTTACGCTCGTACTCCCGGTCGAGATTGATCGCGATCGAACCGGCCGAACCGAAACTGTCGACCTGGACCGAATGGTCAATGATGAGGTCGACCGGGACGACCGGGTTCACACGGTGGGGGTCGAGTCCTCGCTGGGCGGCCGCACTGCGGAGCGTGGAGAGGTCCACGATCACGGGGATCCCCGTAAAATCCTGAAGAAGGACGCGTTCGGGATAATAGGCAAATTCGGTCCCGTCCGGGGGCTCCCTTCCGTTCGCTAAGGCGACGAGGGCTTTCGGGTCCGTCACGCCGGGGTCGAAATGCCGAAGCACGTTTTCGAGGATGACCCGGGTGGTCCGAGGACGGCGTGCCAGTCGGTGCGGGTCCACGCCCTCGAGGCGGTCCACGCGGTAGATCGTGGCGCGCTCACTTCCCCAGGTCAACGAATCGGTTACGTGCAACGGGTCGGCCGGGCTCATAGGAGGCCCAAGAGGCGAGCGCTTTTGGGTTCTTTGGCCGAGTCCGGGCTATTCGGTCGTCAGGCCGACCGACCGCTCCCAGCCCAGCCCGACGCGGGTTCCGGCGGAGGGAGGGACCTCCGCCGCCGGAATTCGCACCTCGAGACGTTGACCCTCGTCGGTGCGGAGCACGACTTCATTCTCCCGGCCCACCGGGCCCGAGACGAGCACAGTCGCGGCGAGACCGCCCGCCGCCGTGGGCCGGAGTCGCAGGTCGGAGGGCAGGACGCCGACCGGCCCGGACGGGCCGGCGATAACGTTGTAACCGAGGAAGCGGGCGGCGCGAACCGTTCCCGGGCTCCCGAAGATGTCCGACGGAGTGCCGGGAGGTCGGAGACGTCCTTCGAACAGCAACCCCACGCGGTCCCCGAGGAACAGACCCTCCTCTCGGTCGTGGGTGACGTGGATGGCCGAAGTTCCGGAGGCCCGCAGCACGTGCCGGAACTCCGAGCGGAGCTCCGCCTTCAGCTCGACATCGATCGACGCGAACGGTTCGTCCAGCAGGACGAGACGCGGTCGGGCGGCCAGCGTGCGGGCGAGCGCTACGCGCTGAAGCTCTCCGCCCGATAGCTGGTTCGGTCTTCGGTCCTCGAAGCCCGAGAGGTGAAGCAGTTCGATCAGGCGCCCGACCTCCTCCGTCACCTCCGACGTAGGCCGGCGTTTCAGGAGAGGTGCGTACGCGATGTTCTCGTAGACCGAACGATGCGGGAACAGCGCGGGGTCCTGAAACATCAGGACGATCCCTCGTTGATGCGGTGCTCGCTCGGTGATATCGACCCCATCGAGGTGGACCGTTCCGAGCGTGGGCCGTTCGAGGCCCGCGAGGCAACGCAGCAGTGTGGTCTTCCCGCTTCCGTTCGGGCCCAACAGAACGAAGAGCTCGCCTTCGGCGATTTCGAAGTTCACCCCGTCGAGGACCGAAGCTCCGTCCCACGCGGCGGCCAGGTCACGGACCTCGAGGAGCGGCTTAGAGCTCGACACGTCGACCTCCGACCGCGATGAGCGCGAAGACCGCGAGGCTGAGCAGGAGGAGCAACCCCGCGGCGGCGTCCGCGACCGGGAAGAGGCGGACCTCGGAAAGGGCGTACAGCGCGACGGGCAGGGTCGTGAGCTGCGGGGGGACGAGGAAGTTGGTGGCGGTGAACTCGCCGAGGCCGAAGGCGAAGGCGAACAAACCTACCGTCACCAGTCCATCCTGGACTCGCGGCAGGTCGGCGTCGAGGAACGCACCGAACGACGTCGCCCCGAGCGTTCGAGCGGTGTCGCGGGCGCTCGCGGAGAGGCCGGCGAGCGGGATCTCGAGGCTTTGGAGGGCGAACGGGAGGGCCAGGATCGCCTGGCTCACCACGACGAGGATCCAGACATTGGATCCGGCGCCGAGGAACGGTCGCCAGAATGAGGCCAGGGCGAAGGCGAGGACGATGGGCGACAGCAGGAGCGGGACGAAGAGCACGAGGCCGAGCGTCACGGCCCGGCCCGGCCGACGTACGACGGCGTATCCGGTCACGACACTGAGGAGGAGCGCGAACAGCGCCGCGACCACCGCGAAGAAGAGCGTGTTCCCGAGCGCGCCGACCGCCGACACGCCGAGGTGCGCGGTCGTCGAAGACGAGAACAGGGCGGTCCACGCCGCCCCCGCGCCGAACCCGTCGGAAGGTGCCACCGTTCGGTACAGCACCGCGGCCAGGAGCGCGGCCTCCGCGGCGAGTACCAGGGTCGTTTCGAGCGCGAGGGCCCAGCTCGAAGGCGTCCGCCAGTTGACCGGCCGTACGCCCACGGTCCGGCGTCCAGGGTTGGCTCGGAGACGGCTCGCGAGCACGAGGTACAGCGCGGTGGGAAGGAGCAGGAGCAGGACCATGGCGAGAGCGAGCAGAGCGGCCGCGTTCGGTTGCAAGAACGTTTGGTCGAGCGAGTAGACCTGGGCCTCGAGCGTGTAGCACCGAGAGCTCGCTCCGCAGAGAAGGAGGGGCGGCGCGAACGAAAGGGCCGAGAAGAGGAAGGTCAAGAGCCCGCCGGCCGCCGCGCCGACCCAGGTGGGCTCGGCCCAGACCTCCCGGTACGCGCGCAGCGGGGACCCGCCGAGCGTCGCGACGGTTTCCTCGAGCTCGACGGAGGCGCCCTCGCAGCCGGTCGCCGTCAGCAAAAGAACGATCGGCACATTGAAAAAGAGGTTCGCCGCGATGATCGCAGGGATCCCGCTCCCGAACCAGGACGTGGCGGGGACCGCGCTCGAAATCACTCCCGAGGGCCCGAAGAGGTCGAGCACCCCGAGGACAACGACGAGGCTGGGCAGGAGGAAGGGGACGAGGAGGAGGGAACGTAACAGCGAACGGCCAGGGAACGAATAACGGCCGAGGAACACCCCCGCCGGGTAACCGAGTCCGACGGCCAGCACGGCCGAAAGAGCGCCCTGTTCGAGCGAGTTGTCGAGCGAGCGCAGATTGTTCGAGGCCGAGAGCACGGAGACGAATCCACGCGTCCCGCCTTCCTGCAGGAGAGCGTTCCCGAAGAGCAGCGCGACCGGGAGGAGCGCGAAGAGCCCGACGAAGACGAGAACGGGGAGGAGGAACCCGACCCCCGCACCTCGAAGCTTCAACTGCTGCCCCCCGCAAGTGACTGCCAAGTGTCGATCCAACCGCCCGGAGCAGTGAGGTTGGCGGCGACCGCGGAGGGGGTGGTGTCGTTGTTGAGGGCGATGATCGTGGCTGGATCGATGGCGGCGGAGAAGACGGAAGGAAGACCTACGGTCGCATTGGCCGGATACTCCCACTCGTTCTCGGGAAGATAGGATTGGAACGTGCCGCCGAGGATCCAGTCCTCGAGCTCGCGGGCGAGCGTCGCATGACGGGACCCCTCGACCACCCCCACCCCGTAGATCGTGCGCCATCCGTACGCTGTGCCGTTCCACCAGGAAACGGTCGAGTTGAACGTCCCTCCGTAGCCGTTCGCGAGCGCGTAGGCGGGGTCGGTAGCGTAGCTGACCACCAGCTGGTGCTGCCCGGCCGGGGAGCCGAACTCATTGAACGCGTTGGACCAGTCCGGGGCCGGGTTCGGGTGACCTTCGGCGAAGAACCGCTGCCAGAACCCTTCCCAGTTCTGATGCAGCACCGCCTCGTAGTACTCGACCTCCCAGGCCAGGAACTCCTCCCCGGTGATGTCGTATTGCGGGTTCTCGGCGACGAATTGCGCGGCCCAGCTCGCGTTGTCGACCAGGTCCGGCATCGTCGCATGGGCGATGGCTCCCCCCGTCGCGTTCAGGAAATCGGAGGTGTAGTCGACCGCCAGGAACCCGTACTGGTACGGAACGACGCCGTGGTCGGGGCTCAGCTCCGTGACCAGCCAAGGGGGGATGGAAGTGAGGTCGGGAGGAGAATACGGGGCCAGCAGCCCGAGCGATTCGGCCTCCGGCGCAGTGATCTCGTCGAGACCCACCACCAGGTCGGCGGCCGGAAGGCCGTAGTCCGCAGGAGATTCGAGGGCGCTGACGAGGTTTCCGGATGGGCAGACGAGATCGACGTGTACGCCGTGCGCCTGCTCGAACTCCCCGAGGAGCATCGAAAGGTTCGCCTGTCCGCAGTTGCCGCTAAAGAGCGACGAGTAGGTGTAGACGACGAGGGTGGTCCCGCCGAAACCCGACCCGCTCGAGTAGTATTCGTAGGTCGCGAAGCTCGCCACCACGACCACGAGGGCAATCGCCACGGAGAGCAAGGCGCGGCCAATGCGGCCGGGTCGTCGCAGCCGTCGTGGACCCGGGCGAGGAGGGATCTCGGAGCTCTTCACATCCTCCGCGGGCCGGCGGAGAGTCGCCTCAAGTTTCGCATCGCGTTCCCTTCGCGGGCATTATCCCGATCAGGTTCGTGGGGTCGACGAGGTTCCCCTCGTCCTCTCAGCCGGTGCCCAGCTCCCCCTACCTATCTCCGCGAGGGCCGTCGGGGCATTAAGCGTTCCGGACGGCGGCGGCCGACCGTCTTATACGCGCGTCGTTCCTTACGCGAACGAATCGTCCAATGAGCGACTCCATCGAGAAGCTCCGTTTCGGTTCGGAGCTGGTCAAGCGCGGCTTCGCTCGGATGCAGCAGGGCGGGGTCATCATGGACGTGACCACGGCGGACCAGGCGGCGATCGCCGAGGAAGCCGGCGCGGTCGCGGTGATGGCGCTCGAACGGGTTCCGGCGGATATCCGGGCGGCGGGAGGCGTGGCCCGTATGGCCGACCCCATCAAGGTCCGCGATATCAAGGAACGCGTCTCGATCCCTGTGATGGCCAAGTGCCGGATCGGCCACACCGCCGAGGCCCGGATCCTCGAGGCGCTCGCGGTCGATATGATCGACGAGTCCGAGGTCCTCACGCCCGCGGACCCGTTCCAGCACGTCGACAAGAAGGCGTTCAAGATCCCGTTCGTGTGCGGTTCCCGGAATCTCGGCGAGGCCCTCCGACGGATCGACGAAGGGGCTGCGATGATCCGAACGAAGGGCGAGGCGGGCACCGGCAACGTGGTCGAGGCGGTCCGCCACATTCGCCAGACCCGCTACGACATCCGGGAGGTCCAGAAGCTTCCCAAGAAGGACGTCGCGTCCTGGGCGAAGAAGGAACGTGTCTCGGAAGCCCTGGTCCACGAGGTTCGAACCCTCGGACGGCTTCCGGTGGTGGATTTCGCGGCGGGCGGGATCGCCACGCCCGCGGATGCGGCTCTGTGCCGTCTGCTCGGGGTCGACGGCGTCTTCGTGGGTAGTGGGATCTTCAAGGCCCAGCACCCGATGAAGGTCGCCCGCGCGATCGTCGAAGCCTCCCTCCATTTCGACGAGCCGGACGTTCTCGCGCGGGTTTCGTCGGGGCTCGGCGAGGCGATGAAGGGCGTCGAGATCGCGACCCTTCCGGCCGACGCCCTCTTGCAGACCCGCGAGTCCGAACCGATCTCGACATCCGCCCGAAGGGCGTTCCCCGAGGCCTGACGTCGGGGGACGCCCCCGGCGATGGTCGTTTAGGGAAGGCCGTTCTAGGCCGGCCTCGTGCGGATCGTCCAGGTTTCGCCGTTCTTCCACCCCCACGCAGGGGGTGTGGAATCGCACGTCCGTGGGATCGTCCGCGAGTTGGCGCGCGAGGGCCACGAAGTGACGGTCGTCACGTCGCGCTACGACCGCTCCCTTCCGGTGGATGAGGAGACCGAAGGTTACCGCATCCTGCGGAGCCGGAGCCTCGGGGTCCTCCTCGACACTCCGCTCGATTTCGGCACCCGCCGCACGGTCCGGGCGCTCGAACCCGACGTGTTCCACTTGCATTACCCTCCTCCGCTGACGTCTTACTTCGCGACGCGCGAGCTCTCCCGCCGCAAGGTTCCGGTCTGTCTCACGTATCACTGCGACCTCTACCTACCGGGAGCGGCGGGAAGGTTGCTCGCGGGAATCTACCAGACCGTGTTCCTTCCGTCCACGCTCAACCGCACCGACCGGGTGATCGTCCACACGAAGAGCTACGGAAGCACGTCCGCGATGCTGCGGGGCCGCGAGCTGAGCGTCATTCCTTCGGCGGTCGACCTCGAGCGGTTCCGACCGGGAATCGATGCGAGCGGCTTGCGCGCGGACCTTCGACTCGATGGAAAGCGGGTTGCTGTGTTCACAGGGCGCCTGGTCCCGCACAAGGGCGTCGACGTCCTTCTGCAGGCCCTGGTACAGCTGCCCCAGGATGTCGTCCTGGTCGTCATCGGAGCCGGACCGCGGCTCCCGAGCCTGGTCGGGCTCGCGCGACGTCTGGGAGTGGAGGACCGGGTCCGATTCTGTCCTGCGGTGACCGACGAGGACCTACCGCGCTACCTCGCGCTCGGCGATGTCTTTGTGTTCGCGTCCCAGAATCGTCTCGAAGGATTCGGCCTCGCGGTAGCCGAGGCGATGGCGGCGGGACTGCCGGTGGTGATCGCCGACATGCCCGGAGTTCGGGAGGTCATCGAGCCCGGACGCGAGGGCCTCCTGGCCGAACCTCTCATCGCGAGCGACCTCGCGGAAAAGATCCGGGTGATCCTCGACGACCCCTCGCTGGCGAAGCGGATGGGACACGCGGGTCGGGAACGGGCCGAGGCCCGCTACGGTCTGCCGACCGTTGTCCGCTCCTTGGTCAACCTGTACGAAGGCCTGCGCGCAGCTGATTGATCTGGACCTTGAGTCGCTCCGCTTCGGCGCCGGCCGCCTTCTTCCAATCCCCTTCGGCCGAAGCGTAGAGGATGCTCCTCGACGCGTTCACGAGAAGCGCGCGGCCGTGCGCGTCGACGCCTTCGCGGACCGCGGTGGCGAGCGACCCGCCCTGCGCCCCCACTCCCGGAACGAGGATCGGGATCCCGTTCCCGAGCGTTTGGCGCGCGGCGTGGAACGCGTCCGAGAACGTCGCGCCCAGAACCACCCCTACGTTCCCGTGGGCGTGGGCCAGCCTTCGGACCTCTCCGACCACCGCGAGCCACAAGGGTCCCCGGGGTGTCGGGATCTCCTGGAAATCGAGCGAACCTGGGTTCGAGGAGTGGGCTACGACGAACACCCCGTGGGTCGTGTCGTCGAGGAAGGGCTGAAGGGTCTCCCAGCCGAGCCACGGCGTGAAGGTGATCGCGTCAAATCCGAACTGGTGGAACGCCCCCTCCCGCACCATCCGAAGGGTGTTCGGAATGTCGTTCGCTTTCATGTCGAGGATCCTCAACCGGGTCGGCCCGATCTGGCGACACAGGCGAGACAGGACCTCCACCCCGGGGGCCCCGTACTGCAAGTAGGAACCGAACTGCATCTTGTAGGCGGCGGCGTGCGGGAAGGTCGCTCGGATCACTCCGTTCAAGAACCGGTCAAGCTGGGTTCGGGGCGGGAGCCGACGTAGGCTCTTCGGCATGAGCGACGGGTCCGGGTCCAGACCCACACAGACGAGGGAATCCCTCGCCGACAGTATCCGGTCGACCCGTTGGGAGAACTTCGTCGGCACGTTCCGCGAGTCATGGTCCGAGGGGGAAAAGGATTATCACCGGGAAGACGCCGGTGGACCGTCCGCTACCGTGGGTCGTCGCCCCGCGCGCCGGCGTTCATCCTCCGCGACCGGCGGGGCGCTTTTATGACCGGAGGAGGTGGCTTCCGTTGTCCCCGCTATGACCGTTGAACCGCCCCCTTCCACTCCCGTGGAAACCCGACTACGGGACCTTAAGCCGACCTCGTCCCCGGTCGAATTCGTGGCCCGCGTCGTCACCTGCGAGCGGCGCGACGTAACGCGCAAATCGGACGGAACCCGGCGGCCGCTGGTGTCGGGACTTCTCAGTGACGGGACCGCGACCGTGCGATTCACCTGGTGGGACCCTCCACGCGAAGGTATCGAACGGGGCACGATCCTCCACGCCGTCGGCGCGGAGGTCCGTGAGTTCCGCGGTCGGTCCGAGGTCACCTTCACCTGGAAGACCCGGGTCGCGCCCGCGGGGCCGGCCGAACTCCCCCGGATCGATGCGGACGACATCCCGTTCCGGACCGTCGAGGACCTTCGTCCGGCGGACGAGGGATTCCGGATCGAGGTGCGGGTCGTGCGCATCGCGGAGAAGAGCGTGACCGTCGGAACGGAGCGGCGGGTCGTGCATGACGGGCTCGTCGCGGACCGCACCGGATCGATCGCGCTGTCGGCCTGGAGCGACTTTGGCCTCAAGGTCGGCGAGTCGGTCCGCCTAGCGGGGGCCTACGTTCGAAGTTTTCGTGGTCGCCCCTCCCTCGTGCTCGACGAGCGCTCGAGCGTCGTACGGGTCGAGGGCAGCGACCTACCGGACCTGGTCGAGCTGTTGCGCGCCCCTCCGCGGTCCATTGCGGAGGTCGAGGACGAAGGGGGCGGGGAGACGGTCGCCGTGGAGGGAGTCGTGGTCGGCCTGCTGCCGCCCAGCGGCTTGGTCTACCGGTGTCCGACGTGCCATCGCTCGGTCCGAAGTGGGATCTGCCGGATCCATGGACAGGTGGAAGGACAGGCCGACCTCCGAGCCCGGATCGTGTTGGACGACGGAACGGGAGCCTTGACGGTCAATGCGAATCGGGCGGACACCGAGCGGCTCTGGGGTGTTACCCTCGAGGAGGCTCGGGCTCGGCTGCGGAACCAACCCGACCCGAGCCTGCTCGAGGAAGAGATGCTCGAGGCCCTGCTCGGGCGCCGCCTTCGAGTCCGCGGGGTCGGGACGAAGGACGATTTCGGAGTGACGCTCACGCCGGAATCGATCGACCGTGTGGAGATCGACCTGGACGCGGCCGCGGAGGAGCTCTCCGCACGCCTCGGAGGAGGCAACTGATGTCGCTTCGGGAGCCCGCCTGGCGGGTGACCGCTCGGGAGCTCGAAAGTTCGCTCGAGGAGGAGAAGGGCGAAGGCGAGCGACCCGCAACGTATCTGCTCTCCCCGTTCGCCGCTCGGATGAATCGGGTCCTCTTGGCCGGTAACCTTTCGCCGGCCGAGTCGATCGGCCGGGACGAATCGCAGGCATTCTGGCGAGCGCGCCTAAGCGACCCCACCGGCGCGGTCGCGGTGACCGCGGGCTCCTTT
The DNA here is from genome assembly GCA_963771555.1 of uncultured Thermoplasmata archaeon. Taxonomy (GTDB): domain Archaea; phylum Thermoplasmatota; class Thermoplasmata; order Lutacidiplasmatales; family UBA184; genus Lutacidiplasma. The sequence goes on along the minus strand of CAVYTM010000001.1, from coordinate 424,101 downwards.
CAGCCGCGCGCGATGGCCCAGCTCCGCGCAGGATCCGCTCCTCGGCCCGCCCTTGTGGTCGGCAAGGTTCACCTCTTCCGCGGACGGGACGGCGTCGGCTACGTGTCGGTCCGGGCGGAAGCGGTCCGCTCCGTGGCGGAAGCCGAGGAACGCGCCGCGCTCGCCGACATCCTCCGGCACACCCTCGACCGGTTGGACCTCCTCGAGCGGGTCGAAAAGGAGCCCGGGCTCACCGAGGAAACCCTTCGGAAGGAGGGGATACCGGTGGCTTGGCTCCGCGCCGCGAAAGAGTCGCGGGTCCGCTACCCGAACGTTGACCGAGCGGCATTCCGCCGCGAGCTCCGCCACGCGGTCCGTCGGGTCGCCGGCGAAAGTGGTCCCTCCCGCGCGACCGCGGCTCCCGCGCCGGCGGTCACCGTGTCCCGTGCACCGCCTCCCCGTCCGGCTCCGCCCGCGCCGTCGGCGGCCGAGCGGGCGGAGGAGTCCTTGTTCCTCGACCAGCTCGATGAGGTCGCGGACGTCTCCGCGGACGGGTACGCTGACCTCCGGGAGGTTCTCTCCCGCGTCTCCTCCCACGGACTCCTCGGCGACCGGGCCGAGGCCATTCTCAACCGACTCGAGGAAGAAGGGGTCATCGAAGAGCCCATCGTTGGGAAGCTGCGCCGCGCCTGAGCCCCTCCCGAGGGTTTATATCGGGAGCCTCTTCGGGGGCGGGGGAATGAGGAACACCTGTCTCTCCGAATCGATGACGAGACCAGCGACAAACTGACCCCCACACTCCGTACCTCCTAAGACATGGTCACCGAGAAACCTTCCCGCATCTGGCTCGTCGTCCTCGTCGTCGTCGTGCTGGCCGCCGCCGGGGCCGCAGCCGTGTTCGTCTACGAGATCAACAAACCGAAGGCCGCGACGTCGATCCTTACGGTTCAGCTCGGGGACAACGTGACGGTCAACTACATCGGCTCCTTTGGGAGCGGGGCCCAGGAAGGACGAGTCTTCGACACGTCGATCTACTCGGTGGCCACTCACAACCTCTCCTATCCGAAGTCACTGGAATACGAGCCGCGCGGTGCCGTTTCGGCGTACACGCCGTTGCCCGTTCATGTCGGCCCGACCGCGCCATCGGGCGGCTACTCGTTCGCCAACCTCACGTTCAGCACGGTCGTCACCGGTTTCTGGCAAGGGCTGCTCGGTCTCGCGGGCAACCAGAGCTCCAACATCGTCATTCCGCCCAATCTTGGCTACGGCTCGATGAACGCGAGCTGTTTCGGTACGTTCCCTCTGGACTACACGGTCCCGGTGCTCTCGAACGTTCCCGCTGCGACGTTCTCTACACAGTTCCCGAACGTGACGGCCGCCGTCGGCTCGGTGTTCCCGGACCCGACCTACGGATGGAACGATTCCGTCTTCTCGGTGAACTCGACGACCGTCACCGTTCAGGCACTGCCGACGGTCGGATGGTCCGCTTCGCCGAACGGGCTACCGTACTTGGTCACGAGCCTCAACGCGACGACCATCACGCTCGCGAGCCAGCTGACCCCGGCCAACGCCGGGCTCCTTGCGGGTCACGTCAAGACCGGGGGACTCTGCGGAGGAACGAAATTCATCGTGAGCGCCGTGAACCTCGAGGCCGGCACGTTCACGGAGAACTTCAACCCCGAGGTCCAGGGGGAGACCCTGGTTTTCGAGGTCACCGTGGTCGATATCTTCCCCGCCTGAGCGGGGATCGCGCTCAGAGCGTGATCTTTCCGCGCCGCAGCAGTTCTTCGAGGTGGGCCTCGGCCGTCGTGGCCAGGATCTCCTCCGTCGGGGGACCGCGCGTTTGCGAGTACGCTCGGAGCATGCGGCGGGCCTGCTCACGTCGCGAGCGGGACTTGGCGAGGAGCTGGCGGGCCTCTCGTTCGAGTTCGTCCATCTCGCGGCTCACGGCGTCGACCTTGCCCACCGCGTCGGCACGAGCCTTGCCCTTCTCCCGCAGGGAGGCGATGAGACCACCGGCGACCTGGAGCTTCTCCCGCACGGCGGCCATCTTCGCGTCGCGCTCGGTTCTCGCCCCCGCGAGATCCTTTCCGGACCGGTCGAATTCCTCGCGCGCCGCGACGAGAGCGGCCTCCGCATCCTTGAGCTTCTTTTGGTGCGCGGCCGCGATCGCCGTCCTCGCCTCGCTTTGCTTTAGCTCATGGGCCCGTTGCCGCACGAGGGCGATGAGCGCGTTCTCTTCGTCGAGGGGAAGGGCCCGGGTCTGCTGGCGCAGCTCGAGCTGGGCGATCTCCTTGCGGATCTGTTCGGGACGCACTCGCTCCCCCGGCGCGAACGAAAGACGTGCTTCGCGGACCGCGACGATGGCGTCGTCCACCTTCCGTCGGGCCGCCTCCCGGGCGTTCCGGAGCTGGGCGATCCGCCGTCCGAGGGCATTGTGCTCCTCGTAGAGCCGCTCGACCTCGACCTGGGGCGCCTGGCGGCGGTCGTAGATCGACTTCTGCTCCGACGAGATCCGACGAACCTCCACGATCAGATCCTCCCTACGGTCGAAGAGGGACCGTAGCTTCTGGTCGATCGCCCGAAGCTTGTCGTGGTCCTCGCGGTCTTCGCGTTCTTCCTCGTCGGAGAGCAGCGCGCGCGGAGGCACGTCCCCGCGAGGAGTCGCAGTTCTCAAAAGCCCTTCTGCCGGGGCCGAGGACGGTGGGGTCCGGCGGTGGGCGCCTCGGCTACGCTCGCCCGCGTCGCCGGACCCGAGTTTCTCCTCGGGGCCGGCGGTCCGTGAACCGCTGAGCGGCGAAGAGGGCGGCCGGGACCGCCGCATCGATGTTCACGACCGCGAGGGGCGCGCACGACTGCAACATGGCGTTGAGAGCGGCCTCTCCGCGCCCCCCGCGACCGTAACCGACCGAGGTGGGGATGCCCACGACCAGGGCCGGAACGAGACCGGCCACGACGGTGGGGAGCGCCCCCTCGCGACCCGCGAACACAAGGTAGATCTCCGGCCGGTGCTCTTCCAATCGACGAACGGCCGAGAGGAGCCGGTGGAGGCCGGCGACCCCCACGTCATAGGCTCGTACGACCCGTATCCCGAGCTCGAGGAGCAACGCCCTCGCCTCTTCCGCGAGAGCCACGTCGCTCGTACCCGCGGTGAGGATCGCCGCGACGCCGGCGTGATAGCGCGGGCCGAGCGGCCCGGGAAGCCGGACGAGGCGGTCGTTGGCGAGGAACTTGAAACGAGGATCCCGCCCCTTCGCGGTGCGCCAGGCTCGCAAGGCTCGGAGCTGGCCCGGGGTGGGTCGCGAGATCAAGGCCCCGAGCCTTCGGTCGCTGAGAGCGCGAACGATGCCGAGCAGGTGCTCGACGCTCTTCCCTTCGCCCAGAACGACCTCGGGTACACCGACCCGACGGGCTCGATCCCTGTCGAGTCGGGCGTAGTGCCGGACGTGCAGGGCCCCTCGGGTCCGGCGGGCCGGGCGCGCGAACCTCCTCGGTGCCACACCGAGGACCACCCAAGCCGTGATATAGCGGATTCCGCTGGCACGCCCGTCTCGCGGCCCATGCCCGATTTCTCACTCACCGCGGAGCAAGAGAGCCTACGCGACCTCGCCCGGAAGTTCGCCCGCACCGAGATGGCTCCTCACGCGGCCGAGTGCGACCGGGCTCCCCGCTTCCCCGAGGAGATCTATCGGAAGGCGTTCGACCTCGGCCTCATGAACCTCAACGTTCCCGCCGACTACGGGGGCAGTGGGCTGGCCTCGTTCGAACAGTGCCTCATCGTCGAGGAGTTGGCCTACGCCTGCGGCGGGATGACGACCTCCATCATCGCGAATTGTCTCGCCCTCGAGCCCATCCTGCTCGATGGAACGCCCGAACAGAAGGAGCGGTTCCTCCAACCGTTCTGCGCCGAATACCACCTCGCCTCGTTCGCGCTCACCGAGCCCTCGGGGGGGTCGGACGCGGGAACGATGAGGACGGTCGCGCGCCGGGACGGGGACCACTATGTCCTCTCGGGGGAGAAGTGCTTCATCACCAACGCTCCGCACGCCTCGCTCTATACGGTCTTCGCCACGGTGGACCCGAGCCTGCGACACAAGGGGGTCACGGCGTTCGTCGTCCCGCGGTCCGCGCCGGGCGTGCTTCCGGGCAAGGATGAGGACAAGATGGGGCATCGGGCCTCGTCGACGAGCACGATCCGCTTCGAAGACGTTCGTGTCCCGGCCACGGACCGGCTCGGGGCCGAAGGCGGCGGGTTCTCGCTCGCCATGAGGACCCTCGACCAGACCCGAACGCCGATCGGCGCGCTCGCGACGGGGATCGCGCAGGCCGCGCTCGACCATGCGGCCGCCTATTCGCTCAAGCGGCAAACGTTCGGGAAGCCGATCTCCGAACACCAGGCGATCCAGATCAAGCTCGCCAACATGGTCCAAGCCGTGCACGCGGCCCGGTTGCTCACGTGGCACGCGGCCTGGACGATCGACCGCGGCCAGAAGGGAACGCTCGAATCGTCGATCGCGAAGTGTTTTGCGTCGGACGCGGCGCTCCACGTGGCGGACGAGGCGATCCAGACGTTCGGAGGATACGGCTACATGAAGGAGTATCCGGTCGAGAAGCTTCTCCGGGACGCGAAACTGACCCAGATCTACGAGGGCGCGAACGAGATCCAGCGGACGGTCATCGCCCGCGAGCTCCTGCGCGGTTACGCCTAGGCCGGGGAACGGGTCGTGGAAATCGTCGTCTGCGTCAAACCTGTCCCGGACGCGGAGACCCGCCTTCGCAGCGCCCCCGACGGGACGACCCTCGACATCGAGGCGGTCAAGTTCGTCCTCGCGGGTTACGATGAATCCGCGGTCGAGCAGGCGCTGCTCCTCAAGGAGGCGATTCCCGGCTCGAAGGTCCACGTCGTGTCCGCCGGACCGGCCCCGAGGACCGAGGAGGTCCTTCGCGCTTCGCTCGCTCTCGGATGCGACCTCGCCACCTGGGTCGAGACCGCCCCCGGGGTCGCCCCCGACCCGGTGTCCACCGCTCGGGCGCTCGCGCGCGCGGTGGCGGCTCTCCCGCACGACCTCGTGCTCTGCGGCAAGCAGGCGGGGGACGACGAGGCCGGGGTCGTGGGCGCGGCGCTCGCGGAACTTCTCTCCGTGGCGGACTTCAGTGCGATCCTCGACCTGCGATGGGATCCGGCCACGTCCCACCTTCGATTCCAGCGTTCGACCGACGCGGGGGTCGAGACGTGGGAGGCCCCTCTTCCGTGCCTGGTGGCCCTGCAGCAAGCCTGGAACGACCCGCGGACCGCGAAGCTCCCCGCCATCCTGAAGTCGCGTAGGATGAGCATCGCCAAGGTCCCGCTCGAGCCTCCCGCGACCTCCGCGGGATCGACCCGGTCGGCGAAGTTCGAACTCCCACCCCCACGGACCGGCGCGAAGCTCATCGAATACAAGACGCCCGAAGAGGCCGCCCAGAAGCTGGTGAAGATCCTCAAGGAGGAGGCCAAGGTATTCCCATGACCGGGACCACGCTGGTCGTCGGAGAGCTCCATGACGGAGCGCTCTCCGATGCGTCGAAGGAGGCTGTCGGGGTCGCCCTGGGACTCTTCGGAAAGGAGAGGGTGGTCGGCTTCCTTATGGGCCCCTCGGTACGGGTCCCTGCGGGCGGATTTGGCCGCATTGGGGTAGTTCGGACGATCGTCGCCGAGGACCCTCGATTGGAGGTGGCCGTGAATGCCGTGGCCGCCCGGGTCGTCGCGGCCGCGGCCGACTCGGTCGGCGCCGACCTCGTCCTCGTGGGCGGCACGACCTTCGGCCGCGACCTGGTGGCTCGATTGGGCGTTCGCTGGAACGCGGCCGTTGCCACGGGAGCCACGGCCCTGACCCGGACCGGTCCGACCCTCGAGGTTCGGCGGCCGGTCTTCGGTGGGCGGGCCACCGAGACCCGTCAGCTCAACGGCGCCCACGCTGCGGTCGCGATCCGGCCCCACGCGTTCCCGGCGCCGGACGGGTCGCCGGTGGAGGCGACCCTCACGACCCTTCCGCTCGAGGGAATCCCGGACGGCCTCTGGGCACCGAAGCGGCTGAGCGTCGAAGTGGCTCCGCGCGGCGCCGGGCCGACACTTGGAGATGCTTCGATCGTGGTCTCGGGAGGCCGGGGGGTCCGGTCGGCGGAGAATTTCCCTCTGGTCGAGGAGCTCGCCGCGTCGCTCGGCGCTGCGGTGGGAGCTTCGCGCGCCGTCACCGACGCGGGCTGGCGCCCGGCGAGCTACCAGGTGGGCCAAACCGGCAAGGCGGTCTCCCCGCAGCTCTACGTGGCGGTCGGGATTTCCGGAGCGATCCAACACCTTGTCGGCATGGTCAGCTCGCGCGTGATCGTCGCGATCAACTCGGACGCGTCCGCGCCGATCTTTAAGGTCGCCGATTACGGGATCGTGGGCGACCTGTTCCAGATCGTGCCGGCGCTCACGCTCGAGGTCAAGCGCGCCCGCGGCGGCTGACCCATCCCTGGGACATCGGTCCCGGTTGTATCCGGCGCGGGGACGAGCGGCCTAGAGGTCCCACGCGACCTCGACCCCGTCCCGGAGCGCCGACGTGATCTTGACGCCAGCCGCTTTCTGGGCCGCTCGAAGGAGCTTTCGGGCCGACGTCTTCGGCGAGCCGGGGTTGGCCATCATCGATCGCAAGAGCTCTGTCGCGAACTTCGGGTATACGGTGTAAATCCGGGGGTTCCACTTGACGCGGTCGAGTCGGGCGAAATCACGGAAGTCGGAAAGAATACCGGTCGCCTCGAGACGTTGGTCGTAGTCGGCGAGCCGGCGGGACGACGCATCGCCGGCCGCCTTGGCCGCAAGTGCGGTCTCGGCCGCCTCGAGCCCGGAGCGGATCGCGTAGTTCATCCCCTGGATCATGATCCCATTCGAGAAGACGAACCCCGCGGCATCCCCGACGACCAGCCAACCGTCGCCGTGGAACGCGGCGGGGCGGCTGGACCAGCCCGACGGGACCAGCTTCGCGCCGTATTCGACGAGCTCCGCGCCTTTCAGACGGTTCGCGATCGCCGGGTGAAGCTTGAACTGCTCGATGAGCTGTTGCGAGTAGGCATTGCGGGCGTAGAGCGACTGGAGCCGGACGATGATCCCGAGCGACAGCGTATCGCGGTTTGTGTAGAGGAACCCTCCGCCCATCACGCGGGGGGGAACAACCCGGCGACCCACTCCTCCGCGTGGCCCTGGTTTCCCGTAACGTGGAATCGGTCCTCGATGACGGACGGGTCGAGTCGGAAGACCTCCTTGATCCCGAGCTCCGTGGTCTCCGGGGAGAGTCGCGCGTCCGGACGGATCGGGGTCCCGAGCGACAATCGAGTGTTGGCCCCATCCGCCAGTATCGTGACGGGGGCGGTCATCTTCTCCCCCCCTTGGACGATACCGTGAGCGCGCGTACCCTCCCAGTTCAACCGTTCGACGGGGACCGACGCGACGACGGTTGCCCCGGCCTCCTCGGCCTTGCGAGCGAGCCATGCGTCGGTGCGGGAACGGAGGACGGAATGGGCCACGTACGGTTCCCGGTTCCAACTCCCCTCTTCCAGGTCGAAGGAAACCGCGCTGTCCGCGGTCAGGAAACCGAACCGCTTCCGAACGATGTGGCGTTCGACCGGCATCTCGTGCGCCCAGTGGGGAAGGATGTGCGCAAGGTCGTTTCCCCAGAGGATGCCCCCGGAGAGGTTTTTCGTGCCGGGCTCGGCCCCCCGCTCCGCGAGGAGGACATTCGCTCCGCCCTGAGCGAGGCGGATCGCGGCCGAACTGCCGGCCATCCCGGCCCCGACCACGATGACGTCAAAATCGTCGGCCATGCGCCGGGGACCGACGGGGTCGGTTCGATTTAACAGTGCCCGACGAACAGTCGTCTCAGCGACCGGCCGGCGGCATCGTGGGCGACCCGGGAGCCGACTGGACGTTCTGAGTTGCGTTCTCGATCAGCTTCTGGAAGCGGAACGGTTTCGGAATCCCCTTCCAATCCTCGTTCCCGAGTCGGCTTCCCCCTTCGGAGCTCACCCGTACCGACCCATATCCGAGAATGCGCTGGCCGAACGATTGGTGGACGTCCACTCCCCGGACCTGGGTCACCGGGATCTCATCGAAGTCCTTCCCGAGGATCCCCCTCTGGACGATGACCCGCCGGTTGGTGACGGCGTAGACCGTCGTGATCCAGCGGAAGTAGCGCATGAGCAGCCAGAGAAGACCGATGAGGAAAAGCAGGAGCCAGAAGTAGGCGAGGTACATCTGGCCGGTGAACGAAAGGTAGCTCGAGAGCGTCAACCCCGAGTAGAGACTCGGGAACCAGTCCGGCACCGCCGAGCTGATCGCGTGCGCCGAGGCGAACGCGAGCACCCCGAAGAAGACGGCGAAGACGAGCGGGCCGGGGAAGTAAAAGAGCTTCGTGGCGCGGGTCTCCTCGAGGAGATATTCGGTGTCACCGAGGTACGTCGCTTTGAGGAGCTTCGGCATGGACTGCGGGCTGGTCGACATAAGAATCGTTCCGCGGGGGATGGGCCCGGACGGGAGATAAAGCCCTCGGACCGCTCGGCGCACCGGGTTTCTCCCTTATATGGCCCGGTTCGTCGGGCCCTTCGATGGGCGTCACGGACTGCCACGTCCACATCAACCCGCTCTGGGAGATGCGACCCGACGCGGCCCACCTCCTCAGCCGTGTCGACCCGTCGGTGGAACGGTACCTGACCGAACCGAAGGAGTTCCTCGCGTACCTGGACCGCTCCGGGGTCGAACGAGCGCTCCTGATCAATTACGTCGCCCCGGACGTCATCGGCTACACCGAGGCGGCGAACACGTTCGTCTCCGAGTATGTGCGCGCCGACCCCGACCGTCTGATCGCCGTCGGAGGGATCCGCCCCGACCATCCCGACCCGGAGCGAGAGGTAGTTCACCTCATCGAGGATCTGGGGATCCGCGCCCTGAAACTTCACCCCCCACACCAGCTGTTCCGGCCGAACGCCTACGTGGATGACGAGCTGCCGTCGCTCCGATTGCTCTACGACGCGTGCTCCCGTCATCATGTCCCCGTGATCTTCCACACCGGGACGTCGATCTTTCCAAGGGCCCGCAATCGTTTCGCCGACCCGCTGTTCGTCGACGATGTCGCGGTCGACTTCCCCGACCTCACGATCGTCCTCGCGCACGGTGGTCGCCCGATCTGGATGGAGACGGCGGTGCTCCTGGCCCGAAGGTTCCCGAACGTGTGGCTCGAGCTATCGGGAATGCCGCCCGCCCGCCTCCTCGAGTACTTCCCGCAACTGCCGCGGATCACCGAAAAGGTCCTCTTCGGTTCGGATTGGCCCGGGCCCGGCGTCCGCGACATCGGGAGCAATCTCGCGGCGTTCCGCGGTCTCCCGATCCCGGCCGACGACCAGCGACGGATCCTCGAGGAGAATCCGTTGCGGGTGTTCCCTCGCCGAACGCCCACTTGAAATACTGCGTTCTTCTCGCATTTCCGTGACCGAGAGCCCCGAGCGTCCCGAGGAGGTCCCGACCCCTCCGACCGTGGAGGAGCCGGCGCCCACCATCGAGGTCGTCGAGGGCGGCGAAGAGGTCGGTCGACTTCCGCTGCCTCGACGCAACCGCGGTGAGGTCTTCGGGATCGCGAACCAGCTCCTCGGGGCCGCGCGGATCCGCGTGATGTGCGAGGACAACATCTCGCGGATGGGTCGCATCACCGGGAAGATGAAGAAGAAAATGTGGATCCGGGAGGGAGACCTTCTGATCCTGCGCCCGTGGGGCTTTCAAGAGGGGAAGGCGGACATCCTGTTCCGTTATAGCCGGACGCAGGCCCAGTACCTCGCCCGGAAGAACGTCTTGCCCCAATCCGTGAACATCTTCCAGTCGATGGAGTCTCCGTCGAGCCCGTAGGAAAGAGGATGTGGGCCTCCTCACGCCGGCCGCTCTCCTCGCTCGAGATGGCGGTCGTCGAACAGAACACGGTCGCTCTCGGCGTCACGATCGACGCCCTCATGGAGAACGCGGGCCGCGCGTCGGCCGAGGAGGCGACCCGACACCTTCCCTCGCCGCCCGGACGTGTGGCCGTGATCGCGGGGACGGGCAACAACGGTGGAGACGGCACCTGCGCGACCTTCTACCTGCAGCAGTGGGGGTACTCGCCCGAGATCTGGTTGGTCCGACCCCCGGTCGAGATCCGCTCCCGAGCAGCCCAGCGCTGTTTCGACCGTGTCAAGAACCGGGTCCCCGTGCGAACGGGCATCCCGCGACCCGAGGACCTCGCCACGATGCCGCTCGTCATCGATGCACTCCTCGGCACGGGCCAGTCCGGACGGCTTCGCTCCCCGGTCCGAGAGGCGGTCGCGGCGATTCGGGCGAGCGGTGCACCGGTCCTCTCGCTCGACGTTCCGACGGGCATCATGGACCCCGAAGGCCTGCGACCGACCTGGACCGTCACCTTCACGATCCGCAAGGACGAGATGGAAGCGGGAAAGGTCGGCGAGCTCACGGTCCGCGACATCGGCCTACCCGTGAACTCCTGGCGCGAGACCGGGCCGGGGGAATTCCTCTTCTTCCCTGAGCCGAAGGAGCCGCGGGGCCGAAGCGGCCGGCTCGTGGTGATCGGTGGCGGACCCTACACGGGGGCCCCGGCGCTCGCGGCGATGGCCGCGATGCGCTCGGGGGCCGAACGCGCGACGGTCATCACGCCCGAGGCGGCCGCCGGTCCGGTCCGCTCCTTCAGCCCGAATCTGATCGTTTGGCCGGTGGGTTCGGACCGCTTCCGTCCGACCGACGTCCCCACGATCCTCGATATCATTCGTTCCAATCCTCCGGGCGCCGTCGTCCTCGGGATGGGAGCGGGGGCTCACCCGGAGACGACGGAGGCCCTGCGCTCGGTCATCGAGGCGTTGGCCACCGAACTTCCGCTCGTGGTCGACGCGGACGGCCTCGCGGCCCTCTTCGCGGGTCCCGCGGATCTCCTTCGGCCACCGCTCGCCGGGGTCATCGCCACGCCGAACAAGGGCGAATTCGAACGGGTGCTCCACGGTCCCGCCCACGGCTCCCTCGCCGAGCGGAGCGCCGCAGCGGCGCGCATCGCCCTCGAACGGCACCTCACGCTCGTCGTGAAGGGCTCGGCGGACATCCTCACCGATGGGGAGACCACGATCGGAAACCCGCATCACCACCTCGCCATGACGGTCGGAGGAGTGGGCGACGTTCTAGCGGGAGTTCTCGGAAGTCTTCTCGCGCAGAGGGTCCGCCCACTCCATGCCGCCCGGCTCGCTACGTTCTGGACGGGCGAAGCGGGCCTGCGTGCCGCCGCCCATCGCGGTTTCGGCATCGTGGCCACCGACGTGATCGAGGAACTACCGGCGGCGCTGGTCGTCGGGCTCCAGCGGCTGGCGCGCTCGAACTAGTCGCTGTGCCGCACGTTACGCGTACCGGACTCGGCCCCGGATCGCCTTGGCCCGTGCCCTCACATCCTTGACGCCGACGGGATTCCCTTCGGCGTACCCCTCGTGGAACGCACGGACCAGCGCCTCGGATCGGGGGCTGAGGGCCTTCAGGTCTTCCTCGACCAGGTGGAGGTCGATGCCGAGCTCTTCGAGTCCCGGGCTCCGCGTTCCCATGGACAGGTCGAGGAACGCCGGTGGACCGTGAGGACCTTCCGGGAAGAGCACGTTCGAGCTCGTGAGGTCGCCGTGGGCGATCGAACCGGCGTGCAGGACCCCGAGCGCACGACCGAACGCGCGGAGAGCGACCGGAAGGTCGTCGGGCGGGGTGCTCGGTTCCTCCAAGAGCTCTCGAAGCGTCGGGCCGGGAAGTTCCTCCAGGATCAGACGGTGACGAGGCAAGTCGATGTCGTAGAGCATCGGCGTTCGGACCCCGAGGCGGCGCGCGTCGACGAGGAGGCGGGCTTCGTTGCGCGTCCGTTCTCGGCGGATGCGGTCATCGAGCGCCTTCGGGCGATAGGACTTGAGGTCCCGCTCCTTGAGGAGCGCCGGGAACCCCCACCAGTCGACCTTGCGCAGCGAAGCTTCCGCTCCCCGGGAAACGGGCGGGCCTTCCTCGGGCTCGGGAGGCATCGTACGACCGACCCTACCGCCCCTTGCGCGCAGCGACGCTCCGCACGATGGCCTCGCGCGCGAGCCGAGCCGCGAGCAGGCTCGTGTTGCCGGAGTCGTAATGGGGGCTCACTTCCATGATGTCGAGACCCGCGAGCCGCGGCGCCGCTTGGCCGATGATGTACTTCACGTCGCGGGGATGGAGCCCGAAGGGCTCCGGCGTCCCGGTCCCGCCGGCGAAAGACGGGTCGATCGCGTCGATGTCGAGCGAGATGTAGATCCGCTCGGTCTTCAACATGTTGAGCGCCTGATGGACCGCCGATTCGATCCCGTCCCGTGCGATGTCGTGGGCCGTGACGTAGGACATCCCGATGGACCGGTTATCGTCCATCTCTTCCCGGGAGACCGAGCGAACGCCGAGCACGACGATGTTGCGAGCACCGACCTTCTCGAGGATGCGGCGGGAGGAGCAACCGTGGCTGCGCCGGTCGCCGAGGTAGCTGGCCCGGAAATCCATGTGGGCGTCCAGGTAGAGGACCCCGACGCTCGGCGCGGAATCGGGGTAGGCTTCCACGACCGGCGGAGAGCAGGCGTGATCTCCCCCGAGCACGATCGGCACTTTGCCGGCGGCGAACAGGGGGCGGATCTCCTCCCGGAGCGAGCTCGCCATGTCCTCGGAGCTCCCGAACTCCTCCGTGTTGCCGAGGTCGTGGATCGGCACCTCGGAGAGGTCGACCCCGGTTTCGAGGTCGTAGGATTCGAAGTTCCACGAGTGCATCCGGATCGAATCGGGGCCAAAGCGCGCCCCGGGTCGGAAGGAGGTCGTGCGGTCGAACGGGACTCCCACGATGACGAACTCGCTCTCGTCGTACGAGGCGCGAGCGTCCGCGAAGGTGGTCGGCCGCTGCACGAGAATGGGACCCCCGTGCGCTATAAGACGGTGCCTTCGGGAGCGAGCTAGCCCGCCGCGACCTCGACCGGACTGCGCTGGAGGCGGGCCCGGATCCCCATCTCCCCGTACAGGAACTCCATCACGACGAGCGAGATGATCGTCGTGCCGATCGCCATGACGAAGAGTCCGAAGTAACCGTAGAGCTCGATCGCGATCGCGCCGACCAGGGGCCCCACGCTCCAAAGGGAGGAGTTGATCAACGAGAACACTCCGAGGTACTCCGCCCGCTGCCCGGGAGGGGCCATGCGGGCGACCCAGGCGTTCATGCCGGGACCGAGAAAGGAGAGTCCGCCGTTGCGGACAGCCTGGGCAGGAATGGTCTCCGTCCACGTCGTCGAGAACATGAATATCCCGTACGAGGCGAGCGTGAGGACGGTCCCGTACCATATCCCCCGGATCTCTCCGATCCGATCGATCGCGCGGCCGAGAGGCAAACCGGTCAACGCTCCCGTCACCAGCCCCGCGATGGCGACGACGCTCACCTCGAGGTTGTTCGCACCGAGGCTGGCGGCCAGAAACCCGTAGAAGGCCGCCACCGCACCGGAACCGATCGCTCGGATCGAGACCGCGAACGAGAAGTTGACGACGTTCCGCATCTCCCGCAGCGGCCGGCGTTCCCTCGGGACCTCGATTTTGATGTTGGGAACGAGGAACAGGACGATGGACAGCGTCCCGATCATCATGACGACGACGAAGGGGAAGAGCGCTTGCAACCCGTACCAATACGTCACCAGACCGGCGAGAACGAATCCGACGACCGCGCCCGCGTTGGACGTGGCGTTGAGCAGACCGTAGCCGGCCCCACGCTCGTTGGTCCTCGTCACGTCGGCGACAAACGCATTGTAGGCCGGGCCACCGATCGCGAGCGCGAGCTGGGCTGCGATGAAGAGCGCCCCCGCGATCACGTAACCTGGCGCGAAGACGATCGCGAGGAACAGCGGGAACGCGCAGGCCTCCCCGAAGAGGAGGAACGGCTTGCGTCGGCCCGCGCGGTCCGAGAGGCGGCCGACCCAAGGCCCGATCAGGCTCGCCGGCAACCAGGCGAGGGTCAGGATCGTGAGCGCAATGGGGAGCGAGGCACCCTTGACTTCCACGAGGTAAAGCGGAAGGAAGACGATGAACAGACCGCCTCGATTGCTCGCAAAGAGCGAATAGAGCGATAGCGAGAGCAACTCCCGAGAGGGCATCGCTGCGCCACGACGGCCCGTTACTTACGGTTGAGCGCCACGACCGCCCTTGTCGGGAGGGCCGCGGGAGGACCTATTATGAACCCGGCTGGGGTTCGTTCTACCGATAGGTGGACCGTGCCGGAAGGAGAGCTGGTCGCTCGCAAGAACGACGAGGAAGGCGTCGAGATCCTGACGCTGAAGAACCCACCGGTGAACGCCCTCAGCACCGCGCTCCTGGCCGGGCTATCCCGCCATGTGGAAGATATCTCCACGGACCCCAAGGTGCGTGCGGTGATCCTGACGGGCGACGGCCAGTACTTCAGCGCGGGCGCCGACCTCAAGGAGATGGCGACCCTCGACCTCTCCACGGCTCCCGAGGTGGTCCGCAAGGGCCACGCCCTGTTCCACCGGATCGCGAGCCTGCGACCTCCGGTGATCGCCGCCATCAACGGCCTCGCCCTCGGAGGCGGACTCGAACTCGCCCTCGCCTGCGACCTTCGCATCGCGGGCGAATCGGCCAAGCTCGGAGCCCCCGAGGTGAATTACGGCCTCATGCCGGCCTACGGCGGTACGCAGCGACTTCCTCGCCTCATCGGGGTGCCGAAGGCGAAGGAACTCATCTTCACCGGGGCGATGATCTCCGCGGCCGAGGCGCTCAAGATCGGACTCATCAACAAGAGCGTGCCCGCCGGTCAGGAGCTGCGCGCGGCGCGGGACATGGCCCACACGATCGCCCAGAAAGCGCCGCGCGCGGTCCAGGCCGCGAAGCGGGCGATCGCGGACGGCCTGCAACTGCCGCTCGCCCAGGGCATCGAGGGCGAGACCAAGCTCTTCGAGACCGAAGTACTGACGAGCGAGGACCTCGGCGAAGGGATCCTCGCGTTCGTCGAGCGACGCCCACCGAAGTTCAAGGGGGCCTGATCCTCCATGGCGATCGAGTTCGAGTTCACCGCGGACCAGGAAGCGTTCCGCTCGGCCGTTCGGTCCTTCCTCGCGAAGGAGGTCGCCCCGATCGTTGCGGCGATGGACGAGGCGGAAGAGTTCCCGCGGGCGAGCATACGGCGGATGCAGGAGGAAGGGTACTTCGGGATCCCTATCCCCGAAGAGTTCGGCGGGCTCGGACTCGGCAAGGTCGGCTACTGCATCTTCCTCGAGGAGTTGGGCCAAGTCGATGCGTCGCACGGGACGATCGTCGGCGCCCACACCTCGCTCGGCACGAGCCCGTTGCTCTACTACGGGACCGAAGAGCAGAAGCGACGCTGGCTCGTCCCCGCCGCGAAGGGCGAGAAGCTGCTCGCGTTCAGTCTCACCGAGCCGGGCTCGGGGAGCGATTCGGGCGCGGTCCATACGGTCGCGGAGAAGGATGGGAACGACTGGGTCATCACGGGGAACAAGATCTACGTCACGAACGGCCGCGAGGCGGACACGACCATCCTGCTTGCCGGCAACGACATCAAGCTCGGAGCGAACGGGGGCGTGACGGCCTTCGTCATCGATTCCAACCTCCCCGGGTTCTCGGTCGGCCGGTGCGAGAAGAAGATGGGCCTGCACGGCACCTCGACCGCGGAGCTCATCCTCGACCATGTCCGCGTGGGACCCGAGCGGGTCCTCGGCGAGGTCGGGAAGGGATTCCATGTGGCGATGACCGCCCTCGACGTCGGGCGGGTCTCGCTCGGCGCGGGCGCGCTCGGCGGCATGCAGGCGGCATGCCACCAGGCGATCGAGTTCTCGAAGAACCGCACGCAGTTCGGCCTACCGATCAGCGAGTACGAGGCGATCCAGTTCAAGCTCGCCGACATGGCGATGAAGATCCACGCGCTTCGGCTCATGGTCTACCAGGCGGCGCAGCACCAGGACCGGATGGGCACGGACCCTAAGGCGTGGAGCCGGCTCGAACGGGTCGTGAAGACTCGCGAGGCGGCGATCGTGAAGTGCCTCGGCTCGGAGTGGGCGAGCGAAGTGATCGACGAGGCGCTCCAGATCCACGGCGGGCTCGGCTACATCCGCGGCACCCCGATCGAGCGTGCCTACCGCGATGCCCGGATCGCGGAGATCTACGAGGGGACGAACGAGATCCAGCGGCTCGTCATCTCGCGCGACCTTTTGACGCGGGGCCTGTAGAGCTTCGTCAGTCCTTCGACGGGGGCGGTGGAGGCAGCGCCGCGGCTTCGTCCCGCAGCACGCGCCGCAGCACCTTCTGCACGCCGCTGCGGGGCAACTGGTCGCGGAACTCGACGCGGTGGGGCGCTTTGTAGTGAGCGATCCGGGCCCTCACGAACTCGGTGAGCTCCGCCGCGGTGACCGAGACGCCGGGCTTCTTCACGACGAAGGCGATCACCGACTCCCCTCGCTCGGGGTCGGGCCCACCAACCACGGCCACGTCCGCGACGGCGGGATGCTGGAACAGGACCTCCTCGACCTCGCGCGGGTAGACCTTCATCCCCCCCACGTTGACCATGTCCTTCTTGCGGTCGACGATGTAGGCGAACCCGTCCGCATCGATCCGAGCGACGTCCCCGGTCCGGAACCAACCGTCCTTCAGGACGGCGGCCGTCTCCTCGGGCTGGTGGTAGTAGCCGAGCATCACCTGCGGTCCGCTCACCGAGAGCTCCCCCACCTCGTCCACTCCCAGAACCTTCGTCCCGGTCTCGAGGTCGACCACCCGCTGATCGGTGTCGAAGATAGGGATCCCGATCGACCCCACGCGACGCTCGCCCGACAACGGGTTCACGTGCGTCACGGGCGACGTTTCCGAAAGGCCGTACCCCTCCACCAGGCTAGCCCCCGTGAGCTCCTCGAATCGACGCTGCACCTCGAGCGGTAGGGGAGCGGAGCCGCTGAGGCAGTACTTGATCGAGCGAATCTGGTACTTGGCGAGGTCGGGCTGGCGATTGAACGCCTGGTACAGGGCCGGCACGCCCGGGAACTGGGTCGGCTGGTATCGGTCCATGAGCTTGAGGAGCTCACGGATCTCGGGGCGGGTCTGGAGGACGACCGTCGCTCCGGCGGTGAACCCCATGAGGAGCGCGACCGTGAGGCCGTAGATGTGAAAGAGCGGAATGGCGCCCATCACGACCTCATCGCCCGGTGTGAGCCGGATGTTCCAGGCATTGCTCTGCGTGATGTTCGCGACCAGGTTGCGATGCGTCAACATCGCGGCCTTCGGGCGCCCGGTCGTCCCCCCTGTGTACTGAAGGACCGCCACGGTCGTGCGGGGGTCCGACAGGACAGGGGAAACCGAGCCGGGCGTGGTGACGGCCTTCTTCCACGGCCGGACCGATGGGCCGGCCGGGAAGGCCGTCGGCAGCTTCTGCCGGCGCAGGACGCTGTTGACGAACGGTCGCAGGTACCACGGATAGAATTCGCGTAGCCTCGCCACAAAGACGGTAGGCACGGTGTACTCGGCCCGCACGTTCTCAAGGTTGGGGTAGAGGATCTCGAGCGTGACGAGCGCTTTCGGAGTCGCATCCTTCAGTAGGCGGCTCAGGTCCTGCCCGAGGTAGAGGGGGCTTACTTGCACGACCACGGCGCCGAGCCGCAGGACCGCGAAGAACGCGATCGGATACGCCGGGCAGTTCGGCATGTAGAGGGCGACGTGGTCCCCGGGACCGACGCCCTCCTGCGCGAGCGAGGCGGCGATCCGTTCGCTCTGCTCCCAGAGTTCGCGGTAGCTCCACCGGGAGCCGTAGTAGAGGACCGCGGTGCGGTCGGGCCATTTCCGCACGCTCTGCTCGATGAACTGCGGGAGCAGCTGGTCCGGGATGGTCACGTGTCTCGGACGCTGAGGAGGGTAACTCCGATACCAGAACACGATCGTCGGGCGCCGGAGGGGTCACGGTCATCGGCCCCTCCTACCCCGAGGATGCGGCATCGGCGTCCTTCGCGAACTGGACCCCGGGCTTGTAGCTGGTCACGTAATGGACCCGGTCGCCGATCGCGATCTGGTTCTCCGCGCGGACGGTCGGCATCCAGCCGGTGATGCGTCCGCCTCCGTCGAGCTCGACCACGACATAGGCATAGGGGGCTTCGTTCAGGTACTCATCCCCCGGTACGGTGAGGATGGTGAAGGCCGCCACCTTGCCCTTCGTCCCGAGTTCGGTCTCCTCGAGCTTCGGGTGTCCGCAGCGCGAGCAGGCGAGACCCCAGGTGGCGGTGATGAGTCCGCAGTCCGCGCACCGGAACCCTCGAAGCTTGCCGCCTTCCTCGTAGCCCTTGACGAACTCGTCGATCGTGTGCGAAGCGGCCGGCAGGGAATCGCTCACTCTCGTCCCCCCCTCACCGTCGGGAGAAGATGTGGACCGAACACGAGCCGCCCGTCGCTCCCACATTGTGAGCGAGGGCGGTCCCGGTGCGGGGGACCTCTCGTCCCTTCGCGAGTCCGTTCATTTGCTCAAAGATCTCCACGACCTGGCTCGCTCCCGTGGCGCTGACCGGGTGTCCCTTGGCCTTGAGTCCCCCCGACGAGTTCACCGGCAACTTCCCGTCCCGCGCGGTCGTGCCGTCGAGCTCCTCCTGGGCACCGGTGCCCTTCGGGAAGAAACCGAGGTCCTCGAGCGCGAGCACTTCGGCGATCGTGAAGCAATCGTGGACCTCGAGGAAGTCGATGTCCTTGGGCGCGAGGTGGGCCTGGCGGAAGGCCTTCTCGGCGGCAAATCGGGTGGCCGGAATACCGAGCAAGTCGGGCCGGTCGTGCATGTCGGTGACCGAGCCGGCCCGGGCGGACGCCCGTACGACGAGGGGCTCGGTGACGGGGGATTTCACGAACTCCTTGGCCGCGACCACGACGGCGGCCGCCCCGTCCGAGAACGGGCAACAGTCGTAGAGCCGAAGAGGAGAGGCGATGATCGGGGAGGAGAGGTACGTCTCCATCGAGATCTCCTTTTGAAAATGCGCGTGCGGGTTCCGAGCCGCGTTCGCGTGGTTCTTGATCGCGACGGCGCCGAACATCTCCGGGCGCGTCCGGAACTCCTGGCGGTACGCGCTCGCGAGGGTCGCGTACAGGCCGGGGAACGTAGCTCCGTTCTTGGTCTCGTACGGATAATCCGCCGCGATGGCAAAGTAGCTGGTCGCGGTCAGCGTGTCGAGGTGCGAAAGCTTTTCGACGCCGACCACCAGCGAGGCGTCCGTGAACCCTCCCGCGACATGGACGAAGGCCTCGTGGAGCGCGGCGCTCGATGAGGAGCACGCCGATTCTACCGTGACGGACGGGACGTGCGGGATGCCGAGACCGTTGTTGATCAGAGGGCCGATATGACCCTGGTGCTCCGAGATTCCGAAACAGTTGGCGGCAAATGTGTAACCGATGTCCTTCGGCTCGAGGCCGGCCTGGCGGATCGCCTCCATCGAGACCCGGGTCGCCGCTTCGCGGGAAGATTCCTTCATCCGGCCGAAGCGATTGGCGGCGGCCCCGACCACCCACGTCTCGCGCATCGGTCCTTCCGTCTTGTTAGCACGAGAGTTCGTTTAACCTAACCGCCCTTGGTCGCCGCCACGGTCTCTTCTTCCATTTCCGGAAGGCCGAGCAGGTGGCGGAGGTGGTCGAACGCTCGTTGGGCCGCGAGCGGGTCCTGCGTCTTGAAGAGAAGACGTCCGGCGCGGCTGATCGTGACCTCCGGGTCGAGCGAGGCGATCAGCATCACGCGGGCATCGACCAAGGGAATGCCGTCCTTTTCGAGGAGGATCCGCACGGCCCGTAGGTCGAGCGGGTTCGGTGGGTCGGGTATCGCCTCGTATCCGCCGTTGTTCGAACAGAGCCGCAAACGACGGTACATGAGGCAGGGGGCGGGTATCTCCCGCACGGATAGCGCTTCGCCGCGCGATGGCCTCCGGGCATTGCCACACTCGAGGAACGGTTCCGTGCGGGTCCCGGAGCCTACGACATCGGCGCGCCGCACTTCGCGCAGAATTGGGCCGTCGCCACATTAGGGGACCCGCAATGAGAACAGAACCGCCGCGAGGTTCCGGGCCGCAGCGGAGGCGCGGCCGGAGGCCCCCACGAACCGGTCGGCGTGGGTTGATTCAACGGCAGGCCGTAGCCGGAAGGACCGTACACCGACTGCGGCATCACCGGAGGCCGCCAGGTCGCGGCAAGGATCCCGCCGAGCAGCGCGAGGATGAGGCCGAGGAAAAAACCGTCGCCTCCGAAGAGACTAAAGAACGCGAGGACAATGATGACGATCCCCCAAGTTCGAGCCGACGCAGGGGTGGCCTTCAGGCGGAGAGCAGCGTAGACGATCACGACCCCGAGGACGATCCCGACGACTCCTTCACCGATCACCATGGCCGAGATCGCCTCGCCCGGCAGAAGATTGTCCAGAAACGATCGGAGGAAGATCCCCTCGAGAACTCCCGCGACCCCGGCGAGAGCAATGAGGGCCCCGCCGATCAACGAGAGCCAGTAGGCGGTGCTGGGGAACATCGACCCGTACGAAGGCGAGCTCATCGGACCGTCACCGGAGCGCCGAGTATATCAAGAAACACGATGTCGCGAGGTCCCGGCTCCTCGGAGGCAGTACGGCCTACAGGATGACGGCCCTACGGACGCAGTCGTCGACCATTTGATCCGGGTCGATCCGTTCCTCTTCCTGAAGGATCTGGACGAGATTCGACCGGGTCGCGGGTCGGTCCGGAACGGCCTGGCAACAAACCCCCGGCCGGGTCGAGATCTCATAGGTCCCGATCGATTTCGCGACCGTCTCGATCTCGTGCTTGTCGAACCCGATCAGTGGGCGGACGATCGGCAACCCGACCGCCGCGGTCGCGGTCCGCATATTCGACAGGGTTTGGGAGGCGACCTGACCGAGCGCCTCGCCGGTTGCGAGGAACGTAGCTCCCTCCCGGATCGCGATCTTCTCCGCCGACCGCCACATGAATCGACGGCAGAGGACGCACCCCACGTGGCGGTCCGTGGAACGCATGAGGGCGACCTGCGTCGGGCCGTGGGGGAGGAGATACATCGGGATCGGTTGATGGTAGCGCTCGCGGAGCACCGTGAGATGGTCGACCACCTTGGCGAGCGGAGAATCGTCCGTGAACGGTCGGTTGTCCATGTGGACGGTGACCATCTCGTGGCCTTGGCGGAGTAGGTAGTGCAAAGCGACGGGGGAGTCGATCCCGCCGCTCATGAGCATCACTCCGCGCGCCATGCGTCCCATCTACTCGGTCGCGCTATTTAGGAAGGCGGTCGCGGGGGAGGCCCCCCGCGAGTGGTAAATAGCGAACTCGGGTCCATCGCCTGATGGCTGAGGAAGCCGCCGGTCCTCCGACGCAACTCAAGTGCCGGGTGGAGGGCCACGGACCGCCCATCGTGCTCCTGCACGGCATCGGGGGCAACCACACGGTCTGGAACGAGATCATTCCCGGGCTGGTGAAGGAATTCCAGATCGTGGCTCCCGACCTTCGGGGTCACGGACGGACCCCCGCGCCTCCCGACTCCCAATTTACTTTCGCGGAAATGATGGGCGACGTCATGCGCCTCGTCGACGACCAGGGCATCGATTCTGCCCACTGGGTCGGACTGAGCGGAGGGGCGCTCTTGGCGCTGCGCATCGCCCTCGACCGGCCCGAGCGAACGCGGAGCCTGACGATGGTGAGCGGCGCGGCCTACACCGACGCTCACTCGCGCTCGATCGCCGAACGATGGTCGGAGACGTACGCGAAGGAAGGCCCCGACCGGTTCGCGCTTCGGCTCCTCAAGGATCTCTATTACCCGGATTGGATCGAAGCGAACCTTGACTTCGCGGACACCGTGCGCGAGCAGGTGAAGCATCAGGATTTCACGCCCGCGGTTCGCTGGGGAAGATCGATGGGCACGTTCGACGAGCGGAACCGTATCGCGACGCTCGCCCGACCCACGCTCATCGTCCAAGCGATGGACGATGCGGTCGTGGACGCCTCGCACGGCCGAATCCTTCGGCAATCGATCCCGGGAGCTCAGATACGGATCCTGGCCGAGACCGGCCACATGGTGCCGGTCGAGCGGCCGCAAGAGCTTCTCGAGGCGGTTCTCAAGTTCGTTCGCTCGGTCGAATCGCGGTCGGCCATCGCTACGGGGTAGACGGAGCGGAGCAGCGGAAGACCGCGAGCTTATGACCCCGGACCCGAATCCGGGGGTGATGGCGTCCCCCGGTACCTCCGACCTCGCCGCTCGCCTGTCCCAAGCCGAACGAGAATTGAAGGAACTGCACATGCGCGTGGTCGCCCTCGAACGGATGCTGGGCGCGGGAGAATTGCATCCGGCCGATTCGTCGACCGTCCAGAAGAAAGTCTCGTACGATTGGCAATCATGAGCTCCTCGGGACCCGGGGATCGGTTTCCCGGGACAGCGCCGACCGGCCCGCGTGAGCTGGTCCAACGGTTTCCCGCGCTCGCGCCGCCGGTGTCGACCGCCGGAGCGGCCGTCGTGATCGTGCTTCGGCAGGGACTCACCTCCGTCGAAACCTTGCTGATCGAGCGGGCCGAACGGGCCGACGACCCTGCGTCGGGGCAAGTCGGACTACCCGGGGGCCACGTGGATGAGGGGGACGGGTCGCTCGCGTCGACCGCGCTGCGGGAGCTCGAGGAGGAGGTGGGCCTCCGCCGCGCCGACCTTGACGGCGAGCTCCGCTACGTCAGCACCGAACTGGCGATTCGCTTCGGTCTCAAGGTCGGGATCTTCGCGGCGTTGCTCGGCCCGAACGCCGCCGGGCCCTCGATCGCGAGCTCGGAAGAGGTCGCCCACGTGTTCTGGCTACCGCGTTCCGCCCTCGCGTCCTCCCGCCCGATCGAGCGCGAGACCAGCCGGGGATTGGCGGAGGTCCCGGCCACGGTTTACGAGGGCCACATCCTGTGGGGCTTCACCCGCCGGATCCTGTGTCAGTTCTTCGGCGTGGCCAACGAAGGAGAAGCCATCGGCCCTATCTTTGTTCCTCGCACACCGGATTTCTGAGTTCTGATCCGCGGAGGTCTCACCGCGGTCGCGGTGATCCTGATGGTCGGGCCCCTCCTTCCCGACCGGGTTCGCTCGGCTCCGGCCCTCCAATCCCCTCCGGTCGCCCGGGAGTCGGTTTCTCCTCGAGACGGGGCCATTTCGGACGCGCGATGCTTTAAATAGTGGCTTAAATACTCAGGCCCGCGGGGATTAGCATTGGTTAGGATCCGCATCGAGAACGTCGTGGCGTCCACTTCTCTCGGGGACGCGCTCGACCTCCAGTCGATCGCACTGGGCCTCGACGGCGCCGAGTACGAGCCCGAACAGTTCCCGGGCCTCATCTATCGGCTGAAGCAGCCCAAGACGGCGATCCTGCTTTTCCGCTCCGGCAAGGTCGTCTGCACCGGCGCCAAGAGCATGCACGAGGTCGAGGAATCGATCCAGACGGTGGCCGCTCAGATCAAGAAGGGCGGTCAGAAGATCAACATGCATCCCAAGATCGAGGTTCAAAACATCGTCGCGAGCTCGGACCTCGAGAGCGAGATCAATCTCAACGCGATCGCCGTCACGTTAGGTCTCGACCGGGTGGAATACGAACCCGAGCAATTCCCCGGCCTCGTCTGCCGCATCGACGTACCGAAGGTGGTCGTCCTCCTGTTCGGGAGCGGCAAGCTCGTGTGTACCGGCGCCCGGAAGCCCTCGGACGTCGAGGTCGCTGTCAAGAAGATCACGAAGGAGCTCCAGGGCGCGGGTCTCCTCCGCTAAGCCGGGCCCGGGGAGCCGGGATGCCTCTTCCGAGAAACCTGCCGGTCGTCGATCACCATTGCCACCTTTCCCCGAAGGGAGATGAGGTCCGCGCAGCCGAGCGGTTCCGTTCGGCGGGCGGAACCCATCTGTTCCTCGCTACGCAGAACTACGAGGACTCCGTACCGTTGACGGTCGAAGCCTACGATCGGCAGTTCGAGACCACCTGCCGGATCGCCCGCAAAGTGCACGAGGAGGTCGGCGTCCGGGCGTACCCGGTGCTGGCCCCGTATCCGATCGACCTCGTGGAGGCATCGGCGCGGGTCGGAGCACCGGCAGCGCTCGAACTCCATTGCTCCGCCCTCGACCTGGCCGGACGCTACGTCCGAGAGAAGAAGGCAGTCGCGCTCGGAGAAGTGGGTCGCCCTCACTTTCCGGTGCCCGAGGAGGTGAGGCAGGTGGTAGAGACCGCCTTCCGACACGCCCTTGAGGTCGCGCGGGAGTCCGATTGTCCCGTGGTCGTCCATTCGCCCGACCTCAGCGCCGATGGCTTCGTCGAGCTGGCCGCCCGGGCCCGGGAGGCCGGACTGCGAGCGGACCGGGTCGTCAAGCATTACGCTCGAAGCCGTATCGCGCCGGGGACCGAGCCCGCGGGGGTCCCTTCGTATCTAGCCCAGCGCGACCTCGTCCGCGACGTGTGCCGGGACCCCGGACCATGGTTCCTGGAAACGGATTACCTCGATGACCCCCGACGCCCCGGCGCCGTCCTCGACCTGGCCACGGTTCCACGGCGGGCGACCGCGATCGCCGACGACCCCGAGCGCGGCGCCGAGCTCCTGTGGGTTCCGTTCGTGGAGTCGGTCGAGCGGGTCTACGGCTGGCGACCCGAACTCACGGCGGAGGGTGCCGAATGACGCGAGCCCATCGCGGGCTCTTCGTCGTGTTGGAGGGAATCGACGGGGTGGGAAAATCGACGCTCCTCCGCGCGCTCGCGAGGGCCCTTCGGCGCCGCGGATTCTCGGTCGGGGTCCGGCGCGAGCCGGCCGACCGACGGCTCGGCGCCCTCGCCCAGTCGACCGCGGCCGAGGACCCGTGGACGGGAGCGGTCTACTTCACCGTGGACCGCCACCTCGCCGCTCCGGCGCTGGAACGCGAGCTCGCTCGCCGGGACGTGGTGCTTCAGGACCGTTCGTTCTATTCAACGCTCGCGTACCAAGGGAGCGCGCTGCCGCCGGCCGACCGGCGACGACTCGCGCAGCTCCAGCGGTCAGCCGCGCGAGTTCCGGATCGCGTCGTACTGCTCGACCTCGATCCCAAGGAGGCCCTCCATCGCTTGGGGGGCCGGAACTCCCGTCGCGGGCCTCTCGAGCGATTGCGCACGCTCGAGCGCGTGGCCCGAGCCTATCGAAGGCTGGCGCGCGCGAACCGCTGGCAGGTCCTGGACGCTCGGGCGCCTCCCGCCGCCCTCGTCGAACGAGTGCTCGGCACCCTGAAACTGCGCGGTCCGTCCCTGCGGGCACATCCGCGGCGACGGCGAAGATGATAAGCCCGGCCCCGGTCCCCCCGCTCCAGCGGTGAACCACGTGCCCCCCATCCTCGTCCGAGAGGAGACCCTCGACCCATCCTATCTTCCGGCCCGCCTCGTCCGCCGCGACAAGGAACTCGAGCTCCTGCGCCGGCGCTACCGCGAGTCGCTCGGAAAGGGGCTTCCGTTCCACCTCCTCGTAACGGGGGGCGTCGGGAGCGGGAAGACCGCGCTCGTGCGCCGACTGGCCTCCGACCTCGAGCGCGGCGGACGTCTCGGCGGGTTTCCGGTCAAGGCCTCCTACGTCAACTGCTGGCGGAGGGCGAGCGACCGAACGGTGATGCTCGACCTTCTCCGGAGCGTCCAGGTCTCGCTCCCCGACCGGGGGTATTCGCTTTCCGAGATGCTCGACGTCTTCGAGCAAGGGATCCGAAAGAATCCCGCGCACCTCCTCGTGCTCCTGGACGAGGCCGCGAGCCTCGTGCGACAGGAGACGAAGCTCGTTTACCTGCTCTCGCGGTCCCGCGAGGTGGAGCTCGGGTCGATCTCGCTCGTGCTCGTCGCTTCCGAGGACCTGTTCCCGTACCTCGACCCGGCCAGTCGCTCGAGCTTCGGAGTGACCCATCGCCTTCCGCTCCCACCGTACGACCGGGAAGCGCTCATCGACATCCTCGAGTCGCGGGCGGAGGCCGCACTGCGACCGGGAAGCGTCGACCGCGAGGTCCTCGACCAGGTCGCGCGGATCGCCGCTCCCAACGGCGACGCGCGGTTCGCCCTCGAGATCCTATCGGGGGCCGCGCACGCGGCCGAGGAGGCGGGGGCCGACTCGATCGCGGCCGAGCACGTGCGACGGGCCAAAGGCTCGCTCCTCCCCACGATGTCGGAGACCCAGCTCGAAGCGCTGTCGACCCACGAGCTCGGGGTGTTGCTCGCCCTCTCCCGAACGCTCAAGCGACGTGGCTCGTCCGTAACGAGCCAAAAGCTTCGAACGAATCACACGGCCCTCCTCGAAGAGCTCCGGTCGGCTCCCATGAGTCGGACGACGTTCTGGCGGACCTTGAAGGAGCTCGAACGGGACGGTCTGGTCGTCCTCGAGGGCGGTGCGTCGGGGGAGTCGAACAGCGTCTCCATGGACGAGGTTCCGGCGAGTCTTCTGACCACCTTGCTCGAGGAGCGTCTCGGCCGGAGCCGCTCGAGGAAAGCCTAAAGGTGTCTCGGGGGTCGGACCGGCGTGTCGAGCTCTTCCGTGCCGGCGCTCGCGACGCAGTCGCCGGCTCTGCCGGAATGGATCCGTGTGCGGCCCCCGAAAGGGTCCACCTACCCCGAGGTGAAATCCCTCCTGGGGGAGCTCGAGCTCGGGACCGTGTGCCGTGAGGCACGTTGCCCCAATCTTCCCGAATGCTGGTCGGCGGGCGCAGCGACCCTGATGCTCCTCGGGACCGATTGCACGCGCCGATGCACCTTCTGCGCCGTCACGACCCACTGGCCCCGCGGCGCGGTGGACCGGACCGAACCGTCCCGCGTCGCGGAGGCCGTGCGTCGCTGGGGATTGCGCTACGTGGTCCTCACCCAGGTCTGCCGTGACGACCTCGAGGACGGAGGCGCCGGACTGATGGCCGAAACCGTCCGTCGGATCCGGACCGAATCCCCCGACACTCTGGTCGAGCTCCTGATCGGCGACCTCGCCGAGCGGGAAACCTCCGTGCGGGTGCTCCTCGAGTCCCCTCCGGACGTCCTGGCCCACAACCTCGAGACCGTTCGTTCGATCAGCTCGGAAGTACGGGACCCGCGCGCGAGCTACGACCGATCCCTCGCGGTCCTTCGGACCGTGCGCCGCTTGGGTCGCGACGAGCTGGTCACGAAGAGCTCGGTCATGCTGGGTCTCGGCGAGACCGACCTCGAGCTCGAGGGGGCGCTGCGGGACCTCCGTGCGGCGGAGGTCGACCTCGTGACCCTCGGCCAATACCTGCGCCCGAGCGAAAGGCACCGTCCGGTGCACCGATACGTACCCCCGAGGAGTTCTCCCGTTGGCAAGCGAGCGCGCTCGCGATGGGATTCGCGGGTGCGGCATGCGGGCCACTCGTGCGAAGCTCGTATCGGGCCGAGGAACTCTACCGCAACGCGCGGGCCGTCCGGGGAGGCTGATCGATGGCGAAAAAGGTCCGCCGCAAGCTGGAAGAGGAGGAGGCGGCCGCGTTCGAATTCCCGGTCTTCGACGAAGTGGGCTTCGTGAGCAAGGAGTTCGAGATGACCGCGGCGCTGGCCCTCGCCGGCGCGTTCACGGTCCTCCTCGGGGTCCTGGGCTGGGCGCTCACGGTCGCGGGCATTCCCCTCTACGCCGCGTTCCCCATCGGGATCCTTCTGCTCGCCGTGAGCCCGTTCCTGATCCGGCGACTCCGGACGAAATCCTCGATCTACACGAAGGGAGACTGGGCCGGTCTCATCGCGCTCGAGTTCTTCGGGTGGCTCGCGCTCTGGTTCGTCCTGCTGAACCTGTCGCCCCACGCGATCTAGTGGATCAGCTCTCGTCCAGCCAGGGCAACCGTTTCCCGAGGAGCTCTCGAAGCGCATCTCCGAGCGCGGGGCTTTCCTCCGCGTTCGCGAGCGTCCGCACGACGCTCGGGCTCCCTTCCTTAGGGGTGAGGTCCCTTCCGAGCGAAAGGCGGGGGAACGCCGCGAGCAAGACCGCCTCCGCGTCGCGGGCGGCACGGTGGGCGTCCACGCCGAGGCTTCCGTCGGGCCGGACGTACGGTCCCTGCAGGAGCTGGGCGTCCTTCGCCCCCCACTTCTCGAGAAAATGGCCGGTCCGGTCGACTCCGGCGGGAGGCCCGTCCTGCACCCGGACCTGGGGACGACGCGGATGCGCGAGCTCGACGACGATCACCACGGAGCTCGGGTCCGCAGCGCTGGCCTCCCCGAGGACCGTGAAGTCGGAGCGGGAGAGCTCCTCGGCGACGGCCCGCGCCGCCTTGCGAACCTGGGGATAGAGCGTATCGTCGACTAGATCCGGCCTCGCGAGAACGGTGACGGTCACGTGCGTGCCACGCGCTAGTACGAGGGCAAGGGCCGCCTCCTTCGAGAGCGGCCGATCCGCCCGAAGAGCAAAGAAGCGGGGGCTCGGGTGGTCGAGGTACGCTCCGGCGGCCAGAATGAACAGACCGACGTTCCGGCGTGAGAGGGCGCTCGCCACGTTGCGATTCGGGTCGACGGGGTCCGCGAGCACGAGCGCCACGTCGGCCGGAAGCCGGGGCGGCTCCTTTCCGGGCTCGGCCAGCCGAACGGGGACCCGCCAGTCCCGCGCGGCCAGCAGCAATTTTCGCAGCGAGCCGAAACGGAGCACCAGAAGCTCGACCAGGTAGCCCGACAGTCCCTCCGTTCTTGCCTCCGAGCCGTACACCCCAAGGGAGCGGAAGAACTGCTTCGCGAGCCGGACCTGTTCGACGAGCGGGGGGGTCTCGCGCGCGGCGAGGTACTCCTGATGAAACGGGGTCCGGTCGACGGGAGAAAGAGGATGCGACGGGTCGGTGATGGCGAAACCCGGCACGGCGTCCACCGTGAAACCCTCGAAGTTTCCCCGCAGGTAGGGATGTTCCGCGTAGCGGGTTGTAGGATTCGAGAGGACCGCGCGGCCGAGGGCCAACCCTTCCTCGCGCAATCGGTCCCGCGAGAGGTCCGGGGAGAAGAGGAGGAAAAGGTCGACGTCCAGGCGGTCCTGGAGGAACGTCCCGCGCGCGGCGCTTCCGGCGACGAGCGCTCGAGTGAGCGGACTCGAGCGCGCCCGAGCCGCCGCGGTGACGCGCTCGACCAGCGCGACGCGCACCTTCGCGACGCGGTCCAAGAAGTCGACGGACGGAGTGATGCGGGCGGTCACCTCGCGCTCGACCGCCTCCGCGGCCTTCTCAGGGGCTCCGCCGTGGTCCGTCATCGAGCTCCCGGGGACGTTCCGGCGCAGATGAACCTTCGGCTCGAGCTGCCGGCACGGGACCACCCTTATCGTCCGCCCCGTCTCTGTATTCCAGGAGAGCAACGATGGCCGCCCTCGTCGGGCATACTGCGTCGCTGTACGAGCCGATCTCGGACCGGAAGGTACGGTGTACGGCGTGTGCCCGCTACTGCACGATCCCGGAGGGGTCCCACGGGTTCTGCTTCGTTCGAAAGAATGTGGGGGGCCGGCTCGTCCTCTTGAGCTACGGAAAGGCGTCCGCGGTCCAGGTCGACCCGATCGAGAAGAAACCCCTCTCCCACTTCCATCCCGGCACGCGTGTCTTCTCGATCGGCACGGTCGGTTGCAATTGGCGCTGCCAATACTGTCAGAACGCCGAGATCTCCCAGGAACGGGAGGTCGTCGGCCGCTCCCTTCCTCCGCACGCTGCCGTAACGCAGGCCCGGAGGTTCGGATGCAGCGGGGTGACGTTCACGTACAACGAACCGTCGATTTTCGCCGAGTACGCGGTCGACGTGATCCAGGAGGCGCACAAGGCAGGTCTCTTCGCGAACTTCGTCACGAACGGATACATGACCCCCGAAGCCGTCGGTTTGATCGGCCCCCACCTCGATGCGGTCAGCGTCGATTTCAAAGGGAGCGGCGAACCCGGATTCCTGAGGAAGTATGTCGCCGCGAAAGGTCCGGAGCCGATCTTCGATTCCGCGGTGGCCCTCCGTAAGCGAGGGGTCCATGTCGAGGTGACCGACCTGATCGTCCCCGAGGTGGGCGAGTCGGTCGACGCGACGAGGAAACTGGTTCGGTTCGTTCGGGACGAACTCGGCCCCGCCACGCCGTTCCACCTCCTCCGGTTCCACCCCGACTACAAGATGATGGACCTTCCCGAGACCCCCGTCGCGACCCTCGAGAAGTTGCATCGCGTGGCGAAAGCCGAGGGGCTCGACTACGTGTACCTCGGGAACGTTTGGGGCCATCCGCTCGAGCACACCTACTGTCCCGGATGCGGGACCGTGGCCGTCCGCCGGTTCGGGTTCACCATCCAGTCCTGGCGGCTCGACGCCGAGAATTGCTGCCGGAAGTGCGGCGAGAAGATCCCGATCGTCGGACGGCCTCCCGAAGACTACATGCCAACCTTCGCCACGCCCGTTGCCTAGCAACCCCCCATCGGTGCCCGAGGAGCCTTCCTCGGGGGTCGCTCCCGTCAATCGAGCCCGACGGGGCACCCAAATACGATGCACCCACCGAATCCACGAGGAGGGTTGGGAGTGCCCCTGTCCCCGGGCCGAATCGGCGTGACCTCCGGTAGGACCCGCCAGCACCCGAACGGCGAACCGGTCGAATCGCCCCCGATGGTCGAGGTCGTCCTGAACGGAGTCGAATCGGACGATTGGGTCATCGCGACGTTGCGATCCGAAGGCGTTGCGTTCCGACTCCTCGGCTGCCGACCCACCGACCGGGGTCGACGGCGCCTCCTCCGACTATTCGAGATCCAGTCGGACGGAGTGCAGATCGGTAGCGTGGTCCGACGTCTCCGTGCGCGGGTCGCCGCGCGCGACATCGCCGCGGCGGGCCTCGGCCCGGACCGGGCGCTCCTTCGCGTGGCCGTTCCGATGCCCGCTTCCTGTTCCGTGGCGTTCGACCTGGGCGATTTCTGCATCAGTTGTCCGTTCCTCGGATCGGACGAGAAATCCGTGCCGGCGACCTGGAATGTCCTCGTCCCGCAGATCGCCGATGCCCGTCGGCTCCTCCAAGCGTCCGCCCGACGCGGCGCACCCCGACCTTCCCTCATCCGAGCGGGAGCGTATCGGAAGCGTTGGGGCCTCACCGGGCGGCAGGAACGGGCACTGAGGCTCGCGTTCGAGCTCGGTTACTTTGATTATCCCCGCAAGGCTTCCCTCGCAACGCTCGCGAATCGTCTCGGGGTCGGTCGGTCGACCGCTCTCGAGCTCCTGCGAAAGGCGACGACCAAGATGGCCGCCCAAAGGTTCCAGGCTGAGCCGTTGGGGGACCGACCGCCCTAACCGAAGGCCTCGGAATACCAGAGGAATCCGCCGTCGGGTCCCCGGAAGGTCACGTCGGACCCGGGCTTTCCGGACGGTCGGAATCGTTCGGTCTCCGTCGCGGAGCCACGATCCGGCGATCACGACCCGTTCCTCGTGCCGGGACCGACCGGACCGCGGCGGGGTGGGCTGCTCGCGAGGCCGCAACTCGTTCTTTCCCCGCGGTCAACATGGCATGGAAGATCGTCTCCACCAATTCGGACGGGACCCCCGCCTGCTCGGCCCATCTCTTCGCTCGGGAGAGGACGACCTCCTCCTGGGCGGCGTCCGAAAGGAGTCCATCATGTTCGGAGCGGATTCGAATGGCCGACGACGCGGTCTCCACGCGTGCCGCCACGAGGAATACGAGCGCTCGGTCGACCTCCTCGAGTTCGCGCCGGATCACAAGAAGGGAAGGAATCACTTCCGCGCTCGGCGCCATACCGAACGTCCGAACCCGTCCCGAGCCATGTTTCTTCGACCGCACCGGTGCGGGAACCGGCTCACATACCGCCCGTCGTGTCCGGGTCGATGGAAATCGTCCTGGCGTCCAACTTCGACGACCGGTTGATCGAGAAGACCGCCGACCTGCCCGTCTCCACGTTCTTTGGCGGATTTCCGGTCCAATTGACGGGAGGAGGTCGGCCACCCCAGATCCTTCCGGCCGTCGACCGGGACCGATTCCGCGCACATCTCGAGGTGGTTCACCGGCACGCGCGCCAGTTCTTCGCGACCCTCAACAGCAACGACCTCGGGCTCAAGGAATACGGGCCCGGCTACGTGCAACGCTTCCTTCGGGAGGTCGGTGACCTCATCGACCTCGGAGTGGACGGATTCGTGGTCGCCCTGCCCGCCCTCATCGAGGCGATCCGGACGGAATGGCCCAACGTTCCCGTCTCGGTGTCCACCTTCGCCCGCATCCGCACGGTGACCCAAGCGGAGTACTTCCTCAAGCTCGGCGCGCGAACGATCATCCTGGAAGAGGCGAACCGGGACTTCCGGCTGATCCGCGGTCTCGTGCGGCTCGGAGCGGAGGTTGAGATCCTGGTCAATCAAAGCTGCCTACCTTCGTGTCCGTACCGGGGACACCACCTCAACACGAGCTCTCTCGCGTCGCAGCCGGAAGCTCCGTGCCCGGCGTTCGAGTACCCGATCCTCGAGTGCGGTCTCGAGTATGTCCGGGACCCATCCAAGCTCATCTCTGGGATCTTCGTCCGGCCCGAGGACCTGGCGGTCTTCGAGGAAGTCGGGGTCACCCGTTTCAAGGTCTCCGGCCGGAACCGTTCCACCGACTGGCTTGTCCGATCCGCTCGGGCGTACGCCCATCGCTCCTATCCCGGCAACCTCGCCGACATTCTCAGCCTCGTGCAAGTCAAAGGCCCTTCCGCGGCCCTCCGGCTTATCGGAGAGAGGCCGGACGGGGAGGACGCCCGAGAGCTGGCCCGTGCCTTCGCCCCGCTATCGGACCTGACGATCGACAATCGAGCGTTCCCTTCCGATTTCCTCCGCCACATCGCCGCGGTGGACTGCGAGCATACGACCTGCGAGGCCTGCGGCTACTGCCGAAAGGTCGCCGCCCAGGTTCTTCGAGTCGCCGGCCGACCGGTATCGGAATACGTTGCCCCTTCAGGGCTGCCCCCCGCGATAGGGATGTTGTCCCGTTTGGGACCCGTCACCTCGTAGGGCACCGCACGACAGTGACAATTGTGAGGGTCGCGCTGCTGATCGTCGGGCGCACTCACTCGGACGTCGGGTAGTACGCTTCCTCTCCGAAGTGGACCTCGTCGAGGCCCGCCTTTTGCTCCTCGGGATTCGCTCGCAGCGGAGAGAAGTAGTTGATCACTCGCAGCATGACATAAGTCCCGACGAACGCGAAGGTGGCCACGACCGCCACCGCGAACATCTGGAGGAGCGCGAAGTGTGGGTTTCCGTATACCAGGCCGTTCTGTCCCGCCGCGTTGATCGCCACGGACGCGAAGAGTCCGGTCGCTACCGTCCCCCACATGCCGCCGACGCCGTGACACGCGAAGACGTCCAGCGAGTCGTCCAGCTTCGTTCGCGCCCGCCAGCGGACCACGAAGTTGCATCCGATGCCCGCCACGACCCCGATCACCATCGAGAACGCGGGGCTCACGTAGCCCGCCGCAGGAGTGACCGCAGCCAGGCCGCAGACGAACCCCACGCACATTCCCACGGCGGAGGGCTTCCCTTTCCAGATCCAGTCCAGCAGCATCCAGCTGACGCCCGCGGCCGCGGCCGCGAGGTTCGTGGTCACCAAGGCGTTGACCGCGATGTCGTTCGCCGAGAGCGAGCTACCCGCGTTGAACCCGAACCAGCCGAACCAGAGAATCGCGGTTCCGAGGATCACGTAGGGAACGTTGTTCGGCCGGCTCTCCTTGCCGAAGTCAATGCCTCGACCGATCACGAGGGCCGCGGCGAGAGCGCTCACCCCGGCGGTGGTATGGACCACCATGCCGCCCGCAAAGTCCTCGACGCCCATGACGTGCAACCAGCCGCCGTCCCCCCAGACCCAGTGCGCGACGGGGAAGTAGATGAACGTCACCCACGCGAGGATGAAGATGAGAAGCGGCTTGAGGCGAATCCGTCCGGCGAACGCGCCGATGATCAAGGCCGGTGTGATCGCGGCGAACTTCAGTTGGAAGGCGAAGAACAAGAGCGCCGGAATCGTCGAGGAGTACGCCGTATTGGCGGCCGAGCCGACCCCGTTCAGACCGAAGTACTGAAAGTTTCCGATGAATCCGTCCAGCACGGACGGACCGAACGCCATCGTGTATCCCCAAAGGGCCCAGGCGAGGCTCACGAGAGCGAAGATCGCCATGCACTGAACGATCGTGGAGACGAGGTTCTTGCGGCGAACCAGGCCCCCGTAGAAGAACCCCAGTCCGGGGGTCATGATCATAACGAGCGCGGTGGCCGCAATGACCCAAGCAATGTCGCCGGAGTTGCAATCCAGACCCGTTGCGGGGACGCAGATTACCACGGCCCAGTTCTCCCCAGCCAGCGGGCTGAGGGCAGCCCGTGGACTCGGGGGTTTTGGGATGTCAGTTTAAGAATGTTTGGTGGGATGCGCTTGCGCCGAGGAGCCTCGATCGCGAATCTCTCGTCGACCGAGACCGAATCGATGAGCCTCCCTTCTCCGACGATGAGTCCGGGGCATCCTTCCCCCGGAAGTGGCTATCGACGATCGACCCGCGGCAATCGGATTCGAAGGGGCCGACGTCTCGGCGACTACCCCTTTTGCACGATGCGTTGGCAGACGGAGCAGATGTGCAACGGAATCTCCACCATGGCCTTCGACTGCCCGGCCGTTCGTAGCAGGGGTTCGCGATCGTTCGCTTGGCTCGCGATCCACCCGAAGGGAAACCCAACGATCGTCCAATCGACCGGGAACGCTGAGATGATCGCCACCAGAGAGAGGGGAGACTTGCCGCCCGTGGCAAATCCTTCCCGCAGGTGGTTCAGCCCCTCCTCCATGCTCGTGGTGGTTCGATGCTCTTCCACGAGAAGTTCCTTGATCAGGTCGGCCATGGTCCCCGAACTCTGCCGACCCTTTTCGGAGGCGGCGACGATCTCCATGAGCGTCTCGATCCACGGCATGAGTTTCTTGTAGGCCAAGGGATCGCCGAACACCTGCTGGGCGTTGATCCGGAAGTGCGCGTCTCCGCTCTCTTCGTCGTGAAGTCGTTGAAGGAAGGCAATCTTCCTCCGTTGCTCGTCGATTTGGCTCCGGGCGTTACTGAAGTACGAGAGGTACACCCGAGTACGAATCTCCTCGTTGAGGTGGTCGAGGTCCACCTGGGTTCGACGGCAAATGTAGCAGGAGTCGACCATCTGGGTTTCTCGGGTCGGCGAGGACTCGGTGGGGCCTACTAACAGATGAGCTTAGCGGCCTGAAGGAGCACACCGAAGTCTTGGATCGAGATTCGGCCCGCGATTTCAATCGCCGACAGTGTTGAGGTTCGGGATCGGCATCTTTCGTTTCTCCGGGGACTGCGAACTCCTGCCGGGGGAGGGTCACTCACCAACGGAGTCGAATCAGTTCGGATTCCGGGGCCAGGCACGGAAGGAATATTCGGATTCTAGAACAGCGCCTAAACAGGCAATCAAGGTAGGCCTCGTTCCGTTACGTCGATCCCTTCCGGATTATGCGTAGTCAAGGAAGCCTCGAATCGGTATTGGCCGGCGACCGGCCCGGTCGACTTGAGATGGCCGTGCTGGCGGAGGCCCGACGGCGGGTCGGTGACCCTCTAGACGTTGTCCCCTTCGCCGAGCGCGTTCGAAAGGGTCGTGCTGAAGACCCACGCCGTGTCGTTACATAGATGATCGTCGGCGTCGTACCCTCCGAAGTAGATCACGTTGCCATGATCGGAGGGAAAGGGCGAGATGGCATAGGAGCGGATGGCCTCCAGCGGCGGGTTACCCGCCTCGATCTTCCCGTTGACTCCGCCCATGCTGTAGCTCCCGGTGCTGTTCCGAATGGCGTAGAGTGCTCCCGCATAGGTGCCGCCGCTCGCGTTGCCCCACCACATCGTCGGGAGTCCGGTGGTGTTGCGGACCCAGGTTTGCAGGCCGATTACGTAGTCCACGGCGCCCGTCGCCGGATCGGTGACGGGCAGGATGTTGTTGTAGGCGCCGAGGACGATATACGCTGAAGTGTTCAGATACTTGCTCGCGAGGGGCGAGAGCGAGGTCTCGATCGTGGTCGTGTAGCCGCCGCTTCCATTCGGATCCAAGCGGACGATATCCCCCATGGACTGATTTCCGGGCACCCAAAGGAAAAGGAGCGACTGCCCGGAACCGGTCGGGTGGGGCACCGCGGTCAACCCCCGGATCCCTCCCACGGCCGGATTGAGAGTGGTTCCCCCCGGAAGGTGGTTCTCGTTCACGAGCACCCGCCAACTGGGGGAGGGGCCATTGACGCGTTCGTAGACCAACGCGCCCGAGGAAGCGAACAGGTTTCCATTCGCCTCGACGATGGCCAAGGGCCGAACTGCGACCCGACCCGATTCCGAAGTGCGACTCCAGAGAATATCACCGGGGGCGGTGGGGTCGTACACGCCGGAATAGACACCCAGGTCACCGAGCGAAACGAAGAGCCGGTCCACTCCCGTGATGGGGTCCTGATAGACCGCATCGGCCCGGGCGTCGCAGCCCGGGCCGGTTGGGCCCGGGACGATCGTGCTCGTCACCCATTGCCCGGTGGTATCGTTCCGCGTGTAGAGGTCGGCGCCGGCGTTGCCCAGACAGGCCGCCGTGATCAATAGGGTGACGGGTTGGCTCAAGGGTTCTCCGGCCCCATTCGTGGTGAACGTCACCGAATCGAGAATGTCCGGCCGGACCACCCGGTTCATGGTCAGGTCCACGGCCCACTGTCCGTTCGGCGCGTCCAGACGCAGAATCTGTGCCCAACCCTCGCTGGAATTGGTGCCTCCGTAGTTGATGTTGGCTGTGTCTTCCCAGTAGCCAACGGCAGCAAACAGCATCCCGTCGTGAGCCACCAAGTGCATCAGCTCCGACCCGCCCATCAGGTTACCCGCGGCGTCCAGGCAGCCGGCGCGGTAGGATGCCTGCCAGCCCGGTGCCACGGTTTCCGGCGCGGTCGCTGACGACGCGCAGCGGCTGGGCGACGGGGCCGGGGTCGGGGTGGATCCCGAGAAGTAGAGGAAGCCCGCTATCCCGGTCACCGCGAGGACCACCACGATACTCACCGCAACGATCGGCTTCCAATGTTCTCGTGGCATGCTCGAAGTTCTAGTCTGGTTGCGCCCGCGGGATATATTTTCCGACGCACCTCGGCCGACCCTGGACTTCTGGGGCGGTGCGAGGCTGAGCCAAGCCGGATCGTACCGTCTTGGAAGGTTCAGATGCCGGGGCCACGCCTGGAACGGATCTTCGGATTCTAGGCTTGTGTAACGGTTAATCCGCAACAACCCCCGTTTTCTGGGATTCGAAGAAATTGGCAGTACTCAAGCCAGGCACGGAACGAATCTTCCGATTCTAGACGAGTCCCCGAACGAGGCGATCGAGATGGGGACATGAGCCTCCGTGCAAAGAACACCCCCGTTACACGACCCCCTCGTTAGGAAACGGTGCGAGCTCGCGGCCTCTTGTCGCAAAACGGAGCCCTTTTCAACCAACTTTGGAGTTGTCAAGCGCGCCGGCTCGAACCGGCGCTCCCACCGCATGCACCGGTGGGGGACGTCACCAGGATTTCTGGCGCTTCATGCGATAGTCTCCGCGCAAATATTCATCGGCCGGTGCGACCTACCCGTCGTGTCATGACGGGAGGAGGGACCGTGTCGAACGATGGCTCACCCCCAATGCGAATTTGGCCTTGGAAGAGAATATCGGCTATCCTGATCATTTGCCTGGTCGTCGTTATCTGTCTGTTCGTTGCGACCGCCCTCTGGCCAGTTCCAGTTCGCACCGTTCAGCAAACGGGCATCGAGTGGCACACGCTAAACGACGCGGCTCAATTCTATGAATTTGACAGCGGTGACCTCACTCCGCCTCCGAGCCAGTGCGTGGGAACTTCTACCTTCCTCTGCAGCGACCTCTGGGTCGCCTTCAACTGGTCCACCCATGACGGCCAGCCGCTCACGTTCGGATTCGAGAGTGATCAGGGGTACCCTCAACCCGTGGTCCTCTACACATCATCGAACCTGAGTTTCGGAGGCTACTCCTTTTACTGCGGGGCCCGTGCCCCGTGCGGAGACCCCTTCCTAATCACCACCAACGACACGTCTGGCCAAGCTTGGAATTTCGATTGGGAAGAGATCTACAACTACACGGCGACCGAATCCAACGCGCCCTTGCTCTGAGAAGGAGCCGCTTTGCAACGGTGGAGCCTTAGGGGGCAGAGCAAGGAGTTTCTTATGCCGGGGCCAGGATTCGAACCTGGGAACTCCTGCGAGAGCAGATCTTGAGTCTGCCGCCTTTGGCCGCTCGGCCACCCCGGCGTCGCCGGCTCGAGGAGTCGGCCGGCCTTATTCGTCTTCCGTTTCCTCGTCCGCAAGGTCGGGCTCATCGGGGATTGGTATCGAGAGGGCCCCCTCGTCGCGCCGGGCCTGGCGCGGCCTCGCGTCGGAGAGTTTGACGTCGGGCAACCGCGGAATCCGGGACAACGTTCGACGTTGGTGCCCGCACTTGAGGCAGGTTCTCACTCGCCGTCCCGCTCGCAGACGCGTTCGCACCGTCCGACCTTCCACCCAATACGCCGAACACGCCCGACAATAGAGCTCCCGATACTCGCGCAAGAGGCGAACGTTGTAGCGCATGCCGATGCGACGTGCGAGGGTCACGTACCGGTCGGCGAGTTCCGTGTGGCGGTGGAGCGATTCCCGCTCGGCCAGCGCGAACAAGTCGGAAACCCGCTCGCGGGCGATCCGGACCATGGTCCCGGTCCGGCGTCCCTTGCGCCCCGTGCGCTTCACGATTGGGGCTGCTGGCATACCGGGCAATAAACAGCGACGCGGCTGATGACGGTTCGGCATCGAATACAGTACTTGCCCGCGGGAGGCGGTGGCATGGGGCCGACGGCACCGGGAACGGGAGGGGAGAGAAGTGCGTACCCTCCGGGCGGGTACACTGGTGGCAAACCGACCGTGGGTCCCGGCATGGTCGGCGACGGGACACCGGTAAGCGGCGTGGGAGCGGGAGCGTTCCCAGGAAGGTTCGACGGACGTGGCGGGAGGGTCGGATTGACCCCCGCGCCGGTATCAACTTGAGGCAGCGTGAAGCCGCACTTCGTGCAGAACAATGCGCCGTCGTTGGCAAGCTCGCCGCAGTGGAGACAGACCAGCACGAGCGGGGGCAAGGTTAATGGCGTATATCACCGTCAGGGGGGTCAGTGAGACATCGAACGGTCGCACTCGTGACTCGGGACCCCGGGCTCTATCATGAGCTCGCGGGATTCTTGCGCGAGCGACGCGTTCCGACCATCAGCCTTCTTCCCGGCGATCGGATCCCCGATCAGGTCGCCGCCGTGCTCACGTCGAACGCGGAGGCGCCGCTGATCTCGCACTCGAACGTGCTGACGGTAGGGGAGACCCTCGACCGCCGAAGCTTGGCCGCCGCGGTCCGTCACGCGCTCGAGTCGGCCGACGCGGCGGAGGCGATCATCGTGGGGATCGACCCGGGTCCTCGACCGGGCTATTCTATCCTTGCCGGGGCGACTCTACTCGGCGAGGGCGAGCTCGAGTCTCCCGAGACGGCCGGAACGCTGGCGGGCCACCTTCGGCATCGATTCCCATCGCGTCCGGTGCTCTTCCGGGTTGGCAAGGGCGACCCGCCGACCCGTAATCGCATCGTCAATTCTCTGCTCGAACACCAACGATCGGTCGAATTGGTGGACGAACAGGGAACCACTCCTCGGGGCCACCGGCGGCCGCGGGACGCCGCCGCCGCCCGGTCCATCGCCCATTCCCGGGGCCGGCCGGTACGGGAACCGATACCTCTCACGTTCACCCCCGGCGACGTCGCGAACCTTCAGCGCCTTAGCCGGGAGGGGAGCGGGGGCCGGCTTACGATCTCCCGGTCGAGCGCGAACCGCGTCCTCCAGGGAGAGATCACCCTCGCCGAAGCGGTCGCGGAGGCGTTGGCACGTCCGGGGCGATCTCGTGCCTCTCCCGAGACGGCGTCCCACCGGGAACCCCTTTAACCCGCCGGAAGGTCGGCGCCCTCGTGGTGCTCTCGCCCGAGGTCGAGGTTCGGGCCCGACGGCTGACGCTAGAGAATGCCCTCGCTCACGACGGGGCCGCCGAGGCCGGACCGATCGTCGGCCGATTGCTGGCCACGGACGCCACGCTCCGACCCCAGGCCGACGCCGTTCGCTCGCTCGTATCCGATATCGTGGCCGAGATTCGTGGACTCCCCTCCGCGGAGATCGAGGACCGTCTCGCGACTCTCGGGGGTCCTGCCACCGAGCCCCCGAGGGCGGCGAGGAGCGAAGCTCCCGACTTCCCCGAACTGCTCGGCGCGGTCCGCGGAAAGGTGGTCCTTCGAATGGCGCCGTTCCCGAGCGGCGTCCTGCACATCGGCAACTCTCGGATGCTCTTCGTCAACCAGTTGTACCGGGAACGATACAATGGGAAGCTCCTCCTCGTCTTTGACGACACGATCGGCTCCGCCGAGAAGCGCATCGAGACCGAGTTCTTCGACCTGATCACGGGCGACTGCGAACTCGCCGGAGTCCGACCGGACGCGGTCTATTACAAATCCGACCGTATCCCCTCCTTCTATCCCTGGGCCCGACGGGTCATCGACAAGGGCGGTGCGTACGTCTGCCGCTGCCCGCAGGAACTCCTCGGGAAGAACCGCGTCGCGGGGGTCGCCTGCCCCGAGCGTTCCCAGGCCGTCTCGGAAACCATCGAGGAATGGGAGAAGATGCTCGGAGGCAGCTACGGTCCGGGGGAGGCCGTCCTTCGGCTCCGTACCGATATGGCGGACCCGGATCCGGCATTCCGCGACCGCGTCCTCCTCCGGATCAGCGACATCGATCATCCCCGTGTGGGACGGAAGTATCGGGTCTGGCCGATGCTCGAGTTCTCCTGGGCGGTCGACGATATCGAGCTCGGCGTCACGCACGTCCTGCGGGGGAAGGACCTCGTGATGGAGGACCGCATGCAGCGGTACATCTGGGACCTCCTCGGCATTCCCGGGCCTCCCTTCCTTCACTGGGGAATCCTTCGGGTCCGGGAGGCGAAGGTCGCAAAGAGCAAGGCGTACAAGGAGGTGCGGTCCGGCCTCTACGACGGGTTCTCCGACCCAAGGACCTGGTCGCTCCGTTCGCTCGTGCGCCGCGGGATCTCGATGGACGCGCTCCGTCAGTTCATCCTCTCCTTCGGCATGTCGCTCGCCGACATCGAGGTTCCGGCGGAAACGCTCTACTCGGAGAATCGCAAACGGATCGACGCCACGACCGTGCGCCGCGCGTTCGTGCCGGACCCGGTTCGCGTGGACGTGGAGGGGTACCCGTTCGACCTCGCTCAGGTAACGCTCCCGAACCACCCCGACCGGCCCGACCTCGGTAGCCGGACCGTCACCGCCGGCCCCTCGTTCTT
Organism: uncultured Thermoplasmata archaeon; assembly: GCA_963771555.1. Classification (GTDB taxonomy): domain Archaea; phylum Thermoplasmatota; class Thermoplasmata; order Lutacidiplasmatales; family UBA184; genus Lutacidiplasma. The sequence goes on along the minus strand of CAVYTM010000001.1, from coordinate 382,697 downwards.
CCTCCCTCGTCGGGACCTCGCGGCCCATGCGGGGGAGGAGATCCGCCTCAAAGACCTTCTCAACGTTCGACTGGATAGCGAGGTCGCTCCCTCGAGCGGGGCGATGCGCGCAGTGTTTACCAGCCGCGAGAATCGCAAGCTCCCCCGCCTACAGTGGGTCGCGGCCGAGGGACCGGTGTCGGTCGACCTGCTGGGTCTCGAAGGGGACCATTCCGCGGGCCTCGGAGAGCGCGCGCTCGCGGCCGCACGGCCGGGGGATATCGTCCAGTTCGAGCGGGTCGGCTTCGTTCGGGTCGATTCGGATTGGGCTCCCGGCTCCGTCCCGTTGCGCGTGGTCTACGGGCACCCGTAACGCCGCGCCGAACCTTTTGTATCGGGAACCGCTCTTCTCGTGGGGCTCGCAATGAAGTTCCTTCACACGTCGATCACGGTCCGGAACATGGAGGACAGCCTCGCGTTCTACACGGAGGTCCTCGGCCTCCAATTCGAGCGGCGCCGAACGATCCCGGAGAACCATGCCGAGATCGCCTTCGTTCATGACCCGGCTTCGGGGGCCCGCGTCGAACTCACGCACTGGGAAGGAAAGGACCAGTTCGAGCCCGGTGAACAGCTCGACCACCTCGCGTTCGAGGTCGAGGACATCGACCGCTTTCTGATGAAGATCCGCACGAAGGGCGTTCGGGTCGCGAAGGAGCCGTACCGTCTCTCGGGCGGCACCTCCCGCATCGCGTTCATCCTCGACCCGAACGACGTCTGGATCGAACTGATCGAACACGCGCCGCCGGCAGGCTAGACGGACGGCTGTGGTCGAGGCGACGCCCGACCCCAGCGCCGACGTCCACCGCCGGTCGCTGCTCGCGGTGTTCGGGGCGACGTTCTTCGTGCGGTTCGCCTTCGGCATCACGCTCGCCGTGTTCGCGAGCTACATCCTCGGCCGACTCTCCAACCTGAGCGGGAACGACGAGGGCACCGTCGGGCTCGTCGCCGCGATGGCCCCGATCGGCGAGTTCACGACCGTCCTGCTCTCGGGGATCGCTACCGACCGGGTCGGCCGCTTCCCGGTGCTGTTCACCGGAATGGTCGGCTCGGCCGTCCTCTTCGGCCTCGTCGCGCTCACTCGCTCGGTCTATGCGCTCGGGGCATTGAACTTCGTCTTCGGGATTGCGAGCGGGGCGATCCTGGCGTCGAGCCTCGCGGTCATCGCGGACCGGTCGACGGCGGACGAACGGGGCCTCGAGATGGGTCGTTTCGACGCGATGAATCTCGCGGGCTGGTTGGGAGGGTTCGCCTTCGGGATCGCGATCCTCGGGCTGCTCCAGGGCCACCTGATCTCGGTCGCGTTCCTACCGTGGGTGTTCGTTCTCGGGGCGGCCACCCTGCTGGCGGGCTTCCTCGTCGCATGGAACCTGGTTCGGTCCGTTCCTCGAACGATTCCGGCCGAGGGGTTCCCGGTCGGCCAGGTCCTTCGGAACGCGTTTCGCCGCGGTGTCCTCCTCGTCACCCTTCCGTGGCTCGTCGTCTACATGCTCATCGGCTACGTGCTCGTCTTCGTCGGTAGCGCGTCGGCCGGCATCGGATTCTCGGACCTCTACCTCGCCGCCGGTATCGCGGGGGGCGGCTTCTTTCTGGTCGTTACGCAGCCCCGGTTCGGCCGCCTCGCCGACCGGTACGGCCGCACCCGCCTGATGAACATCGGCGTCGCCGGGTTCGTGGGGGTCATGGTGTCCGCCTCCCTGCTGATCGCCTTCGGTCCCCTGCCGGAACTTCTCGTGGCGCTGGCGATCTGCGTCGTCGCGGCGCTCGCCTACGGGCCGGCGGCCCTGGCCGCGCTCGCCGACCTCGCGTTCGCGCTCAGTCGAGGCACGACGATGGCGATCTACTCCCTCACGATCTCGCTCGGCATGGTGCTGGGTCTCGTGGTGGGCACTCAGCTCGTCGAACGTTTCGGGAACGACGGCTACTACCTCTTCTTCGGCGGGGTCGCGTTCGCGCTCGTCGTTCTTTCGGTTTTCCGCTACCGGGAAGTTCGACTCGGACCCGCGGGCGCGCCTACGATTCCGGCTCGATGATGACGTGCCGCAGGACCGAATGGCTCTGCTTCAGGGCGAGCGTGATCTGGTCGATCGCGGCCTCCATCTGGTCGGTGGTCAGGCCGTCCTGGAAATTGATCCGTAGCGCGAGGAGCGCGTCCTCCGGCCCGAGGACCATCGACTGAAGCGCGCGGACCTTCGCGACGCGAGGGTCTCGTTCGACCACGCTGAGGATCGTCCGGGCCTCCCCCGGGTCGAGGGCCTGGCCGATGAGAAGACCGCGGCTCTCGAGGGTCAGGACCAGCCCCGTGATCACGAGCAGCGCTCCTTCGATGATCGCCGCGGCTCCGTCCGCGACGTACGCCTGGGTCCGGTAGACGATGAGGAGGGAGGAGAACGCGACGAGACATCCGAGAATGGAGACCACGTCCTGGTAGAAGATCGACTTGAGCCCAATGTGGCGGGATTCGAGGAGGGATTGCAGCGTCTGCTGGGAGCGACGGACCTCCCGCAGCGTTACCATGATGCCGACGGCACTGACGCCGAGGGTCGCGCCCACCACGAGCAGAGCGTCCCCGATATGCGAGATCGGAGTCGGGTTCGTGACCTGGTCGACGCCGGTGGTCAACGCGAGGATGCCCGCGACGGTGAACGTGATGACGATCGACATGAGCGACCAGTAGAATCGCTCCTTGCCCCGCCCGAACGGATGCCGGTAGTCCGCGGGCAATCGCGAAGCGTAGAGCCCCCAGAGGAGCAGGCCGCTCCCGACCAGGTCCGAGATGGCGTAGATCGCTTGGGCGAGGACCGCGCGGCTGCCCGACGAGAGCGCGACGAGGAGATTGAACGCGAAGAGCGCTCCGTTGAGAAGGAGGGTCGCGATGATGACGACTTGGGACCGCATGATGCTCGAAGTCTCCGCCCGAGCGAACGGCGGACGGAGGGACGGCGCATAAAGGGTTGTCTAGGCGAGGATTCGGCCGGAGGATGACCCCCCCAGACCAACCGTTAAATCGCGGTGCCCCGTGCTCGACCAAAGGAGTTCCGATGAGCGATTCTTCCGTCACCCCCTCGGCGTCCGGTGCGACCCTCCCGACTCCCGTCCCCCACCGGTACCCCCGGCCTGCACTCAGTCGCCTCGGCCTCGGACCCGGCAAGCTGACTCGGCTGAAGCGGCTGCTTTACCAGCACGGTCCGGGCGGCGGCACATTGCTCGTCCTGCCGATCGACCAAGGCCTCGAGCACGGACCGGTCGACTTCTTCTCGAACCCCGACGCGCTCGACCCCCAATACCAGTACGACCTCGCGAGCGAGGGGAAGTTCTCGGCCATCGCGCTCCACATCGGCCTCGCGGAGAAGTACTTCCACGAGTATGCCGGGGATGTACCTCTCATCCTGAAACTGAACGGAAAGACGACCATTCCCGGGGATGCCCAGGCCTTCAGCCCCCTCACGGGCACGGTCGAGGATGCGGTTCGCCTGGGCGCGGACGCCGTCGGCTACACGGTCTACGTCGGCTCGCCCGCGCAGGACCGGGATTTTCTGCAGTTCACGGAGGTCCGCAAAGAGGCCCAGCGCCTCGGAATGCCGCTCATCGTCTGGGCCTACCCCCGGGGCGAGGCGGTCGGCAAGAAGGGAGGCAAGGAGAGCCTCTATGCGATCGACTACGCGGCGCGCGTGGCCCACGAACTCGGAGCGGACGTGGTGAAACTGAACTATCCGGTTGCCTCCGAGAAGGACGCGGACAGCCCCCCGCCGTACAACACGCTCCGGCTCTCCCCCTCCGAAGCCTTCCGAAAGGTCGTGCAAAGCGCGGGCCGGTCCCTCGTGCTGGTATCGGGCGGGGAGAAGGTCGACGATGTCGATCTTCTGCGCAAGGTCCGATCCTCGATGGACGCCGGCGCGACGGGGATCATCTTCGGGCGCAATCTTTGGCAACGGCCCAGGGCCGAAGCGCTTCGACTGACCCGGGAACTCCATGCCATCTTCCGGGAGTACGCGCAACCCCCGGCCTGACGCGACGCTCCGGCTGTTCGTCGTTCTGGCGGGGGAGGACCACCCCAAGGCGTGCACCGGGCGTCGCCTGGTCCATTGGGGCCGGGTCGTCCGCGTCCCACGCGAGGACGCGAGTTCCCCCGCCCCGATCGTCCTCGACCCGTATGCGCCGACACCGCTTTCCGGGGCTGACCGTGAGCCCGCGCAGGACGGCGGACTTCTCGTCGTCGATTGCTCGTGGAACCGCCTCGCGTCCCGAGGTACCTTCCCGGGCGTGGAGAGGGGGGACCGCCCGCGTGGGCGGCATCGACGACTCCCGGTCCTCATCGCGACGAACCCGCAGCATTACGGTCGCGTCGCTCAATTGAACACGGTGGAAGCGTTCTGCGCGGCGCTCTACCTCCTCGGACGCCCCGAGGCGGCGGCGCAGGTGATCGCCGGGTTCTCGGGAGGCGAAGAGTTCCTGAAGGTGAATCGGGTCCGGCTCGACCGGTACCGGCAGGCGGCGCGCCCCGCGGAGGTCACGGTGGCAGAGAAGGAACTCTTCGGGTCGCCGTGACGCTGGTGAGGTAGCTCACTCGTTCCTCGGAGCCCAGACCCCGATCACGAGGAAGGCAACGACCGCGACGGCGACCCCCGCGATCGTGGGAAGCGCCGCGGTCGTGAACGTGGGCGTGTTGTAGTACGAGAGCCCCATGAAAAGCGCGTAGACCGTTCCGACGATGATCGCGACACCGAACCAGGCGAACGGCGTGACCCCGCGTTCCGCCGACGTGGCGCTCGAGCTCACGGACTCACCCACAGGATTCCCCACATGCCCATGATCTCCCCGGTATCGGAGCCCGTCATCCAGGTCGACTCGCCGGCCGGGTTGTAGACGTACGGGATCGGGCTCACGAGACCGTACACGTAGACGCCGGCGGGCAGCGTCGCGGACTCGTTCATGACCGGGCCGACCCGCAGCGGCATCGTGGTGACCGGGACCAGGTTAGCGCCGGTCGTGTTGATCGCGTAGATCCCGAGCCGGTACGGGAGGGTGTCGTTGTGCGCGGCGAGGTAGTTCAGCTGCCCGTTCGGGTCGTTCGTGGTCACGTTCACGAGGTAACTATCGACCCCGATGCTGGACGTTGGAATGTAGTACTGGAACGAAACGCTTCCCGGGGTGGCGGTGAGGGTGGGGCCCGGGACCGAGTTGTCGAAGAGACCTTCCTGGTCCACGATCAGGAAGGCCCCGTTCGCCGCCATCACCGGAGGGTCGTAGATGTCCCCTTCGCCTCCGTTCGACAGATACTGGGCGAGGGTCGACGTGCCGCTCGCCGGTAACACGACCAGCGCGGCCACGTCTTGGCCAAACCACGGCCCGTTGTATTCGGAATCCGGCGCGGCGTAGACCCCGGGAACCGAAGGTGCCTGGAAGAGCCAGTAGGACATCGCGTCGGGGATCACTTGAATGTCGACCGTGGGAAGATTGCGGAACGGCAGGTAGAAACCGCCGGTCGCTCCCGAGGCGGTGGCGTTCACCGCCACCCACTGTCCCGCGTGAACCACCATCACATCGGCGTACGAACCGTGGATCGGACCGTTCTCCTGAACGCCCCAGTAGTACTGGTAGTTCACGAGATTGAAGTACTCGCTCCCGGCGGGAGGGTCCGAGGGCGTGCCGATCATCGTGGAATCGGAAATGGTCAGCGGTGAAGTGGCGACCAGGACGCCGAGGATCAGTACGACGACCACCGTGATCCAGGTGCGCTCGGCCCCCTCGCGCTTTGCGCGCGGAGCGTGACGCTCGAACTTCGCGTCCGAGATCGGCACGGTCGGTTGCGGATGCGTCGATTGCGCCATCTTTCGCACGATCTCGTCGAGCGAAAGTCCCTGGACGGTGAGGACCTCGCCCTTGAACAACGTCAGAAGAACGTTGGCCACGAAGAAGAGTTGGGCTCCGATCGAGATGATGACGAAGACCATGAGCCAGACCTGGTCGTTCACGACGGCATTCGTGAGCGGGAAGATCAGGGACCGTCGGAGGATCCCGTCGGAGCCCAAGAGGTCCATGAAAAAGACCAGGCCGACCCATCCGATCGCGGTCGAAACGAAGTGGGCCCGAGCGAGCCGGGGGGAGTACCACAAACGTCCGGCGAGCAGCGGGAACGCCGCATAGACCACCGCGAACCCGCCCGCGGCGATCGAGAGGAGCGCGATCGCATGGAAGTGGCTGACGATGAACATCGTGTTGTGGAGGTCGATGTCGAACGCGAGCGAGTTGTTGTCGGGCCCGGTAAGTCCACCCGCCATCGTGCCGGCGAACGAGAGCAGCAGGAACAACGTGACGGCGTTCCACTGCCATTCCCCCCTCTTCACGCCCTTCGTGGTCATCCAAACCGTGAAGAACGTGATCGCCGAGGGAATGATGATCAGGAACGTCAGGGCCATCGTGAGCCAGGCGGACCACGGCGGGACGGGAGTGAGGTAGAGGTGGTGGATCGACAGGACCGGAGTGAGGATCGTGAAGATCACCGCGGCGGCGAATGCGGCACGGTAGCTGTAGACCGGACGCTTCGCGAAGATCGGGATGAGGAAGTAGAACGCCGTGATCGGGATCAGGAAGAGGATGTAGACGACCCCGTGGCCGAAGAACCAGAAGAGTACCTGGTTCGCGAGTGGGTCTACCGGGCCGACCCCAAAGTAGTTGACGAGGTCCCAGGCCGAAGAGGCGAGGACCGTGACGTAGGAGACAGGGATCAGGATGACCGTCGCGAGGACGAAGAGCGCGAACGGAGGTATCCGTCGGACCTGCCCGCGGTGGCTCCGCCACCAGTCGGCGAAGTGGAGGAGCATCCAAGCCGCCCAGAGAATGACACCGACGCACAGGGCGATCCAGCCGATGTACCAGAGCGGGCTCGCAACGTACGACGAGAGGCCCCGGATCCCGAGCGGCGAATAAAAGTACCATCCGAGCGCCGGGAAGTAATTGTCGTTGAACTGCGGGAACAGGTAGAATGGGCCCTCCATGAGGATCATGCTGAGGTTCACGAGGAGCACCGACAGGTAGTAGGCCCACTTGTGGCGCGGGACCAATCCGAACGCCGTGACGAAGATGATCCCGAAGAGCGCGAGCTCGAGCTGCTGGGCGAACCCGAACAGCATGCGTATCCCGTGCAGGGTGAGCGAGGAGTAGATCTCCTGGTTCGAGAGATGCAGGGATTGGCCCAGCGCGAACGCCGTGACCTGCGTCTCGAACCCGAAGATGTCGAAGGCGCCGACGATCCCCCAGAAGACCGACGCGACCACCATCAGCATGGTGATGCGGGTCATCCAGTCGCGGTCGAGCTGGAACACCCTTTGGAAGAAGGTCAGTTTCGCGAGACGCGAGCGGATCGCCTCTTCGGTGGCGTCAAAGAACCGAACGACCGCGGGAGGTCTTTCGAAGACGGGAACCGGTGTCTCGGGCGCTTCGGCCGGCGGGGGAACGGCGTCGTTCGTGCTCATGCGACGACGGACCTGCGATGAAATCGGACGAGCCGTTATCTCACCGCGGTTCGAACCGACGGACCACGTCAATCCCGCTTGACGCTCGCCGGCGAACGGTCGGTGGGGAAGGCGGGGCCGAAATCACCCGGGGCCCGGGAACGACCGACCCTCGGTCGGGAGATGCTCGACGATCAGGTCGGTCACCGTCGATAGGGGGGAGCGGAGAGGGAGAAACGCAACAATCACGCCACCGTACCGTTCGTAGATCCGCGACGTGTGGAGCGTGAGACATCGCCCGCCGTAGAGCGGTCTTCCGGTCAGGTCCGGGTCGTGCCCCCGCAGGAACATCCGAAGGCCGGTCGCTTCCAGAAAGTGATCGAGGTCTCGGGACCCCCACGGGAGGGCGGCGCCTCGACGTATGCGCGAGGCTTCGCATTCCGCCCACGTGATCTCGGCGAGGCGCTCGTCGTCCGCGGATCGGAGCGACTCGGTCCACGGATGGGGAAGCTTACCCCGCGGGAACCCAGCGTGCGCTAGGTACGCCCCGTTCGAGGTGGTGACGGCGAGCGGACCTCGTTCGAGCAACCCCACGATGCGATCGTATCGGGTGGAATCCGGTCCCCACAGTTCGTCCACCTCATCGGGCAGATCGTGAGGAACGGCGGGGATCCGATGTACCAACTCGTGATTCCCCTGGATAAGGTAGACTCGCTGGGGGGCCTCGGCCGCGAGGCCCAGGAGATACAGCGCGTTCGCGACCGCCCCCGCGCCGCAATCGTCGGGAGCTCGGTCGACGTAATCGCCGAGGCCGATCAGGCAGCGGTTCCCCGCGCGATACCGCCGGACCACTTCCTCGGTCGACCTCCAGTCTCCGTGCGAGTCGCCGAACACCACCGCCTCGTCCGCGGTGCTGTCGGGGATTTCGACCCAGGGGCCGCACACGGGCACACCGCCCTCGAGGCGGTCCAACAGTTCGTTCGCCTCCGCCCCCGAGAGACCCAGGATCTCGGAAGGCGTGAGAACGGTCGGCATCGAGGATCCCGTGGACCTCTTACGGATTCCCGAGAAGTGCGGGGGGCCGGAGTTCCCGGCGGCCGGTCGTGGCGACCGGCGCACCCTTTGAACCGGCGAATGCCCTAGGCAACAGGGTCCTAAGCCCTGCCTCGGTGGCCCCGTCGAACAGGTCGGACGGATTGGCCGAGCTGGAGCACCCCCGCACGGGGAGAATCAAGCGACCCGAAGAGTAGCCCCGGCAGGAGTTTCGGCCGTCGGGGAATTCAACCTCCGCGGCGTTCGAACCTGCGTCGCGAGATCCAGAGTCTCGCATGATTGGCCACTACACCACGGGGCTACGGAAATGCCAGATTCGGGTCGTTGATAAACGTTGCCGCGAGGCGAAGCTCCGGACCGCCGGGACCCCGAGTTCGACCACACGACACAAATAGACAGGGGCAGTCCCTCGCCCGTCCATGCCCGGGGGGCCGCATGGTGGGGGAAGGGACGATCCGCCCGATCGATCAAACGTCAACCGCCATTCCCACCGCCGAAACGGTCAGCCGTAGCTCAGCCCCGGGGAACCAACTACAGGCGGGGGCGACCCCGATTCGGTGGAGCCGCCCGGCCACCCTGCTCTATCTCGCGGTTCCGGCGGCGATCGGACTGCTCGCGGCCTCGGACCCGGGCTTTACCGCAGCCGGCCTCGCGGGCTACCTGCCGACCGCGACGATCGATGTCTCGTATTCGTTCCTGCGGATGTCGGCGGCGTACCTCCTCTCTCTCGTGTTCGCTCTCTCGTACGGATATTACGCCGCCACGCACCACACGGGAGAGCGCGTCATGATCCCGGTCCTCGACATTCTCCAATCAGTACCCATCCTCGGGTTCTTCCCGGTCGTGGTCCTCGTTCTGTACAATCTCCAGCCGTCGGGGTTCGGCCCCAACCTCGCTTCGGTGATCCTGATTTTCACATCGATGTCGTGGAACATGGTCTTCGGTGTCTACGAATCGCTGAAGACGGTCCCCTCCGACCTTCGCGAAGCGGCCGACACGTTCCGGCTCAGTGGATGGCTCCGGTTCCGTCGACTGCTCTTCCCCGCCACCGTGAATCGATTGGTTTACAACTCCGTCCTATCGTGGACGGGGGGCTGGTTCTTCCTCGTCGAAGCCGAGATCTTTACCACCAACGGAGCGGCGCTACCAGGGATCGGTAGCTTCCTCTCCTTTGCTGCGAGCGCGCACAACAGTGAGAAGTTCATCGCGGGCCTCATCGTCCTCGTCGTTGTCATCGCGCTGCTCGATTTCGTGCTGTGGCGACCGCTCGGTCACTACGCCGAACGATTCCGATTCGACCAAGCGCCGTCGGGGGAAGGGGAGCTGATCATGCCGGCGGGCAGCTCGGGTCGATTCCGCCGAGCGGCATCCTACGTGACCCGTGGGGTACGGACCGGTGTTTCCCGGCTGAGCACGCCGCTCGTCCAGCTGGCAGCGATCACGGTCCGGCCGAGCCGCCGGGCCAACGCCCGACGTCAAGCGGTCATTTACCACCTATCGCTCGGAACGATCTTGGTCCTGGTCTGGTTGATGCTCATCGCCATCGTCGTGGCCGTCTACACGGTGTTCAGCGGCACGATCATGCCCTCGGTGCGCACTCAGATGTTGGAGATCCCGCTCGGCGTGGGATTCTCGATCGTCCGGTTGGTGGTTGCCTTTGCCCTGTGCCTCGCGATAGCTCTTCCGCTCGCGATCGCCCTCGCACGCGGTCCGCGCGCCCGGCGGGTGGGCCTCCCGATCGTTGAAGTGGTCGCTTCCTTCCCTGCGACCGCGCTCTTCCCGGTCATCATCTTCGAACTGGTCCCCTACATCAGCGAGGAGGGCGCGGCGATCCTCATGCTCATGACGGGGATGATCTGGTATCTCTTCTTCAACCTGCTCTCGGGGATCCGCGCGATACCTCCGGACCTCGAGGAGGCCGCTCGGTCGTTCGGGCTCAAGGGGCGAAAATTGTGGCGGCGCGTCCTAGTCCCCGGGGTGTTCACCGCGCTCATCACCGGTTCGATCACCGCCTTTGGAGGAGGGTGGAACACTCTGATCGTTGCCGAGTATCTCAAGGTCGGCACTACCGGCCCGTCCCTCAGCGTGCTCGGGGTGGGTCAGCTGATCGACCTCGGCTACGCCGAGTCGGGAAACGGAGGGTATCCGCTCATGGTGGCGGCGCTGTTCGCGCTGATCGCAGCCGTCATCACAATCAACGAAGTCATATGGAAGCCTCTTTACCGCCGAGCGGTCGAGCGATACCGGTACGATTGAGGTCGGGGACCGGTCGGTGAAGGCGGGGAGGAGTCGGTGACGCTGATCCGAGTCGAGCATGTCGACAAGAGCTTCGCCTCGCGTCACGGCACGATCTCGATCATGCAGGACATCTCCTTCGAGGTCAAGGATTCGGACTTCGTGGCGATCGTCGGGCCGTCGGGGTGTGGAAAATCGACCCTGCTTCGCCTCATCCAGGGCCTCGACCATCCCACCGGAGGCACCATCTCCTTCCGCGACCAAAGGGTCGACACCGTCTGCAACCAGATGGCGATGGTCTTCCAGAGTTTCGCCCTCTATCCTTGGCTGACGGTCGCCCAGAACGTCGCCTTCGGCCTCGAGGCGCTCGGGTGGTCGACCGACCGCATCGCGCCCCAAGTGGAGCGGTACATCTCGGTGACCGGGCTCGATGGTTTTCAGGAGGCCTATCCGCGTGAGCTTTCCGGCGGAATGCGCCAGCGCGTGGGATTGGCGCGAGCCCTGGCGGTCGAGCCAGCGGTGCTGCTGATGGACGAGCCGTTCAGCGCCCTTGACCCGCTCACGGCAGAGAGCCTTCGGGAAGAGGTCCTCCAGCTGTGGCGCGATCCCCAGCTACCTCCGGACGCCGTGTTGCTCGTCAGCCACAACATCGAGGAGGCGATTCAGCTCGCGGACCGAGTGATCGTGCTCTCGCGCCGACCCGGGCACATCCTCGCCCAGGTCACGGTGGACCTACCCCGACCGCGGGACCGAAAATCCGCGGCGTTCTACGACCTCACCGACCGCGTGTACTCGCTGATCACGCAGGGGGGATCGGCGATCCAACCCGGGCCGGCGGTGGAAGGCGTCCCCCCCTCCGGGTAAGACTTATAGAACGGGTGTTGGTAGGGACGCTCCCCGAGTAGAACCGTGCCGACGACCTTTCCGAAATGCAATCCCACCGAGATGATGGGGCTCCTCGTCCTCCTGAACTCTCACAAGGGCTCCGAGGACGTTGCGCTCCTCGCGGACGACCTTGACCTCGAGATCGACGAGATCTTCCCGGCGCTCGAATTCGCGGAGGTCCTTCAACTCGTCAAGGTCGCGGAAGGCCGGGCGACGTTCACCGAACTCGGGAAGAAGCTCGTGGGGGGCTCGATCCGGGACCGCAAGGCCATCATCCGTGACCAACTGCGGAAGACCACCCTCTTCAAGACGCTCCTTCGCGCCCTCGACAACGCTCCCGAGCACGCTCTGACGGACGACGACCTCGCGCAGATCGTGTCCTTCTCGGCCACTCCGGTCGATGAGGCGGTGCAGAACATCGTGAACTGGGGTCGCTACGCCGACCTCTTCCGCTACGATGCCGACGAACATCGCTTGGTCCTGACGCGGCGTGCGGCTACCGGACGTTCTGGGTCAGGCCCCGCCCGTCCTCCCTCGCCCCCCGGATCAGCCGAGGGCGGATCGTCCGCGGCGCCCAAGCGACTGGCCCCCGACTCTTCGAACCCCGAGCTTCGCACCGCGGTGCTCGCGGCCGCTGGGAACTAATTTTCGATCGTTTGGAAGGCCCGGACCGTCTTGGGCCACCATGCACCGGAGCGGACCAGCGCCTGGCGGCGGCATCCGTTCGAGCGACATGCCCGGGCGGGAGGGACTGGCGTTTCCAAAGGGCTTAAGGCGGCGGCCCTATCCCCGCCTCCGCGGGCACGTAGATCAGCGGAAGATCGCTGCTTTCGCAAAGCAGAGGTCGGGGGTTCAAATCCCCCCGTGTCCATTTCAGAAAATGGACCCGACCCGGCATTTCTTGACCTCCGAGGCATCCCGTTGTCCAGGACACCGATGCCACCGAAGGAGACCAATCGGAGGAGCGCCCGCGGCCCGAACGCCCTCGCCAAGCACTCCGCGAAGACCCAGCGAGAACTTCCGTCGCCGAGCATGACCTACTTTGAGGATCGAGGGGCCGTCCTCGACGCGCCGCTCGAGGTCGTGTGGGACTTCATGCAGAAGGACGAGGAGTTTCACCCTAAGGCTCACGCCCCTACGCTGCGGAACTTCAAGGCCAGGGCCCTATCGGAGGTGACCACCCTCATCCGCTTTGAGAGGCGAACATCAGGGGGCCGATGGACAAAGTTCGCCTCTCGGCTCACGGAGATACGCCCGGCAGTGAGAATCAAGGAAGATCTCGAGGGACCGTACGCCGGGTCGGTGACGGTCCACGTCTACCGTCCCCGAGGGAGGAAAACCTCCGTCGATGTACTCTGCTACATGCGATCTTCCGAGTTTTCCCCCAAGGAAATCAGACGGGAGTGGCTGAGGATCTTCGCGCGCGCCGGCGCGGAGGACGAGCCCTGGCTGCGCCGCTTTGCCCGGAAACACCCTGCAGGCCTCGGGCCCCGGTCCTGATCGGCCTTCGGTCGCGGATTCGAACCCCCCGGGCGTACGAGTCCCCCCGTGTCCACTGCTCCAGTACGCTGGGGCGATCGGCGGCCGAGCGATGAACGTCTCGCGTCGTTCAAAAGCCCCGGGGATGGCCGCGTCAAAAGGTTCCTGGCGACGGTGTCGAAGCACTCCGCTCGGCCGGGGAACCCGGCGGCGGGCCGGTGGGTCTCCATTGGGATTTATCCTCACGAGGCCCTAGCTCTCTGTGTCCGCCCCGGATTTCATCGATGGATTACTGATCCTCGGCGCGGTCGGATTCCTCGGTGGCGGTTTGGCCCTCGCGGGATTCTGCGGCGGGGGCGGGAGCCTCGCCCTGTTCGGTGGCGCGGTCGCCCTGATCGGCGTGATGCTCTTCCGCTCAGGGGCCTGGGCCACGGCGGTGCCGATGGCGATCGCCACGCTCCTGCTCGTCGCCGGCGGATGGTACGGCGCGACCGTGGCGGGCTGTCACCTATAGCCCGAATCGACCGCGGACCGAAGAGCACCCGTCACTCGATTCCTCGAGGACTCGCGTCGCATGCGCCGAATCGATTCCCCTTACTCCGGTCGGGTCTGATGGCCGGTCTGGGCTCGGAGATCGCACTCGACCGTTCAGTGGGCGGGAGTGGCCGGCTTTGCCTTGGCGGAGGGGATCATCGGAACGGCCGGCGGGCTCTCTCCGACACTCCGGATCGTTGAGGGAATCCGGGGGAGTTCCCCTTCGGCGTGGGGGGTGGCGGGCGACCCCGTCGAAGCGGTCGGCGTGCCGGGGCGGTCTCCCCGCAGGTAGAGCGTCGCCTCCACGGTGCCATCGTCCGCGTAGGTGAGGCTGAACCCCATCCGCTTCATGAGCGAGAGCGCACGGAAATTGTCGGCGAGCATGACGGAGTACACTTTCTCGAGACCCATGTCGTAGGCGACCTCGAGGACGTGGTCGGTCAATTTCGTCCCCAGTCCGACGCCCTGGAATTCGTCGGTCACGATGATGGCGAACTCTCCGCTCTTTCCATCGGGCTCGATGCTGATGCGTCCGACCCCGAGGATCCTTCGTTTCCCGTTCCGGGTGAGCTCGGGAACGATTGCGATCTCGCGGTCGTAGTCGATGTTGCAGTACCGTACCCTCATCTCGTGCGGAGTGTCCTTGATGATCTGGAAGAAACGGTACCGGATCGACTCCTCCGAGAATCCCCGGAACATCTCGAGCCACATCGGCTCGTCCTCCGGCTTGATCGGGCGGAGGAGGACCTCCTCGCCGTTCCCCATCTTCCAGCGCATTTCGTACTTCTTCGGGTACGGGCTGATGACCAGGTGCGAGTGCAGGTCGTGCTCGCGGACCGCCCGGTCCTTGTCGATCATCACGCGCGCATCGAGGACGTGGACCTGGGTCTCGCTGAGGAGGAGCGGATTGATGTCGATCTCCTTGATCTGCGGGAAGTCGGTGAGGAGCTGGGAGAACAGGAGCAATGTCTTCTCGAGGAGCTCGAGGTTGGCCCGCGGCTGGTTCCGGTACCCCTTGAGGAGCTGGTAGACCTTGGTCTCCTCGAGCATTCGCCGTATGAGGGTCGTGTTGAGCGGCGGCAGCGCCACGGCGCAGTCCTTGTAGAGCTCGACCCCGACGCCGCCCATGCCGAACAAGATGACCGGACCGAACAGCGGGTCCGTCTTGCCTCCGACGATGAGCTCGTAGCCTCCGCGCGGGATCATCGGCTGGACCGTCACTCCCGAGATCAACGCCCCCGGCTTGAACGCCTTCGCGCGAGCGATGAGCACCTCGAACTGGCGACGCACCTCCTCTTCGGTGCTGATGTCGAGCGCGACCCCGCCCGCCTCCGTCTTGTGAAGGATGTCCGGGGAGAGGATCTTGAGCACGACCGGGAAGCCGAAATGGCGCGCCTTCGAAGCCGCCTCGTCCGCGGTGGTCGCAACTTCGGTGGCCACGACCGGGAAACCGTAGAACTTGAGCAGCCGTTTCGCTTCCTCGTCGGTCAGCGCTTCGCGACCCTCGGCCGCGGCCCCCTTCAGGATGACCGAGATCGGCCGCTTCGGGGGGGAGGAATCCACCGGCAGCTCCTCGGGAGTCTCGTAGAGGAGCTCGATGTTCCGGCGGTATTGGTGCATCGTCAGATAGGTCTTGACGGCCTCTTCGGGCGAGGAGTAGGTGGGGATGTTGTGAGCGGCGAAGAACGCGTTCGCCTCGACGACCTTGCTGCGTCCCATGAACGACGCGAGGATGGTCTTGTTGTGGTAGGTCTTCGCGGCGATCACGTCCACGATGGTCTTCGCCACGTCGAGCGGGTTGATCATCGCCTGGGCGGTCAGCAGCAAGAGGATCCCGTCGACGCCCTCGTCCTCGAGGCACGCCTCGAGCGCCACGCGGTAGCGCTCGGGTCCCGCGTCCCCGATCAGGTCGATCGGGTTCCCGCGGCTCCAGAACGCGGGAAGGGCGGCGTTGAGCTTCTCCATCGTCGTCGGGCTCAGCTCGGCGAGCTTCCCGCCGCGCGCGAGGAGGGCATCGCTCGTCATGATCCCCGGACCTCCCGCGTTCGTGATGATCGCGAGATTGGGTCCCGTGGGGAGCGGTTGGGTGCTGAGTACCTCCGCGGCGTTGAATAGGTCCGCGATCTCTTCGACCCGGACGATGCCCGCGCGTTTGAACGCCGCATCGTAGATCTGGTCCTCTCCCGACAGCGCACCCGTATGGGAGGCCACGGCCCGGGCGCTCTCGCGGAATCGACCGGCCTTAACGACCACGATCGGCTTGGCCCGGGCGAAGTGTCGGGCCGCGCTCATGAACTTGCGGGCGTCCGTGATCCCTTCGATGTACATCAGAATGCTTCGGGTGTGCGGGTCGCTCCCGAAGTAATCGATGAGGTCGCCGAAGTCGACCTCGATCATCGAGCCCACGGAAACGAACGTGGAGAACCCGACGTTCTCGTGGATGGCCACGTCGAGAATGGCGGAGCCGAGGGCCCCGCTCTGGGAGAGGAACGTCACGCTCCCGGGCTTCGGGACCTTGGCGAGGAACGTGCCGTTCAGATGGATCCCTGGCCGGATGATGCCGAGGCAGTTCGGGCCGACGATACGAATCCGGTACTTGCGAGCAACCTCGAGGATCTCGTCCTCGAGCGCCTTTCCCGCGGCTCCGGTCTCCTTGAAGCCGGCCGAGAGGATGATGATCCCCTTCACTCCCGCCTTACCGCATTGCTCGACCAGCTCGCAGACCGTCTTCGCGGGAGTGGCAATGATCGCGAGGTCGACCGGTTCGGGGATGGCGCCCACGTTGGGGTAGGTCTTGACGCCAAGGATCTCCGCTTTGTGATTGTTGACGAAGTAGGCCTTGCCCTCGAACTCACCGGTCGCGAAGTTCGTGGCGACCGCAAAGCCCACCGACCCCTCGGTGTCGCTGGCCCCGAGGATCGCGACGGATTGAGGCTTGAACACCTTGTCCAGGTTGTACGTGACCACGGCTTCCCTCCTCGCTTCTTCACGCGCCTGGCGAATCGGCGCTCCCCACGACCAGGAGTGGTCCGATCGAGTCGCCCGGATCGTCCTTCCGCAATGCTCTGAATCCGGGACTCGTCCAAAAGGGGTTCGTTCGCTCGGCTCGACGGACCCCGAGGGGTTCTATCGCTGTCTTGAGGAGCTCCTCGACTTTGTCGGACAAGGCCATGCCGAAGGTGACGACCCGTGCGAAGGAGAATGGGCCGGACATCGTCTTCGTGGACGGGAAGTTCGTGGTCGAGCTGTGCCGCTGCGGACAATCCTCGGAGAAACCGTTCTGCGACGGGACCCACCGTAAGGTCGGGTTCAAGGCGCCGACGGCCGAGGTCAAGATTCTCGAGTGAGTCGGGGAAGGAGGTCGCTCCCTCTGGCCCACGTCTCCGCCAGCGGCGGACCCGGCGCGCCCTACAAGGAGAGGTCGATGACGGTCTTGCCGGAACCACGGCCCGCCTTGAGGTCGGCCAGTGCCTGAGCAGCATCGCCCAGCCGAATTCGGCGTTCCAGCGGGACCCGCAGCCCCCGGTCCACCACGGCGCGCGCGAGGCGTTCGAGCAGCTCGGCGCTGGGATCCAAGTCTACATTGCCTCCTCGGAGCCCTGCGCGAGCGAGAGCTTCGGGGTCGGCCGCGTGGGTGGTGATGACGGCGGCTCCCCCCTTACGGACGACCGAACTCCACGAGGCGAAACCCGCCCGGTCGCTCTTCGCATCCAAGAGGCCGTCGACGCCCGAAGGATGAACCGCAGCGACAGAAGCGCGTTCGTCC
Organism: uncultured Thermoplasmata archaeon; assembly: GCA_963771555.1. Lineage (GTDB taxonomy): Archaea > Thermoplasmatota > Thermoplasmata > Lutacidiplasmatales > UBA184 > Lutacidiplasma. The sequence continues at coordinate 365,255 of CAVYTM010000001.1, read as the reverse complement.
CCGGACGAGGCATCGATGACCTCTTCGGCACCCAGGGAGCGTAGCCGCGCCGCCGACGAAGACCGCGCGACGGCGGTGACCTTGATCCCCTGCGAAGCAGCGATCTCGGTCGCGAACGACCCGACACCGCCGGAAGCTCCGACGATGACGAGCGAGGAGCCGGGGCCGAGCGCGAGGGCGTCCAGACACGACAGTGCCGTCATGCCCGCGGTCGGTAAGGCGGACGCGTTCTCCATCGTCATTCCGTCCGGCACCCGAGCGACCCCGATCCCCTCGGGGACGGTCGTGAACTCGGTGTAGGTGCCTGTTCCCACGGGGCTATGGAGGAATTGGCCGAAGATTCGGTCGCCGACACGGAAGCGGGCGATGTCGGTTCCGGCGAACTCCACGGTCCCCGCTCCGTCGACGCCCAATACGAGGGGGAAGATGTGAGGACGACTCCCGTCGTAGAACCCCTCACTGACCTTCCAATCCAGGGGATTGATGCCGGCGAATCCCACGCGCACGAGCATCTCGCTCGGGCCTGCGGTGGGAACCCGAAGCTCCATCAATTCCGGCGGCGCACGGAAACGGGGGACCGCCACGGCCCGCATGACCGTCGGATATCGCCTTGGGTATTGAAGGAGATTGCGCGGCGATCGGGTCCGGTCACCGAAGGCTAAGTACGACTCCGACCTCCGACCGGTCCCTCGAGCTACTCTGTGATGGACAAAGACTTCCCCATGACGGCCGCGCAAGCCAAGGCCCTCATCGTGGGCCTCCTGGTCATGGGCGGGTTCGGGGTAGCTCTGTTCGGGGGCGCAATTCCCGGCTTGAAACCCAACTTCACCGAACCCAACGTCGTCACCGTGGACGGCGGTTCGTATTTCGACACCACTTTCGCCGTAGCGAACCCACTCTTCCCGTTGAACCACAGCGCTCCCCAATCGGTCCTCTTCCACAACGTGAGCTTTGTCTTCTGGGTCACGAACTGGTACGCTTTCACGGGCGGACTCGTACACGGGAACGGAACCGAACCGAACGGAACCACCTATTCCTTTGTCCTCGGAGAATCCCCGATTCCCCCCGTGAACACGACACTCTTCTTCTCCCCCGACCGATTCTTCGGAGCGTCGTGGCCCGGGGGGCCGCTCGCCGGGAACGAGGTGGAGCTTCTGGTGCGCTCGGGATAGGCCCGCCCGAGAACGGCGGCCCGGGATTCGGGCAAACATCTAACTCCGAGACGACCTCTTCGAACTTGCAGCGGGATCCGGGGCGACTCGCCGTCGGATAGCTGCGCGGAAAACTTGGATGACGAGGGTCCGTTCACCGTGGAAACGAGCCGCCCAACGCCGTCGAACCAGTGGTTCGCGGTCCGGTACTGGCCCGCCTCGGAGGAGCCGCGCGAGGACGCCACCCGATCATCGACGAATGCACGAAGCGTCGTGGTCACGCGCCGAGGCCGTCGCGATCCTGGACTCCCCGGATCGACGGCGGAATCAGGACCCGGGTCGTCTGTGGCGACGCGTGGGCCTCAGGGCCGGGGAGGTCGTGGTGGACGTCGGTGCAGGTTCGGGATTCTTTGCGTTCCCGGCGGCCTCCGTCGTCGGCCCCGAGGGTCGGGTCTACGCGGTCGATATCTCGGACGAATTGGTCGAGCTGGTGCGGGAAAAGGCGGAGGCCGGCAAGGTCCGTAACCTGGAAGCGGTGCTCTCAACCCCGGGGAGAATTCCCCTCGAGGACGCGGCGGCCGACGTCACGCTCCTTGCGAACGTTCTGCACGGAATGCCTCCGAGGACGGTTCACGAGGCGGTTCGGTTGCTACGGCCCGGCGGGCGGCTGATCGACGTCGACTGGAAGAAGAGGTCCACGCCCGAGGGACCTCCCGTGCAGCATCGACTCAGCATCTCGGAAGCCACCGCGGCGCTCCGCGCCTACGGTCTCACCCGGACCGATTCCTTCGACCTCGGACCCTCTCACTACGTGCTCGTCTTCGAGCGCCCCTGGCCCTCCCGGCTCCCGGGCCATCTGGTCTCTGCGGAGTAGGCTCGGTGGAGGGTCATTCCGGTTTCACTACTGGTTTTTCCGAATCGACCGCTAGGCTGGGACGATGCAGGCGGTCGCGACCTGGAGAAAGGGGCACGAATTCCTGCTCGAAGACGGACGTGCGCATTCGGCCCTCGTGGACCTTCCGCCCGAAGAAGGAGGCGCGAGTTCGGGGACGACCCCAATCGAACTCTCGGTGCTGGCGCTCGCCGGAAGCATCGCCTCGACTTTCGTCTCGGTCGCCCGCAAGCGCCACCTCGACTTCTCCGGCCTCACCGTTGTCCTGGAAGGGGATCCACCGGTCCCGGCCCGGCCCTTGAGCGGGCTCCACGGCACCCTTCGATTGCGCAGTCACGCGGACCGAACCGAGGTGGATGCTGCCCTACGTGCGGCGCTCGAACTCTCCCCGGTAGGCAAGATCTTCCGGGAGGCCCACGTTCCCGTCAACCTCGTCGCGGCCATTGCGCCGGCCTCACGCCCCGCCTAGCGGCGTGGTCGACGCCGACCAAGGGCCGACCGGTTATCACGGGTGAACGAGCGCTCGCACGAGGTCGTGTCGGGTCACGATCCCCACGAGACGGTCCCCGCGGAGCACCGGAATCCGGTTGATGTCGTTCTCGCGCATCAGCTCGGCCGCGAGTTCGAGCGGAGCGTCGGAGAGAAGGGAGATCGGAGGGCTCGACATGGCATCCCGAACGTTCGTTTCATCGAGAATTCGTCGCAAGACCTGAACGCTGACCCCGGAATCGTCCGAAAGGCCGAACATCAGGAGGTCGAGGAGCCCGGTGACCTCGGGGATCCCACGCGTGGTCTTCAACGTCCGAGCCACGTCGCGCTGGCTCAGGACCCCAACGAGACGACCATCCTCTTCCACGACGGGGAGACCGGAGACCTTCTGACCCCGCATCAGGACGAGGGCGTCGAGCAGCGTGGCATCGGGTCCGACCGTGATCGGGTGGCGGCTCATCACGTCCCGGACGCTGACATTGTAGACGAACGATTCTCGGACCGCGGCTCGCGGACCGCCGGTGGTTCGGGGGCGGGTCGTGACGTGCTTATGGGTCGACGCAGCGGGAGGGGACATGATGAGGTCTACTCGGTGGAGGGGTATTGTCGGCTCCGTCGAACGTAGCTGACGAGACCGGTTGACCGACTCCGGTAACGGCCGCTTCGTCTCGGGAGGAAGGGACGGATCTCGGTCGCGGACCGACGGGTCGGACCCATCCTTCCGAGGGCTTTTGGCCGTGAGACGCCCTATCTCTCGGGATGCAGTTCTTCGACCGTGCCTACGAAGGCACCCCTCTCTGGGAGATCGGTCGTCCGCAGCCCGAGATGGTTCGGCTCGAGGAAGAGGGTGCCATGGTCGGTCGAGTCGTCGACGTGGGCTGCGGGACGGGCGAGACAACGCTCTATCTCGCCCGCCGGGGACACCCGGTGTGGGGCATCGATATTTCTCCGAACGCCATTCACCGCGCCGAGGCCAAGGCGAGCGAGCGCGGGATCGCTACGACGTTCCGCGTGGCGAGCGCGCTCGACCTCGACCACCTGGGTGCGACCTTCGACACGGCCGTGGATAGCGGACTCTTCCACGTCTTCCTCGACGCGCATCGACCGCTCTACGCCGACAACGTGAGGAAGCGGTTGGTCCCCGGCGGCCGCCTCTTTCTCCTCTGCTTCAGCGAAGAGGAGCTGACCGACTGGGGCGGACCCCGGAGGGTCACCCAGGCCGAGATCCGGGCGACCTTCCGCATCGGCTGGACGGTCCGTTGGATCCGACCCTCCCACTTCGAGGTCACGGTCCCCGGAGTTACGGGGAAGGCGTGGCTCGCTGAGCTCCGCCGGACTCCCGACACTTCGGACTCGGTCCGCTGAGGGCGGGAGTTCAACGCGCCGACCCCTTCGGAGAGAGTCGCGATCGGGCGAGGAGCCGCCGGACCTCCTCGTCACTCACCTGGCTGAACTGGTGGTACCACTCTCCGACGGCGAAGAACACCGGGGGGACCAGGAGCACCTCGAGGTCATCGACCTCCGGCCGCAGGCTCTCGACCGTTTCGGGTGGCGCGACGCCCAGCGCGAGCACGATCCGTCGGGGTGCTCGGGCTCGGACGGCACGGAGCGCCGCAAGGACCGTCCCCCCCGTGGCCACTCCATCATCCACGAGGATGACCGTTCGATGGCGAGTCTCGAGGGGCGCGCTCCCGCCCCGATACTCGAGGGCTCGGCGGTCGACCTCGGCAAGCTCACGGGCGATCGTGGGGGAGAGGTCCCGGACGGTGTAACCGGCCGCTCGGACCCGCGGCTCGTCCAGGAAGCGCGAGCCCCCCTCCACGACCGCACCGAGCCCGTACTCTGGGTTCGAAGGGGCTCCGACCTTTCGGACGATCAGTACGTCGAGCGGCGCTCCCAGGCGTTGCGCGATCTCGAATGCCACCGGGACACCGCCCCGCGGCAGGGCGAGCACGACGGGTTCCTGGTCGCGGTAGTGGAGCAGCCGCTCGCCCAGGCGTTCTCCGGCCGTCTTGCGGTCGCGCAGGGGCTCCAGCAGGGTCTCCGAATGCGGCATGATCGCCCTCCCGAAGGGGAACGGGTCGAACTCCGATTAATCTCGTGGTCGAACGGGCTTGACCGAACTCGGCGAGAAGTCCCGGCGGGCGTTCAAATCGACTCGAGCTTCGACTCTCGTTCCATGAAGCGGGCCGCATCCTCGGCCGCGGGGGGACCCGCGTCCGCGGCCGGCCCGAGTCGGTGGCGGTCGATCGTGATCACCCGGTTGTGGAGCCACTCGAACTCGTGGAAGATCAGCGGGTCCTTCATCGTCGTCCGGAGGGAGCCGACCATGTCGACCGGGTTCCGAAGCGCCCAGTAGTACGCGCTGATCCATCCCCCGAACGCCTCCCAGACCAGGTCGTCTTCGAGCACCTTGCGGTGCGTGAGGGTCCCGACGAGCTCGAAGAAGGTGATCACCTCGAGATTCGAGATGTCCTGATGCGCTTGCTTGAGAAGTCGCTCGCTCAGGTGGCGCCGAGAGGCCCGCATCCGCGGGCTGTCGAACCGCTCCCGCAGGTTCATCACGGCGTTCGCGGAATTCAGTTTCTGTGCCTGGAGGGATTGCCAATACATGGCGAGAAGGGTACCCACCACGAGCACCCAGGTCCCCACGAGGGACCAGACCGCGATGTTGAACCAATCGATCATCGACCGGAATCCCGGACCGTCCTCGTCAAAAACCTACGCGTCGCCGTACGGAGAGTCCCGGCTGGGATGCTCCCCCCGGGCGAAGGACGCCTCCGCCTCCCGTTGCTTCGCGGCCATCTCCGCCCGCGACATCCGGACCCGCATCGCGAGCGACCAGTGATGGCCGAACGGGTCGATCAGGCGCCCGTATCGTTCGCCCCAGAACTGGTTCTCGAGCGGCATCGAGACCTTCGCCCCCGCCGCCACGGCCCGGTCCCATAGGGCGTCCACGTTCTTCGAGTAGAGGTGGAGGCTGACCGTCGTGGTTCCGATCGCGGAAGGAGCCGCCGTGGTCGAATCCGGGAACCGGTCGGAGAGAAGCACGATGGAGTCCCCGATCCGAAGCTGGCCATGGATCAGCTTCCCGTCCGGCGTGACCCGCCGCATTAGCTCGCGGGCCCCGAACGCGTGCTTATAGAATTCGAGGGCGGCGAGGCCCCCGTCGACCGTGAGGTACGCCGTCACCGTGCGATATCCCGGTGGGATGGGCGAGACCGGTGCGGGTCGCTTCGATCGCGGTTTCCGGTGCTTCCTCGATGGCGCCATGGGAGAGTCCATCGGGGGCACGGTGCGCCCCTACATAACCCCCTAACCCGGCGGCCCAACAACTCCTTCGCTGGCTCCCGGATTCGGAAGCTGGGCGGGTGGTCTAGCTCGAGTGCGCCTTTCGGGTGTGTTCTTGCAACGCGGCCGTGGTTCGGAATTGTTGCCGGCAGAGCGAACATTTCAGCATCCGCGGGCGACTGGACTCTTCCGGGGCTTTACCGGCCGATGCGTGAGCCTCCTTGCGGTGCTCTTCGAGGGAGTCCTCGGAGCGAAAGGCTCGTCCGCAGTCCCGGCAGACCGCCTCGACCTCGTCGTACTCAACGTACGGCATCGATGATGGAATTTCACCCCTTCTCGGCCGTCTCCGAGCGACGGCCGCAGTCTGGGAACCGAAGTACGGTAAAGCGCTCGTGCCTAAGAAGGCAGAGGGAGAAGGCCGTCACCCCGTGGGTCGATGCCGACCTCGACCTCCTCGCCAACGGAGATGCCCTGAGCGTGTCCGAAGGTCTCGGGTTGGTTGCGAAGGAGGCGAGCCCGAGCCAGCCGGAGGCCACGCTCCCGGAACAAGGGGGCGGACCCGTAGATAGTGGCGGGATACGCGAAGCGGGGGGCCGCGATCGCATCCGCCAGGGAAAGTCCACGGTCGAGATGGCGAGTAAGTACCTGCACGTTGACCTGGGGCTGGACGTCCCCACCCATCGACCCGAGGAGCACAGTCCGCGGTCCGGACGCCACCGTCGCCATCAGGGTATGGAAAGTACGCTTGCCCGGTGCCAGAACGTTCGGATGGCCGGGTTGGAGCGTGAAGTACGAACCCCGGTTGTTGAGATTGATCCCGGTGGCTCGGATCGATATCCCCGAACCGAATCCCATGTAGTTGCTCTGGATGGCACTGATGCCCACGTCGCCATCGTAGACGCTGAACGCGGTCGTGTCGGACATCCCGGGAGCTCCCGGCACGCCACGAGATCGCGACCGGTAGACGGTGGACGGTCGGAGGAGCCGCGTGGGGAACGGTAGGTATTCGGGGTCTCCGATGACCTTCGCGCGGTAGCCGTACGCAATGTACATCGTCCGACCGAGCGTGCGAACGAACTCCTGCTCCGACATCACAGAGAGCTCCTTGCGGGCGAGGAGATTGAGCCAGATGAGCGCCGTAGCTCCCTGACTGGGAGGAGGATTCGTCTCCACCCAATAGCCGCGATATCGGATCCGCAACGGTCGCTGGACGGTGGTCCGAAAGGTGTCGAGGTCGGCCCGCTCGAGTAATCCCCCCTTCGCGGAAAGGTCATGACAGATCTCGCGGGCCAGGGCGCCATGGTAGAAGCCGTGTCCTTCGTCCGCCGCTATCTTCGATAGGGTTCTCGCCATAGCGGGTTGCCGAAAAAGTCCACCGGCTCGAACGGACCGATAGATCAATCGGAAGTCGGGGTCGGCCCAAGCGGTCGATCGGGCTGCGCGCGCGAAGCTCGGGCTCGCGGGGAACCCTTGCCCGGCCAGGCGGATCGCCGGCGCGAGGACTTCTTTCCACCTCAGATGCGAGCGGTCGCCAAAGAATGGCCATGCGGCTACGAGTCCGGGCACCGTGAGCGCCGCGAGCGGCCCACGACTCGGAATCCGGTCCTTGCGAAGGCGACGGAAATGCTCAACGGTGGCACGCCGGGCGGCCGGTCCGCTCGAATTCACGGCGACCGATCTTCCATCGCGGACCACCGCGAAGAGGTCGGAGCCGAGGCCGTTCATGTGCGGCTGTACCACGGGAAGCGCCGCGCTGACGGCGAGGGCGGCATCGAAGGCATTCCCGCCCGCGCGCAGGATCTCGAGGCCCGCGGCGGTGCTCAGGGGGTGAGCCGACGCGACCGCGAACGCCCCGTGCGTACCCGTCGTCAGTTGCGTAGGTGGTCGACCAAGAACCGACCGCATGCCCCCATCGCTCGGAGCTGGTTCACACGCTTAGTGAACCCGTGACCTTCGTCCTCGAACACCATGTACTCTACCTTGCGTCCCTTGGCCCGAAGGCGCTCGACCATCTGGTCGGATTCGGCCTTGTTCACGCGCGGGTCATTGGCGCCCTGGACGACAAGCAGGTCCGCGCGGACGTTGTCGATGTAGGTGATCGGGGACCGATCCCGAAGGAAGTCGGCTTCCGTCTCGGGATCTCCCACCCACTGGGCCATGAACCGAACCCAGAACGGTGGGACGGTCTTCACGAACGTGACCAGGTTCGATGGACCGACGAGGTCGACCCCGACCTTCCAGTACTCGGGAAGGCGGGTCACGCAGCTGAGCGTCGCGAACCCTCCAAAGCTCCCCCCGAAGACCCCCAGACGTGCCGGGTCGATCTCGGGACGGGCACACATCCAATCGGCCGCGGCTTTCAGGTCCTTCAGTTCCGCGCCGCCCCAATCGTGGTGGATCAGCTTCTGGTACGACGTCCCGTACCCCGTGGATCCCCGGATGTTGGGCGCGAGCACGGCGATCCCGTGCGCGTTCAGCCACGCGTAGAGGCCCCCGTACATCCACCCTGGCCGCTCTTGATACTCGGGACCTCCGTGGATGGAGAGCACCGCGGGCATGGGTCGTTGAGGCCGTCGCTTCGGAACGTAGTAGAGCGCGGGGATCTGCCGTCCGTCGAAGGAACGGAACCGGACGAGCTTCGGCCCCGGGAGGGGCCCGCCGGGGACACCCCCCACCATGCTTTCGGTGAGCTGGGTCGAGCGACCCGCGCCGAGAGGGAACCGAACGATCTCGTTCGGCCGCGACCCACTCTCCCACATCGCCGCGGCGGCCCGACCGTCCGGCGAGACCACGAGAGAGCTCCCCCAGTTCGAGAAGAGCGATCCGGTGGGCAACGACGCGATCCGGCGGAAGGGGCTGCCGAGCCGGCCGGCATAGATCTTCGAATACCCATCCTCGTTCACGCTGTAGACGAGCGACGAGGTGCGGGCCAAATACCGGACGTCTTCGACGTCCGCATCGGGCGCCGCGAGTACCTTCCTGCGTCCGGTTGCGACGTCGACCAGCTCGAGCTGCTTGAACTCCCGGTCGATGTTCGTGCGCATGAGGAGGCTGCGGCCGTCCTTCGTCCAGGCTTCCGCCACGGCCCACTCCTCGGTGTCATGGGGCACGATCTCCACGGTGGTCTTCTTCGCGAGGTCGTGGACGAAGGTCTGGATTCGGGTGTTGCTGTGAGACTTCAGTGCTGAAAATCGACGACCACTGGCGTCCCAGGTGGGTCCCCCCCACAAGGCCCCCTTCGGGAGGGGGCGCGCGGTGGTGCCCCGGGCGAGCTCGAGAAGCACCACATCCATGTCGGCAGGGTCCCGCCCATTATCCACGAAGAGGAGTCGGCGAGCCGCCGGGTCAATGCCTCCCGCCGTGAGTTCGTGTCGCACCTTTCGGTCGTTGGTGATGGCGACCGGCTCCCCGCCCCCGGCGGCGATCCGAAGGATCTGCATCTGCTCGTCCCCGTCCTGGTCCGCCATGAAGAAGATGGACCGTCCGTCGGGGGTCGGCACGATGGCTCGGACGGAACGGTCGGTGTACGCGGTCAGAGGTTCAACAAAGCCGCGCTCGCCCTTCGAACCGACGGTCTGCCGCCAGAGGTTGAACTGCCCCGTGATGTTCGCGGTGAAGACCAATTCGCCCGGCCGAAGCCATGCGAGGTCGCCGTAGCTCCAATGCTGAGCGTACCGTTCGTACGGGGCCGGTGAGTTCGGGGGCATGGTCGAGGGTAGGACCGACGCTTAACAAAGGTTTGGAGGTCCGGCTCGGGGCGACCTCCTATCGACCTCGGTTCCCGACGCGGAGGGGGTGAAATCTCGGGGGTCCAGGCATAAGAGGGGTCCACTGTTTAGGAGGAGGGGGCGTTCCTCGAGACTTGTCGATGGCCGTGCGATCCCGACGGAAACGGCGTGGGATTGCCCCGCCGCTCGACCTCAGCTCGGGTTTGGGTTTTCCCTTCCGACAGGAATTCCCGATTGCTCCCGAGCTCGCGTCGCGCGCCGAGGACACGGCTCGTGCTGTCCTCCAGGGGGCAGGATTCGAACTCGATTCCCGGTCCGGCTCCAGCGGCATTCCCGGCATTCCGCTCCTCGCGGACTCGCGAGTCTGGATCGGAGAACGGGGGTTACGCCGACGAGGGGTCACGTCTTCGACGGCGGTATTCCCCATTGTCGCGGTGTTCGTCGCGGGGTCCATCCTGGGGGGCCTGGACGCCTACATCGTCGGTTCTCCTCTCGTCGGGATCTTCTGGGTTCTCGGCGCTGCCGCGACCTCGGGGATCTTCTGGCTAGTGTACGGTGGAACCTACGATAGCGAACTCGTCATGGTCACGGTGACGAGGTCAGAGCCCGCCTCGGGCTCCGGCGCCCAGGGTATTTCGGTCGTTCTGTGGGCCGCTCGGGTGAGGTCCCAGATCCATTCGGACGTCCGAGTCCCCTCCGTCGTCGACGGACCGCTGAAGCTCGCCCGGGAGGTCGGGAGCCTCGCCCGCGAGTTCCAGCGGCGGGTGGTCGCGCCCGAGGTCCGCCCTCCGGGGGCCGCTTCCGTTCACTAGGTCCGCCCGCCCCGGTGCCCCCGAGACCTTCCCCCAAGGTCCGGATTCCGAACGCGTGGCAGGGCGGAAACGAGTTCGGAGCGTCACGGGCTCGGAATCCCGGGTCAAGGATTCGTCCCGGTCGGGGCGGGGTCGACAGCCCCGCGCCGATTCAAATACGGGAGTCTCCTGCGGCCCCCGCTCCTCGGTCCCCCGTGGCAGCAGAGAATCCATGGCATCCTCGCCAACTCCGGCCACGAACGCGTTCCGGGCCTTCCTAGCGGACGATTGGCGGCAGTGGCTTACGGAGTATCCGGAGCTCGCGACCAGCTTCGGGTCCCCGGGACTGAACGGTCGGTGGACCGACGACTCTCCCGAGGGGATCGACCGCCGTAAGCGGCACCTCGCGGCGAGCCTGGCCTCCCTGAAGCGACTGGACCCCGACGGTCTGCCTCCTTCCGAGCGGACGAGTTACGACCTCTACCGGGAACTCCTGGAAACGGCCGAGCGGGGCCTGCCGTTCGGACTCGACCCGTTGCCCTTCCAGCTCGGCGAACCCCACAATCTCCTCACTCCCCTGAACCAGATGGAAGGGGTTCACCTCACGGCCGCCGATATCCTCGAGATCCAACCGCGCGAGCGTCTCTCCGACTACGACGATATCCTCTCCCGCCTGGAAGCGCTCCCCCGCGCCGTCGAACAGAACCTCGCGTTGCTTGAAGCCGGCCGCGCGAAGGGCTACGTCCCCCACCGCGTCGCGGCACGCGGCGCGCCGGACCAGGTACGGGGATTGATCCCGAGCGACCCGATGACGAGCCCTCTCTTGAGGGCCTTCAGTGAGTTCCCAGCCCACTTTTCGGCCGTTGACCGCGAACGGCTCGTCGCGGCCGCAGTCAAGGTCTACCAGGATCGGGTGGCACCGGCCTTCCATCGCCTCCACGACTACCTGGTCGCGACCTATCTACCCGCCTGTCGGGATTCCGCGGGAGTGTCGTCGCTCCCGAACGGTGCGGCCCTGTACACCTACCTCGTTCGCACCGAGACCACGACAGAGCTCACTCCGAGGGAGATCCATGAGATCGGGCTCGGCGAGGTCCGGCGACTCCGGTCGGCCATGGAGGAGCTGATGCACCACACTGGATTCTCGGGGACGTATCCCGAATTCCTTCAGTTCCTGCGCACCGACGACCGATTCTTCTACTCGGATGCGGAATCGCTCGTCGACGGCTACCGCATCATCGCGAAGAAGATCGACCCCGGCCTGGCTCGCCGGTTCGGCCGGCTTCCGCGTCTCCCGTACGGAGTGCAGCCGGTTCCCGCGTTCCGTGCCAAGAGCTCGACCACGGCGTACTACATGCCCGGCGCACCGGCGACCGGCCGTCCCGGCATGTTCTTCGCCAACACCTTCGAGATTCACTCCCGCCCCCGGTGGGAGATGGAAGCCCTCACCCTCCACGAAGCGGTCCCGGGCCACCACCTCCAGATCGCGCTCGCCCAGGAGCTTGACGACCTCCCCGATTTCCGGAAGTTCACCGGACCAACGGCGTTCGTCGAAGGCTGGGGATTGTACGCCGAGAGCCTGGGCGAGGAGTTCGGTCTCTATCAGGACCCGTATTCGATGATGGGCAAGTTCACGTACGATCTGTGGCGCTCGATCCGTCTGGTGGTGGACACGGGTATCCACGCCCTCGGTTGGACTCGGGACGACGCCATCCGCTTCTTTCGCGAGAATGCCGGCAAAGCCGACAACGACATCGCGGTGGAGGTCGACCGCTACATCGTCTGGCCGGGCCAGGCGCTCGCCTACAAGGTCGGGCAGCTCAAGATCCGCCAGCTTCGGACCGAGGCCGAGCGGGCGCTCGGCCAGCGGTTCGATGTGCGGGGGTTCCACGATTGCGTTCTCGCGGAAGGTGCCATTCCTCTGGGGATGCTCGAGTCGCGCGTGAAGGCCTGGGTGGCCGCTCGCGCGGCGCCGCCCGACCCGTCGAAGGTCGGCGCGGGCGCTTCGTAGACCGCAACCGAAGGGGTGGCTGGTCCAGCCTCTACGCCGTAAGCGGCGTAGGCCGCATCGCGCTCTCGAGCAATTTCCTCTCGATGATCGCGATCGCCTCCGAGATTCCGGACTTGCTTCGGTCGAGCCGCTTAGCGAGATCCGTGAGCGTGATCGCGCGGGGGACCGCGAAGTAACCCGCTGCCATCGCCTGGGTCAGGAGGTTATGCTGGGAGTCGGTGAGCATCGGAAGGTGGTTTCGTAGCGGTCGTCGTCGGAGGGACACGACCTGAAAACCGGGATCGACCTTGCGAACGTGATCGAGAACCTCTTGGAATTGCATATGGCGGGCCGCGACCTCCCAGTGAATGAGACCGCCTTGGATGTGGATCGGCAGCTGGATCGGCATCCCGAGTTTGCGGTAGAAGTAGATGATCGGCGGATTGCGATAGGTGATTCGATAGAGACATCCTTCGCCGACCTCAGCGAGGCTATCGACCTTGATGACGTCCGGATATCGGGCGATCTCCCGGGCCCACACTCCCGGGGGCTGACCGCTGATCCAGTAATCCGACACCGAAACATCCTTGCTCACGTCGGCGCGGTTCAGGACCTCCATGCGAACGTTCGGGTTGCCGCTCGAAAAGAGTCCCGTCCACAGCCCCTTCGGGATGCGGATCCGAAGCGTCGCTAGGAGCAGGCGCTGGCCGGAGACGTCGTCCTCCGCGAGTTGTAATTCCCGAAACCGCGTCGCGGCGACACGGGGGCTTTCGCGCGTTGCTCGGCGGCCGGATTTGTCCTTGGGCGCACGATTGTGCTCGGACACGTTTTCCTAGGACCGGTGGGCCCCGGGCGCCGGCCCGACCGCCGCTGGTGAATCCGAACCGGGAATATAAACGAACGCGAGCTACTGGGTGGCCCCCGGATCGCGGAATCCCTGTCTCGCGGCCCCTACGGAGCGGGACGACCCTGCCGCTTACCGGCCGGGCCGACACCGAACCCGTTCGGAGGGCCGAATACGTTCGGAACTTCGTCAAGGCCTCCGACGGGGCTGGGCATCTCGGACCACCAAGGTCCGAATCCGCATATGTCGAGCGCCCCACAGCCAGTACCGTCTCCCTTGATCATCGACCCGAGCCGACCCGATCACGTGCACAGCCCTCCGTCCGAGCCGATCGGCGTTTCCGGACCGCCCCGAAAGCTCCCTTCCCACCGCCCTCCGATCGGGGGAGCGCCCGCCCCGGACGAGGAAGCGACCCTCTTCCCGTCGGAACTCTTCGAACGCCCGAACTCCGTCTTCGTCTACGGCCCCTCCCGCCCGCTGGTCAATCTCGCGCTCTACGCCTTCGCGGAAGCCACGACACCGGATTTCCACTGGCTGGACATCGGGGTACCGGGAGAGGAACGAACCGCGTTTGACCCGGTCCGACTCGGTTGGATCGCGGGAGAACGACTTTGGAAGGTCGAGCGTCCGGACACACTGAGACCCAACGATCTCACCACGAACCTCGCGATCTCGAATCTCATCCGTCCGGACGAGACCCCGGCCGCGCTCACTCATCTCCTCGAATTCCTTCGTCTCCCCGATACCTCCCAAAGAATTCTGGCCACGCGACCCAACGATGGCCGACCCGGAGCGCTCGCGGTCGCGAACGCTCACCGAGTCATGGCGGCGTTTTCTCCCGAGCGGGTCGCTCCGATCCTGGCCGTCCACCGAACCGCCGGCTTCTCGGTCTTCGTCGGCTACTCGGAGGCCGCAGGCCCGGGGCGAGATCTCTTCGATTTCGTCTTCCGCTTGGACTGTGAGCACATTGCGGAATGGCGGAAGGGCCATCTCGTCTGCGAGAAGGGGATCGACTCGGGACCCCTTTGTGACTCTCGGCCCGTCCCCCTCGGGGCGGTCCCGATGCTGGTCGACGTTCTCACCCGCGCGATGTCGTCGCGGTGAATTCCACCCGCCAGCAACGTTCAGCGTCGCAGCCGAGAGCGGTGGGGCTTCGTGCGCGATGTTCGGCCCACGAGACCCGTGTGGCGCGCGAGACGCAAGTGCTCGGCCTTGCTGATCCATTCGACCTTGAGGTAATCGATCAGCTCGCGATTGGTCATGCCGATGCGGCGACCTTCCTTCACCGTAAACGCATAGGCTTCGATCTCGGAAGGAGCGTCCACGTAGCTCAACTTGGGGTAGAAGAGCGGCTTACCTTTCCGGAACTGGTTGACGTGGCACAGCTCGTGGACCACGTCAAGATACACCGTGCGGAAGTCCGAATCGCTCAAGTGGTGCGTGCTGACCAGGAGGTGGCCGTCGACGTCGCTCGTACCCATGTACCCGAAGCGTGCCGAGAAGAACTCGACCTTGAGATTCTTCAGCACCCGGGAAGTGTTCTTGCCGAAGAGGCCGCGGACGGCAGGGACCTCGCCAAACCCCCGAAAGAAGCGTTCGAAGGGAAGCAGGTGGGTGGGTGCCTTCCTCTCAATCCGGACCCCGAGCTTCTCCTCCGTCGCCACTTCGCCCCTCCGTCGCTCGACCCCCTATCGGGTCGAGGCTATTAGCCCGAGGGGAGGGAGGAGGTCACGAAGTGTCCTTGGGATCGTTCTCCCCAGCGAGCTTGGAGGGGGCCGGGCGGTCGCTCTAGCGGGCTCGCATCCGATTGTTCTTAGGTTGGTGCTCCACCTCGGCGAGACCCAGCTTTTCGAGGACCGGAGGGAGATACATGCCGAACCGCCCACGGTACCCCTTGCGGAGCCCATACCAGCCTCCGACCGGATTCTTCGGGGAACGACCCCATTCCTCGACCGTTCCCGGGGCTGCGGGCTTCTGCTCGTCCGCACTCCCGAGCGGAACCCAATCGTGCCGGCCCTTCAACATCTCTCGAAGGTCCTCGATCGATCGGAGGTGGTATCGCAGCTCGGTCGTTCCCGCCCGGACCACTAGGGCCGGGGGATCCGAGTGGGGGTCGCGGAAGGCCTTGAACTCCGACGTGAGGCTCGGCGTCTTCAGAATCCACGGTCGTTCCCGCGTTCCGTCCTGATCACTGCTCATCTCGCTTCACCCGCTCCCGACTCCCGTTCGGTCGGCCCCCTCATTAAGTTAGAGGTTACACCCTAGACATTCGCCGGCGAAACCTTCGACTTCAATCGGTATTATGGCCCGGGAGGGGCTGCCCCATTTCGTTGTCAGCCTTCCGAAGTAGCTTCTCTCGCCGGCCCGCTCTTGGTACGCCCGACGGTCGGCCATGAGCGAGCGCGCCACCTACATCGTGATCGAAGGCATCGACGGCACCGGTAAGACGGAGCTCGCCGCTCGACTGGTCCCACCGCTGCTCGGCCGGGGCCACTCGATCTCGAGCTTTCGAGAACCGACCGACAAGTATCTTCGTTCCGAATTCGCCCGTCTCATCAAGGTGGATTCGGTCGCAGCCGCGCTCTGTTACACCGTCGACCGGGCACTGCTCCGCCCCCTCATCGAACGCGCTCTCGAGATGGGGGACATCGTCATCCAGGACCGTTCGTTCTATTCGACGTTGGCCTACCAGTATCCCGGTCTCAGCCCGGAAGCCTGGCGAGAAGTGGACCGCATCGAGCGAGAGGTGGCGCTGGAACCGGACCTCGTCCTCTATCTGGATGCGCCCGTCGAGGTCGCCGTGAAGCGGGTCGAGGCCCAGGGCCAACGGGACGCTTTCGAGGACGAACCGTACCTCGTGAAGGTGAAACGAAAATTCGAACAGATGTTCCAGCCTCCCCGCTGGGTCCGGATCAACGCGAGCGGTTCTCCGGATCAGACCCTCGAGCAGGCAATGAACTCCCTGCTCGCGATCGGATTGTGAGCGCCTCGCCCGCGGTCTCCGACGGTCATTCCACCGTGAATCGGTCGAACTGAGACCGGGCGCGCCGTAGCAGGTCCGCGCCATCGAGAACGAGGCCGTAGCGTCGGAAATACCGCTCGAGCGATGCGACTCCTCGGCGGAGCGACTCGGTGGCCTGATTCATGCGCTCCCACGGAGGCCACCCGAGCCGGTCCACGCGAATTCCGGCGGCGAGGTCGATGAACCAGGGCTTTCCCTCCTGCACCAGGATATTGAAGGGGCTCAGGTCCGAATGAATGATGCCGGCCTCGGCGAGCCCCTCGACCCCGTTCTCGGTCTCCCGAAGGAATCGCTCCGGGTCCTCGAGCTGGGCGCGTTGCAGCATCGGAGCCACCTGGTCCGACGTGCCCAAGTACTGCATGGAGAACATGTTCTCGACTCGCTCGCCCGGTTGGGGAACTCTCGCCCCGCCTTGCCAGGCATAACTGAGTAGCTCGAACTCGCGAACGGCCCGTTGCCCCATCGACTCCAACTTGATCGCACCGCCTCCTCGATGTGAGGTCCGATACTGCCGATAGACCTTGACCGCCACGAATCGTCGACGGTCTCGGCAGAGATAGACATCGGCTTCCTTGCCGGAACCGAGCCGCTGACCCACTTCCGTGGCCAGGCCCGTTTCCAAAATCGCATCCGCTACCTCATGGTGCGTGGGCTCGGCGAAGGCGATCTGCCCCGTCCGCACTTTCCAGTGCACGCTCGTATCGAGATATCCCTCGTTGGGCATCGGTTCGACCCGGATCGGGCCCGAAGAATCAAGGGGAGTAGGACGCAGGGAGCGGGCCGCGGCGCGCCGTCGACGGAATCAGGCGGTTCGCGGTGGAGCGGTCTCTGCGTGAGCTACCATACCACCGTGAACCTCCCGGCCGAAGCCATGTTAGGGAGAAGCGGTCGGTATCTAAGGGTTCCGGCGAGGAAGCACGGACTCCGACCGCCCAGATGGTGTTCCCGCCCACGAATTTCGTCGATCCCGCCCTCGCGACGCAGGACCTGTCGCGGTTGTTCGACTCGCAACCCCGTCGGCGGGCTCGCTGTTGAAATAGTTGGGCCGCTATAGGAGTCATCACGCTCGGTCGCCGGCCGGGTAGACAGAACAAAGATGCCAAAGAAGGGCAAGAAGACGAAGAAGAAGTAACGACCCGTTCCGGGCGTTGCTTCGAAGAGCGACACCGGGGGAGTTGCTTGCGTGGACCCCTCTCCCCGCTCCGGCGAGCGGGGGATGTTCGCGGACTCCCCCACCTCCCGTTCGACCGTGGGTCGTAGCGAACCGCGGGCCCGCGGCCCGAGGTCAATGGTCGGAGAGGACCGCGCTCTGCTCCCGGGACCGCGATTTCGCTCGATCCCCACCCCGCTGAATCCATAAATAGCGTCCCGTAGGTGGAGGATTAACGGGAGAAGAGCGTGAGCGAGGCATCGAGTTCCCAAGCCCTCCCGCCGAGTTCGAAGCGGAGGTCGAACCCTCGGATCGACCAGTACCCGCAGGACTTGGTACTTCTTCCGGCAGAACACCCTCGCCATGATCGGGCTGGGGATCATCCTCTGCTTCGCCGTGCTCTTTGTCTATTCCTTCTTCTACCCGGCATCTTCGACCCAGCTCCAGACCTACGAATCCACGAACGGGCTCGCGCCGGGACCGAATCCAATCTTCACCCAGATATGCACGTATCCCGGTGGGGAGCTTCCGCCGGCTCCGAATTGTTATCAGACGCCTCAGGGCATGCCGTCCGTCATCGGCCCTACCGTCTCGCTCCATCCGGCGACTTTGGGACCTCTTCCCTTTGGGTCGCTTACGCTGAACCCGGCCGGACAAACCTTCTTCAACACGTTCGATGGCCTCGTCAAAGGAACTCAGTGGTCGGTCACGATCTCGGTCGGCGTGGTCGGCCTGGGTGCGCTCATCGGCCTCGTTCTCGGGGTCGTTTCTGGCTACTACGGCGGCATCATCGACGAGCTGGTCATGCGGACGACCGACATCTTCCTCTCGATCCCGGGCCTCCTTCTCGTCATCATCATCCTCGCGGCGCTCGCTCCGTCGATCACGAATCTGTGGGATCGGGTCTGGCTCCTCATCGGAGCCTTTGTGATCACGTGGTGGCCGACCTACGCCCGCATCGTCCGTGGGCAGGTCCTCGTGGTTCGGGAGCAGCGGTACGTCGAGGCGGCCAAGGCATCGGGCGCTACCGGCGGCCGGATGTTGCGTAAGCACATCATCCCGAACAGCATGTACCCGGTCTTTGTTCAACTCTCGTTGGATGTGGGGACGGTTCCCCTCGTCATCGCGTCGATCGTGTTCATCGGTTTCCAGGTGTTCCCGTACCAGAACTTCCCCGAGTGGGGGACGATCACGGCGTTCTCGGTTCAGGGAGCCGTCCTCTATTCCTTCATCACTGCGTGTCAAACCTCCGTCAATGGTAGCTGTTCGTTCCCGTGGTGGCAGTTCTTCTTCCCGGGGCTCACTCTGTTTCTCTTCGCTATCAGCGTGAACTTCCTCGCGGACGGCCTCCGGGATGCGCTCGACCCTCGACTTCGTAGGTAAGGCACCCCCCCGTCGAGCCGATGACGCGCTCGCGCCCGGCGACGGCCGCCGCTCCGGAAGTGCTTCCACTGCCGCGATAGGTTCAAGCCTGCCTTTCCGGCACCTCCCATCGGTTCCGTCATGACCGGGTACGTCCATGCTGTCCAATCGGGGCCGACCCCGGCCTACGGGGAACGGTTCCTCGACCTCGCCTATCGATGGTTCCTTCCCGGCGTTGGACTCGCTTCTGCGGGGTTGGGGTTAGCTCTGTTGATCGGTGGAACCACCGCCCCCGGTCCCCAAACGAGTCTCGCACTCTTCCTCGTGGGATGGGGTGTGGCCGCCGCTCTGTTCTCGCTGTACTGGTGGAGCGGGACGCCCGTGAGGGCGCATCACCCGTTGCCACTATCCAAGCCAGCCCCGGCTCCGGTGCTCCGCATGCCGAGGCCGGCCGAGGTTTCCCGTCCCGCCCTCGGGGACCACCTCGCGCCGTCCTTCACGAAACGTGGGTCCGACTGGCGGGTCCTGTCCCTTCCCGCGAATCCCGGCGACGAGACCTGGCTCTCCTGGCTGCCCCGCGAGACGCGGCGGTTGGGGAGCGAGGTGGTGGGAGTGTCCCGGAAGGCCGTGTATTCGGTCAGTCGACCCGGAAGCCTGGTCGCCGTTCCCAATCGTCCGCAAGGCGCGGCCGCGCGGTCGAGGACGATGTCCGGAGACCTCGCCGTATCCTCGCTCATGACCCGTTCGCCCTCGAGGGAAGGGGAGAGGAAGGAACCCGCGCGATCACCGGCCACCCTCGAGATTCTCTTTCATACGCCACCCCCGCCGGCGAGGAGGCCGAGCCTGTACACCGAAGATGAGCTCGACCGGTTATTCCCCCCTGCCCCGGGCGGTCACACCACGTTCCTGACGGGAGTCCCGGACAAGGTCGGGGTACGCGAACCGATCGCTCGATACGGACGCTCCGGCGCAACCTCTCCCCCAGTGTCGGGTGATTCTCCATCAGTGACCGAGGTTGATCCGTCGATGGCCGAGGAGGATCTCGCGGGAAATGTCGAGGATGACCCCATCAACCCTCCGGGCCAAGAGACTTCGCCCGAGGCGCCCTCGGTAACGACCTTCCGTCCCTCGCCGGTCGTAGGAGGGTCGGTCGATTTCCTGGGACGACGTTCCAACGCGGACGACCTGTTCCTCGAGGCGGCCAATCCGATCCCACCGCACCTGCGAGGGATCGACCGGGTCGAGGGTCGCCGGCCCGGTCGGCGCTCGCCGGACCCGGCCGGCCCGAAGACCGTCTGCGCATCCTGCTCGAAGGTGGTCGTCAATCTCCGCATGAGCGGTCCGTGCCCCAAATGCCTCCGACCGATCTGCAGCGAATGCCTGCGCGAATCGTTCCTGGCCCACGGCCAGGGGTGTTGCGCCGACTGCTCCACTCCCTCGGCGATCAGCGCCGCATGTTGAATCGAACGGGCTGACCTTCGACGGAGCACACGCCCTGCGTTCTGTTCCCCGACGACTCGAGTGTGTGCGCTAAGTACCGCGACGATTCTGTGAACGTGCGGCGGGCCGGAAGGATCCGACAACTCCCCGCTCTTCCCCCGGCGCAGCCGGAACGGACCCCCACGATCGGAGGGCGAGCCTATCGACGGCGACCCCTGCGGTAGTCGCTCTCCATGGCCTTCGCGAAGGTTCTCCAAGCGCGGAGGGTGCTCAACTCGATCGACTTCTTGGATGGACGTTTCCCTGCCAACGCCGAAGGACGCCGTCGCCAAACGAGGGTGAATCGGGTCCGCTCGGGACCGAGGGATGCGAGTGCGTAGTCGAGCCGTGCGTCCCGATAGTTTCCGATGGAATCGGAATGCCAGCGGTTCGGGGGCTTCCGAACTACCGAATGTCGCGCCCAGCGCCAGCCGGTGGGGGTCGATTCGAGGTCCTCGTAAACGACCCGCCGTGAGCTCCGCTCGAGGATCCTGCGCTCGTACGTCTCGCCCTCGCGCCGCGCATCGTCGGGGCGAAAGTCGGTACACCAGCGGAACGCGAACGCGAGCGGCACACGCAGCACGGTCGTGACACGGTATTCGGGGCCGGGCAATCTCGTCATCGGTTCGCCCCAAGACCGGACCGATTCAAATCCCTACCTATCGGCTACTTCTCCGATGCTCCGAGGCCGAACAATCCTCGAACGGGAGCGCCCCCGAGAGGGGTGGCCGGACTACGCCGTTCGATTGGCCGGCGAGCTCGCGGTCGCTGAGGCCGGGGTGAGCCATCGAGAGAAGTCGGTAAGACCAATGAACAGGAGGACGATCCCGACGAACTCGGCGTAGTATAGCGCGACGGGAAACGAAGCGATGTAGAACACGCCACCGCCGGCCAGGACGCTGGCGCCGGCGATCATGAGGAGGCCCTTCCAATGGAACGCACGCCGCAGGGAGATGACCGCGAACCCGAGGAGAACGATGGTCGCCGGCACCGTGATCAACGAGGAGAGAACGAGAAGGAAGACGGGCGGGTTACCGGAGATGACACCCCCCTGGACCATCGACCCGGAAACGGGAGTCGTGAAGCAGAAGAACCCCACCACCGCGGAGACCGCGATGATGTAGCTGGCGTAGAGGTTCCGGTAGAGGGGTCGGCGAAAGGCGCGCACGGAGCCGAGCGAGAGGGTTCCGACAATCGCGGCCGAGAAGAACACGTAGGCCTGCAGCATGATCGTGGACACGGTCCCCGCGTACGCGAGCAGCTCGATCGCGGTGGCGGTCGCCCCGAACCCCAGGCCGACCCCCCAGCCGAGTTGGGAGTGCTTGCGCGTCTGATAGAAGCGGACGAAGCCCCGGATCGCCAGGACGGTGAGGACGGTCGTCAGGACCCCCAGAGAGGTCGCAATTCCCCAACCTTCGACGTCCACTCCCGCACCCCGACTTGCGTGGGGACGGCCGCTTCAATTATCCCCCTCTGGTACGAACTGTACGTATCCCGGCGGAGGAGCGAAGGGTCGGAGACATCCGAGGGCACCGTACCAGCCCGCGGCCCTCCGTCAATGCGGTTCGCCTTCCTTCGCGTCAACCTTCGGTCCGGAGGCGGTTCCGGCGGAGGGACCCGGAGGCCGATTGGCCGTAGCGAATACCAGCGAGAGACCCGTGGCGACGAGCAGGAATCCGACGACCTCCCAGACCGTGATCGGTTCCCCGAAAAGGCCGGAGCCGAGCCCGATCCCCACGAGGGGCAGAAGGTAGGCGACCAGGTTGGCCCGTCCGGGGCCGATACGATGGTGCAATCGGAAGTAGACCACGTAGCCGGCGAGCGAGGCGAACACGACCAGCACCAGCATCGACCCCCAGACGGCGAGGTTGAACGGCAACGCCTCCGGTCCGGGAACGATCAGGACCGCGAGGCCCAGAATGCCCGCGCCCACACCGAACTGGAGCGAAAGCTGCCAGGTTCCTTCGCTCCCCCGGCCCCACCGTCGAAGCAGGACCGACCCCAAAGGAAACACGACGAACGCCCCCATCACCGCGAGGGGACCCTCCCAGCTCGACCCCCACCCTCCGGAAAGAGAGGGTAGGACGAGCGTCACGACCCCCAGAAAGCCGATGACGATCCCCACGACGGCGGCCGGGCGCAGTCGCTCGTTGGGCAGGAGCGACCGCGCATACACGATGGTGAGGATCGGAGCCGTACCGGAGAGTACGGAGGCGTATCCGCCGGTCGTGAACTGTTCCCCCCAGTAGAGCAGGGCCCCGTAGACACCGATGATGAGCGTCCCGCCCACGACGGCGGAGAGGAGGGCCGCGCGCCGACCCGGCCACGGTTCTCGCCGAACGGCCGACACGAGCGCGAACAGGAGGGCGACGATCGCGTACCGGCTCCCAGCGAAGAGAAAGGGGGAGGCACCTCCGAGGATCCCTTCCCGAATCGCGACGTAGGCGGAGCCCCAGAGAACCCCCAACGCGACCAGCAGTAACAGGTCGGTTTGGGTCACACGAACGGGTGACGTGGACGAAGGATTGGTGCCCTGCCCCGTAGACCCGGTCATCCCGTCGGCGCTCCCATGAAGCAACCGACGGACTATTATTCGGCAGCGGGGACTCCGACGGGACAAGGGGCCGACCCGCCGGGGAGCGCGGAGCCACGGCTTCCGTTGCGGCCGAGAACGAAGGATGAGCAGCGAGCCCCCGGAAAGACCCGCCGCACGTTCTCAGGGGCCACGTCCGGCCGGCTCGGTCGACTTGGTCGACCTCGTGGGAGACGACCGCGAGCGGGCGGTGCCGGCGCTGAAGGACGGATTCGAAGGGATCTACCGCTGGCACGCCAAGAGGACCTTGCGCAGCGCAACCTGGGTCCGTGCGGCCGTCATCCGCGGAGAGGTCGCGGCGGTCTCGGTGCTGGAACGGCTCGACCCCGAAGTCGGGTATGTGTACCACCTCTCCACGGCGCTAGCCCATCGCCGGGAAGGACTTGGAGCCCTTCTGCTGGATGACGCGCTCGCTCTCTTTCGCCGGGAACACGCGCTCGTCGCGTACGGGGCGGCCGAAGAGGATAACGTAGCCTCGATCGCCCTCTTCCGCTCCCGAGGATTCCGGACCGTGGAACGCAAGGAGCTCGGGTTCCGAGAGGGCGGTCTCGGCGCTTGGGGCCTGCGAAGTCGCATGACGCTCGTGGGCGGCGAGGTTCTACTCGGACTCCGCTTGTGACGGGAGGACCGATCTCCCGGTCGCTCGGAGCGATGCCGGCGGGAGTTGGCCGTGTCACCCTCGACTAGATCACGACCTCGTAGACGGTCCCGTGCGCGGACCCGGGACCTCCCTTGGCCTTGCGGTGAGCTTCCTGGAACGCGGGGCCGTTGACCCAAGTGGAGAAATTCTCCTTCGTCGCCCAGCGGGTGGCGACCATCACTTCCTTGCCGTCCTCCTCTCGCCAGACCTCGAGACCGAGGAAGCCCGGCTGCAGGTCGACCTTGCCCGCGCGATGGCGGAAGGCTTCGACGACTCGATCGGCTTCGGCGGGAGACTCGACCGTTATCCGGTTCACCGCGACCCAGGGCATGGTGCGGGGAGCCGCCCGCAGCTATGAGGCTTCTCGGAGGCTCCCCGCGGCCGTCGGCCCGCGAACGCGAGCGCCCGGCCGGGGGCGGGTGCGAACCTCCGGAACACACCCGAAGTGAGGTGGCCTTTTCTTCGGCGTTTCGATGAAACAACGGTGCGGTATGTCTATCGGTACGGATCCGAAACCGGGTCCATTCGCAGGTAACGTCGGGTCCGGAGATTTGCCTTCGAGGCCGCTCGACGAGGGTCGCGCGTCTCGACCCGAGAAACGGTGATTCCATCGACCCAGGTGATTCGGGGGCAGGAGAGAGGAGCCACTTGCGGGCTACGGCCGTGAATCGGAACATCCGACTGCTGGCCTTTGGCGTCGGCATTCGGATGCTGGGAAACGCGCTCTATGGGCCGTTCATCGCCCTCTACCTCCACAACGTTCTCAACATCGGTTACGTCGAGATCGGGCTCATCATCGTGTTCATCGGGAGCATCCAGATCCCGTTCGGGGTCGTTGGCGGCCTGATCTCCGACCGGTTCAGCCGAAAGAACCTCATGCTTCTCGGTCTCGCGAGCGAGGCGCTGACCACGGGTCTGCTCGCCTACGCGTTCTCCATCGAGTCGCTGACACTCGCGATCACGGCCGCGACCGTCGGTGGCTCGATCTCCTCCGTCGCCGGACCCGCCTTCTCGGCCTACATCGCCGACTTCGGGGAAGGGTCCGATCGGACTCGTGGGTTCACGCTCTTTCGGATCGGGTTCAATGCGGGGTATGCGGCGGGGGTGGCCCTCGGGGGCCTCTTCATCTCGGTGATCGGGTTTGCGGGCGGTGTTGCGGTCGCGTCGGCCATCATTGCGGCATCGACGGTGACCCTCTACTTCCTGCTCGAACCGTCACCGCGCGACCGGGACCGAAGGGCGTTGGTGACCGCGCCCGCTTCGCAAAGCGCCCCTTCGTCGTCCCCTTCGCCCCCGAAGCGGACCTTCGGTGAGAGCCTGAGGGTCCTCGCGAAGGACCGCGTCGCGCTTGAAGTGGCGGTGGCGTTCGCGTTGGCCGCCTTTGTGGCCGCCCAATGGGCGATCATCTTCCCGCTGTACGTTCACAACATCCTCGGTGTCTCGTATTCGCTCCTGGGGGCCGGTCTCGCCCTGAACGGTCTCGTGGTCGTGTTCGGGCAGAGCGCGACGACCGAGAGCGTCATCGGATGGAAGCACACCACGATCGGGATCCTGGGCCTCGCGCTCTACGGGATCGCCTTCGTCGGGTTGGGCGCGGCGGGCCTCTGGAACACGTTCCCGGTCGCGGTCTTCTTCGTCTCCGTGGTCGTCCTCACGCTCGGGGAGAATCTCGTCGCCATACCGAACTCGACGTTGCCGTCCAATCTCGCACCGCGGGAGGAGGTCGGCTCCTACAACGGGGCCTTCGGCGCGTTCGGAGCGATCGGCGGCATCCTCGCGACGCTCGCCGGTGGGGTGGTGCTCGCCCTCGTAACCAATCCGCTATTGATCTGGGTCATCCTCATCGCCCCCGCGATCCCCGCGATCGTCCTCCTTCGTCACGCCGGCCAGAGGATACCGGCGGCGATCAATCGAGCGTGAGACGAAACGGTTCGCGTGGCCCTTCGTAACATTGGCCGCGCGGATCCGAGGATACCTCGTCCGCCCGCAGGCTTCCCCACGTCGCGGCCGTGGGGGAACCGTCGTGTCGAACGGGCTTGACGGGGAGTTTATTCCCGCGCATCCCGCCCCTTAACTCGATGTCCGCCACCGATATCGCCGACGGGAAGAGGGCCGACCTGGCCGGCCCGGGTATCGGCACGTACGAGCAGGTCGACCACGTGCTGCCGAACGATTACGAGCCGCTCCTTTCCCCCCGCCTCACCCAGCACGCCATCTACGCGGTCAAGAACTACATCGAGGAACACCTCGCGAAGGAGCTCAACCTGATGATGGTCCAAGTTCCGCTCATCGTCGAGACGGAGAGCGGCGTCAACGACATGCTCGACCGGGACGGTTCCCGAACGCCGATCCAGTTCCATATCTCGAACGACCGCAACCTCCACCCGGTCGACGCTCAGATCGTGCAGGCGGCCACGAAGTGGAAGCGCATGGCGCTGAAGCAGTTCGACCTTCAATCCGGCGAGGGGCTGCTCACCGATATGCGGGCCGTCCGCAAGGACTACTTCCTCGACCACGACCACAGCGCCTACGTCGATCAGTGGGACTGGGAGAAGGCGATCACGGTCGAGGACCGCAACCTCGACTACCTCAAGGACACCGTCCGGCGCATCTGGAAGGTCATCACGGGAGCGCAGAAGCACGTCCAGCGCCTCTTTCCCCAACTCAAGGACCCGCGGTACCCCGACCTCCCCGAGGAGATCCACTTCATGCACGCGGAGGACCTCCTGGACGCGTACCCGGACCTTCCGCGCAAGCAGCGAGAGACCGCGATCCTGCAGAAGTATCCCGCGCTCTTCCTCATCGGCATCGGCTGGCCCCTCAAGGACGGGTTCCCGCACGAGATGCGGGCGGCCGACTACGACGACTGGGTCGCCGAGACCCGTTCGGAGGACGGACGACCGATGCACGGTCTCAACGGGGACATCCTGACCTGGAACCCCGTGACGCACCGCCGCCACGAGCTGATGTCGGGCGGGATCCGAGTGACCGCCGAGACGCTCCGCCGGCAACTCTCGATGTCCGGGCAGCTCGACTTCCTCAAGTTCCCGTACCACCAGGCGATCCTGAACGGGCAGATCCCGCTCTCGATCGGCAGCGGCATCGGCCAGGGTCGCACCCAGATGCTGCTCCTGCGCAAAGCGCACATCGGCGAGGTCACGGTCACCGTCTGGCCGAAGAAGCTCCGCGAGATCAGCGCGCGGCACAACATCCACGTGCTGACCTGAATCGCTTCCTCAGGGAGCCGGCGGGCGTGATTCCCCCCACGCCACCTGCTCCCCTCTCTCCCCGGCCGCCCTGAATCGTTATCAGGCCCCGTTGGCCATCCCGAGGCGAACGGCCATGGGCATCCCGGGACCGATGGTGGAGCAGCTCCTCCGCGAGGGCGACGAACACCGCTGCGAAGGCGAGCCCGACAACTGCGTGCGCGTTCGGGCGCTCGCGAAGCTTCCGACGCGATTCGGAGAGTACCAGGTGGTGGCGTTCGAGAACTGCCTCGACCGGCAGGACCATGCCGCGTTCGTCCACGGCGACGTCGTCGACCAGGAGAACGTTCCCGTTCGGGTCCACTCGGAGTGCCTGACGGGAGATGCCATCGGCTCCCTGCGTTGCGACTGTCGCGACCAGCTACTCGAGTCACTCGGCAGGATCGGACAGATGGAGCGCGGGGTAGTGCTCTACCTCCGTCAGGAAGGCCGTGGGATCGGCTTCGTCAACAAGATCCGTGCCTACCAGCTACAGGACTCGGGCTACGACACCGTGCAGGCGAACGAGCTCCTCGGCTTCCGACCGGACGAGCGCGACTACGAAATCGCCGCCCACATGCTGAAGGCCCTGCACGTTCGCTCGATCGAGATCCTCACCAACAACCCAGCGAAGGTCCAGGACCTCGAGCGCCACGGCGTGCGGATCTCGGGGCGGATCCCCGTCGAGATCCCCTCGAACGACATCAACCGTACCTATCTACAAACGAAGCGCGACCGCATGGGTCACCTTCTCGAGATCGAGCAGGACGACGACCTGTCGGCCTATCCGAAGTAGGGGCCTGACTCGGCCCGAGGGTCGTGGCGAGGTCTGGGCTTTCCGAATCGGGAGATAGGAATCATAATAATCATCACCCCGGGCCCGAAGGGCCCGGGGGAAGAGGAAAGGGTTGCTTCGTGGCGCGGTTCGCTCCGCTTCGGGCCTAGCTCGGCGGCGATCCCCCGGCGGGCGGTCCCTCGCTCCAGCTGCCCGAGGGTGCCGCGGCCGGTGCCTCACCAGCGGCCGTTTCCGTCGACCCTGCCGGAGGGGGGGTCCAGGCCTGGGCCGGCTGCTGCTGCTGGTCCTCGCGCCGTCGCCGCATGAACACCGCCAGCAAGGCGATGACGAGCGCGATCACCGCAATCGCGATCGCGACGGCGAGCCACATGTTGAACGTGTCCGACGAGACGAGCGAGGTGGTCGTGCTCGGCGAGAACGTCACTGACGCTCCGGCCGGGGCCCCGTTCACCGTGACCGCTACGCTGCCACCGTTCGAGACCGAGTAGCCGCTCACGTTCAGCACCTTCACGGTATAGCTTCCGTTCGCGAGCGAGAACGTGATCGCCGTTCCCGTCGAGGACTGCGTGTCAGCGCCCACCGTCGCCGACCAGCTCTGCCCGCTCGACAGACCGCTCTCCGTCACCGTGACCGCGTACGTCACTTGCGTGAAGGTCACGACGAGGTTGTAGTTACCGTTCACGACCGTCAGCATCCCGCTGGACGGCGAGACCGTGTAACCCGCCACTGGCGTGATCTGGTAGGCGTAGGTCCCCGAGCCCAGCGGCACACCCAGCGCTTGACTGGTTCCCGTCGCGGTGACGCCACCTACGGTCGCGCTCCAGGGGGTGTTGGCGGGGAGGCCCGTCTCAGTGACCGTCACGTTGTACAGCGCCGTGTAGGTGACGTAGTTGTCGATGAACCCAGACGAAGCGGTCACCATGCCCGAGCCGGGCATTACGGAGTAGTTCGCCACGCTGCCCGTGGTGAACGCGTAGGTTCCCGGCAGGACGTAGAAGGCGAGCCAGTCATGGGACGTCGACTGCATGACCCCGTT
Organism: uncultured Thermoplasmata archaeon; assembly: GCA_963771555.1. Lineage (GTDB taxonomy): Archaea > Thermoplasmatota > Thermoplasmata > Lutacidiplasmatales > UBA184 > Lutacidiplasma. The sequence continues at coordinate 336,756 of CAVYTM010000001.1, read as the reverse complement.
GAAGGTCATCGACCACAAGGTCCCGGACGCCAGCCCATTCTCGTAGAAGAACACCCCAACCGTTCCCTCCGGCCCGCCGAGCGGGTAGTAGTCCCAGTTGTCGTCCTGGAGCGGGTAGGGCGCCAGGTTGCCGTACTGGGTGTACGTGTGCCAGTCGGACCAGTAGTTCCCCACGTCTTCGAAGTAGTAGTAGTCGTTGCCGTAGCCCGAGTACGCCTGGATGTGGGCCGCGTTGTAGGTGCCGGTCGCCCCGTTGTTCCCAATGAAGCTGTTGTCGTAGATGTAGTCGTACGTGCCGTCGTACGCTTGGACACCGTAGCTCGTGCAGTCCACGAACGAGCTCTGGGTGATGGTGTTGTACTCGGTGTATTCGAGATACATCCCGATAAAGTCCTTGTACGCCCCGATACCCGTGAACACCCCTCCGTAGGTATCCTCGAGATAGATCCCGAAGAAGCTCGACGTCGCATTGACGTTCGACACGCCCGGGACGTGGGAGTAGTAGTCGTACAGGGCGGCCGGGTAGGTCGTCACCGCTACGTTCGAGATCGAGTCGTACCAGTCCTCGTAGGTGGTGATGGCGGCCACATCGGCGACGTATGCATTTCCGCCGCTGAACGGATTGGACAACGTCGTATTGGTGGCCGTGACGCCACTCACGAAGGTGTAGTACCAGGTACTCAGAGTAGACGCCGACCGACATGTTCGTCAAGGTCACGCTGCTCACGGTAGTCCAGGAGTTCTCGTAGGCGTAGACCCCGAGCGAGCCGTTGGTGGCCGTGATGCCCGTGACGGTCAGGTAGTCCGAAAACTCGGAGTAGACACCCTCGGTGGGGTCGCCGAGGCTGACCGTCGTGACCGTCACGTGGGTCGACGATTCGACGTCGACGCCCTCACCGGAGTTCGACACGGTGACACCGGTGACGGAGTCCGCGGACGAATCTTCGATCAGGACGCCGAGCGCGTCATTGACGGTGACCCCGGAGACCGAGTTCCCGTTCGCGCCATTCAAGGTGACACCCGTCGAGCCGGTGTTCGACGTGACCGTCGTGGCCGAATCGCCGGTCGCCCCATCCCACAGGAGCATGCCGAGCGAGTCGTTGGTCGCGGTCACTCCGGTGGCCGTGCTGCCGGTCGAGGCGTAGAAGTCGAGGCCCGAACAGTCGATAACGAAACAGTTCTCTAGGTTGTTGGCGATGTTCGAGAACGTCCCGCCGCTCGACCAGTCGAAGTTGAACCCGACGCTGCTGTCCGTCACGCTGACGCCGTTGACGGTCGTGGTCCCCGTGGTGTAGTAGTCGAGCTCAGCACAGAACTCACAGTCGCTCTCGGTGAGGCCCGAGGCAGTGAAACCGCTCCCGTATTCGAAGACCAAGCCGCCGTACGCGTCGTAGACGGTCGCCGAGTTGATGACGGCGTCAGTGACGAAATGCCCCAGGACGCCCAGGAACACGTTCAGGATCTGCGGGTCGTTCAGGGTGAGGTCCGTAACGTTCCAGGCCGAGATGGCCTCGCTTCCGTTCGCCACGAGCCCGGTCACCGAGACCCCGACGTCCGCGTCCAGCTGGAGGCCAAGCGACTCGCCCGAGGGGTCCCAGACCTGGACGTTGGTGAACGTCGTCGGGTCGGAGTTCGTGAGGTTGCCTCCGAGCGAGGCTTCGGTGACGTTCAGGTTCTCGACCGTGAGGCCCGTCGAGCCGGGGTATCCTAGGCCGTTGTAGAACGGACCGAAGTCGACGCCGACCTCGAAGCCCTCGGAGTCCAGCGTCGCGTTGATCCAGTTGTAGGTGCTGCCGACGCCGCCGATCGTCTCGATACCCCTCCCTCCGTCGACGCTGTAAAGGTTGTCGACGAGCGTACCGGTGTTCGTGAACTCGGAGACACCCCATCCTTCGACGGAGGTGGTGTTGTCGATCACGGTGCCGACCGAGTCACCGACCCAGATTCCCCAGCCCGATCCAAGCGCGAGGGAGTCGTTGAGGTAGGCGTCCGTGTCGTGCCAGAGAGTAACTCCGAGACCGTCGGACCCGTGGCCCATGTACAGGCTCTCCATATCCTGGTTCGTCACCTGGTCATGGGACCCCGCGTAGATGTTGATGTCCGAGGTGTAGTACGGGTAGTCAAGGAACACCGCTGGGGCGGGGACCAGGGTGCCGGTCGAGCCGCCTGGAGCGCCGTCGGTGATGTAGCTCATCCCGAAGGGTGTGGAGTCGGTTCCCAGGTACGTGTTGTTGACGACGACGTCGTTCACGCCGGACGCGTAGACGACCTCGAACTCGGGGAACTCGTAGTCATTCACGTGGGCGAACGTGAAGTTCTCGTTGACGACGAGGTTGCTGAAGGTGTACGGCGCGGACGATGAAGCACCGACAGCTGCCGCCAAGGCAGACGCTTGGGCCGCGGTGAACATGTCGAGCGGCGCCTCGATGGTACCCGGGGCGGCCGTGAGGGCGATCGCGAGGGAGTTCGTCCCGGCCGTCACCGTCGTGTTCGCTTCTGCGTAGCCGGCGGCGAACGCCTGGACATAGTACGTCGTGGTCCACGGAGCCGTGAGAGGCGGCAGGTAGGTGTTGAACGAGCCGCCGTTCGTCGTGGGTAGCCAGCTCATGTTGTCCTGGGCCGTGGTCGTCCACGGATTGAGGATGGGCGCGGTGTTGCTGATGAACACGAACCCGTAGGACGGGGAGATCGTCCCCGCGACCTGGATGTCACCTGAGTGGACGGAGACAGCCGGCTCGGCGTTCCAGAGACCGTAGAGCAGGGTCGGGCCCTGGTTGATGACGAGCTGGTGGCCCGTCGTCCAGTAGTCGGCGATGCCCGCGGCGGTCTCGCCGGTGTCGGAGCCGAAGTTGTAGGCGGACGGCACGTTCTTCCAGGTGCCCGTGCTCGTGTTGGTGTACTCGAGGTTGACCGTTCCGTTGATCGAGCGGAACATGGCGTTGTCGCCGCCGATGCCGCCGACGATGTCGATTTCGCTGTCCTGCCAGAACCCGAACCCCGGACCGTAGGTCGGAGTCGGCTCGAACGGGTTCACCGTGTTGGCCGGGTTGTTCGCCGGCGCGCTGGGGTTCTGCCAGGAGGGGGCCGTGTTGTTGAACACGACGGTGTCGGCAATTCCCGAGAGGTCGTGGCCGGAGCCGGCCTCGTAGATGTTGTACCCGTAGACGAGCTGCGAGCGATTGTTGGAGTTGGTCGTGAAGTTGTTGTAGAGCGACAGGGTGATCGGGTAATCCGCGGCGGTGATCGGCACGTTCCCCTCGGAGCATTGGAGGACGCCGCCGTACTCCTCGAGGAGATAGTTCACGCCCGCGGTGTTGGTGCCGCAACCCGAGTAGATCGAGTTGAGGTTCCAGCCAGCGTCCGAATTGAGACTGAAGTTCCAGGAGTCCTGGACGAAGTGAAGGCTGGTGTCGTTCCAGTTCACGACGTTCTGGGCCCATACGTATCCCTGGTCGTCGGTACCAGGTATGGTGAGATTGACGCCAATGGTGTTCAGCTGAATGCCGAACTCCCAGAAGCTGCCGACGTAGCCCAAGTGCTCGCCGGTCATTGTCGGGTTGACGACCCCGAAGGCACCGGGCTGAGTCACGTTCGGCGGTGCGTTGAGCGTCACGATGCCCGCAACGTAGGAGGAGTTGTAGGAGTAGGGAGTCACGCCCAGACCGTAGTCGGCGACGCCCAGAGGCGCCGGCTGAGCCACGTAGCCGGGGTAGACGAGGCCATTCACCGCGTGAGCGGGGTTCTCGATCGCGGCGAGATTGGGAAGCGAAGTGGTAGGCGCCACCTTGGAGTTCGGGTGGACGAGCGCTTGAGCCCACGCCGGTTGCTCAGCAAGGTTCGGAAGACTCGAGATATGGCCAGACAAGCTCGAAGTCGGGTTGGGCGCTTGGGGCAAGGCCTTTCCCGAGGTGAGAAAACTCGAGGGAGAGTTAGCCGGGCCGGTCGAAAGCTTGGCCGGACTCGAGAGGGCCGCCGTAGGGCTCGTGGCGCTCCCGTGAAGCCCCGAAGCCGTGGCCATCGGATTTCCCGGATGGGCACTCGACGCAAGGAAGGTTCCCCCTGGGAGAACCATCAGGGCGCAGATTGCAATTACGATCGGCAGTATCCAGATAGCCTTTCGACCCGTGGGCGACGGCGACATAGCGTTCGGCGACGAGGTCTCGTAGTATAGAAAGGTTCCCCGTCCGGCAGAGACCTACCAACCGGGCGCCTCCCGCGAAACTTCGCCCTTCCCTCGGAGACGTGACGAGCACGTAGGACGGCAATCGCCGACCTAATCCGCGCTCGAGATCGGGTCTCCGATTCGAACCGACCCTTCGTTGAGGACCCGCGCGTACCAACCGCGGCGGTCCAGCATGACCTTCAGGAATTCGGGCCCACGGTTCTGGCCAACGTAGGGAAGGAGGTACAGGTTCTCGCACGGAGTGCACGCCTTCGAGACCTCGAGGAGCGCCTCCCCGACGCGGAACCTTCGTCCGGGAGCGAACGAGTTGTAGGGAACTCCCTCCGTCGTGATGTTCTCGCCTAGGTCGCCGGGCTGCACCGGCCAACTCTCCCGTTGCAACTGCTGTAACATTTCTCGGGGCATGAGGAGGAGCGCCATCGCCGGATCGTCACGCTTCTCTTCGTGGCGGTAGCGGTTGAAGTCGCCTTTGAAACCGGCGCGTGAGGCGAACGCGTGGGGCACCGACGGTTTCGGAAGGCCATGCTCCCCGGCGACTTCGGGCTTGAGGTGCAGCTCAAAGACCCGACCCGACCCTGGCGCCCCCGATCTCATGTGGCCCCTCTCGAGCGCGAGGGTAGTCAGTCCGACCAAAATAGATTGGGGGGTCGTGACGCCCGGTCCGCTCGAGCCCATCCACGGATAGGAGAATCGTCTTTTTCTCCTAGCGCTCGAGTGGCTCGACCATGCCACGACCGGTGGGGGCGGCGGTCCTGACCATCTTAGGAGGTCTCTTCATCATCGTCGGCGGCCTCGGCTTCGCGCTGCTCGGCGCGGTCTTCGCCGTGTTCGGCCACTGGAGCGACTTCTTCCTGCTTGGGATCCTGGTCGGTTTCCTTACGCTGATCGTCGGCGTGCTCATGCTGGCGGTCCCGTACGGGCACGTCGTCTGGGGAGCCCTCGCCATCGTCCTCTCGCTCGTCAGCATCGTGGTGGCCCTGGCCGGGTTCTTCGTCGGCTTCCTGCTCGCCCTCATCGGAGGGATACTCGCCGTGACCTGGAAGCGACCGGCCGAGCGCTACCTGACGGTCGAGGCGCGCACGGTACCTCCACCTCCCCGGTAGGCCCGGGGGGGGTCGGAGGGCGTGGACCCTTTCCTCTCCGAGCTCGGCTTCGGCCTGCTCCTCGGATTCTCGCTCACGATCCCGCCCGGGCCGATGAACGCGTTCATCGCGTCCCAATCGGTCCGCTCGTTCCGTGAAGGCGTGACCACAGGCCTCGGCGCGATGAGCGCGGACCTCCTTCTCGGAGGGCTTGTCTTTGCCCTCCACACCGAGGTCGACCTGACCTGGGGTCTGCGATGGATCTATTTTCTCGGTGGCGCGGTGATGGTCTACCTCGGGGTCGGGCTCCTGCGCGCCGCGTCGGGGCGTCCGCCTCCCCCGACGACCGGGGCGCGGACCTATTCGAAGGCGCTCGGCCTCGGAACCTCGAATCCGTTCCAGATCGTCTGGTGGCTTACCGTGGGCCTGGGGTCCGCCTATCTCGGCGGATGGGTGCTCTTCGTGGGCCTCTTTGGCGCGATCGCCGTGTGGATCGTTGTATTCCCCTGGGTCGTTCACGCCGGCACCGAGCGGCGGCCGGGCTTCGCGCGCGCCGTCCTCATCGTCTCGGTCGTAGCTATCGTCGCCTTCGCCGGCTACTTCCTCTATCTCGCGTTGTGAGGCAAGAGCGGTCGGGGACCCGGCCTTACGCCGTCTTCAACCGGGCCGCGAACTGCTTTCGGAACTTCGAGACCTTGGGCGCGATGATCGCACGGCAGTACCCGCTCGCGGGATTGCGTCGGAAGTAGTCCCGGTGGTACTCCTCCGCGGGGTAGAATTCCGTGAACGGCACGACCTCGGTGACGATCTTACGCTTCCAGAGCTGCGCCGTCTCGAGCTCGCCGACCACTTGCTCCGCCGTCGCTCGCTGCGCCGGCGAGTGGTAGAAGATCGCGGAGCGATATTGGGTACCGACGTCGTTGCCCTGCCGGTTGAGGCTCGTCGGGTCGTGGGTGGTCATGAAGACCGTCACGAGGTCGTGATAGCTCACGACGCTCGGGTCGAAAGCGACCTGGACGACCTCCGCATGTCCGGTCCGCCCCGAGCACACCTGCTCGTAGGACGGGTGGGGCACGGTTCCGCCCGCGTACCCCGACGTCACGCTCGCCACTCCGGCAAGCTCCGAGAGGATCGCCTCGGTGCACCAGAAGCACCCTCCCCCCAACGTGGCCGTTTCGCGGGAAGACGCTGTCGTTGAAGCGGGGTCCGTCATGGTTAGTTGGTCAGCGGCCGGGCTCCTCGGAACACGAAGAAGGGCGCGAGGAGTGAGAGGAGAGGGACCAGGAGGAGGATGAACTCGACCCCCGGATACGATACGATGAGCGCGATGAACGGTCCGATGAGGGCGAGCAGGAGGATCGCGTACAGCCCGGCACCGAGACCGATCTCTCGGTTCTTGAACCGGGAGGAGCCGGCCGATAGCCCCAGCACGATCCCCACCCCGCCGACCCAGCCCAGCCAGAATCCGATGAGCCCGGTGTACGCGCCGAGCGGCTGGCCGGAACGCAGGCATGTGAGCGCGTGCGTCGGCTGGTTGTTGATGCACGAAAGCAGCGAGCTCGAGGAGCCGACGACGACCACCGCCGCAACGAGGAGAAGGATGAATCCGAGCGTTCCGATCAGGCAGAGAACGGAAGCGACGATGAATCGTCGGTCGACCTTGCGGAGATGGGCGAACGCGTTCCGATAGATGAGGAGGGAGAAGAGAAAGAGCAAGGCGCCCGCCAGGATCAGAAGGCCGATCGCGTCGAGGAAGGCGGTCTGGTGCAGGGAGAGGAACCCGCCGGGCTCATACGATGCGACGAGGAGGAATCCCACCGGAATCACGATCGCGAGGAGCGCCGCCGCGAGACCGACCCCGGCGCCGGTCGCGATGCGGAAGAGCCCGGTCGTGTCCTGTTCGGAGTGGGGGATCGTCGTCGTTGCCATGCTCTCGCCCTCGAACTTCGCGAGCCGGCGGCTATTTCCGGACGACGAACTGGACCTCGGTCCGGGACCACGCCCGCTTGTCCTTCCAGGGGTTTCCCGGGTAGACCTCTCGGTACGAAACGACCGAGCGGATCTCCTTCTCCTTGCGCCTCCAGCGAAGCCAGTCGGAGAGGCCGTGGTATACGACCCGGGGAGAAACGACCTCGGGGTCGAAGAGGACGCTCGCCACGTGGCCGGCCGGCAGCGTACGGACCTTGACGCGACCCTCGGAGTGCGCCTTTCCTCGGACTTCGATGCCCGTATCCCACACGCGGGAGTCCGGCTCTCGGAAGACCCAACGACCGGTACGCAAGCCTCGGGCTCGGGCCCACTTTTCGACTGCTTCGAACTGCTGTTGGATCTTGCGCTCGTTGTACGGGCCTTTCCATCGGATCGCGGCGAGTCGAATGCTCGGTGTCTTCTTCAGTACAAAATCGACGGCCATCGGTCGCTACCCTCCATCCCCCAGAGGATTCCGGAGCCTTAACTCCGCGGGCTGCGCAGAGTCGACCGTCGTGGGGACGAGGCCGCTGTGGGTCGCTCGGTCACGCCGTGCCCCGCGATGCTGGCTCGCGGGGCAGTTCCGGCGGAAGGTCGGGGGCCGCGGACCTTCGTGGAAAGTCGGTGATGTAGCCGCCGTAGTACGGAACTCGTGTAGTGATCACGCGACGGAAGGCGTCGCGGAGCGCGGCGTCGTCCAAGCCCCGGGTCGGGATGAGGTCGTCTTTTCGGTTGAGGCAGCCCTTGAGCTCGCCTTCGTGCGTTACCCGGATCCGGTGGCAATGGGAGCAGAATTCCGGATTGAACACCGGGTCCACGACCTCCACCTCGGCCCCGTGCACGATGTACACCTTGCGGTGGTGCATCTCGCGTACCAGCACCCGCGATGAGTTCTCCTCGAGCCAACGCTTGACGCTCTGGATGTCCACCATCCATTCCCGATGGTGGACGAGCTCGGGCATGAATTGGATTAACTGGAGCTTCAGTCCCTCGGACGAGCCCACGTAATCGATCATGCGAGGGATGTTCGCCAGGGTCCGCCGGAACACCACCATGTTGAGCTTGACCGGTTTCAGGCCGACCCGCAGCGATTCGCGGATGCCTCGCAGCACCGGTGGAAGGGCGCCCTTGCGGATCGACCGGAACTCCTCGGGGTCGGTCGTATCGACCGAGACGTTCACCCGCTTGAGGCCGGCGTCCCGCAGTCCCTCGGCACGGTGCTCCAACATCGAACCGTTGGTCGTGAGCGAAACATCGGGGATCTGACGCACCGTCCGGTCGATGATCTCCTCGAGGTCGGCGCGGACGAGCGGTTCCCCACCGGTGAACTTGACGGCGCGGATCCCGAGTTCCCGGGCGACGATGACGAGCCGTTCGACCTCGGCGGGCGTCATCTCCTCGCCGTGCGCCGAGCGAGGGCGGGCTGTAGGGCCGAGTCCTTCATCGTGGCAATAGATGCAGCCGAAGTTGCACCGCTTGGTCACGCTGATCCGTATGTCCGTGACCTCACGGCCGAACGAGTCGGAGAGCATAGCTCGCTTAGGTAAACGACCCACATCTTATAGCCGTTCGACCGCGAGTCCGGGGAAAAAGGCCGGTCCGCGCGCAGGGGTTTCCCCTCAGCGATTCCCTTGCCGCCCGGACCTCTACTACCCTTGCGCGGGGACCGACTCCGGGTGCTCCTGCAGAGGCACATTCACCGTGATCGGCGCGCCCCGCCGCTGAACGGTGAGCTGGAGGTCGGACCCCACGGGGAATTTCGCAAGGGACTCGAGAAGGTCGCGCACCCGCGTGACCCCGAAAGGCCCAACCTCACGGATGAGGTCACCCGTTCGGATCCCTGCTCGGTGCGCCGGAGACCGAGCCACCACTTCGGCGACCAATAAGCCGGACCACGCGGGAAGGGAGGACCGTCGGGCGAGGTCCGGACCCAGCTCCGCCACCATCACCCCGATCCAGGGTCGTACCACCCGGCCCTTCCGGCGGAGTTCGTCCGCGATCCGCGCCACCGCGTGGATCGGGAGGGCGAAACCGACCCCCTGGGCGAAGGGGACCATGGCCGAATTGATTCCCACGACCGCTCCTTCGAGGTCGACCAGCGGACCTCCGCTATTGCCGGGGTTGATCGCGGCGTCGGTTTGGATCAGTCCCTCGAAGATGAAATCCGACCCGGGGAGCGGGCGGCCAAGGGCGCTCACGACTCCGACGGAGACCGTGGGTCCTCCGGGAAGGCCTAGCGCGTGCCCCACCGCGAGGACCAGTTGACCGACGCGCAGGTTCTCGGACGCCCCCAGTCGGGCGGGAGGAAGGTCGATCCCGTCCACCCGCAGGAGCGCGACGTCGGTCGCTTCGTCCCCGCCGACGACCTCACCGTCCAAATCCCGGCCGTCGGGTAGGTGAACCCGGATGCGCGCAGCGCCTTCCACCACGTGCTGATTCGTGATCAGATACCCCGCGGGGTCGATGACCACGGCCGTCGCCCGCGCCGGGGCTCCGAACCCGGAAGCGCTGGGACGTCGCCCGAGATGGAGGCTCTCAACGCCGGCCACGCTCGGCCCGACGGCCTCGACGGCAGTCGTGATTCGACGCTCGAACTCACTGAGTGGCATCGGCTTATCCGGGCTTCCCGAGGTTACCTATCGGCGGCTCCGCCGGCCCGGCAACATGGGCTCGGGACCGGACGGAGGGGCGGGCATCGGATGGAGCGGGAGAGGACTCTCCATGAGACTCACTCCGAAAGGAGCTGCTCGAGACGGTGGTAGAGCTCCTCGAGTTCCTTCTCCTTCTTCCGGCCGCCTTCCCAACGGGCGTTGACGACCTGCACGAGCAGGTCGGCGACCTTGTCCATCCACGGACCTTCTTGGGCATCGAATCGCTTCTTCACTTTCTCGCGGAGGAGCTCATTGTAGGCGCGGTAGGCCGACCAGACCCACGGCCCAAAGTTCGCTCCGTCCGACCCCGACTCGTTCTCGTGTTCGCTCATTTCATCACCGAGGAACCTTCGTTCCGGACTCCTCATCGGTGGGGGGAGGATATTGACCGGGTCGCTCGCGGACCGGTCACAGACGGTCGGGTGGCCCTCGACTCCGGCCGGGTTGAGTTGGTAACCGGGGCGTTACCGTCGGTTTAACTGCGACCGCCTCGTGGTGCGGCCTGATGCCCCCACTTCGGGACGCGACCGCACCGGCGCTCTCCGGGGGGTTGGACGAGCGGATCCTCTCGACCCTCCAAGGACTTCACGGGCGGATCGCGTTCAGCGGACTCCGACGGGTCCTTCACGCCCATCCCGAATCCCTCTCGCGCTCGCTTCGCCGACTCGAACGCGAGGGACGGATCGAACGCTCGGACGGCGGATATCGGGCGCTCGACGAGGTGCCGCGAGAAGCCCCCCGAACCTCCTACGACCTCCGACCGATCGCCCAGGTCGACCTTCCGCCGGGCGCCCCTCCGGAATCGGTGCTCGGCCGCCTCTCCGGTCGATGGTTCGGGTCGTTACGGTGGGTCGGCGTCGTGGACGGGCCTTCGGGACGACTTCTGGCCTGGGCCCGGCGGGACGGGGTCGGATACGTCCTCCTCGGAATCGACCGGGGCGTCCTGCGCGTTTACGTCCGAGGGGAGAACTCGGGAGACGAGACCGACGAGGCCGAGGATTCCGCCTACGAACTGTTGGAACACGCGGTCGGGGCGCTGCGTCCCTCGGGTCATGACCCCGCGGGACCGGTTAGTTTCTTCGCGGCCGACTCCCTCGAGTCGAACCCACCGCTCGAGAACTGACCGACCCGCTTCGTTCGCTTCGGGCGCATTCTCCCTCCACTGCGGAGGTCCTCGACGCACCTCGCGCGCACGAATCGGTCGACACACCCGCGTCCCGCGGGTTAAAGAGCGGCGCTCCTCTTCTCACCCGTTCGATGGTCTCCCTTCCTTCCGGAGCGGCGCTTCGGACCCCCGCGCCAACGAACGCCTCCCCGTCGCTCGAGGTCGTTCGGGTTTCGAAGTCGTTCGGCCCCGTCGACGCCCTCACCTCCGTCAGCTTCTCGGTCCCCGCCGGCCAGATCGTCGGGCTCCTCGGACCGAACGGCGCGGGCAAGTCGACGACGATGAAGGCGGTCCTGGGCCTACTCCGTCCCGACTCGGGCACGATCCGCCTCTTCGGCCGCGACGTCACCGAGGACCCGGTCGCGACGAAGCGGCAGCTCGGTTACGTGCCGGAGGCCCCCGCGCTCTACGAGTTCCTCACGGGGGCGGAGTACCTCGACTTCGTGGCCGACATGTACGGCCTGAGCCCGACGAACCGTCGCGAAAGGATCCAACAGTTCCTCACGGGGTTCGAGCTCGCCGGTCACGAGAACTCGCTGATCAGCGGCTACTCCCAAGGGATGAAGCAGAAGGTCGCGCTCATCGCGGCGCTCGCGCATCGTCCGAAACTGCTCGTGCTCGACGAACCCTTGAACGGCCTCGACCCGCGCTCGGCTCGAGTGACGAAGGACCTCCTGCGGAACCTCGCGGACCACGAGGGCGTCGCGGTCCTGTTCAGCACCCACGTGCTCGAGATCGCGCAGGCGATCTGCGACCGGGTCGTAATCCTCCATCGGGGTCGGGTCCTCGCCTCCGGCACGGTCTCGGCCCTGCGTGACGGGGCGGGCCTCGCCGGTCGCGACCTCGAGGAGGTCTTCCTGTCCCTCACCGGCACGGGCGACCTTCGGGATGTCGTCGACGCGTTGAGCCGGTAGGAGTTCGATGGACCTTCACCGCGTCCGGCGCCTCGCCGGGACCCTGGTCGCCTCCCAACTTCGGTCCGGGAGGAGCTCGTCCGACCCGCAAAGTCCGTTCGGGCAACCCGCGCTGATCGCGGTGATCGACTTCGTGCTCTTCCTCGCCACGTTCGGCCTCGGTTTCGGGGTCGTTCGGGGGAGCGCGCTCACGGCCGCCCAAGCCGGCGCGCTCGGGAACGCGCTCCTCCCGTTCCTGCCGCTCGTCGCGGTCGGGGTCGTGCTCGTCGCGGGGGTCATGTTCGAGCTCACGACCACCGCGAAGTTCGCGGGAAGCGATGCCGCGAACTGGCTTCCTGTCACGCCGGCCGAATACGTCTCCGCGTCCGCCAGCGCGATCGCCTACACGTACTCACCGGCGGTCGCGCTCGCGCTCGGCGGCCTGCTGCCGTTCGCCCTCGCGGGCGGGATCGTAGCCACGTACGTGGCGAGCGCGCTCTTCTCTGTCCTCGCCCTCTTCGAGGGAGCGGTCCTCGTCGAGATGGTCCGCTCGGCCACCCAGCGCGCGAGCTCCGTGGGGGCGGGGCGAAAAGGCCAGCTAAGCCTCGTGTTCCGGGCGCTGGTCCTGGTCGTCGTCATCCTGGCGCTTCAGCTCGCGTTCAACCCGGTCTTTCTGTTGGGACTCGCGCAGAGACTCTCGGCGGTCGGGCTCGTCACCTCGGTCGTCCCGTTCTTCTGGTCCACCCAGGCGTTGACGCAATTGACCGCGGGAGACGTTGGGCTCGGCATTGCGTTCGCGGCGGGCCAGTTCGCGTTCGTCGCGGTTCTCGTCTACCTCGCCGGAGAGCTGCGCGTCCGCTACTGGGTTCCTGCCGCCACCGAGGTCCGCCTCGACGAGCACCGGTATGCCGCCCGGAACCCCGTCCTCTCCTTCCTCGGTCTCACCTCCTCGGAGTCCGCCCTGGTCGCGAAGGACCTCAAGGGGCTCGTCCGTCGCCGCGAGATGCTGCCGACGTTGGTCCTGCCGATCGTGCTCGTGATCCTCGTCCTCGTGGAAGGGGCCGCCTTCGGAGAGTTCGGCTCGGTCGTGTGGGTCGGATGGGTCGCCGGCTTCTTCGCCCTCTTGATCGGAGGGACCTCCCTCGGCCAGGAACGTCGGGCCCTCCAGTCGCTGTACTCCTACCCACTATCGGTCGGCAGCATCGTGAGAGCGAAGGTGACGTTCGTGCTCCTTCCGTCCCTCGTCGTGGCCGTGGCCCTCGCCCTCGTCGTCGGGTTCGTCTTTGGCTTTGCACCCACGGACCTCGTCGGGGTGCTGCTCCTCGGGGTCAGCCTCTCGGTGGTGCTCACCTTCTGGGGACTCGTGTTCGCCTCGCGCTACTCCGACTTCCAGGACCGGCCGCGCCCCCAGTTCCTGCGGCCCGGCGGCATGCTCGCCGCGACGGGGTCGGGCATGGTGGTCCTCTTCGGGATCCTCATCCCGGGGTCGTTCGCCCTGCTGTACCCCTCCGCGGCCTCCCTACCGCTCGCGCTCGTCTGCGCCGCGCTCGCTCTCGGGCTCGGAAGCCTCGCGGCCTACTGGACCGTCTCCGGGTTCCGCGACCTCTTCCGCGAGCTTCCGTTCTGAACGAACGCGCCGGCGGTCAGAGCGGAGCCCCGCAGGCCGGGCACCGTCCGTCGACCTCGTTGCCGAGGCTCCCGCAGAACCGACACCGAACCTTCACCACCTGCCGCTCGATCGTGTGGACGAGCCCACCTCCGTACGCGGAGGAGGGAGGGATCGAGCGCTTCGCCTGGGCGATGGTGACCGTCCAGGCCTCTGGTTCGAGCACGTCGAACGAGACACGGGCGTGCGGGAGGTCGAGGACGAGGCGGGGCCGCCCAATGCGGCCCCGGCGCACCACCACGTTCCTCAGCTCGTGCAAGGACGCATCGAGCTGGATCTGCGTATCGGCTCCGGAGCGTCGTCCAATCCTCGGTCGGCCGACGGGCGCCTCGAAGACGACCCGCATGTTCGTGACGTAGAGAACGCCCGGACCTTTCGGAGGGACCGGTCCGTCCCCGCCGTCGGCCACCGCGTAGGCGCTGCGGAGGACGCTCTCCCCGTGACCCAGAAGCATGTCCGGAGGAAGGGGGTCGAGAACCTAATACCCTCGGCGTCGGACCGCGCTGCGCTACCAGCCGACCGGACTGGAGCGATTCTGCTCGTCGAGCCAGCGCTGGAGTGGTGCGAAATACTCGAGCAAGCCTGCCGATTCCATCCGACGGTCGCCCGTCAGAGCCTCGAGTTCGTCGGGCCATTCATGGCTCATGCCCATCTCAAGGGCCGTGGCAAGTCGACGGCCGGCTTTCTTCGACCCGTAGATCGACGCCCGATGCAGCGGACCGGTGCAACCGGCCTCGCGCGCGAGCGCTCGGTGGAACTGGAACTGGAGGATGTGCGCGAGGAAGTAGCGCACGTACGGCACGTTCGCCGCGACGTGATACTTCGCACCCGCGTCGAATTCCTCGCCGCTGCGCGCCGAGGGCGGAGTGACGCCCTGGAAGCGCTGACGCATCTCCCACCAGCTCGCGTTGTATTCGTCCGGGCGGATCGCTCCGGAGAAGACCTCCCACCGCCACTTGTCGACGACCAGACCGAACGGGAGGAACGCCACTTTCTCGAGGGCCCGACGGAGGAGGAGTCCGATGTCGCCGTCCGGGTCGGTCGCGCGGTCGAGGAGGCCCACCTGTACTAGGTACTCCGGAGTGACGGATAGGGCGATGGTGTCGCCGACCGCCTCGTGGAACCCGTCGTTCGCGCTATCGCGGAAGAGGAAGGGCTGACGCGCATACGCCCGCTGGTAGTAGTTGTGGCCGAGTTCGTGATGGACGGTCATGAAATCCTCGCCCGTGACCTCGATGCACATCTTGAGGCGCAGGTCGTCGACGCAATCGACGTCCCAGGCGCTTGCGTGGCAGACCACCTCCCGGTCGCGCGGTCGGACGAACATCGAACGCTCCCAGAAGGTCGAAGGGAGCGGGTCGAACCCGAGGGAAACGAAGAAGCGCTCCGCCGCCCGCACGAGGTCCAATTCCGACAGTCCCCGCTTCACGAGCAGCTCGGTCAAGTCGACGTCGCTCCCGTTCGAAGGCGGTGCGAGGAGCCGGAGCGTCCCGTCCCAGGCTTGCGCCCACATGTTGCCGAGCAGGTGATTCGGAAGGGGTCCGTGGGCGGCGACCCGGTCGCTCCCGTAATGCTCGAGCAGGCGGCGTCGGACGTAGGCGTGCAACGAACGGTAGAGCGGTTCGACCTCGGACCACAGGCGGTCGACCTCCCGCGAGAAGTCGGTGGGCTCCATGTCGTACTTGGAACGCCACATCGCCCCGGTATCCGCGAACCCGAGTTCGGTCGCCCCGCGGTTCGCGAGCTCGACGTACCGAACGAAGTCGGGGCGGACGGAACGGCCCACCCGGTGCCATCCCGACCAGACCTCCTCGAGGAGCGCCGGGTCACGGCTCTCGCTCAAGATCCGTGAAAGGCCCTGAAGGTCGAGCGCTCCCGCCGAGGACCGC
Organism: uncultured Thermoplasmata archaeon; assembly: GCA_963771555.1. GTDB lineage: Archaea > Thermoplasmatota > Thermoplasmata > Lutacidiplasmatales > UBA184 > Lutacidiplasma. The sequence goes on along the minus strand of CAVYTM010000001.1, from coordinate 321,259 downwards.
GGAGCGTAGCGACCCTTCGCGTACGTACCTCGCATCGCCGTCACCCGGCGCGAGAGCTCCTCGGACTCGTGGGGGTCCGACGGGGCGATCAGCGGCAGCATCAGCCGCAGCAGCTTCGCCTTCCGTGCATCGACGGCCGTGAGCGTCGAGGTCGAAAAGCGGGTCGATTCCTTCGCGAGCCCGACGGTAGCCGCGATCAGTCTCGCGGAGGCGCGCGCCGCGAGCAGCTCGCTGTCCGGATTGATGTACGTGTCGTAAACCCAGTCCGCCTTCTGGGACTCGACCGAAAGGTCGAGCAGGGTCGCCTCCGCGCGTCTCAGAAACTCCCCCGTCTGCGATTGCGCCATGGCGTGCGGCTCTCCCGTAGAACGGTCGGGGCCATCCGTCCCCCCTTTAAATAGGGTCTCTGCAAGCCCTCGTTCCGACGAAAACGGTCTGCCCGATGTCCGCCGGACTTCTCCGTCAGGCCGGAGGACCCCACCCCTCCATTTCCAGTCGAACTTTCGGCTTTATGTACGACGTGCGTCTGACAGGTTGCTGCGGACGTGTCCGACACCCCCGATGGCCGAGCGATACTCGCTTCGCTTCCGGTCTGGGTCACGCCGTCCTTGGACGCCGACCTTCCTCTCGCGGTCCTTCCGTGCCTGCGGGTAGAATCTCTTCACGTGACGCGCGAGGGAGCCCCGTTCGCATGAGCGCCGCGATCCGCAAGGCCCCTCCTCACGCGCCGGAACCGCCGGCGCTCGCGCCGCCCCGTCCGGAGTTCCTCGGCCAAGGGGAACCCCGGGGGTACGGAGTCCGACCGAAGCTCACTCCTGAGGCGGCCGCCGCGTTCGCCACCTACGTGGACTCGGCCCGGGCCCGCGCGGCCATGGAAGGCCGCACGCTCGTCTATACGGTCCGCTGGGGCTGACCCCCCGGCTTAGGACCGGTCAGCGTCCGGTTCCCGCCCGGCGATGGCTGGGGGTCGCGTCGGGCGATGGCGCTTCGCGTCGTCCCACGCGAACTCGACCGCCTGTTTCGAGAGCGCGTCCGCGGTCGAGTTCTCCTCCCGCGGGACCCAGCGGAAATCGACATGGTGGAACGAGCGGGCGAGCGTCGCCAGCCAGTCGTGGTAGGCCTTCAGGTGCTCCGCGCGGACCTCATACTCGCCGTTCATCTGGCGGACCACGAGCTGGCTATCTCCCTCGACGATCACGTCGCCGTCGTACCTATCGACCGAAGGTGCTCGAGGGCTCGGATCGCACCGACGTATTCGGCCACGTTGTTCGTCGAGTGCGGCGAGTACGGCCGGGTCGCGAGCCCGCAGTCCTCGAACCGGAGCCCGGGGCCTTCGATCACGAACCCCCACCCGGCAACCCCTCCGCCTCCCGGGGGTTGACACGCGCCGTCAAAGTGAACGACGAGCGGCGGCGAAAGCTCGCTCGTCGCGATCCCGCGAGGGATCCGGAACCCGTCAGGCTCGGGCATCAGCGTCTCCGAGGCGTCCCGCGGGATTGCGGGCTCGGGTTCGGGCGAGCGAGGCGGGGACAGTGGCAGAGGCCCTCGGTCCTCGCGCAGCCGGGGCACGTGACGACGTCCTTCACGAAGGCGAGTGGGCGAAGACAGGTCCGGCAGTCCCGCGGGCGGGCGCAGCGCGGGCACATCGCGAGGTCGGCCGAGATCACGGTTCCGCAGAAGCGACAGTTCACCGGCTCGTGCGGATTGTAGAGCCGGGCTGCCCGCGAATCGACGGTCGACGTCCGGGCGGGGCGTCCGAGGGCGGCCTCCGGATTGCCGAACGCACCCCCGACGGTGGTCAGCTCGGGGTCGTGCGCGAGGGCTCCGAGCATCACGACCACGAGACCGAGCGGTGCGACGAGGAAACCGAGTTCCTGTTCGAGGTCGAGCTGCTCGTGGCCCGTGAACGCGATGGGGTACGCCACGAGGCCGAACCCCAGGGCGACGAGAAAGAGCCCGATGAAGGCGATCGACCGATTCATTCGAGCTCTCGGTGGACCGCCCGCGCCTCCGCGGCGCGGGACTCCCGGCCCGCCAGATAAACCGGGCGGGTCGTCGCCCTTTTCCGCTCGAGCGCTCTCCGAACCGCATGGCGCAGCCGACGCTGACCCTTCGAACGACCCTCGGAGACATTCGGATCGAGCTCTTCCGGGACCGGGCTCCCAAGACGGTCGAGAACTTCGTGTCGCTCGTTCGCAAGGGGTTCTACAACGGGCTCGCGTTCCACCGCGTCATCCCCGGGTTCATGATCCAGGGCGGATGCCCGAAGGGCGACGGGACGGGCGGGCCGGGCTACACGATCCCGGACGAGTTCGACGCGACGTTGCGCCACGACGGCCCCGGGGTCCTTTCGATGGCGAACGCCGGCCCGAACACCGGTGGTAGTCAGTTCTTCATCACGCTCGCCGCGACCCCCTGGCTCGACAAGAAGCACGCGGTGTTCGGTAAGGTCCGCTCGGGCTACGACGTGGTCGAAAAGATCGCGGCCGTTCCCCGGGACGGAAACGACCGGCCCCGGTCCGCGGTGCGGATCGTGGAAGCCACGGTCGCGGGGATCTAGGATCGACCCGGTCACGCCGGGAAGTCGAAGACCAGGCGCTCGGTGTGCCCCGTCGCGTCCTCGACGGTGACGAGCGCGCCGACGAGGATCCCGATCGCCGGGATGATCATCATGAGCTCGAGGAAGAGCGCGTAGCCCGCCGCGATCGAGGCCGAGCCTCCGGGGATCGTGAGACGGTAGGGCGAGAGCGAGACCGCGTAAAGGAGGTAGAGCAGGGCCACGCCGGACGCCACGATCGAGACCGGGCCGAACGCCCGCGTCGGCCGCAGGATGTAGCGCGCCGCGCCGAGCGCGATCAACGCGATGCCCCACTCGGACACCGCGAGAGTCGAGATCGGAAGCGCGATCCCGTGAGCGTTCACAAAGGTGAGCGCCGCGACGGGTAGGATGATGAGGAGAAAGAACGCCGGGATGAGCCGTAACGCCGCCACCAGGATCCGGTATCCGAGCGACGGGACGCGGTATCCCGGAGCCCCGCGCGGCGGGGTGAACGCCGGGGGCGGCGACGGAGCGCTCACGAGATCGACTCCGGGGGGAGCGGCACCGGAGTGCCTCCGGTCGAGTAGGTGCTCAGCAATTGGCCTCCCAACGGAGAACAGCCCGACGCGAGCGCGACATCTTGGGTCTGGTCGTACAACCCCTGGGACGGCACGGAGATCGGGAACGAACCCCCGCCGCAGTCCGCCCCGCCGGACGATTGAACGGTGAACGTGAGGACCCCGGACTCGGCGAACGGGGCGTGGTTCGAGAACGTCACGGTCACGGGAACGATGATGGAGCCGCCCCCTCCCGACGGAGTGCCGACGGTCACCTGGAAATCCTCGAACGGAGCCCCCCACGATCGGTTCTCGGTCAACGCGACGGAGAGCGGGAAGAGGTAGGCGTAGGTCGCGTTCCCCCAGGCGTCCACCCGGAGATACTGGTCCTGAGTGAGCAGGGAGGTCGCCGCCGCGGAGCTATCGACCGGCAGGTAGAGGGCGATCGGGAACGTCCCGGTCGAGGACGGTGCGATATCGCTCGGGCCGACGCCGAGCTGACCGAGAAGGACGTCCGTGGCGTTCGCGATCCGGGCGGTCAGCTCGAATCCCTGGATCGGGTAGAAGCCGGGGTTCGCGAGCGTGAACGAACCGACGATCTCCACCGTTCCGTTCGCCGCCAACGAAGCCGAGAGCCCGTGGGATTGGGTGCTCGAGCGCGCGACCTCGAACGCGGAGTACGCCACGGTCCCGGCGAAGATGATGAGGGCGACGAGCACGAGGGCGCTGAGCCATCGCAGCGCCCGCGCGAGACGATAGATCGCGGGCGGTCGCCGATGCTCGGGAACGACCAAGGCGGCCACTCGGAGTCACCCTGCTCTCTGACGCGTGCGCCCCCCTTGAAAACCTATCGCGCCGAGCGATGAGGGCTTGCGAGCCCGTCCTCCGCACCCGGCGACACAAAGTAGATGTGTCGGGGGGGGCGGTGGGCCGTATCGAGGCGAACCACCGTGGCGCAATCACCTCGGGAGCCGCTCCTCGATTGGGTCTCGATTCCCTCGATAGGTTTTCCCCGCCTCTCTCCTCGACGCGAGCGCGTCGGATTCTTCTGGGACCCCCAGGGACGGGTCGAACTCTACGTCGCGGACCTGGCGGGCACTCCGCCCGTGCAGGTGACCCACGGCGACCTACCCAAGTCTCCCAACGCCCCCTTCGTATGGGCACCGGACGACCTTTCCCTCGCCTTCTCCCGCGACCGGGAAGGGAACGAACTCCACGACCTCGCCCGCATCGATTGCGCGACCGGAGCCGTGACCGAGCTCACGCACGACCCCACGTGCCAGCGATACGCGATCTGCTTCAGTCCCGATGGGCGCTGGCTCCTCTACGCTTCCGACAAAGCCCTACCGGGCGAAGCGCGCCAGCTCGACCTCTGGAGGATCCCCGCGGGCGGGGGGCCAGCGGAGCGTCTCGCCCGTCATCGCCAACCCGTGAACGTCTGGGTCTCACGGTACCTTTACTCCCTCGACGGGACGCAGGTGGTCTACGCCGCGAGCGATCAGGACGACCCGCGCGACGCCGAGGTATTCCTCACGCGACCCGGGACGGGCCGGTCCGAGCGCATCCTTTCCGTGAAGAAGGGCTCGAAGGACGTGCCGGTGACGTGGAGCCCGGACGGATCGACGGTCGCGGTCGAATCGGACGCCGGCGAGTTCACCCGTGCGGGTCTCCTTGACGTGGCCTCGCGCGCGGTTCGCTGGCTCGGTCCGGGCACGGCGGACGAGAGCCCGGTCGACTTCTCACCGGGCGGCCGCTCCCTGCTCGTCGTGCGGACCCGCGGCGTCCGGGTCCAACCGGTGGTCTACGACCTCACGAACGGGGAAGAGCGTACGATCCCGATCAATCTCGACCTGGGAGCCGAGGTAGGCTTCCTCTCCGACGGCCAAAGGGTGCTCGCGCTCCGGAACGACTCGAGCCGTCCGGCCAACTTTGTTCGGTGGAACCCGAGCGGCGGTACGATCGACGACGTGCTTGCGCCGGACTACGGACCGATCTCCCCGGACCAGGTCGTAGCCGCGGAAGTTGTCCACTATCCGACGTTCGACGGCCGCGAGATCGAGGCGATCCTCTACCGCCCGAGCCGATCGGCGAGCGCCGCTCCCGCGCCCGCGATCGTGCACGTCCACGGTGGACCGACGTGGCAGTTCTTCGATGTCTTTCAGCGCGTGACCCAACACCTGGTCTCGCTCGGCTTCGCCGTGCTCGAACCCAACGTGCGCGGCAGCACCGGCTACGGGTCCGGGTTCCGCGACCTCAATCTTCGCGATCTTGGCGGCGGCGACCTCAAGGACGTGGCCGCCGCGGCAGAATACCTCGGTCGGCAACCGTTCGTGGACCCCCGCCGCGTGGGTATCTACGGGGGGAGCTACGGAGGGTATCTCACCTATGCCGCCATGACGTGGTATCCGAAGCTTTGGGCGGCGGGCGTCGCGATCGCGGGCGTAACCGACTGGAAGCTCTGCTACGAGGAGGAAATGCCGGCGCTCCAGCACTACGACCGGGAGCTGATGGGAGACCCCGTCGAGAACGCCGCGCTCTACCACGAGCGCAGTCCCGTATTCTTCGCCGCGAACGTTCGGGCGCCGCTCTTCATGATCCATGGGCTCCACGACCCTCGATGCCCCGTGAACCAGGCGCGGGTATTCCGCGACGCGCTCGTCCGGCTCGGACGAAAGGAAGGACGCGACTTCGAGTACCTCGAATTCTCGGACGAAGGGCACGGAAGCGCCGACCGCGAGCAGATCCTCCGCGCCTACCGCCCCGCCGTTTCGTTCCTTCAACGCCACCTGCTCGGCCCTCGGACCTGAGGACGGACCGGCGCCGATCCCCATGGGCGACGCGGTGGCCCAACTCCGACTGTGGGTGAGGCCCGGAAGCGCGACGGAGGCGCTCGCGTGGGACCCCTGGAGGGAACGCTGGGTCGTCTCCTGTCGCGCGCCGCCCGAGGGGGGAAAGGCGAACCGGGCCGTGCTCGGGCTGATGGCGGACTGGCTGGAGCGGCCCCGTTCGTCGGTTCGCTGGGTCCGGGCGGGAACCTCGCCGGCGAAGGTGCTTGCGGTCGAAGGGATCACTCAGGCCGAGGCCGAACGACGGCTCGCCAACAGGGCCCGGCCCGTTTGACGACGATGTACTGTATTCGGGCTCCGGCTGCAGGGAAGAATGCCCGGCGCTCGGGTGCGTCGACCTTGCGACCCCGGATCTCGGGAAGGAGCCCGTCGACCGGTTCGCACGCGGGGGCCTACGGTAGCGAAAGCGCGGCGGTCGCTCCCGAGAACGAACCGATCCCGAGGGCGACGAAGGCGAGGCCCTGACCGGTAGTCGGTGTCGCGGATCCCGTGTCGATGACGATCTGATATTCGTTGGTGAGCGGCGTCGAGTCCGTGTAGGTCGGGGCGGAGGACGTCAGGCCGTACCCCGGCCATTTCGCGCTCATCGCGATGGTCGCTCCGGTCACGCTGATAGCGGCGACATCGGTCGCGGGGTCGAGCACCGCGAACGAGGAACTCGCCCCGCCGGCGGTGAAGGACGACCCCGCGGTCGTCACCACCTTGAAGAGGACGTTTCCGAACGCCACCCGAGAGGACTCGATCGTCAGCGTGTAGATGAAATCGCCCGCTTTGCAGCCGCCCGTGATCGCCGCCGCACCGAGGGTCTGTCCGCTTCCGGCGGCGCAGAATCCCGAACCCGGGCGACTCGCCGTGAACGCGCCGCCGATCGGCGTGGACGTCGGACCGCCCGTCAGACCCGAAACCAGCACGTAGAGCACCGCCGCCAACACCACCGTGATCGCAACGAGTAGAATGGTCGCGATGATCGGCGACACCGCGCGCTCCCGTGACGTGCTCCGATCGTGTCTGCGAATTTTGAAGACGGTCATTCTCCCCTCCGGGGGGTCGTCCGATGCCGACGGAAAGTGGGCGGGTAGGCCTATTTGAATTGTTCTGCCGAGACACCTTGGTTTGTCGAACCCGGCTTCGTTCTCTGTCGAACACGCCCGTTCGCGACCCGATGCCGTGAGGTGACCTCGGGCGCCGGTGCTGTCGGCCGTCGCTCGGGATTACCGAGTGCGGCTCGGGACCCCTCGCGCGGCCCCCCTCGCGAACGGAAGGAGGGGGCCGATCAACGTCGCCTGCTCGCCGGGAAACACCTCCCCAAGGTCGCGGGGTCGTCCGTCCTCGAACACCCGGTCGGAGTAATGCCGCATACCGAACTCGATCAGGGCGGCGACCACGGGGAGGACGTCCCTTCCTTTTCGGGTTAACGAGTAGCGGACGCGCCTCCCGGACGATGCCGACCCCACGGACCGGAGGATCATTCCTTCCCGCTGCAGGTCGGTCAACAGCAAGGAGAGGGCTCGCGGGGTCAATCCCGGGTTCGCCTTCACGAGCTCGTTGAACCGGGAGATCTGACGTAGCCCGACGTCTCGAACGATGAGGAGAGCCCACTTTCGGCCGAGGGTCCCGAGACTGGCACGTATGGGACAGGCCCGGAAGGGGACCCGGGGCAGAATAGGCGACGGGACCTTACCGGTCATGGACGGTTCACGAGTATACTCCGATACCCTTCTCGCCTAATATAGTATACTCACTATACTGGTGTTGGGAACATGCGGGAAGGAGAGCCCACCGGACGGGTCCTGCACAAAGAGATCACCGTATCTTCCCCGATCGACCGGGTCTGGTGGGCCTGGACCACATCGGAAGGGATGGCGTCGTGGTGGGCGAAGAAGTCGTGGATCGAACTTCGGGTGGGCGGACCCTGGGAACTCTACTTTCTGACGGACCAGCCCCGCGGCCACCAGGGTTCGGAGGGATGTCGCATCCTGAGCTATTGTCCTCCCGAGATGCTCTCGTTCAGTTGGAATTTCCCCCCGTCGCTTCCCGAGATCCGGTCGGAATACCTCTGGGTCGTGCTGAGGTTCGTCCGCGTGAGCCCGAGCGAGACCCGGGTGATTCTGGACCACCTCGGATGGAAGAAGGGGCCGGTCTGGGAGAAGGGTTGGAAGTATTTCGATGACGCGTGGGGAGCCGTCCTCGAGCGATTTCGAACGCGCTTCCCGGACGCTGAGCCGACGCAGAAGGCACGACTGAGTCGATCGGCCCACAGCGCAGGCGCCACCCCAGATGACTACAGGAGCGAGGGGCCGGGGGCACTCCTGGGGGCAAATCCAAGCCACTGGAGGGACTTGAACCCCCGACCTGCTGATTACGAATCAGCCGCTCTGCCGAACTGAGCTACAGTGGCGCGGACGAACGGTCGAAGGGAATCGCCGTATAATGCCTCTGGCGCGAGCTCACCGGAGCGAGTCGAGCGCCTCGGTCAGGTCGCGAACGAGGTCGTCGGGGTCCTCGATGCCGAACGAGAACCGTACGAGGCCGTCGTCGATGCCGCGGCGCTCCCGGTCGGCGGCCGAGAGATGACGGTGCGACGTGAGGGCCGGAACGCTCGCGAGGCTCTCGACCGCTCCGAGGCTGGACGCCGAGTGGACGAAACGAAGACGGCGCAGGAACTGTTCGGCCATCTCCGAACCCCCGGTGAGGGAGAGGGTGACCATGCTGCCGCGCCCGCGCATTTGACGCACCGCGATCGCCTCTTCGTCGGCGCTCGCGCGCCCTGGGTAATAGACGCGTCGAACCAGCGGATGGGTCGCGAGCGCCTCCGCGACCCGGCGGCCGTTCTCGTTGTGGCGGGCGACGCGCAGGGCGAGCGTCTTCAGGCTTCGTCCGAGAAGATACGCGGCGAACGGGTCGAGCGCCGCGCCGATGTCTCCCTTCGTGTCGATCCGCGCGAGAAGGTCCGCCGGGCCGACGATCCCTCCGGCGACCAGGTCCGAGTGACCGGCAAGGTACTTGGTCGCGCTATGGACCACGAGGTCCGCGCCGAGCGCGAGGGGGTTCTGGTTGATCGGGGTCGCGAACGTGTTGTCGACCACCAGGAGCGCGCCGACCGCGTCGGCCGCCCGGCCCCAGCGGGCGATGTCGTGGACGGTGAGGAGAGGGTTGGTCGGGCTTTCGATCCACGCGATCCGGGTCTTCTTCGTCAGGAGCTCTTCGGGCTCACGCGCTTCGCGTTCGCCCACGAATCGGACCGAGACGCCGAATCGAGGGAAGAGGTCGGTGAGGACGACAAGGGTGCCTCCGTAGAGCGCATCGAGCGCGACCACCTCGTCCCCGGACTGGAGCAACGAGAGCAGAAGGCTCGTGACCGCGCCCATGCCGCTACCGAACAGCCGGGCTGCCTCGCCGCCCTCGAGCTGCCGGAGGAGCTCGGTCGGGACCTCGACCGTAGGGTTCGCGAGCCGGCTGTAGAGGTAGACCCCGCCACGGTCGGCCGATTCCGAGAACCCTTCCGGAAAGTGGTAGGTGGTCGATTGGTAGATCGGTGGGACGACGGCGCCTGCGTTGTAGTCCGGTCGCCGGGCCCCGTGCACGAGGCGCGTCGACGACCCAACCCATTCGGGCAGGGAGTTGAATCGGGGGCGGGGACGAAGACCGGGGTCCTGCGACTCGCCTCGTTCGCTCACGCGAGGCCCCGGCCAAACCGGCCCGACGCTGCCCGAAGGACCTGGAGCCGAGCGGGCGCTCCGATCTCCTCGAGATACGCGCCGACCGCCGGGGGCACGGCCCGCTTCCAATCACCGCCCGTCGCGAGCTGCTCGCGGATCCGTACGCCCTCGAAACGCTCGCGCTCGAAGAGCGGTGGGCTCTCGACGAGATAGCCCGAACGCTCGAACAAGAGGCGGGTGAGAGGGTTGTTCGTGTAGACATGGTCGAACGTCGGCAGGAGCGCCTCGAGGTAGTTCACCCACATCGCGTGGCGGGAGATGTCGGGGACCGGCACGAGGAGCGCGCCCGAGATCTTCGCCTCCGCGAGCGCCCGGTCGATCATCTCGATCCGCTCGCCCGCGGTGAACGGGTTCTCCCACGTGTAGGACTCTTCCGCGGTGCCGACCCCGATCACGAGCGGGGCGCCGGGACGTTCCGCCCGGATCTTGCGGACGACCTCGAGGTGACCGCCGTGGAACGGCTGGAATCGGCCGATGAGCAAACCTCGCACGGGAGCTCCGATATCACTCGGGGGTCAAATCCTCCACGTCGTCCAGGAACTCGTCGATGTGCGGGCAGCGGGCCGTCAGGTAGTGGCGGCAATGCTCGCAGTGCTTGTCGTTCCAGGCGGTGTGGAGGTCGTCGTTGAACTCGTAACACGGACGATTGACGAACCGGTCCTCTTCCTCCTCGAGGTTCGGGGGTGTGGGGAACGGTCGGGAAACCACCGGCCCGTGCGCCGGGACCCGGAACGTTCCTCTCACGAACCGGTCGGCCGACCCGGCGCAGGGGTCGGCGGTGGGGACGGGGAACTTTCCTCCGAGGTCAGGCTCGTCGCCCGGACCATCGCGGAGAGGCGTTCGAGGAGCGACTCCTTCTGCGTGCCCTGGCCGACCAGGGCGTACTTGAGCACGTCCCGGAGCGTTCGGACGGGGATGACCTCGACCATGCCGCGGTACCGCGACTCGAGAACCAAGTCCTCGATGTTCTCGTACGGGACCAGCACCCGCTTGATGCCGGAGTCCGCCGCCGCTTCGACCTTCGCGGTGACGCCGCCGACCGGGAGCACCTGTCCGCGGACCGAGAGCGAACCGGTCATCGCGACCGATTGGTCGACGGGTACTCCCTCGAGGGCGCTGATGACGGCCGTGGCGATCGAGACCGACGCGCTGTCGCCCTCGACACCGTCCGACGTGCCGACGAACTGGATGTGGATGTCGTAGCGGGAGATGTCCTCTCCCGTGTACTTCTTGATGAGCGCGGTTACGTTCTGGACCGCTTCGCGCGCGATCTCCCCGAGCTTGCCCGTCGCGACCACGACCCCGCCGTTCCGCGTCTGGGCCGGAGTGACCTCCGCCACGATCGGAAGCACGATGCCGGAGAACTCGGCCATGCCGGTCTGGGCGTTGATCGCCGCGAGCCCGTTCACGACCCCGACCGCGGCGCCCTCGGTCGAGAACATGTGGTACTCCTTGCGACGTTCGATGTAGCGGTCGGCGATCTGCTGCTCGAGCGAGCGCGCGGCCCGCTTCGCCTTCACGACCTGTTCGGCGTGGACGAGCGGCAGGCCGTCCGAGAGCGTGATGTCACCGGCGACCCGAACGAGGCCCCCCAGCTCGCGCAGGCGCAGCGTGAGCTGGCCCGACCGTCCGGAACGACGCTGGGCTTCGCGAATGACCTCCTTCATCGCCCCGAGGTCGAAGTGGGGGATCTTCTTGTCCTTCACGACCTCCTGAGCGATGAACCGGACGATCTTCATCCGGTTCTCGGGAGTGTCGGGCATCGTCGTCTTCACGTAGAGCTCGTAGCCGTAGCCCCGAATGCGCGAACGCAACGCCGGGTGCATCGTCTGGACGCTGTCGACGTTGCCCGCGGCGACGAGGACGAAGTCGGCGGGGACCGGCTCGGTCTTCACCATCGCACCGGCGGAGCGCTCCGACTGGCCCACGATCGGGAACTTGCGCTCCTGGAGGGCGGTGAGCAGGGAGTGCTGGCTCTCGATCTTGAGGAGGTTGATCTCGTCGAGGAAGAGCACCCCGCCGTTCGCCCGGTGGATCGCACCCACCTCGACGCGCTCGTGCGGCGGCGTCTCGAGGCCGCCCGACTGGAACGGGTCGTGCTTCACGTCCCCGAGCAACGCGCCCGCGTGGGCGCCGGTGGCATCAATGAACGGGGGCTTGTCGTCCGGGGTGTGAGCGACCAGCAGTTTCGCGACCGCCGTGCCCGAATCGCTTCGGCCGCCGGAGAAGCGGACGAGGGCGTAGATGATGAACACGATGAGCAGGCCGACCAGGAGCGCCGTGAGGTCCTTGTCGACGATGACGATGTAGAGCGTGAGGGCCATGACGACGAGCGCGATGACGACGAAGAGAATCGTGCGTTGCTCCTTCTTCTGGGCGGCCTCGATTTTCTGCGCCGCCACGATCTCCTTGCCCTTCCCCGCCGGAACGACACGGATCTTGGGCTCGTTGGGGTCCTCGCTGTTCGAGTAGGCGAGAATGTCCTGGAGTTGCTCCTTGGGCAGGAAGTCGACCATCGCCCGAGCGAGCATGCTCTTTCCCGTGCCGGGCTCGCCGATCAGCATCATGTGCCGCTTCTGGGTCGCGGCCTTGTGGGCGACCTCGACGGCCTCGTCCTGACCGATCACCTGGTCGAGGAGGCGGGGCGGGACCTCGACCTGGGAGCTCGAGGTGTAGGGGAGGGTCCGTGCCCATTCGTCGAGTTCGTTGACCGGGACGGCGGGTTCCGCGGTCCCGGTGGACGGGGCTTCCGTTCCTTCTTCCATGGTGGCGTCGCGAATCCTGATGGGCAGGAACCGTTCCGCCAATGAATCGAAGCGGGGGTGCATATAAATCCCTTCGGTCAGGTAAATTCAGGGTACCCTGGTTTCGGTGAGGGGCTCGCCGTCCCGGGGTCGACGCCGCGCAGCGCAGGGTCGGCCGTTATCTACCGCGCCGGGCTCGACCCCGCGCGGAGGGGCCGATGACCGTTCGTCTCGAGGGAAAGCCCGTCGCGGAACGGATCGATGAGGGAACCCGGGCCGCCATCCGGGCGCTCCCTACCGGCGGGTCGCCTCCGTGCCTCGCGAGCGTCCATCGGGGGGTGGACAGCCCTTTCCGCTTCTACTTGAAACGTCAAGCGAAGGCCGCGGCCGCGCTCGGGATTTCCTTTCTGGACGAAGCGCTCCGCCCCGGGGACGGGCCGCGGGAGCTGATCGACCGCCTGACCGCCCTCGACCGCGACCCGAAGGTCCATGCGGTCTTGCTCGAGCATCCTCTACCGCCTCCGTTCGACTTCTACCGGGCAGTCGCGACCCTTCGACCCGCGAAGGACGTCGACGGCGTGGGTACAGCGAACCTGGGCCGCTTGGTGGCCCAAACGCCCGTCCAGGTGCCGGCGGTCGCGCTCGCCGCCGTCGAGATCGCCCGGCACTACCGGCTTCCGATCGAAGGAGAACGGGTCGTGGTCCTGGGACGTTCGGAGACGGTCGGCCTCCCGCTCGCTCTCCTCTTGGCCGGGAAGGGGATCGGCCTCAACGCGACGGTCACGATTGTCCACTCGAAGAGTCGGGACCTGAAGGGGGCCCTCGCGTCGGCGCGCACCATCTTCTCGTGCGTGGGCCGGCAGGGGCTCTTGACCCGGGACGTTGTCCCGGAGGGGTCGTTCGTGGTGGACGTCGGAGTCTCGAGCGTTCCGGACCCGGCGAAGCCGGGGAGCTCGAAAACGGTAGGCGACGCCGATTTCGAGAGCCTCGATGGCTGGGCGGGAGGAGTGACGCCGGTCCCGGGGGGCGTCGGCCCGGTCACGGTCGCGCGGCTGATGGCGGGCACGCTCGAGGCTCAACGGATCTTGAGGACGGAGGGGTCGGGGTGAATCCGCGGGCGCCTCGGAAGACGCGCGCGCTCGCGATTGTCCCGCTGCGCTGTCGCGACTGTCCCATGTGGTACGGGGCGGAGGACGACGGCTGGGGGCCCTGCTCGATCAAGAACCGCCGAGGGGACGAGCGGTACCTGACGTGGGGCGGCCACGCGTGCGACGAAGGTTACGTACCGCCCACGGCCACGTCGGCTTTCGAGCGCGCCGCTCCGTTGAGCGGGGTTCGTTCCACTTCAAGCGCGTCCGCGGTCGGATACACTTCCACTTCGAAGGCCGGCCACGGCAAGCGACGCGCGGCGCGTCGCAGGGCGAAGGGAGAGACTTCCACGCGACGTCGCTCCGCGTCGAAGCGATAATCGCCCGGACCGGCCCCGAGCCGACGGGCGACCCGGAGCGACCAGCGTTCGAGGTCGATGTCACCCACGGCCTCGACCACGCCGAGGACCATGGTTCCGTCCTCGGTGCGAGGCGCGAAAGCAGGAGCTGTTCGCTCCGCCTGCCGAAGCAGACGCTGCCGGAGCTGGACGCCGTCCTTGAATCGGGAAGAACAGTAGTGTACCGGTATGGAGAGGGAGAGCTCTCGCACGACCCTCTCGGCCACCGCCCGGCTGCCGCGCACCCCCCAGCCGTTGCGCGGGTCGACGCGGTAGCCCCGTTCCCGCATCTTGACCTCATTGGTCTCCGAGAACTCGAGCTCGTTCAGGTTGACGAAATCGACCCCGATGCCCTCGAGGGCTTCTAGGAGGCGTCGGAGCTCTGCCTCCTTCTCGGGGAGCACGGGAATCTCCACGCCGCGGCGGATCCCCCACGCCGGGGCGGCCTCGAGGACGGCGCGGTACGCTCCTCCGTCGCTCGCGAGCGGACCCCACAGGTAGTGCGGAATGTGAAGGCGGAACTCATCGAGTCCGGCCCGGGCGAGCCGCTCGAGCTTCTCGGGGTTGGGCTCGTGCGTGTAGAGGTGGATATTGTGCTCGGGACCGAACTCCTGCTTCAGCAGCCGAACGTAGTGCTCGACCCGGTCGACGACGCCGAGCGGGTCCCCGCCCGTGATCCCTGTACCCGCCGCACCGATCGAGCGCGCCTCGTCGAGGACGTCCGCATCCGAGCGGACACGCCGCTCGTTCGCGTACACCACGTCGAGCTGGTTGCGGGTCGGGGACACGGGGCAGTAGAAGCACCGGAACCGGCAGAGGCCCGAGACGAAGAGCACCATCTTGCGACCTTCCGCGCACTGGGTGCAGGCCGGGGAAAGCGCGCCGCGGTGGCTCGAGGCCATCGGGAGAAGGTGGAGACGGTTCGGGTCCATCGAAGGGCGAAGCCGGGCTAGGAACGATAAGCGTTCCCCCCGCGCCCGGAGGTCGTCGATGCGGTCCCGAGGACCAGCGACGCTCGGTTCCCGTGGTGGCCTCGCGCCACCTAGTGGGATGGAGGGGGGGCGGAGGCGTAGGCTCAAATCCCCCACCCGATTGAGCGGCCCTACTCGCGGAGGAACGGTACCGATGGAAATGCAACCGGGCCAGATGGCGTACGACCGGGCCAGCACGGTATTCTCGCCGGACGGGCGACTGTTCCAGGTCGAGTATGCGCTCCAGGCGATCCAGATGGGAGGTACCGCGGTCGCGGTGACCTACGAGACCGGCATCGTCTTCGTCGCGTTCCGCAACCTTCCGGTCAGCGCCCTCGCCGAGGCCGGGTCGATCGAGAAGAGCTTCGCCATCGACCAGGGGCTCGGATGCGTCACCGCCGGCCTCATCGCCGACTCTCGTGTGCTGGTCGAATTCCTCCGGGTCGAGGCGCAGCGCCACCGTTTGACCTACGGGGAGGCTCCGCCGTTCACGCTGCTCGGCCACGCACTCGGCACACTGCTCCAACAGTACACCCAGTTCGGGGGCACGCGTCCCTTCGCGGTCTCGCTTCTGCTCGGCGGCTTCGACGGGAAGGCCCCGGGCCTTGTGGAGCTCGACCCGAGCGGCGCGACGATCGGTTGGAAGGCGTATGCGATCGGCCGCAACCGTCGCGCGGTCGCCGACTTCCTCGAAGAGAAGCTTCCCGACCACCTCACGGAGGAATCGGCGTTCAAGCTCGCGGTCCAAGCGGTCGCCGAGGGGTCTCCGACCCCGTTCCAGCCCGAAGCCCTCGACGTCGCGATCCTCGAGCCGGAAACCGAGCTCCGGCGCCTGGCGGTGGCCGAGGTGGCCCGTCGCGTGCAGGGTATGTCGTTCATCGGTGCTCCCGAGCGCCGGCCGAATTCGCGATAATCGGGAAGCCGACCTTCCGGCTTCGAGAGCTTCTAAGGGAGCGCGTGCGCTGTGCGGTTCATGCCCGACCAGCTCCGGATCTCCCCGCGGGACGCTCGCGCCATCTTCGACTACAATCGTGCGGTCTTCGACCGCTTCGTGCGCCGCGTTCGAAAGCTCCGGCTCAAGGAGGCCATGCGCCAGCGCGGCATCGGGCACGAATCACTGTTCAACACGCTCGTGCACATCCTCAACGTCCATGAGGTCTGGCTGGTCTACATCGTCCACGGCCGCAACTCGGACAAGGTGCTCGAACCGCTCTTTGACGATGTCCGTCGTCACCCCACAACGTGGAGCGGTTTCGACCAGTACTCGGCTCGTGTCTGGGCGGGGGTCGACCTCACGCTACGAGACCTGAGTCCGCGCATGCTGGGCCGACCGGTGAAAGCGTTCTGGATGTCGGGTCGCTACACCGTGCGGGACGCCCTGATCCAGACGACGATGGAGGAGGCGCACCACCTCGGAGAGATCATCGGGGCACTCTGGCAGGACGATGCGAAACCCCCCGAGATGACGTGGATCGACACGCGCCGGCGCGCGACACCCCGTCGCCGACGGACCTAGGACCCCGGCGCGGCCCGGCGCTTCGCGGACGCCGCGTCGAACTCTCCGCGCAGCCGCATCCGCCGCCGCGTGCGGTGGTAGGTGACCGCGAACCGGTGCGCCTCGTCCCTCACCGCCCGAAGGAGCAGCATCGGGGCCGCGTTCGGGTTCGGATGCATCGGCTCCGAGCGGTCGGTCCGATACACTTCCTCTTCTCGCTTGGCGAGCCCGATCGCCGGGACGCGGTCCGCGAGTCCCAGCGACTCGAGCGCGGACTCGGCGGCGGAGAGTTGGCCCGCCCCGCCATCGATGAGCAAGAGATCCGGAAGGATCTCCTCTTCCGCGAGGCGACGGGCGTAGCGTCGTCCGACCACTTCCGCGATCATCGCGAAATCGTTGGTGCCCTCGACCGAGCGGATCCGGTAGCGACGGTACTCCGACTTCTTCGCGAGACCCCGCTCGAAGACGACGAGCGACCCGACCGCCTCCGAACCCTGGAAGATCGAGATGTCGACGCCCTCGATCCGGTTCGGGATCGTCGGGAGCTCGAGAAGGCTCTGGACCGCGAGCAGGACCTCCCTCGGTGCGGGTCGCACGACGACCTGGTCGACCGTCGCGCGGGCGAGCCGCTCGGCAAGTCGGCCGAGCGCGGCGTAGCGACCGGTCGGGCGGAAGTGCACCTCCACGCCCCGAGGACCGAACAGTTCGTCGAGCGTCGCATCGATCCCCGCGGGCCGTGGCGCCGCGACGTAGATGCGGTCGGGAAGCTCGAACTGCGCGCCGTAGTACCTGGGTCAGGAACTGGCGGAGGACCTCGCCCGGCTCCGGGACGTCGTCCGCCGGTATCGTGACGAGATGCGGCTCGGTCTGTCGGACCTCGCCGTCCTCGACACGGAGCAGCCCGACCGCGACGCGGAGCGTCGACGGGTCGTTCGGGTAGGCGAGCGCAAGGACGTCCGCGCGTCCGCTCCCCGGGCCGATGACCGACTGTCGTTCGGAGAGCGCGCCGAGCCCCGCGAGGGCGTCCCGGAGCATCGCGGCGCGTTCGAACTCCTCGCGGTCGGAGGCGCGCCGCATCTCCGTCTCGACCATCGGCCGCACGAGAGTGACCTGACCCCGTAGCACGCTCGTCGCTCGGTCGATGCTCGCCCGGTAGTCGTCGCGGCTGATCGCACCGATGCAGGGGGCGCTGCAGACCTTGAGGTGGTAGTAGAGGCACGCCTGCTTCGGCAGGCGCACGCAGCGACGAAGCTGGAAGAGGTCGCCGAGCAGCTTCTCGACCAGCCGTGCCTCGCGGGCGCTCGTGTACGGTCCGAACAGGAGCACGCCCGCGCGTCGTCGCGGTCGACGCACGAGCACGATCCGCGGGACGTCGTCGCCGACCGTGACCGCGAGGTACGGGTAGCTACGGTCGTCCTTCAGGAGGACGTTGTACGGAGGCTGGTACTGCTTCACGAGGTTCGCCTCGAGGAGGAGCGCCTCGCGTTCGGTCGAGGTGGGGACGAACTCGACGCTCGCGCTTTGCGCGAGAATCGTGCCGTCCTTCTCGATGCGGGCCCGCAGGTGGTCGAGGACCCGTCGTCGCAGGCTGCGAGCCTTGCCGACGTACACCACCTCGCCGCGGGCCGACTTGAAGAGATAGACCCCGGGAGCGTCGGGACCGGTCCGGAACCCTTCGTGGGATTCGCTCG
The DNA here is from genome assembly GCA_963771555.1 of uncultured Thermoplasmata archaeon. GTDB lineage: Archaea > Thermoplasmatota > Thermoplasmata > Lutacidiplasmatales > UBA184 > Lutacidiplasma. The sequence continues at coordinate 303,211 of CAVYTM010000001.1, read as the reverse complement.
CGAGCTGGCTCGCGGGAACGAAGGACGGGAGCTCGGCCCGTCCCTTCTCGCTCATGGACGGCCGCGCCGCGCGAGGGGGGCCGGTGCCGGGAGATGCGGGAGCAGGAAGCGGCCGGTATGCGAAGCCGGAACGCGCGCGATCTCCTCGGGGGGACCCTGGGCGACGACGTGTCCTCCCGCGTTCCCGCCCTCGGGTCCGAGGTCGATCAGCCAGTCGGCCGACTTGAGGACGTCCACGTTGTGCTCGATGACGACCACCGTATTCCCGCCGGAGCGCAAACGGAACAGCACCTGCAGGAGTCGGTCCACGTCAGCGAAATGGAGCCCGGTCGTCGGTTCGTCGAGAAGGTAGAGGGTCCTTCCGGTCGGGGGTTTCGCGAGCTCGTAGGCGATCTTGATCCGCTGGGCCTCGCCGCCCGAGAGCGTCGTCGCGCTCTGCCCGAGCCGGATGTAACCGAGCCCGACGTCCACGAGGAGCTGAAGCCGCGACGCGATGCGTCGGTGATGGGCGAAGAACGTGAGCGCCTCGCTCACCGACGTGTCGAGGACGTCCGCGATCGTCTTTCCTTTGAACTTCACCTCGAGGGTCTCCGCGTTGAACCTCCGCCCGCGGCATTCCTCGCAGACGACGTAGACGTCGGGTAGGAAGTGCATCTCGTAGCGGATCACGCCGTCCCCCTCGCAGGTCTCACACCGGCCCCCCGCGACGTTGAAGCTGAAACGACCGGGGGCGAATCCTCGCGCCTTCGCTTCCGGAAGCCCGGCGAACAGCTCTCGAATGGGGGTCATCATGCCGGTGTACGTGGCCGGGTTCGACCGGGGGGTTCGTCCGATCGGCGCCTGGTCGATGAGGAGGACCCGGTCGATCTCGTCGATCCCTTCGATGAAATCGTGGCGGCCGGGGGTGTCGCGGCCGAGACCGAGGTGCCGGCGGACGGCGCGATAGAGGATCTCCTGAAGGATCGTGGACTTCCCGCTCCCCGAGACCCCGGAGAGGCCGACGAGGAGGCCGAGCGGGATCCGGACCTCGTCCCCCTTCAGGTTGTGTTCCCGAGGACCGTGGATCGACAGCACCCGGCCGCCGGGCGTGAGGCGACGATCGGGCGTCGGGATCGACCGGGTCCCCGAGAGGAAGGCGGCGGTCAGCGACCGCGGGGTCCCGGCGATCTGGTCGGGAGGACCGGAGTAGAGCAGCTCGCCTCCGAGCGCGCCCGCGCCGGGTCCGAGGTCGACGAGCCAGTCCGACTCGCGCATCGTCATCTCGTCGTGTTCGACCACGAGGAGCGTATTGCCGAGGTCGCGGAGGGTCTTCAGCGTGGAGAGAAGGCGCGCCTGGTCCCTCGGATGGAGCCCGATCGAGGGTTCGTCCAGGATGTAGAGCACACCGACGAGCCCGGAGCCGATCTGCGTCGCGAGGGCGATCCTCTCCGCCTCACCGCCCGAGAGCGTACCGGAGGCCCGGTCGAGCGTAAGGTACGTGAGCCCCACGTTCTCGAGGAAGCCGAGACGGGCCCGAATCTCGCGCGCCACCTGGCCGACGATCTTCTCGTCGCGGTCGGAGAGCACGAGCGACCGGAACATCGCGACCGATTCGAGGACCGACATCGCGGTGACGTCCGCGATCGACTTTCCCTGGACGGTGACGGCGAGGCTCTCGGGCTTCAGCCGGCGGCCCTCGCACGCCCGACAGGGAATGAACGACATGAACCCCAGATAGTACTCCTTCGCGCTCTCGCTCTTCGTCGACTTCCATCGCCGTTCGAGGGCGGCGACCAGGCCCTCGCGGAGCCACCCGTTGATCCACCATTCCTCGGGCCGGTGCGTCGAATGGCCGAGACTCTTGTCGACGCCGTACATGAGGGCCTTCCAACCCTCGGGGGAAAGCTCGCGCACGGGGCGCTTCGGGTCGTAGCCGAAGAGCTGCCCGAACTTGACGAGCGAAGATTGCGCGGGCGTGAGCCCCCAGAACGTTGATCGCCTTGCCGAGGGACTTCTCGAGGTCCGGGACGATACGTTCGGGGACGGCGTGCAGCGTCGCACCGATGCCGAGACATTCGGGACAGGCCCCGAACGGGTTGTTGAACGAGAACATCCGGGGGGCGAGCTCGTCCATCGAGAACCCGCAAATCGGACACGCGCGTCGGCTCGAGAACGTCTGCCGCTTACCTCCCGGACGCCGAAGGATCACGAGCCCGTCGCCCAGGCTCCGGGCCAGCTCGACCGACTCAGCGAGTCGGCTCTCCTCGTCGGGCGAGACCTCGAAACTGTCCACGACGACCTCGATCGTGTGCTTCTTGTTCTTCTCGAGCCGGAGCTCGGTGCCGGGAAGCCGGACCTCGACCCCGTCGATCACGAACCGACGATAACCGGCCTTGCGCAACTTTTCGACGACCTCGCGGTGTTCGCCCTTCTTCGCTCGCAGGACCGGGGCGAGGAGTTCGATCTTCTCCCCCATCGACTGGGTCTTCACGGCTTCCACGATGCGGTCCACCGATTGGGGGGAGATCTCCTCGCCGTCCTTCGGGCAGTGCGGGACCCCGATGCGGGCGAAGAGCAGCCGCAGGTAATCGTGGATCTCGGTGACCGTGCCGACGGTCGAGCGGGGATTCTTGCTGCCGGCCCTCTGTTCGATCGCGATCGCGGGGGCCAGACCGTCGATCGAGTCGACGTCGGGCTTGTCCATCTGGCCGAGAAACTGGCGGGCATAGGAAGAGAGGCTCTCGATGTACCGGCGCTGACCCTCGGCATAGAGCGTGTCGAAAGCGAGCGACGACTTCCCGGAGCCGCTCACGCCGGTGATCACGATGAACTTCCCGCGCGGGAGGTCGATGGATACGTTCTTCAGGTTGTGTTGGCGCGCGCCGCGGACCCGGATGGTGTCGGATGGATCGGCCATGCCTACGACCTACGGCGGCAGGAGAGCGCGGACCGTCTCGACCAGACGGTCGAGCACGTGGGCCTGCACACGAGCGCCGAGCTCGGCGGAGGCGTTCCGAGTGTCCCCGATCACGCTCTCGGGCCAATCCTTCTCGGTCGGACTTCCCGGGACGAACGGGCTGTGCCGGTATTCCACCACCGGGCGGGCGGCGCCCACCGTCTCGGGAGCGAGCGCGAGCACCCGAGAGGTCTCGAGGAGTCCGGCGTGACCGTCGTTAGCCGGGGAATCCTTTCCCCGCAGCTCGTAGACGAAATCGTAGTCGCAGAGCACGACCACCCGCGTAGCGGGGTGGGCCTGCATCGCGTGGTCGCCGGCCTCCCGAAGTCCCGCCATGTGGCCGCGCTCGCCGTGTCCGGAGAGGACGAGGAGGCGGCGGACTCCCGAACGCGAGAGCTCGCCGAGAGCTCCCTCGACGTATCCCTCGAGCTGCGCGATCGAGAGCGAGACCGTGCCGGGAAACCGACGCGCGCCGGGCGCCGAGCCGTACGGGATCGTGGGAGCGACCAGCGCGTCGACGCGCTCCGCGAGAGCGAGCGCGGTCACTTCCGCCTGGATCTGGTCGGCGCCGAGCGGCAGGTGCGGGCCGTGCGCTTCGAGGGCACCGACCGGCACGATGACGAGCGGGTTCGAGGCGAGCTGGCGCTCGAACGAGCGAGAGTCGAGATCGAGCAACCGTCGAGAACTCGTCACGAACGGAACGACGGTCCGACCGTATTTAACGCGGGCCGAGAGGTACGGAAACGGTCGGACCTCCGGAGTGGGGGAGGGAGGCTCTTAGGTGGCCGTTGCCTGCGACCCGGATTCGACGTCCCCTCCGGGTCAGGGCGGGACCGAGACCGCGTCCGAGGCGGCTCGCTTCGGTACGGTCGGCCCGGTTCGGGAACGGCGAGCCCGCGGTTTCGGCGGCGTCGGAGCCTCGGTCGCGAGGGTGGGTTCTGGCGGGGTCGCTGTTGGCGGTGACGGCGAGCCCGCCGCCTTCTTTCGGTTGCGGGCGCGGGTCTTGGCCGCCGCTTTCCTCGCCGTCGCCGCCTTCTTCGCCTTCGCCGCGGTCGCTCGCTCCGCCTTCTCCTCGGCCTTCTTGAGGCGGGTAGGGCACTCGGGATTGATGCAGAGCGTCCACGGGGGCCGACCGGCTTCGATCGCGGTCACTACGGGCGCGTGGCAAACGGGACACGGGGGCTGGTCCTTCTCGAGCTTCCCCCGCTGGGGGAGCGGGTACGTGACGCGACAGTTGGGATAGCCGGAGCACCCGACGAACCGGTTCCCTCGGAACGAATAGCGGATCTGCAGCGGACTCCCGCAGCTCGGGCAGATCCCGATGCGGAACGCCTTGTGGTTTTCGGGGCAGTCGGGATTGATGCAGTAGAGGTCCGGGCGCACGCCGCGGAAGGTGATCTTCACCCGGGGCACCTTGCAGGTCCCGCACAGGAACTCGGGGACGAGCTCGACAAAACCGGCCGACGGGAGCGCGTAGGTGGCGGTGCAAGAGGCGGGGTTGTTGACGCACTGGACCCAGCGCGATCCGCGGGGGCTCCGCGTGAGGCGGAGCGCCCCGCCGCACTTCGCGCAGGGACCCACGAAATGCTGCCGGTCGAGAGCACCGGTGAGCGTCTCCTTCACCCCGAGCGTGTTCGCGGAGAGCAACGCGTACGCCTCGCGGAGCATCTCGCGGGATTCCTCGAGCACCTCCGACTTCGGCTTCTTCGACTCGGCGACGAGCTCCATGTCCTCTTCGAGGCGGTGGGTCATCTCCGGCCGCGTGATCACCGGGGCGTGCGCCTTGAGCGCCTCGGTGACCGCGATGCCGGTCGAGGTCGGCTCGAGCTGGCGCTGGTTCACGTAGTGACGGTCGAAGAGCTTCTGGAGGACGTCGTGCCGGGTGCTCTTCGTCCCGAGCCCGAGACGCTCCATCTCCTGGATGAGCGAACCTTGTGTGTACCGGCGCGGGGGACGGGTCTGGTCCTCGAGGAGCTCGACCTTCGAGATCGCGACGGTCTCCCCCACCACGAGCGCCGGCATCGACACCTCGTCGGGTTTCGAGTAGGGGTAGATCCGGTACCACCCGGGGTCGGTCAGGTGCTGGCCCTTTCCCTCGAACCGCTCCCCGTGGATCTCGACGGCCGCCGTGCGGCCGATGCCGAGCGCGTCGGGGGCGAGTGTGGCGAGGAAGCGTCGGACCACGAGCTCGTAGACGGTGGCGTGGTCGGGACGCAGCTTCTTCGGGTCGACCGCAACCGTCGGGTAGATGGGCGGGTGGTCGGTGGTCTCCGTCCGCCCGCGCGTGGGGCGGAAGCTCGGCTGCTGGAGGACGAACTCGGCCGCTTCGCCGAACGGTCCCTCGCGGAACTTCTCGACGAGGGTCCTCAGGCCGAGCCCCCGCGGATAGACCGTGTTGTCCGTCCGTGGGTAGCTGATGAGACCCTGCGTGTAGAGGGCCTCCGCGATCTGCATCACCCTCGCCGCGCCGAGGCCGAGACGCGTGGCCTCGGCGACGAAGAGCGTCGTCGAGAACGGAACGGGAGGTCGGCGTCGGGTCTCCTCCTGAGCGAACTCCCGGACGACCCCGCTCTTCGCGTGGGCCACGGCGCGGAACACCCGGTCTGCGTCCGCCTTCACCTCGAAGACCCCGTGCTGATGGTGCAGCCGGAACGGTTCGCCGGCCTTCTCCCCGGTCGCGACGACCTCCCAGAACGGCGTGGGCACGAACTCTTTGATCGCCTGGTCCCGTTCCACGAGGAGCGCGAGGGTCGGGGTCTGGACGCGGCCCACCGACAGGAAGCTGTGACCGCGCTGCTGGGCGGTCAGCGACAGGTAACGCGTCAGGAGCGCCCCCCAGACGAGGTCGATCTCCTGACGGGATTCCGCGGCCTCGGTGAGAGCGCGGTCGAGCTCCTCAAGATGCGCAAAGCTCGTCTCGATCGCGTCCCGCGTGAGCGCGCTGTAGCGGGCCCGCTTCACCTCGATCCCGGGATGAACCTTTTGGAGGAGCTCGAGGCATTCGAGCCCGATGAGCTCCCCCTCGCGGTCGAAGTCGGTCGCGATGATGACGCGGTCGAACTCCCGGACGATCGACTGGAGGGCGGCGACGATGCCGGTCTCGGTCACGCGCTTCAGCGGCCGGGTCTCCAGCAGTTTCGGGAGGCCCGCGAGCGTCCATTCCGCGAGTTCCTTCGGGTAGTCGAGCTCGACGATGTGACCGCGCAGCCCGACCACGGCGTACGGTCCTTCGGGTCGGTCGAACCGGAAGACGTTGGTCCCTTCGAGGCGGGCACGCTTCATGCGCCCGTCGGAGAGCACGACGGCAATTCGGAGGGCGGTGTTGAATTTCTCCGCGACGACGAGAGTTCGAACCACGGTGCGGTAATCAGGCCGGGTGCCGTAGATAAATTCAGGGGGCGACTCACGGCGGTCGACCGCTCCGAACGTGAGCGCGCGCGTTCGACCGGGCCGACGAGCGGCGACGAAGGTCCGCGACGGGCCGGCGGCACGTTCGCGACTCCCTCCGACTCTTTATACCGCCCGGCCGGTCGGGGCGACCGGCGCCGCGGTAACTCAGTTTGGGAGAGTGCAAGACTGAAGATCTTGAAGCCGCCGGTTCAAGCCCGGCCCGCGGCACCTCCCGCTTGCTCGAACTGACCCGACGGCACGACGACCTCGGGCGTGCTCGGGCGTGAGGTTCAAGACCTCGGAGCGATTGGCGCGGACTCGGTCATGGACCGACGTTTCGCGCGACTGTCCCGGACCACCCCGTCACCCGGCGGGACCGCCGCCGTACCGGACGATGGAATGTGCCTTTCGGTCTTCCTCGTGCTTCGGTCCCCGGACGACCCGAAGCGGGTCCTCCTCGGCCGGGTCGATCCTTCGGCGCCGTGGGGCGAAGTGGGCGGGCTCGACCCAGGCCGTCTCGCTCGGGTCGGTTCGGGATGGATGCTGCCGGCGCGCCAGCTCCTCCTCTTCGAAGGACCGGCGGAGGCCGCTCGAGTCATCGCGCGCGAGCAGCTGGACTCGGAACTCCCCGTCGTGTGGGGTCCCGCGGTGTTCTCCGAAACGTATCGGCGGCCCGGTTCCTCGGCCGCCGACCCGCACTGGGACATCCATTTCGTCTTTGAGGGACGATGGCCCTCCCCCACGCCCCCGTCGAGCCGGATGTGGCAGGAGCTCGCCTTCGTCGACGTGGCGAGGACTCCCCGCTCCGAGATCGCCCGAGGGCAGGGCGACGTGCTCGAGCTGGTCGGGCTGGTTCCGGCGGACGATAGCGCGGTCAGCGCGTCGGAACGAACCAAACGTCCGTGACCGAGTACTTCGGGTTCGGGTCGAACCGCGCCTCGATCGGCATCCCGACGTAGATCTCCGACTCGACGCAGTCGCGCAGCCGAACGAGCAAGAGGCTCCCGACCCCATCGAACTCGACCAGCGCGAGGTTGTAGGGCGTTTCCTTGAGGAAGGCCTCGCCTCCGAAGTGGCAGGTCGTCCAGGAATGGACCCGCCCTTTCGAGGGCAGGTCGATCCACTCGGTTGGGGCGCCGCAGACCATGCAGTGGCCGCGCGGGGTCCCGTAGACGAACCCGCACTTCGGGCGCCGGCATTTCGATCCGCGCAGCCGCCCGTCGGCGAGCCCGAGGAAGAACGGAGAATCCTCGGCGTAGCTGTGGATGTAGTTGATCGAGTACGGGCTTCGGACGATGAGGCTCTCGGTCCCCTCGGCGTCCCGGAAGATCGCGGAGCCACTGCGCTCGAGCTCGGTCTGGACCTCGCGGAACTTCGAGAAGGTGCGGGGCCGTGCGGTCATCGGAACCCTCGCTCGAGGATCGAGACCGTCACGGAGGAACCCGTCCCGGCATGGCTGTGGATCGCCCCGCGCCGCGGCTGCTTCAGCTGGAGCGTCGCGTCCCCGAAGTGCTTCGGGATCGTTCCCTGGAGCTGCCAGAACGCGAACACCGCCTGCATGAGGCCGGTGGCCCCGACCGGATGCCCGCAGGCGATGAGCCCGCCGGAGGGGTTGACGGGGCTCGTTCCCGCGCGCGGCACCGGGAACCCGTAGTCGATCCCTTTCAGGAAGGGGTCGCCCCGCTCGACGAACTCGTACCCCTCGCCGTACCGGCACAGACCGAGGTCCTCGTAGGTCTGGATCTCGCTCGACGCGTAGGCGTCGTGAAGCTCGATGAAGTCGAGCTCGGTGTTCGGCTTCGTGATCCCCGCCATGCGGTATGCCTCGATCCCCGCGGCGCGGCCGGCGCGGAAGGAGTGGACGCCGGGGTACGGAAGGTCCTCGTACGCTTTCGCCTTCTCGTGCGGAAGGAGCGGAACACGGCCGAACGGTCGGTCGGCGAGACGCATCGTGTCGGTGCCGCACCCGACGCCGGTCACCTGCACCGGCGTGTCGGTGAACTCCTTCGCGCGTTCCTCGTCGCACAGGACGGCCACCGCCGCCCCGTCGCTCATCGTGCAGATCTGTTCGCGCGTGAGCGGGTAGCTGATCATCTCGGAGCGGAGCACATCGTCCACCGTCAACCGCTTCGGGTACTGCGCGTACGGGTTGTAGAGCGCGTTGCGGTGGTTCTTCACCGAAACGAGGCTCATGATGCGGCTGCCCTCGGCGATGGCGAGCCGCTGAGCCTCGCGCTCGTCCTTCACGTTCGCGAACTTGCCGAGGCGCAAGTACTCGTAGATGTGCCGTACGACCATGAGCGCGTAGTAGCCCGTATAGAACCCGCCGAGCGGGAAATCGAAGTTCGTGTCGGAGGCGAGCGCGATGAACTCGTTCCCCTTCCACGTCGGTACCCGGCTCATGGTCTCGAAACCGGCGGCGAGGCAGACGTCCATTCGTCCGCTCGCCACCGCTTCGTACGCGGCCTGGAAGCACTCGCCGCCCGTGGCGCCGCCCCATTCGATGCGGACCGAACCTTTCGGGTTCATCCCGAGATAATCCTGGACCATGCTCGCGGCCTTGAGCTGACGCGTGAAATGGTCGGAGAAGTAGGCTATCCGGGTACCGTCAATCCGGTCCGTCGTCAGGTTCGGGATCCCTTTGAGGGCGTAGTCGTACGCCCGCTTCACCATCAGGCGGAAGTCCATCGCGGGGTGCGCTTTCGCGAACTTGGTGACGCCGCCCGTCACCATGTAGACCCGTCGCCCGCGGGAGGGGGGCGTCCGGGCGCGGGTCGGTCGGGCCGGGGCGCTCTTCGATTTCCTCCTCGGACGGGCGGGCACAGGTGTTGCCTCGTTGCGCGCCAATCGGGTCGACCTCATAACCTTCGCACGGCGGCCCGTGGCCGGGCGCTCCCAGAACTGTTTAACGCGCTCCGGCGGTGATGTATACGATGCCGCGCCACGCGGACCCCCCGCACCTCCTCTCGATCTCCGACATCGCGGACGACCTCGACCGGGTCCTCGCCCGTGCGGCCGCCCTGAAGGCCCAACGCGCTCGGGGGGTCCTCCGGCCGACCCTGGCGGGAAAGAATCTCGCGATGATCTTCGAGAAACCGTCCACCCGGACGCGCACTTCCTTCGAGGTCGCGATGAACGACCTCGGAGGCCACGCTCTTTACCTTTCTTCGAAAGACCTCCAGCTCGGCCGGGGCGAGACGATCGCCGACACGGCGCGGGTCCTCTCCCGGTTCGTTGACGCGGTCTGCTATCGCGCGTTCCGGCACGAGGACATGTCCGAGCTCGCCCGCTGGGCCTCGGTACCGGTCATCAACGCGCTCGATGACGTCGAGCATCCCTGCCAGATCGCCGCCGACCTGCTGACCATGCGCGAACGTTGGAACGGTCGATTCCGGGGTCATCGCCTCGCGTGGGTGGGCGACGGCAACAACGTGCTGCATTCGCTCCTGCTCGGCGCGGCGGCCGTGGGCCTCGACCTGTCGGTGGCGACCCCGGCGGGGTACCGACCCCAACCCGAATATGTGCGTGCGGCGGAACTGCTCGCCCGAGGGTCGAAGGCGGAGCTCTCCTTCACGAACGACCCGTACGAGGCGGTCCGGGGCGCGGACGCGATCTACACCGATGTGTGGGTCTCGATGGGCGACGAGACCGAGGCGGCCGCGCGCGAACGGGCGTTCCAGGGCTTCCAAGTGAACGACGCCCTGCTCGCGCGAGCGAAGCGCACCGCATTCGTCCTCCACGACCTGCCCGCCCACCGCGGTCAGGAGATCACCGACTCGGTCCTCGACGGACCGCAAAGCGCGGCGTGGGACCAGGCCGAGAACCGGCTCCACGCCCAGAAGGCGATCCTCGAGCATCTGCTCGTGCCCCGGGCGAAGCCCCGACGGCCGAAGTGAGAAGGTCCGGACGGACCCGGTCACGCCCGTGATCGACTATACCCATCGCGACCGACGCGCCCAGCGCGCGGTGAGCCGGGCGTTCTTCGGGTTGGTTGGCGCGATCGTCGCCCTCGTCGGGTTCGCCCTCGGGGTGCCGTTCGGGTTCGCAGGATTGGTCAGTGTCGTTGCCCTCGGCGCCCTCGGGATGGGCTACATCGGATGGTCGGACCGGTTCCTCGAAGAGTACGCCGCGGACCTACGCACCGGAGCCGACGGGTCCGGAACGGACGGGTTCCTTCGGGTCGAGCTCCACACGCCGGTCGGCCTCGACCGGGAGATCGGACGTCCGACGGCCCGGTCCCCGCATGCTCGGCGTCGCGCCCCAGGATCGTCGACGCCGTCCGAAGAGTCAGGCCCCGAGTTGGTCCCGAATTCGGGTCAGCTCTGACCCGCGGTTTCCGGCTCCGCGCGCAGTTTGACCTTGAGCAGGTGCTCGATCTTCCGAACGAGCGCGTCGGGGGCCGGAAGGAACCGGACTCGATCTTGAGCACGACGGATTTCTTCTCGTTCAGCTTCTTGCTCAGGTCCTCGGGGGTCCACAGATGGGCCTCGCGCGCCGCGCGGATCCGCTTGTTCCAATCCGGAGCGAGCTCCATCTCTCCGATCTCCTGGTAGAGGTCGCGCTCCTCGAGCCTTCGGCGCGGGCCGGACGGAGAGGTGACCGCCATCCCCGGACGGAACCGGATCACGGACGCGGCGACGGGGGTGGGGCTCGGAACCGGGTCGACAGGCGTTCCGAACCGAGCGCAATCGGGGCAGAGCGCGAGGACCGACCTCTCGAGGCGGACCCGGCTCGTCATCGGAACTTCCTTACCGCACATTTCGCAGATCATGGTGACCTTCTATGTCGCACGCGCATGACGCGTGCGCCTTCGCTCTTCCATCCTTCGTCGACCTTCTTCGAACCGGAGTCGCTCCTCCACGTTCTCGAGAACGAGGGGGGGCACCGGGACGGGATGGCCGTGGTCATCGACCGCGACCATCGTCACGAACGCTTCCGCGACCGCGCGCGGACCGCCGTCGTGCATCGCCTCCGCGGTGATCCGCACCCAGAACCTCCATCGACGTGGTCCCGACGTAGGTGAGCTCGGCGTCGAAATCCACGACGTCCCCGACGTGGACCGGCTGGATGAAGTCGACGCGGTCGAAGGAGGCCGTGACGCAGGTCGACTTCGAATGGCGCGCGGCGGCGATCCCGGCCACAAGGTCGATCTCTTCGAGGATGCGCCCGCCGAAGACGTTCCCGGTAAAGTTCGCATCGGTCGGCAGCATCTGCCGAACGGTGGTGGAGCGGGAGGCCGTGACCGTAGAAGACCCTGGGTTCGGCACGAGCTCCGCCCCGAGAATGACCGGGGGAGCGACGGGCGGGGTCGCTAAAGCGGTTTCGCCGCGTTGGCCCGGCTCATCGTTCCGCGACGAGGAATGCCCCCGAAGCGAACCTCGCTCGCTCCACCGAACGGAACCCGGCAGCGAGCGTCCGCGACTCGAGTTCCGCGGGCAAGCTGAATTTCAACCCGTGGCGGAACACTCGTCCTTCGACGAACGCGACCCACCGGCCGGAGGTTGTCGAGGGGTCGAAATCGTAGACGACCAGCCGCCCCCCCGGGGTGAGGACCCGGGCGGCTTCCCGCAGCACGTCGTCCCCTCGGACAAAGTGGTGGAAGGACATCAGAGACGTTACTCGATCGAAGCGACCGTCCTCGTAGGGAAGCCGTTCCGCGAACCCGGTCACGAACGTCACGGGGGTTCCCGCGGCGCGACCCCGGGCGACCTTCCGCTCGTCGGGCTCGAGCACCACCAGCTCACGGGCGCCCGCGCCGAACACCACCGTGGCGGCTCCGGTGCCACCGCCCAGGTCGAGCAAGCGGAACGCCTCCGGCTCGATTCGGGACCGGAATTGTTCGAGCAGCCGGCGACGCGCGCGGACGCGGAAACGATCCCGTGCCGATGGTCGATACTCGGCGGCCACGGAACCTCGGGTCGTTGGCACTCGTGGCGATCCGGCTCGATGGTTCAGGGGAAATCGTCGTCCCAGAACGCATGCCCGAACCCGCGACCCACCGCCATTCCCCAGGAGATCCACATCATCACGACCACCGCGGGAACCACGATGAAGGAGACCAGGATGATCGCGAGGTTCTGGTACCAGGCGAAGTGCCCAGCGAGGAACGCAAGGTAGAGGAGCACCCAGCAGAGCCCTCCGACCAGCAGAGCCGCGGTCGCGAAGATGCGGATTTTGAGGCCCCGGAAGAATCGCCCCGGCCCGTACACGAACGGCGACCCCGTCATGGTAGTGCTCCCTTCATGGTCCGCGTTGTATGAATCCGTTCTGTCCTCGTCATTTCATCCGCCCCCCTCCTTCGGCCAGGTCGCTGATACGCTTTGAGACCGCTTTGAGTCGCGGCGCGAGGGCACCGAGGTCGCTCTTTCCCCCACTGCCGAGATCCTCGAGGAAGGCGACGTAGGCTTCCATCTCTCCGATTGCATCCTGCGGAGTCCGAGGTCCGCGGCCCATCCAGCCGCGCGTCCAATCCGGGCCACCCCGTGCCGCCTCGGTCACCTCGTAGCGACCGTCCTCCCGCTTGCGGACGAGCTTCTCTTCCGCGAGCTGGTCGAGGAGCGGGTAGATCGACCCCGGGGAGGGGCGCCACCAACCCATCGTCATCCGGTCCATCTCTTCCATGATCTCCGCTCCGTTCATCGGACCCCGTTCGAGGAGCTGGAGCACCCAGACCCGAAGGCCACGGTGTCGCTTCGAACCCCAACCGTACGCCCACATACTCGGAATACCGATATCGGTTATTCGATATATTCTTTTCGTGCGATGGGACATCGGCACGGAACCGTTTCATGACCCCACCGGATGGCGAAGAAGGAGGAGAGCCCCTCCCCGAACGGAAGGTCATCGATGCCGACCAAGAGCAAACGCGCAGCGAAAGGGACAGCACGAACGAGCGGGAAGCCCGCACTGCCGAAGGCCCAGGTGGCGACCGTGGCGATCGTCGTCTCCGACCGGAAGAGGGCGACCGAGTGGTACACTCGGAGCCTCGGTCTCGACGTCGTCGAGAGCATGGACCACTGGGTGGCGGTGGGTCGCAAAGGAAAGGGCGGCCTCCTGCACCTCTGTCAGCTGAGTGAATTCGAGGCGAAGGCGCCTCTCGAGCCCGGGAATTCGGGGATCACGCTCCGACTTCCGGGGAGCGATTTCGTCGGCGCGTGCGGAGTGCTGAAAGTGAACGGAGTGGAATTCATCGAAGGGCCGAAGAAGGAGCCGTGGGGTTGGTACGCGACGGTCCGAGACCCCGACGGGAACGAACTGTTCCTGATGCCGGACCTTTAGCGTCCGACGCCCGGGCGACCGAACGACCCGTCGCCCGGGCGAGCCGAAGGGAGTGACTTCCTCGTTGCTGCTTCGTCACAGAAACCCGAACCGCGGACTCTCTCGGAGGCGCGCGGAGACAATGCCTATATAGGGGGACCAACTGGGCGCGCGCGGAGCCCTCAGAAAATGGCGCAGAAGCCCCACCTTAACATCGTCTTCATCGGACACGTTGACCACGGGAAGTCCACGACCGTCGGCCGCCTCCTCCTCGATACCGGCTACATTCGCCAGGAAGAGATCGACAAGTTCCGTGCGGAGGCCGAGGCGAAGGGCAAGGCGACGTTCGAGTTCGCCTGGGTCATGGACGACCTCAAGGAGGAACGCGAACGCGGTGTCACGATCGACATCGCGCACCGCCGCTTTGACACCCAGAAGTACTACTTCACCATCATCGACGCGCCCGGTCACCGTGACTTCGTGAAGAACATGATCACGGGGACGAGCCAGGCCGATGCGGCCGTGCTCGTCTGCTCCGCCGCCGAAGGGGTCCAGGAACAGACCCGGGAGCACATCTTCCTCGCCCGTACGCTCGGCGTCAACCAGCTCATCTGCGCGATCAACAAGATGGACCGCCAGGAAGTCGCCTACTCCGAGAAGAAGTACGAGGAAGTCAAGGAGGAGCTGACGAAGCTCCTCAAGAACGTCGGGTTCAAGATCGCGGAACAGGTCACCTTCCTTCCCATCTCGGCCTTCAAGGACGACAACATCAACAAGGCGAGCCCGAACATGCCTTGGTTCAAGGGGCCGACGATCCTCCAGGCGCTCGACAACCTCAAGGTCCCCGAGAAGCCCACGGGAAAGCCCCTCCGGCTCCCGATCCAGGACGTCTACACGATCACCGGCATCGGCACCGTCCCCGTCGGACGCGTGGAAACCGGAACGGTCAAGGTCGGCGACAAGATCATCTTCATGCCGGGCGGAAAGTCCGGCGAAGTGAAGTCGATCGAGATGCACCACGAGGCCGTCACGGAGGCGGTCCCGGGCGACAACATCGGCTTCAACGTCCGCGGCATCGACAAGAACGATATCCACCGCGGCGAGGTCGCCGGCCCCGTCTCGAACCCGCCCACCGTCGTCGAGAGCTTCACGGCGAACATCCAGGTGCTCAACCACCCGAGCGTCATCACGGTCGGCTACGCGCCGGTCTTCCACTGCCACACCGCCCAGGTCGCCTGCGAGTTCACGGAGCTCCTGAAACGCCTTGACCCGAAGACGGGGCAGGTCGCGGAGGAGAACCCCCAGACGCTCAAGACCGGCGATGCCGCGGTCGTGAAGATCACACCGAAGCGTCCGCTCGTCATCGAGAAGTACAAAGAGTTCCCCCAGCTCGGCCGCTTCGCGGTCCGGGACATGGGTCAGACCGTCGCGGCGGGCGTCGTCGTCGACGTCAAGAAGCGCGAGTAAGCCTCCCGGGGGCGGACGGGCGACCGAGAGGGAGGGACTATCGATGCCGCAAAAGGCCCGTATCTCGCTGAGCGGCACCGACTCCCGCAAGGTCGACTCGATCTGCAAGCAAATCCGCGAGATCTCCCAGAAGACAGGGGTCGCGATCGCCGGGCCCATCCCACTCCCCACGAAGAAGCTCAAAGTCCCCGTCCGCAAGGGGCCGGACGGCGGCGGAACGAGCACCATCGACCACTGGGAGATGCGGATCCACAAGCGGTTGATCGACATCGACGCTGACGAACGGGCGCTCCGCCAGGTGATGCGGATCCAGGTGCCCGACGGCGTCAACATCGAGATCGTTCTCACCGGCTAGACGCGTGTTCGCGCCGGGCGCGGGCCGCTACTTAGGGGCCGGCGAGGGACTCCTGATCTTCCTGGCCCTGCTTCCGGTCTTCGGGCGCATTCCGTACTCGCTCGCCTGGGCCGCCCTTCTCGTGGCCGGCGTCGCTGTCTGGCTCTTCTTCGCCGTCTTCTTCCGGGACCCCGAACGCGCTCCCGGCTCGGGCATCGTCTCCGCCGCGGACGGACGGGTTCGGGCGGTCGAGCGCGAGGGGGGGCTCTGGCGTATCTCGGTCTTCATGAACGTCACGAACGTCCACGTGAACCGGTTCCCCGTGGAGGGCCAGGTCGTCGGGATCGAGAGCGGGGGCAGCGGGTTTCGGCCCGCGTACCGCCCCGACGCCAACCGCAATGTCTCGCGACGCTATCGGCTCACCAGCGCTCTCGGCCCGGTCGAGGTCATCCAGATCACCGGGGTGGTCGCCCGACGCTTGGTCTCGTTCGTCCCGGTCGGTTCCGTCCGTAGGAAGGGAGACCGTCTCGGAATGATCGTCCTCGGGTCGCGGGTCGACGTACTGCTCCCGGCCGACCGCGTGAGCCCGGTCGTGAAGGTCGGCGACCGCGTCCGGGCCGGGACGAGCTCGATCGCGCGGGAGACCCCGTGACCGACCGCTGGCGGGTTTTCGCCAACCTCGCGACCCTGTCGAACGCGGCCCTCGGCGTGGGCGCGGTCCTCTACGTGCTCGCCGGCAACAAGCTCTGGGCGATGCTCCTCGTCGTGTGCGCCATCGGCTTCGACGGCCTCGACGGGATCCTCTCCCGGCGCAGCTCCGCGCCGCCGAGCGCGTTCGGCCGCGTGGCCGACTCGGTCGCGGACGGCATTTCCTTCGGGGTGGCGCCGGCGTTCTTGATCGCGGTGCACACCGCCAACCAGGGGATCTGGCAGCCGTGGGAACCGGTCGCGCTCGCGCTCGCGGTCGCCTACCTCGCGGCGGCCGTCGCACGGCTCGTTTACTTCACCACCCGCGCGTTCGACCGCCCTTACTTTCTCGGGGTCCCGACCCCGCAGAGCGCGCTCGCCCTCGTCGTCGCGTTGCTCTTCCACGACACTCCGGCGTTCCAGAGCGTGCAGCCGATCGGTCTGCTCGTCGGGGTGGCCGTGCTCTCCGTCATGATGGTCGTCCCCGTCCGCTATCCCAAGATCCGGCGCGGGAGCCCGCTCCGGCTTCCGATGGTCGCGACCGCGGTCTTCGCCGCGCTCGCCCTCGTTCCGCTCCAGTTCCAGTTGGCGGTCGGCACGGCGCTCTACGACGTCGCCTACGGCGCTTCGCTCGCGTTCCTCGTCGGCGTGGCGAGCTACTATCTCCTCGGACCGTTCACCGTACCCCGGGAGCGCGTGGTCGCCCTCCCCCCTCCATGACGGTATCTCCACGGGAACGCGACCCTCGCCTCTCACGTCGGGAGTCGCTCCTCTTCGAAGCCGGTATCAAGCTCGGAGGGGTCTTCCACCAGTACCTCGGCATACCGGTCTCGGACCGGACCGCGGCCTCCCTCGCGCGCGCGATCGAGGCGGCCGTGGGTCTGCAACCGTTCGTGCGTCGGGTGACGGTCCGCATCCATCCGAAGCGCGGTGGGCCGCTCGGCAAGGGACGGTTCGCCTACCGCTACCTCATCGCGGAGATGCTGGACGTGACCGTTCAACTCGTCGACGGCCCCACGGAACTCGAGGCACGGCTTGAGCACCGCCCGGACCTGCGCTATCCGCTCATGAAGGTCGTTCGGATGCACGACGCCGAGCGACCGGCCGTCCGTGCGTCCCGGCCCGGCGGTCCGCTCAGGGCGCCTTCACGGCGGCCCCGACGTCGGCCGAGGGCGTGAGGCCGGACCTTCCCGGTGGCGGCGCGTCGCGCGCCGGCCCGAACTTGCGCCGGTTGTAGGCGACCGACGCAGCGGTCCACAACGGCAACGAGACCAGCAGCAGGCCCCCCGAGACGAGGAAGACGAGGCGGAAGCTCCCGAAGACCGCGAGCACCCCCGAGAGGCCCGCCCCCGCGACGGCCGCGACCCCCCCGAACGCCGTGTTGAGTCCGATGAGGCTTCCCGCGTCACGGCCCGCCAGGCCCCGAAACAGCATGAGCGAGCTCGCGGTCGTGTAGACGGCGATCGCCCCTCCGAGCAGTCCGTAAATCACGATGTTCGCTTCGAACGCTGCCGGCTCCGCAAAGGCGACAAAGGTGAACCCCGCGGTCGCGAGGTAGCCGATGCCCCGAAGGTACGTGGCGCGTTGGACGAGCCGGTCCGGGCCCGTGCGCGTGGAGAACCCGCCCGTGAACGGGAAGATCAGTGTCTGGGTGAAGTTGTTCGAGAGGTTCACGAGGAAGATCGACGAGGCTGCGAGGCCGGCCGAATAGAGGTACGGCGTATAGGAGATGTTGAAGAGGTTCCCGGAGAGATTGAACAGGAACGACGCGATCATGATGAGCGGGATCTCGTGGTGGAGTTCCGCGCGGGCCCAACGTCGAAACCGCGTCCAGGGCTGGGGAGCGAGAGACGGTCGGGTGGGGAAGAACGGCATCGCGAGCCGAAACTCGGTGATCGCTCGGATCCGCGAAAGGAAGCCCTCGGCGAGATGGGCGACCTGAAGGGCCTTGAGCTTTCGACTGCCCTCCTGGATTCCGAACCAGATCGCGACGGCGCTGACGAACGCGAGCCCCGCCATCACGACCAAGAGACCGAGAAGCGCGTCGGAGGCCAGGGTCCAGAAGTAGCCGATCAGGACCCCGAGGATCGAGCCGATCATGCTCATCTCCTGGAACGAGGCGAAGGCGTTCGGGCGCTCGCGTTCGCTGAACTTCTCGAGGATGAGGAGGTTGGACGCGCTCGCTCCGGCCGGAGCGATCGCCCCGATGACGGCGTAGACGGCGTAGAGCTCGGGCAGCGTGTGGACGGTCGAGAGAACAGCGTACAGGAGCCCGAAGCCGGCGAAGTTGATGACCAGGAACAGGCGGCGAACGGGGTACTTGTCGGAGAGGTGACCCCAACCCACCGAGCTGAGGATGACCGCGCTGTTGTAGAGGGTCGCGGAGACGGCGACGTCCGCCCACGAGCCGTGGAGCGTGATCAGGATGATGAGGGGAAGGACGACCCCGAAGCCGGAGGTGGCAGCGTTGATCGGAACGAACGCGAGAAGCCACGGTCGGGCAAGGAATCGGCTCGGCCAGGTCCGCAGCGAAAGTGCCATCTCCGAAGCCGGCGCTAAACGGCGCTTACTTAAGCCGCCCGCATTCGAGTGGCGAAGGGGGTCCGGTCGGTTTCCTCGAGGAGTCCCGCCCTCTCCTTCCTCGACACGCTTATTAGCTGGACATCTTCTTGCTGCCCTTCAAGGGAGTCTCCGCTTGGCGATTGGCTTCGTCCTCATCAGCACGGCACCGGCCAAGGAGCACGAGGTCTACACCGAGCTCCTTCGCGTGAAGGGGATCGTCGAGCTGCACCCGCTGTTCGGGGAGTATGACCTCATCGCCAAGGTCGAGGCGGAAGACTTCAACGCTCTCGGACAACTCGTGGTCGACAAGATCCGCTCCGTTCCCGGTGTGATCGACACGAAGACTCTCACGGGCATCAAATTCTGAGCGAGGTAAAATGTTCGATCTATTAGCGTCAGCAGTGGATTTCACCAAGTGGAACGTGTTCGTCGTCGTCTTGTTGCTCGTCTTCGCCCTGTTCCTGATCCTCGCCGGGATCTTCACGGCGTACTTCGGAAGCGGGAAGAGCCGGACCATCGGCGTCGCGCTCCTCGTCGTCGGGCTGGTCGTGGGCGTGCTGATCGCCTATCTCTATCACGCCGGGGACTTCGGGTCGAACTCGGGAGGACTGAGCACCCTCGTCCTCCAGTCGCTCCTCGTGATCGTAGCCGCCGTCATCGGCGCCCTGGTCGCCATCGGGATCTTCCTGGTCGCGATCATGAAGTCGTAGGCGGCGAACCCCGCTCCCTCGGGGCCCGTTGGCGCGTCGGCTCGGTCCGCGCGGTGGCCGTCTGGTCACCCTCACAAGCGACCTCGGGTCGGCGTATGCCGCCCAGATGAAGGCGGCGCTGATTCGCGGTGGCGTGTCCCCGGGCCAGATCGTCGACCTGGCCCCCGACCTGCCGGCGCACGGCGTCCGGGAGGGCGCGTTCCTCTTTCGCGAGATGGCGAGAGCGTTCCCTCGTTCGTCGGTCCATATCGCGGTGGTCGACCCCGGGGTGGGCGGTCGGCGGCGGGCGATCGCAATCAAGTCCCGAACCGGCCCGTGGATCGTGGGCCCGGACAACGGCCTCCTCATGCCGCTCGCGGACGAGCTCGGGGTGCTCCGCGCCTATCGGATCGACCGTGCGAAGCTTCGAGCGGTACCCGCGGTGGGGACGACGTTCGACGGCCGTGACCTCTTCGCGCCGGCCGCCGCCCTCCTCGCGAGGGGCGGTCGGGCGTCTTCGCTCGGCCCGTCGGTGACACCCCTTCCGTACGTCGTTCCCCAACCCGCGCGAACGAGCGGTGGGGCCTGTGGCCGGGTGCTCCACGTGGATCGATTCGGGAACCTCATCACCAACGTCCCGTCTCGGTGGGTCGGTACGAAGGTCGAACGACTGGCACTCACGTTGGGACGGGCCCGGCTGCGCTCGGTCCCCTGGGTAACCAGTTACGAGTCCCTGGGCGCCGGGGCACTGGGAGTCCTTGGGTCGAGCTTCGGTCTCGTGGAGATCGCGGTCCGGGAGGGTCGGGCCGCGCGCCGACTGGGGGCGACGGTCGGCGCGACGGTGGAGCTCGGTTGGCGTGCGCCACCGGAGGCTCGGGGTGAAAAGGCTAATAGCGTGCGACCTAGGAAACCGCGGTAGCGCCTACGCCCGGGCGAGCATCTCATGGCCAAGCGGGATTATTACGAGGTTCTCGGCGTCCCGAAGACGGCGAGCCCGGACGATATCAAAGCCGCCTACCGACGGCTCGCGCGACAGTACCACCCCGATGTGGCCAAGGACGACCCGAAGGTCGCCGAGGAGAAGTTCAAGGAGTTCTCGGAAGCCTACGAGGTCCTCGCGGACCCGGACAAGCGGCAGAAGTACGACCAGCTCGGTTTCACCGGGGTCGAGACCGACTTCGGTCCCGGCGGGTTCAATTGGCAGAACTTCACCCATATGGGCGACCTCGAAGACCTCCTGGGCTCGAATCCCCTCTTCCAGCAGCTCTTCACCGGGTTCGGAACCCCGTTCGGTGGCGGTGGCCGCCGTCGGGCTGGATACCGGGGGAACGATGTCGAGATCGCCGTACGGCTCCCGCTGATCGCGGCCGTGGAAGGGGCTCAACCCACGGTCGAGGTGCCGCACACCGGTCCGTGCTCGAGCTGTCAGGGCACCGGGGCTCGAGACGGGACCGCCCTCGAAACATGCCCTGAATGCCACGGGCAGGGACAGGTTCGAAGGGTGCAGAGCCGTGGTTACACGCAACTGATCTCGATCGCCGAGTGCCCTCGCTGCCGCGGGAGCGGCCGTCGGATCCTCGAGAAGTGTCCGACGTGCGGAGGGAGGGGCGTGACGAACTCGGTCGAACGGATCGAGCTCACGGTCCCGCCCGGCGTGGACGATGGTTCCGTCCTCCGGGTACCCGGCCACGGCACGGCCGGGCTCGGAGGCGGGGGACCGGGCGACCTATTCGTTCAGGTGGTCTTCGAGCCGACGGCGGGTTTCCGACGCGACGGCACCGACGTTTTTTCGGAAACCCAGGTCCCGCTCTCGGTCGCGCTCTTGGGCGGCGAGGTCGAGGTTGCGACGGTCGAAGGCCGTGCGGCCCTCAGGATCCCGGCGGGGACCCAGCCCGAGACTCAGTTCCGGCTCCGCGGCAAAGGGTTCCCCCGGTTCCGGGGCTCGTCGCGCGGTGACCAGATCGTGACGGTGCATGTCGATATCCCGCGCTCGCTCTCTGGCCGGGAGAAGGACCTCGCCCGCGAGGCGCTCGGGGCCGGTGCGCCCTCGGGTGCGAAGAAGGAATCGATCTTCCGTCGCCGGTCCACCTGACGATGCCGGACGACGAGTCGCCCGCCGCGGAACAGTACTTCGTCGCGGAGCCCCGGGCCCGCTCGGCCCGGGTCGAACGCCGCTTCCTCTACCGTGGGGAGCTGCTCACCTTCGCCGTCGATACCGGGATCTTTGCGTCGCACGGGGTCGACCCGGGGACCGCGCTCCTCATCGAGAACCTCACCCTCCTCCCGACGGACCGTGTTCTCGACCTCGGTTGCGGCTGGGGTGCGGTCGGGGTGGCCGCCGGAAAGTCGGCGCCCGACGGCAGGGTCGTGCTCACGGACGTGAACCGTCGGGCCGCCCGCCTCGCTCGCGAGAATCTCGAGCGGAACCGCGTGACGAACGCGGAGGTGCGCATCGGCTCGTTGTTCGAACCCGTGCCCGGTGAGCTGTTCGACGTGATCGCGACCAATCCTCCGTTCCACGCGGGGCGGCCGCTCATCCTTGAACTTCTCTCGAAAGCACCGGGCTTCCTCGTCCCCGTGGGCCGGCTCATCCTCGTCGGGAAGGGAAGCCAAGGGATCCGCTTCTACCAGGAGTGGCTCGAGGCCCACTGGCCCGGGCCGGTGACGGTCCTCGGTCGGGGGTCGGGCTACCGCGTGCTCGAAGCCCGACGTGCGGGCTCCGGGCAGGCGCACTGACGTTCGGGGAGACGGAGCGCCCTTCCCGGCAGTTTCCGCGGCCGAAGCCGTTAAGAGGCGGGGGTTTCTCGGCGGCCGCGCCCTCGATGGAGGGGGTCGAACCCGGCACCCGCCGGACCGTTCGCTCCCTTCCGGTGAGGCTCCACCACAGGGGAGTGACGGTCGCGCCTAAGGAAACGAAGGAAGCCTCGGCTCCATCAGCCGCGCCCGCCGCGGACGCCGGGCCTACGCCCGTTCCGGAGAAGGCGGGTCGCAAGGAAAAGCCCGGCAAGGGAAAGGAGCCGAAGGACGCCAAGGAATCGAAGGGCAAGTCGAAGCCCGGCGCCCCGGGCAAGACCACAAAGATCATTCCGGACAATCCGAACTTCCGCTACATCGTCCGTCTCGCCAACACCGACCTCGATGGCACTCGACCGACCGCGCTCGCGCTCACCGGCGTTCGAGGGGTGGGCCTCCGGATCGCCGAGGTCGCCTGTCGCATGGCCGAGGTCAACGCGAGCGAGATGATCGGCAACCTCCCCGAGACGACGGTCGACGGGCTCGAGACCGCGCTCGGGTCGCTCGCCACGAAGCTTCCCCCGTGGATGGTCAACCACACCAACGAGCCGATCCTCGGAGAATCCCCCTACTTCTTCGGCCCCGACCTCGAGACCCGCCGACGGGACGACATCAACGTCATGAAGATGATCCGGAGCTACCGCGGCGTCCGCCACGAGCGGGGCCAGAAGGTCCGCGGACAGCGGACCCGGTCCAACGGTCGGACGGGGATGGCGGCCGGCGTCATCAAGAAGGCCGCGAAGGAAGCGGCCGCCGCCGCGGGCAAGGAAGAGGCCGCCCCGGCGGCCGCCGCCGCCCCGGCAGCGGCCGCCGCCCCCGCCGCGCCGAAGCCCGCGGCCGCGAAGAAGGTGTAAGGAGCGAACGATGGGCGACCCGAAATTCCTTCGGCGCACGTACGACACCCCGAAGCATCCGTGGGAGGCCGCGCGGATGGAGGAGGAGCGAAAGCTCCTCACGAAGTACGGACTCAAGAACAAACGCGAGCTCTGGAAGGCGCAGTCGATCCTCCGAGGTTTCCGCGGCCAGGCCCGGGACCTGCAGGCCCGGCTCCGGGCCGGAGAGCCCCAAGCTCGGCGGGAAACGGACCAGCTCATCGGACGATTGACCCGCCTCGGTCTCCTCCCCCTGGGCACGCCCACGATCGACGATGTGCTCGCGCTGAACACCGAGGACGTGCTGCAACGGCGCTTCGAATGGATCGTTTTTCACCGCGGCCTCGCGCCGACCGCGATCGGCGCCCGCCAGTGGATCGCGCACGGCCACTTCTCGATCGGCGACCACCGCGTCACCCGCCCGGGCTACCTCGTCCCGTCCGCGGAGGAAGCGACGATCTCCTACACCCCGACGAGCCCGCTCGCGAGCGACGACCACATGGTGCGCGTCGCACTGCGCGAGCGTCTGAACGCACGCCCGGTTCCGTCCGAGGCGCCGCCCGAGCCCACGGAGAACGCATAATCCATGGCGAAGATCGGGATCGCGCACATCTTCGCGAGCTACAACAACATCCACATCACCGTCACCGACATCACCGGCGCCGAGACGCTGGCGAAGGCGACCGGCGGGATGGTCGTGAAGGCCGCGCGGGACGAGTCGAGCCCGTACGCCGCGATGAAGGCGGCCGACCAGATCGCCGCGGTCATCAAGGAGAAGGGATACGACACGCTCCACGTCCGCGTCCGCGCGCCCGGCGGGAACCGCTCCCGGTCGCCGGGCCCCGGCGCCCAGGCCGCGATCCGGGCGCTCGCCCGGGCGGGGGTCCGGATCCAACGGATCGAGGACGTCACCCCCGTCCCGCACGACGGGACGAAGCCGAAGGGCGGCCGCCGGGGCCGGAGGGTGTAGTCGATGGCGATCATCGTCCAGGAACTGAAGCCCCGCTCGACCGCGCTCGAGATCGAAGGCATGACCGCCTCCCAGGTCAACGCGATCCGCCGGACGCTCCTCGCGGACGTCCCGAAGCTCGCGATCGAGGATGTCGAGTTCCACCTCGGACCGATCCGGGACGAGACGACCAGCAAGGACTACGACTCCTCAACGAGCATGTTCGACGAGGCGGTCGCTCTCCGCCTCGGTCTCCTCCCGATCCCCACCGACCTCTCGCAGTTCCGACGCAAGTCCGAGTGCGAGTGCGGCGGCGCCGGATGCGTCCACTGCCAGGTGATGTTCTCCGTCGACAAGAAAGGCCCCTGCACCGTCTACGCGAAGGACGTTGTCCCGCTCGGGGACAGCACCCTCGCGATCCTCGAACCCGATGTACCGATCGTTCGTCTCGGCGCGCGCCAGGCGCTGCTCGCCTACATGACCGCGATCGTGGGCACGGCCCGCGAGCACGCGAAGTGGCAGGTCGCCCACGGGGTCGGGATGTTCCCGCGCCCTCACGTCAAGATCGCGAAGAAGGAAGGCTGCACGGACGCCTGCCTCAAGCGCACGGCGGCGTCGTGCCCGGTCAAGATCCTCGAGTTCGCGGGCGGGAAGCTCTCGGTCACGGACGAGCCGAAGTGCATCTTCTGCAAGGCCTGTGAGGAGTCCTGCGAGCACGGGTCGATCAAGGTCACGGCCGACGAGGAGAATTTCTTCCTCCGGTTCGAGACCGACGGGTCGCTCACCGCGCGCGAAGCGCTGCGCTTCTCGCT
Source organism: uncultured Thermoplasmata archaeon (assembly GCA_963771555.1). Lineage (GTDB taxonomy): Archaea > Thermoplasmatota > Thermoplasmata > Lutacidiplasmatales > UBA184 > Lutacidiplasma. The sequence continues at coordinate 278,464 of CAVYTM010000001.1, read as the reverse complement.
CAAGGACCTGAAGCGCCGCTTCGAGGAGCTGCGCGAGGCGATCCAGGCGATCCCGTAAGCCGCGTCGGGCTCGTCCAGTCGTAGCGCAAGAGCGCCCCGATCTTTCCGAGCGCCGTCAGCTTGTGGCCCGCCTCCCCTTCGTCGCGCACGACGAACAACCGCACGCGCGCTTCGCGGGCCCGGTCGAGGGTTGCGGCGAGCGCCGGCTCGGGGAGCAGCGACTCGGAGAGCAAGATCGTCTCGGCGGCGCCCGCCTCGACCGCTTCCGCGACCTCGACCGGTCCGACCGCGGCGCGGGTCCCTCCGGCGAGGGAGCGCACGAGACGCTCGACGACCTCCGCCTCTTCGGCCGCCACGCTGCCGCGCAGTACCTCGGTCGCCCGACCCGACTTGAGAAGCTCATCGACCCCGACACGCCCGGATTCCGCGGTCGGGTAGACCTTCATCTTGCGGGCGAGGGCGGGGTCCTCTTCGCTCAGGCGGTGCGCGAGCTCCTCTTTGAGGAACCCCGGACCGGCGATCACGAGCGCGTTCGCCGCCGCGCCTTCACGGCGCAACAGCGCGACCAGCTCGGCGATGTAGGAGCCTCGGTCCTTCTCCGCCTGCCCGCCCTCGTAGCGTTTTCCCGCGATCGTACGGCGAAGGTCGAGCACGGGCTCGACCGACCGCCCGCGCAAGCGAACCAACGAGGAGTCCCCCCAGTCCACGGCGGCGACCAAGATCGTGGCATCGCCTTTGCGTTCGAGGCCCTCTTCGAGGATCGTCCGGTCGCCCGCGGTCCACGAGGGCTTCGTCAACGCGACCTCGTCGCCTTCGGTGAGGTCGAGAGTGTGGTGGCGGCCCATATCGAGCGGTCCTTCGACGATCGGACCCGTGACCCGAACGTGTTTCGAGAATCCGTGAAACTCGACCTGTTCGGTACGGACCGTGAGGTAGACCCGTCGACGGGTCCGCTCCGCCCCGGCGACATCCTGAGGCGCTTCGGGGTCCCGACGGGTCGTCGAGGCCCCGACGAGGTCGCCCGCCCGAACGAGACGCGCGATCCGCCAGAGGTCGCTCGGGGTCTCGAGCCGGAGGCGATGCATTCCGGTCGACGGGTCGCGGTGGATCAGGCGCACAGGAGGCTCCGAGGTCTCGAGGACGTGGGGGAAGTACAAGCGGGTTTCGCCGAGGACGACGGCCCCGCCGACAGGCTTATCGCCGAGGGGGCGGGTCGCCGCAGCCGGGAGGAGGAATCCCCTGAGCCGGTACGGGGCGCTCTTCCGGCAGCGCTCGTTCTCGACATTCCTGACGGCGGGCGCCCTCCAGTTCGCCGCGCCCTCAGCGGTCCTGGTCGTCCTGCTCTACTCGATCGCGTTCGCCTATCCCGCGGGCGAACGCACGACGTACGGCGCACTCGCCCTCGCGTTCCTCGGGCTCTCCTCCACGGTCCCGACGCTCGCGGCGGCGTTCTTCTCGGGAGCCCTCGCCGACCGCTACGACCGTGGGCTGCTCATGAAGACCGTGAACCTCATCGCCCTGCTCGCCACCGCCGGCCTCGTCGCCGACTTCGTCGTCCTGCCGGCCAACGCGATCCCGCTTCCGGGTCCCGCGGGATTCTACCTGCCGCTCTGGGTCCTTCTCCTCTACCCGGGCTGGGCCGCGGTCGCCGTAACGACCACGATCTTCCGCCCGGCGTTCAACGCCTCGATCCCGCGTCTCGTGGGGCCGAAGGAACTCCCGGTGGCGAACGGCGCGATCTACGCGGTCGCCGCGACCGTGAGCGCGGTCGCGAGCCTCGTCGTGGGTGGGGTGCTCACGTTCGTGGACCCGGCGTACGCCCTGGGCGTGGCCTTCCTGCTCTTCTTCGCTGCCCAGGTTGCGCTCCTTCTGGTACGTTCCGACCTCGCCCCGACCCAACGGGGACCGAAGCGTTCGGTCGTGAAGGAGGCCTCCGCCGGATATTCGTACCTGGTGAAGCGACGGGGTCTCCTCGAGATCACGGTCGCGGGGCTCGTGATGAACTTCCTCACCGCGGTCGCGTTGGTCGAGCTCGCGCTCTACGTCGCGAGCTGGCTCAACCTGAGTGAGGGGATCTGGTACGGCGCCATGACCTCGGCCGCGACCGCGGGGGTCGCGGTCGGGTTCGTCCTCGCGCCGCGACTGCATTTCGAGGCCCGAGCGGGTCGAGCGGCGATCGCCCTCATGCTGGCCATGGGGCTCGCGATCCTCGCCCTCGGCCTCGTCCGCTCGATCTGGCTCGCGCTGCCGATCGTGTTCGTCTACGGGCTCATGCCGGGGATGTTCACGACCATCCTGCTCTCGACGATCCAGGCGACCGTGCCGGACGAGATGATGGGACGGGTCTTCTCCGCCGACGAAGTAGGAAGCCTCTCGCTCGTCCCGGCCGGGCAGTATGCGGGCGGGCTGCTCACCCTCTCCGTCGGGGTCCAGGGGACCTACCTGGGCGCGGGAGGGGCGATCATCGTCTTCGGACTCATCATGGTCTCCTCGTTCGGCGCTTTGCGTCGGCTCGGCTACCGTCCGGCCGAGTCCGAGCCGTCAACGACCGAGTGAACGGCGGCGGGAGGCGGGATCTCGACCCGCATGCGCCGCGCGTTGTACCATTCCTGGGACGGCCCCATGGTCCGCACGAATCCGAGTCCGGAATAGAGACGGGTCGCCCGCTGGTTGGCCTCGGTCACGTTGAGGACGATCGCCGTTTCCCCCCGCCCCCGCAGGTCCCGCAGTGCGCCCGCGAGCGCCGTTCGGCCGAGTCGCTTCCCCTGCAGGGCCGGGTCGGTCATCACGTCGATGATGAGAACATGGGCCGGTTGTCGGACCGCAAGCGCCGCGGCCACGATCCGTCCGTCAAGCGCGACCACCGCAGATCCGGGCGACAGCGGAAGGCCCCAGCGCCCGGAGAAATAGTCCCGTACCTGGTGGTCCGCGTCGCGCGCCGGGTCGACATCCTCGATCGAAAGGTATCGGTCGAGATGGTTTCTATACGCGTTCTCGTGGAGGCGGGCGAGCAGCGGCTCGTCCTCGGGGCGCACGGGACGGAGGTCTCCTACCGCGACCGCGGGCAACGGAGCCAGCGGAGCCGTCGCGGGAAATCCCATCTCGAGCCGGCCATAAGGCGCGAACCCGCGGCCGGCCATCAGCGTCGATTCCTCTTCGGCCGAGAGCCCGGCGAGCGGTCCCGGTGCGAACGCGATCGGTCCCGCGGCGTGTTCGGTGAGGTCGAGGACCGCGCGGTAGCTCTCGACCTCCGCTCCCGGCGGCGAAAGATAGAGGAGACGAACCGCGACACCGAGCGGTCCGGCGGGCTCCCAGACCACGATCCCGAGGGCCTCCCCCTCCGACCGGACCAAGCCCCCTGTCGCGTGGGACGTACGGATCGCGGAATCGATCGGCGGCCAGAGGTCGGCGAAGTTCTCGCCGGGCGCAAGGCGGGTGCGGAGCGCGTCGCTGGCCAACGCGAGCGACCTCGGCTGGTCCACGGCGAACGGGACGAGAGCAAGGGTCACGCCGGGTTCACAATAGGCTCCTATAAAGGGCGACCTTAGAACAACTGTCCTGGCCCTCGGAACTTCGGGGACGATGGGCTCGGGAGAGACGATGAAGAATCTCACCGACGTTGCAAGCGCGCTCGGACTGGGCCCAAACGACTTCCATTCCGCCGGTCCGAAGGTCGGCAAGGTCCCGGTGTCGGTCGTGCGCGAACGCGCCGCGAAGAAGACGTCGGGGAAACTGATCCTCATCACCGGCATGACCCCCACCCGCCATGGCGAAGGCAAGACCGTCACCGCGATCGGGCTCGCCGACGGCTTCACTCGACTCCACCGCTCCGCGGTGGTCTGTCTGCGTCAGCCGTCGCTCGGACCGATCTTCGGGGTGAAGGGCGGCGCGACCGGCGGCGGCAAGTCGACGGTGGAACCCTCCACCGAGATCAATCTCGGGTTCACGGGCGACATCTACGCCGTCGCGTCGGCGCACAATCTATTGTCCGCCCTGGTCGAGAACCACATCTTCCACGGCAACTCGCTCAAGGTCGACCCGAACCGCATCCTCTGGCCGAGGACCCTCGACATGGAGGACCGCGCGCTCCGTCACATCACCGTGGCGCAGGGGCACGACCACCGGTTCGTACCGCACGACAGCTCGTTCGTCATCACCGCGGCCTCCGAGATCATGGTCATCCTTGCTCTCGCCCGCGATTACTCGGACCTCAAGTCCCGCCTTGCCCGCGTCGTGGCCGGCCTCACGACCGACGGTAATGCCGTGCGCGCTTCGGACCTCAACGGCGCGGGCGCCATGGCCGCCCTGCTGCGGGACGCGCTCGAGCCGAACCTCGTGCAGACCGCAGAAGGGACGCCCGCACTGGTCCACGCCGGTCCGTTCGGCAACCTCGCCCACGGCACGTGCAGCCGCCTCTCGATCGAGCTCGGCCTTGCCACGTCCGAGTACACGATCGTCGAGGCCGGGTTCGCCTCCGAGCTAGGCGCCGAGAAGTTCGTCGACATCGTGACGCCCACGCTCGGCCGCAACGTGGACGCGGCCGTGTTGGTCGCCACCCAACGGGGCCTCCGATACCAGGGGGGCGCCTCTGACGAGGAGTCGGCGCACACGAACCGGGCCGCCCTCGAGCGGGGACTCGAGAACCTCGCGCAACACCTCGACAACGTCGAGACGTACGGGGTCCCGGCGGTCGTGGCGCTCAACCGGTTCCCCGGCGACACGGCCGAGGAGACGAAGCTTGTCCAGCGGTTCTGCAAAACACGGCACGTCGAGGTCGTGGAGGCGAAGGGGTTCTCGGACGGTGGAAAGGGGACCGTCGACCTCGCCCACGCGGTCGAGGCTGCGGCGGGGCTCGGACGCCAGAGCCGGCCCGTCAACGCCCCCGGTTCACCGATCTTCGAGCAGGTCGAGACGATCGCGACGCGGCTCTACGGCGCCTCCCACGTGAATCGCACGCCCGAGTCGATCGTCGACCTCGAGCTCTTGCGGCGTATCGGGGAGCTCGAGGGACCGGTCTGCATCGCCAAGACCCCGCTCTCGCTGTCGGATAATCCGCACGTGCTCGGTCGGCCCCGGGACTTCAACGTCACCGTCGACCGGTTGACCCGTTCGGCCGGCGCCGGGTTCACGGTGGTCTACCTCGGAACCATCGAGACGATGCCGGGACTCCCGACGCAACCCGCCGCGGAAGAGATCGACCTCACGGCCGACGGCCAGGTGGTCGGAGTTCACTAGACCGGAACCCGACCCGGACACTTCCGGCATCGCCGGCCGCGCCCCCCGGAGCTGAACCGCGGCGAAAGGAAGTGCGCGCGCCCAGAGCGTTTCATATACCAGTACTCCGATATGTCATTCGTCAGACAAAGCAAGGGGTCTTGTCTGACGGGCATGGTCGACACGTCGGAGCGGGTGACGGTACGGATCCCGCAGGAGCTCCTCGAGAAGCTGAAGCAGATTCAGCAGCTCAAGGGCACGCCGACGATCTCCGACACGATACGGGAAGGCCTCGAGCAGCACATCGAGCTCAACCTCCCGCCCCAGAACATCCGTAAGGTCGTGGTCGAGCTCTCCCGGCAGGACAACAGCCGGCTCGAAGAGTTCGTCCGCGAAGGGAATTCCGTCAGTGTCGACGACGCGGTCCGTTCGGCCGTCCGGGAATACATCCGCAGCCGGCTCGAGCAACTCGGACCGTCCGCCCGGACCCACCGTCGGGAGGGGGAACCGGTCACGGCCGAGGGGTCCCCTCCGCCCTAGCCGGCGAGAGGGACATGAAGGACGAACCGGCGGTCGCCAACGCGTGGGGCTCTCTCGGCCAGAACCCCTCGATCGGGGTCGTCGGATTGGGAGGCGCCGGCAGTGAGGCTGTCCAGGACATCGTGGCCCTCGGAATCCCGGGGGTTCGCGCGATCGCCGTGAACACCGACGCGGCCCACCTATTGCGGAGCGGGGTCGAAGAAAGGATCCTCATCGGGAATCGGGAGCTGCGCGGACGCGGTAGCGGAGGGGACCGAGCCCAAGTGCTTCGAGCGGCCGAGGACGGTAAGGAGGAGTTGCTCCGCCGCCTTCGGCCCTTCGAGATCGTGTTTCTGCTCGCCGGCCTCGGCGGCGGGACCGGGAGCGCGCTCCTTCCCTTCCTCTCCCGAGCGCTTCGATCGACCGAGACCCTCGCCGTTCCGGTCGTGTTCCTCCCGTTCCAGCTCGAGCTCGACAACAACCGCACCCGACGCGAGAACGTCGAAGAGACCGTCTCGGAGCTCGAAGCGATGGGCGGCCTCCTCGTGGCGCTCGCGAACGAGAAGCTTCGACGCTTCGAGTCGCTTCCCATCCAGCGCGTCTTCCATGTGCGGAACGCCTACATCCACTCCCTCGTCGCGAGCCTCGTCGACATGGTCGAGAACCCCTCCCAGCTCAACGTCGACCTTGCGAGCCTGAAGAACCACCTGCGCGACGCGGGCCTCTCGACCCTCCTGGTCGGCGAGTACCACATCTCCGAACCCGAGCGGCTGGTCCAGCAGGCGCTCTCGGACTCGCTCCTTGACTACCACCTCTCCGAACGGGTCTCCGCCCTCATCCACCTCGACGGCGGCTCGAACCTCACCCTGCGGACGCTCGACCGCGTCCTCCGGACCATGAGCTCCCGGCTCAACAACCCCGACCGGCTCGTCTTCGGGACCCGGGTCCGGCCCGAACCACGGGAGGTTGTTCACCTCACGGCGGTCATCGGCGGCCTCCGGACGCGCTCCGTGCGCGAGGCGCTCGAGAGCACGGCCGAGATCACCCGGCCGATCTTCGTCCACTGATCACGGGGCGGCAGGTCCGCCGACCGTGCGACCGGCCTCGCGGAGGTCGAGCTCGTGGTGGACGAGGTCGATGACCTGGCTCGTCCGCAACGAGCGCGGGCCGACGGAGACGCGCGGGACAGCGCTCGCGGTGAGGAGCTCGCGCTCCTCGGGAGTGGGGTCGTACGGGTCCGAGACGACCGCCGCGACCTGCCCCCCGCTGGACGGCCACTGCTCGATGGGAAGCCCGTCCTCGCACAGCCAGACCGCGTTCGGTTGCTCGAGGAACGTCCGCAGGCTCGGCATCGGCTCCACGGCGGCCACGACGAGGCCGGGGGAAGATTCGAACGGATGAGGGAAATCCCGGGAGCGGACCAGGGCGTTCTTCAAGAGCGCCGCCGTGGACCGCTCGTCCGGATTGAGGAATCGTAGTCCTGCGCCGAAGAGGTCGATGCGACGCGCCTTGGGTGGCGGGCTCGCGACGAACAGGATGGACACCTCGGTGTCCCGGCGCAGGTCGTTCGATAGCGTGAACGCGGTGGAGACTGCGCGCGCGACTTCGTCGAGCCGGCCCGCCCCACCGGCGAGGTCGTTGAGGGTGAATTCGCCGTCCGTCGGGACCCGATGTGCCAAGATCAGGAACCGACGCATCGGCGGGAGCGACGTGCCCGGAAAGTTAACGGTTCGGAACGGCCCCGAGAGGGCTCACTCGTCGGCCGCGGGGCCCCGCCGCCGGGGGTTCGGGGGCGTGGGGGGTGCCGGTGCCGGGGTCTGCCGGCGCTCGAGCCAGATCTCGTCCCCCAGCTCATGATATACAGCATGGGCGGCCAGGCCGGTGCCGGTCTCCCCGTGCGGGAGCATGAAACCGCCCGAACGATTGGCGTTCGAGGAGTAGACGACCTCCTTCTCGCCCGCGGCGGCCATCGCGGCCGACTCCTCGCGGGCCAGTTCGAAGATGCGCTCCTTGCGGAACATCCAGTAGTGGATCCTCCACTCACGCCCGTCGTAGAGGGTGGTCTCGTCCCGTTCGGTCTCGAGGATCCCCGTGTCCTCGAGCATGTAGAACGTGTCGCGGTCGTCCGGTTCGAGGACGTTGTCGATGATCCGCTCGTTGAATCCGAAGAAGTTCAGGACGTGGGCCGCGATCGACCGGGCGTCCTCGGGACGCATCCCCTCGTGGCCGACCGACCTTCGGATCGCCTTCGCCAAGGAGTCGAAGTCCACCGGCCCGGCCGTGTAGGAGAGCACCGAATCGGTAGGGATCCCCGCGCGGGTCGTGGTCATGTCCGCGTTCGTGCGGAGCGGCACCGGATTTCGAAGAGTATAGTGCCTCGGACCGGGGTCCTTTGAGGAACCAGTCGGAGTGCCCCGCATGGGTGGAATCTATCCTTTGGACGGGTATATCTAACTATGGAAATCTACTGAATCCGCGGGTTGTTACCCTCCCCGGACCCGGCCCTCCGCGAGACCCCGGAATCTCCCGCGAGGGCGTCCCGGACGGGGTTCGACCCCCTACAGGACGACCCGACGACCTCGTCCTACCCTCCGGAGGGCTTCCACCGCGGGGCGCCACTCCTCTTCTTCGATGCGGTATTCGACCTCGGCGAGCTGCGAGAGCTCCTTTGGGAAGGGAACGAGCGACTTCGCCACGTAGACGCGGGCGAACGGCCCGCCGGACGGGCCGTTCCAGCTCTTCCCAGACTCCACGACCGAGCGGTACTCGTAGTACTCGGGCGCGGGAACGAACCAAACGATCCGGTCGTCCGTCCCCCGCAGCCTCGGGCCCCGAGAATAGACCTGAAGGCCGAGGTGCTGGACGAGCGGAGAGGGGAGCGTGAACAGGTGGCGTTCCCCCGGTCGGGCCGATGCGACGAGCCGGTTTCGGACCGTTTCGATCGCGAGAGCCTCCCGGGCCGGGTGCGAAGCGATCACCCGGGCGACTCCCGGGCCCCGGGCCAGAAAGGAGATGGTACGGCTCGAGTCCCGGTGCGGCCCTGCCTCGGGGTGGAAGCAGATCAGTTCCGCGACCTCGCTCGGTAACTGCGTAGAGAGCCAGGTAGGGTGGCCGGCGCGGACGATGACATACTCCATCGAGAGACAATCGACGGGGAGCGCTATAAGAATTCTGTGTACGGGGTCGGCGCGCGGTTCATGGGCGGGGGGCCAGACGGACGAGCGCCGCTACCACGTCCGGGAACTCCTCCGTGGTCAGGGCGATGTCGGCCGCGCGATTCACCTCGGCCAGCGGCGAGTTGAGGGCAACCCCGCCGCCCACCTGACGGAAGACCACCGCGTCCGACCAACCGTCTCCCACATGCGCCACCGCGGAGGGCGCGACCCGCTCCCGGGCAAGGAGGGCGCGGAGTCCCCCCGACTTGTCGGCATGGACACCGACGGGGGGTCCGATCCGACCGATCTCGACCGCTTGGGCATTCACTCCCTCGGCGTCATCGAAGCCGTACGTGTTCCGGTACCAATCCACCACATAGGTGGGGTTGTGCGTGAGCAGCGCGACCCGAGCGCCCAGGTCGTGAAGTTGCACGATTCCTTCCCGGATCCGCCCAAGCTTCGGCGTGCGAGCGACGACGGTCAGGACTTCGGCCACCGTGTGCCCCGTAACGAGGTCGAGGAGGTCCGCGAGGTGCGGGTCCTCTCCGATCTCGTGCGCGAAAAATCGGCGGTTCGTCTCCTGGAATGCGTCGAGCCGGTCGAATGCCACCGCCATCTCCTTCCAGCCGTGGGTCCGAGTGAGCGTGCCGTCGATATCGACCGTGACGAGGCGCCAGGGGAACGGTCGCTCCACGGAGGCCCCCTCTCAGGAGCGGCTGCCAACGCCCATCAGGATGCCGCCGACCCACAGCGCAACGATTCCCGCCGCCGCGACGGGAAGGAGGGTCGAGAATTTGTTCGGGTCGGTCGGGAAGAGGAGAACGAGCAAGAAAAGCCCGACGAGGGTGAGGAGGAGCCCGAGGCCGATCTTGGCGGGTTTCGACAGCCGCGGCCCGCGAACCCGGCGGGTCGGCCCCGCCCCCTCGGCCGTCACGGCGGGTCAGTCAGCGGCCGGAAGATAACCGTGGTGGCGGTGCTCCGTGCCGGCGCGGTCCGTCACCGCCGAAGCGAGACCTCGCCGTCGGAGATGAGGTGGCGCGGCGGCAGGCTCTCCGAGATCGAGGGCGCCCGTTCCGCGGAGAGCCGACGGGCCGAGGTGATGGAGCGGACGAACGGCTTCGCGCCGATCGGCGAGAAAAGGGTGGTGAGCAACCCGACGCCGGCGACCACGGTGTAGATCTGGGTCGTGAAGATCCCCTGGTTGAGCAGGATCACCGCCATCGCGAGCTCGACCGCGCCCCGGCTCGAGACGAGCATGCCCGCGCACAGAGATTCGTTCGCGGACCATCCGAGCGTACGGGCGAAGGCGGTCCCGACGAACACCTTCGAGAAGAAGGCGAACAGGGCAAGGGAGGCGAACGCGAAGATGGAGTAGTCGGCGATGCTGAGCGTCTGGAAGTTCATTCCAAAGCCGACGAGCGCGAAGAACAGGGGAATGAAGAATCCCCAGGTGATCGCGTTGAACACGAGCGAGATGGTCCGGTGCCCGGCGCGACCGGCGCTCTCCGGTGTGACCAGGAGCCCGGCGTAGAACGCGCCCACGATGAACGTGAGGCCGAGGAACTGGGAGTAGAGCGCAGCGCCCAAACCGGCGATCATCAGGATCCCGAAGCCGGCCTCGCGCGAGCGCCAGGTGAGGCGGAACCGGTCGACCCATCGGTCCCAGACGTGCAGCTGGCGCAGGCTCTGGAGGCCCATGTGGATCGCGAGGATCGTGGAAAGGAACAGGCCCACCGTCGCGACGGCGGTGGCGACGTCTACCCAGAGGTTCCCCGTGCCGGATTCGAGCCGCAGCAGGACGGCGAACACCGTCACCGCGGCGAGCTCGTTCACCACGGAGCTGTTCATCAGGAAGGAACCGAACTTGGTGTCGGAGAGGTTGAACTCCCGCAGCATGATGCCGAGCACGGGAAGGGCGGTGATCGAGATCGTCAGCGAAATGAACAGGGTCGTGTCGGTCGGCAACGAAGGGTAGAGCAGGCGGACGACGCCCGCGCCCGCCACGAACGGAACGAGGAAGATCGCGATCCCGAGCGCCGCGGCCGAGGGACCGGTCGCTCGGATCTGCGCGGGGGTCACCGCGAGACCCGCCATCATGAGGATGAAGAACGTCGCGAGGAACTGGATCCCCGTGAACTCGCCCGAGATGTTCGTGAGCCCGAGGAAGTTCCCGAACAGACTCGGACCGAGCACCACTCCGACCGTGATCTGGCCGACCAGGGCCGGGACCCCGAGCCGACTGACGAGCTCCCCGACCAGAATGGAGATGGCGACCAGGAGGAACAAGGCCACGATGAATTCGGTGGTCGTGTCCATGGAGTCGATTCGTGCTCCGAGGTCCGAGCGGGTTCGTGCCTCGGGACCCGGCGGCGGCGCTAGGAAGAGGCGTACCCGGTGGACTCAAGCAGCATCACCCCCGGTGGCAATAACAACCTTTGGTCGGAGTCGACGCTCGCCCTGTGGTATCCCGAATCCGTAAGTAGCGTCCGACCGTCCCCGCCGGGTGGACCGCCGTCGTTGGCCCCCCGCGCGAGCGCCTCCCGACGCGCAGGAGCGTGCCGAGGAGGTCAGCGAACGACGATCCCGGGCCCTCGAAGAACCGCTCGACCTACGGTTGCTGAAGCGCGACCCGTACCCGCTCGTCGAGGTCCGGAACCCGCTCCACCGGACCGCGTACCTCGTGATGCGACCCACGTACCCCGACCGCGACCCGGCGCTCTGCACCTGCGCCGACTTTTCGCGTCGTGGCCTCGGGACCTGTAAGCACATCGAGGCGGTCGACCGGTGGCTTACCCACCACCCGGAGGCTGCGCCGGCCCCCTCCCCCAAGACCACGGTCCGGCCGGCAGCGGTCTGGAAGGAGATCGACCGACGCCTCGAACGCGAGGACCGTGGACACGGGCCGGCGAGCCTTCGCTGGCGCCTCGCCGGCGCCGTGCTGTTCGAGACGATGCCCTGAGTGGCGGCGCGAACGTACGAGAGAGAAAAGAGGGGAAGGAAAGGGTTCGCCCGGGGGGCCCGGGGGTCGACTTAGACCGAGGACATGCCCGGAGCCGCCTTGAGCGCCCGGATCTTGTAGTACTCGGGGTCGACGATGACCTCGCCGTTGACGCCCATCGTCTCGAGGGACTTCAGCGCGAAGCCGCTCTGCTTCTTCGCCGCCTGCCACTCGGGGATCGGGATCGAGAACTTCTTCTCGACTTCCGTCCGGTAGATGGGGCCCGAGTTGTACGAGCAGAACGGGATGACCCGTCCGTCGGGGACCGCGTAGTGGATATCGCAACGCATCAGGCGCTGGATATCGTAGTCGTAGGCGTCCTGGAAGTGCATGTTCCCGATGTAGAGCGTGCGCCACGTGAACTTCGCGAGGGCTTCCTTGTTCCCCTCGGTGAAGATCCCGGCGATGACCTTCACGCAGTTCTTCTCGCTGAGACCCTCCGGGGCCTTCGAGAAATCGAAGTACTTCGCGACGTCGTGGAGCAACCGGGCGCCGGCGACCGCCGTGCGGACCCGCGAGAACCGGGCGTCCCGGTACTTCTCGATCATGGACTCGACGTTCTCGAAGAAGCCGTCGACGTCCATGAACCGCGGGAGCGGGGTGATCTTCTGGCCGTCCTTCGAGATGAACGCGAAGGTGGCGCATCCGCAGCCGGGGTGGGTCGTCAGGGTCATCTTCTCCTCGCCGTGGATGATCGAGACGAGCTCCGAGATCGGGGCCACCGACGGGACGGGGAAGAAGTCCGACTTTTCGAACGGTCCCTCCGTGCAGAGGATCCGGACGAGGTCCGACTGGGTGAACCGCATCTGGAACCGGTCCTTGTCGGGGATCCGCGCGGTGAGCGCGACCGGCTGGAAGTTGACGCCGCGGACGACATCGATGTTGTCGATCGCGAACTTCACGGTCGGCCAGATCTCCTTCTCGTTGAACCCGCCCACGAGGGTAGGTACGAGCACGACGGAGATCGGCTTGTCCGGCTTGCCCGACGCGAGCTCGCTCGCGGGAGAGTGGGTCTCCCGGGCGGCTTGGATCGCCTTCTGCTTCACCTTGAGCAGGGGGACGCCGCGGACCTTCCGGTAGATCTCGTCGTCGAGACCATCGAACTGGAGATAGAGAGTGTGGAGACCCGCATCCCGGCACGCCTGGGCAAACCCGGGCTCGTTCGCGACACGGATACCGTTCGTCGCGACCTGGATCTGCTTGAAGGCGAGGTCGCGGGCCATCGAGACCGCGTCCAGGAAGAGCGGGGAGAGGGTCGGTTCGCCGCCCGAGAACTGGACCGCCACCGTTCCGACGGGCTTCTGCTCGCGGAGGGTCTTCAGCATGAAGTGGATCTGCTCGCGGGTCGGCTCGAAGACGTAGCCCGCGGCGTTCGCGTTCGCGAAACAGACCGGGCACTTCAGGTTGCAGCGGTTCGTCAGGTCGACGAGCGCGAGTCCCGTGTGGGACTTGTGGTGGCTGCACATACCGCAGGTGGTCGGGCAGCCGCGGAACTTGTCGTAGTAGGGGTTCTCGTAGCCGACCCCGTCGTGGGCATAGACCTCCATCCGGAGGTAGAAGTCGACGTCGTTCGAGATGATGTCCCAGAAGTAGCCATGGGTACGGCAGGTCTTTTCCATGATGACCCGGCCCTCCTTCTCACGGACGATCGCCGGAATGACCTTGATGCATTCAGGGCAGACCGACGCTGTCTTGCGCGGTAGGCCACGGGGCGCCTGGAACTCCTTCATCACGCGTGCCGGCATTCTCGTTTCCTCGTTTCGGGCCTCGCCTGGACGGCTCGGACCTACGGGTCACACCAGTCCTTCCCTACATAATCCATCTGTCGTCTCGGGAGCGACAAAAGTGACTAGGCGTGACGAGGACTCGCACGGCCTGCTTCGCTACAAACCCGAGCAATACGACATCGGGAGGAGGTCGAACGGCCCGCCGGAGGCATTGTCTTATGGCCGCCCACGCCTCCGGGGCTTCAACCCCATGGCAACGAAGAAACGAGGGCGGCCGAAGAAGTCGGCACCCCGGTCCCGACCCTCCCGCATCGCCTCGGCTCGTCCGCGCTTCGTGGGTCGTGAGGCCAGCCCGGTTCTCGACCGGTACCCCCCGAAGGACCCGAACACGGCGCCGAAGGGTCCTCCTCCCGTCGCGCTCACTTCCGCCCCCGCCCCGCGCCCTTCCACCCCCTCCGCTCCGGCCGTTCCGCCGGCGCCGGGCGCTCCCGCCAGCTCGTTGATCACACTCGAGCGACCGTTCGACGTGGATGATTTCTCGGCCCTGCTGGGCGAGACCTCCGTCCGGATCACGGTACCCCGTGAGGCGCTCGCGGAGGTTCTGCAGCGCGTCCTCGAGTTCATGGGCTTCGGGATCTACGTGTACTCGATCTCCGTTCGTCCGGCGTCGACCGAGCTCCTGAAGGGGTTCGTGGTGGAGCTGCAGCGGGTGGATTACTCCCACGAGAAGGGGACCTGGGTTCCGTTCGTGGAGAAGGGCTCCACCGACTCCCCGTTCGGTCCCTCGGGCGACCGGACCTGAGCCGCTAGACCTTCGGGGCGAGCGCCCGCCGCGTCAGAAGGATGGCGACGGCGAACATCGCGACAAACCACCCGATCAGCCCGAGCAGGTACACCCACGCCGAGTACGGGTAGAAAGCGTCCCCGAAGAAGTTGATTCGGAGCACCTCGACCGCGAGCGTGATCGGGTTGTAGGACGCGATCCCCTGCAACCAGGCCGGCATCGCCCCCCAGGGGTACAGGGCGGCCGAAGTGAGGAGGACCGGGAGGTTGATCGCGTTCACGAGGGCGAAGTAGGTCTGCGGCTGGTCGATGGTGAAGCCGAGGGCGAGGAACAGGGCGGCGAACATCAGGGAAAGGAGCAGGATGGCGACCACGACCTCGGCCGCCCCGGCCGCCGTGACCGAGGCGGAGATGTGGAGGCCGGAGAGCCCGACATGGCCGAGCAGGATCGCGAGCCCCAGTACCAGGAACGCGAGCGCGACCGGCTGGATCGACCCCGCCACGAGGCGAGCCCCGAAGATATCGGTCGCGGTCGCAGGAGAGGCCGCGGTCCGCTTGAGGGAGCCGAAGAGCTTGTCGAAGATGACGTTCGCTCCCACGAACAGCGTCGCGGTGACGCAGACGAAACCGACCATGCCGGCGGCAAAATAGGAGAAGTAGTCGGGGGCCCCGAGAAGGAGGGCATTGAGGGCCGCGACCCGATCGGCCGGGGGTAGGTAGTTGAGCGAGGAGGTGAAGTTGAATCCCTGCCCGAAGAGGATCAGATAGAGGATCGGAAGCATCAGCGATGTGACGATCGCCGCGGGGTTGCGTGCGAGCTTAAGGAGCTCGCGCTTCGTGAGGGCGCTCCATCGACGGACGTTCATGGTCGACCTCGCCGGGCGTCCTGGAATCGGCTCATGAACACGGCCCGGTCGGTCGCCGTGGGTCCTTCGTCCTCCCGGAACTCTCGACCGGTGAATTCGAGGAACACTTCGTCGAGGCTCGGTCGCCGCAGCGAGACCCCCGCGAGCGCGATGCCGAGGCCGGTCGCGGCCCCGACGACCTTCGGGATCAGGGCCTCACCGCTCGGACACTTCACGCGGAACGTGCCCTCCTGAGTCGTCACGGAGGTCACGGTGGGGAGGGCTCTCAGCGCAGCTTCGAGCCCCGGCGCGGTCCCCAGGGGGCGGACGGTGACCACGTCGCCCCCCACTCGGTCCTTGAGCTCGGTGGGCGTCCCCGCGGCGACGATCTTGCCGTTGTCGATGATCGCGATCCGGTCGCACATCCCGTCCGCCTCGTCGAGATAGTGGGTCGTCAGGAAGACGGTCATTCCCGTCTCCTTTCGGAGCTCGGCGATGATCTTCCAAAAGCCGGCCCTGCCCTGGGGATCGAGCCCCAGGGTCGGCTCGTCGAGGAACAGGACGTGCGGCGAATGGATGATCCCCACCGCAAGCTCGAGGCGGCGGCGCATCCCCCCCGAGAACGTCTTCACGAGCCGGTCGGCCGAATCGGCGAGTGCTAGGCGGTTCAGGAGATCCTCGACCCGCTTCGGAGTCTCCCGCAGAGGAACTCCGAAGAGCGCCGCGGCCAGCACGAGGTTCTCGCGACCCGTGAGATCCTGGTCCGCGGTCGATTCCTGGAAGACCAGTCCGATCCTCTGCTTGAGTTCGTGAGGGTCCTTGAACGCGTCGAGTCCGTCCACGGTCGCCCGACCCGAGGTGGGAGCGAGCACCGCGGTCAGCATGGAGAGGGTCGTCGTCTTGCCGGCCCCGTTCGGGCCGAGGAAGCCGTAGATCTCGCCCTCCTTCACCGAGAAGGAGATCGCGTCGACCGCCTTCACCGAGCCATTGTAGACCTTAGTGAGGCCTTCCGCGACGATCGCATCCGACATGTTTTGGCCTACCCCCTCCCCAACGGGGGGAGTTCATGGCCGTTGCTGCTCGATTTGGGGTGGCCCCGAAGTTCCTGCGATCCTGCCGGGTCGGACGCCGGCCCCCGGTGTCGACGTCTCGGCCCCATGACAGGGGGATCTCGACACCACCCCTTGAGGATCGGTCACGTCCGGTGAACTCTCCCGGTCCGGGCTTCTCCGGTCGTTCGGAGGCGCCCAGCCCAGGCGAATCGGGCGCGCCGGGAAGCGAACCGCGGCGGGAGAACGTAATACAATCGGGCGGCCTTCGACTCTTCGAGGGATGAAAGTTGCCCGTCGGTTCTGATGAAGCACGCTGGGAAGTCGAATTGCGGAACCTGCGGGAAGAGCTCCTTAAGCTGAGGGCCGAGCAGAAGGAGATGGCGCAGTCGATCCACCAGCTCGTCCAGACCTTCCGGACGTTGGCCGCCCACCTCGGGATCGCCGCCGAGCCGTACGTCCGCAAGGACGGCGACCCTTCCTCGGACCGCGACCTGCCGGGCTTCGCGTAGGCCGGGGCCCATGAACATCCTGTACCGGGTCCGTGCGGAGGCTCCGGCGGAGCACCGCGCTCGATTCTCCATCGACTTAGAGGGCGTCACCTCACCGACCCTCGACCTCGTCGTGCCCTCGTGGGTACCCGGGTCGTATGTGATCGTGAACTACGTCCGAGGATTCCGGGACCTCGTCGCGCGGAGCCAGCCGCACGGCGCATCGCTGCCGGTGGATCGCATCGAGAAGGCACGATGGCGCATTCGGACCGGCGGCGCGACGGGGATCCGCGTCGAGTATACGGTCTACGGCCACCAGCTCATCACGGAGGGGTTCGACCTCACCCCCGACCACCTGTTCCTCAACGCCGCCCTCTGCCTCCCGTACGTCGATGGGTATCTGGCCGACCCGGTTGCTCTCGAGCTCGACGTGCCGACCGACTGGAAGGTCGTCACCGAGCTCGAAGAGGTCGCTCGGTCCCCGCCCCGCTATCGGGCCCCGAACTACGACTCGTTCGTGGATTCACCGGTCGACGCGGGTCGACCGGTCGTGCTGACCGTCCACCCCGGCGGGATACCGCATCGGATCTGCCTCTGCGGCCCCGGCGGGAACTACGATGCGCATACCCTCGAGCAGGATGTGACCAAGATTGTCGAGGCCGCGATGGCCCTCGTCGGGGATACCCCGCTCTCCCGGTACACTCTCTTCTACCACCTCACGGACCAGCGGGACGGGGGCCTCGAGCACGCCACCTCCGCGTCGTGCGTCATCGATCGGAACACCTTCCAGCCGGGCGATGCGTACCGCAACTTCCTCGGCTTGACCGCCCATGAGTACCTGCATCTCTACAACGTCAAACGGATCCGTCCGAAGGTCCTCGGACCGTTCGACTACACCCGCGAGAACTACACCCGGCTCCTCTGGTGGATGGAGGGGACGACCGACTACTTCACCTACCTCGTGCTCCGCCGCGGCGGGCTGTTCACTCCGGAACAATTCCTTCGGCAGCGAGCGGACCTCGTGAAGACGTACCTCGAGACGCCCGGACGCAACCGGATCTCTCTCGAGGATTCTTCGCTCATCACGTGGGTCGACCTCTACCAGCGGTTCGAAGAGACCCCCAACCAGTCGGTCTCCTACTACCTCAAAGGGGACCTCGTGTCGATGTGCCTCGACCTCGAGATCCGGCACCGTACCGAGACTCACGCATCCCTCGAGACCGTGCTCCGTCTCCTCTGGAAAGAGTATGGTAAGCCGGGCATCGGGCTCGAAGAGGGCGAGCTTTTGTCGGTGACGAATCGCGCGACCGGACTCGACCTTTCGCGCTTTTTCGAGCGCTACGTCCGAGGGACCGAAGAGCTCGACCTGCCCGGCTACGCTCGCTTCGCCGGTCTCGTCCTCGCGCCGAAACCCAAGCGACCGGACGAGGTCGACGACCCCGTGCCGAGCGACCTCGGTGTCGTGGTCGAGGATTCGGACGGCCTCGCCCGCGTCCGCCACTCCTTCGCGGGCCGGGCCGGGCAGGCCGGTGGGCTCACTCCGGGAGACGAGCTCGTCGCGATGAACGGCGTGAAGGTCACGTACGCCGGTTTCGAGAAGGCGCTCGAGCGATTCCCTGCGGGTTCTCCCGTCGAATTGACCGTTTTCCGTCGAGGATTCCTTCAGAAGCTACCCGTTACCATGGGCTCCCCGCTCCCTCGGAGGTATGCCCTCACTCCGATGGAGTCCCCGACGGACCTCGCTCGGAAGGTCTACGAGAGCTGGGTCGGCACGAGCTGGACGCCGCGACCGACGTCGGACTAGGGTCCGCGCCGCCCAACGGCCCCCGGGGGTCTCGGTACGGCCTTGCGACCGTACCTCCACTCGCCTTCCATCGGGTAGAGCCGACGCAGAAGGGTGTCGACCCGGTGACCCACGCGCACCTCGCGCGGGGCCGCGTCGGTCACCTGAAGGGTGATCCGGATCCCGTTCGCGACCTCCACGAGCGCCACCTGGTACGGTCCGGCCGCCTCCGCTTGCGAGTCGAACTCGGTCGGCTGGCCTCCCCTACCGATCGTCGTCACGGCGACGACCTGCACGTCATCCCGAGGTAGGTTGGTGGGGTTCAGCGCATCGCGTCGCCGACAGCGCCGACACGCGTCGCGGGCCGGGAACGTGACCTCGTGGCACTCCCCGCACTCCTCCGCGGTGAAGAGCCAGCGGCTCGGCAGGTTCTCAAAGTACCGAGCGCGGGGGACGTAGGCGCCCTCGGAAACGGCGGACAGATCGCGGTTCGCGGCGCGAAGGGTCTGTCCCAGGTCGATCCGTCGGCCCGCGGCCGGTGCTAGGTCCCAGTCACCGAGCCATGCCTCCTTGCGCAATCGGTCGTGACCTTTCCTTCCCACGCGGAGAGCGAGAGCCACGGCCGAGCGGTCCTTGTTCGTGGGCTCGAACCGAGACGGGATGGTCTTCGTCGAGGTGTCGAGGAGGAACGCGACCGCGGCGGCCCCGGTCGGCGAGGCCGTGGACCCCGCGCTCGGGGTCGCTCGCTCGGGCAGGTCCGCGGCGACGACGAGGGCCGGACCGTCCCCCGCTTCTTCGACGGCGTGCAAGGTACGAGCGAGCTCGGGAGCATCCCCGGGATGTCGCACGATCTCCGCCGCTCCTCGACCGAGTAGCACGGGGAATCCCCAATCGGCCACCGGAGGGAACTCGCCGACGAGATGGACCACCAGCGGTTCCGTGGGACGGTCGCGGTCCACCCAGGCCCGCTCGACCGCGGTAGCGCCGAGCGTGAACGCGTCCTCGTCGAAGGCGGCCACCCGAACCCCATCGGACGACCCCGCCGGGAGGTAGGCCGCGGCACGGACCAAGGATCGCACGCCGTTCACCCCACCGAAAAGAGCGTGACGGCCGCCGTTGCCCCGGCGCCGCCCACGTTGTGGGCCAGGGCATGGCCCGCGTGGGAGACCTGGCGCGAGCCGGCCTCTCCTCGGAGCTGAAGGAAGATCTCGTAGGCCTGGCTCACGCCGGTCGCGCCGATCGGGTGTCCCTTCGACTTGAGCCCGCCGTCCGGGTTGACGGGCAGGCGACCGTCCCTACGGGTCTCGCCCGAAAGGGTCAGCGCGGCCGCCTCCCCCGGTCCGGCAAAACCGAGGTCCTCGAGAGCGAGGAGTTCGGCGATGGTGAAGCAGTCGTGGACCTCGAGGAACGATATGTCGGAACGGTTCCAGCCGGCCGAGCGGAACGCTTCGTGCGCCGCCCGTTGCGTCGCCCGGAAGCTCGTCAGCTTGGCCCGTTCCTGGACCGCGAGCGGGTCCGTTCCCGCCCCGAGACCGTCGACGTAGACCGGCGCGTCGGTGAACTTGTGGGCCATCTCGGGTGCTGACAGCAGGAGGGCCACTGCGCCGTCGCTCACCGGGCAGCAGTCGTAGAGACCGAGCGGGTCAGCGACCAGGGGAGCGCTCCGCACTTCCGCCCGGGTGATCCTCTTCTGGAAATGCGCGTTCGGGTTCAGCGCGCCGTTGTCGTGGTTCTTCACGGCGACCTCGGCAAGCGCCTCGGAAGCGTCCCCGTGCTCGGTGAAGTAACGGGAGGCGATGAGCCCGTAGACGCCCGCGAAGGTGAGCCCCGCGAGGCGCTCCCACTCGGTATCCCCCGAGACTCCGAGCCAATAGCGGCGGCGGGCATTCGAGACGTCCGTCATCTTCTCGACGCCGACGACGAGCACGAGCGGGCTCGCGCGGGCCGCGAGCGCGCCCACGGCCGAACGGAGGGCAAAACCCCCGGACGCGCACGCATTCTCCACGCGCGTGACCGGAATGCCGACCACGCCTGCCTCTTCGGCCAGCACCGCGGAAGAGTTGCCGATCTGGGAGCCGCCGAACCCGAGAGTGGCGAGGAACGCCTCGCTCACGTCCTTGCGTTCGGCCCCTGCATCGACGCTCGCGAACGCCGCCTCCACCGCCGAGCGGACGAGGGCGCGAGGACCGTCGTCCAGCACCCCGAATCGGGTGTGTCCTGCTCCTACGATGGCCGCTCGATGTGCCACTGTTGCCGCCTCACGAACCGTCTTATCGACCGATTCGTTGAAGCCTCTTAACAAAGGGGACCCATGGCGAGCGAAGAACCTCCGGTCGTCGTGGGCGTGTCGGGCGCCAGCGGGGCGCCGATCGCCGTCCGCGTCCTACAGGCCCTCCAGGAAGCGCACGTGCCGGTGTCGTTGGTCGTCTCGGAGGGAGCACGCACGGTGCTCCGTGAGGAGGCCGACCTGGACGAGGATGCCCTCCGTCCGTGGGCGACCCACGTCTATTCCGACCACGACCTCGCGGCCCCCATCGCGAGCGGGTCGGTCCCGACGCGCGGTATGGTGGTGGTGCCGTGCTCCTCCAACACGGTCGCCAAGATCGCCCTCGGGCTCGGCGATACCCTCCTAACCCGAGCGGCCGCGGTCCACTTGAAGGAGCGCCGACGCCTGATCGTCGTGCCGCGGGAGACCCCGCTTTCCACGACGCTCTTGCGCCACCTCACCACGCTGAGCGAGCTCGGCGCGGTCATCCTCGTGGCCTCGCCCGCCTATTACCTCCGTCCGAAATCGGTCGAGGAGACGACCGATTACCTCGCCGGAAAGGTCCTCGACCATCTCGGGGTCACGCACCAGCTGTACCGCGGCTGGAAGGCGGGAGCGAAGTGAGCGAGACGGGTTTTCACGACGACGGAGGGCCCTCGGGCCCGAGGGGACGACTGGGAGTCTTCGCACCTTGGCCGCTCGTGGGCGTTGCTTTGCTCCTGGTCCTCCTCATCGTCCTCACCCCGGTGCTCGTCTCCAACAGCAACCAGCCGGGGCCGGGTCTGCTCACGCAGGCGGAGCTCGTCGTCGATAAGCTCTCCACGAACGCGACGGTCCATTTCTACGTCTGGGCCCTCGGCGAGACCATCCGCTACGACGAGATCCACATCGGGGTCGCGGGCTCGTTCAACTGGACGGGGACCTCGGCCGTCGCCTGGAACCGATTAAACTGGACCGACTGGCATAACGGGAGCGACGTGCTCTCGATGACGTTCGGGTCGATGGCGAACCCGGTCGCGCTGAACATCTCGGTCCACTACATCAGCCCGGCCGGAAGCACCTGGTACGTCGGGATGATCGCGTTCTACGTTGCGCTGACCTCGCCGCCAAGCGGCGAGAGCCTTTATTCCTCTACGCCGACCTCGGGGGTGGCCGTGCCGTCCCCCGTGGCCGTCTCCAACAGCACCCTGCCGCTCGCCATCCTGCTCGCGGACGTCGGCCCGGGAGGGGGACCGTGAGGGCGAGCCGCGTCGCGATCCTGCTCTGGGTCGCGCTCATCATCCTCCTCTTGGTGGTCGAACTCGCCGAGATCACGCACGTCTTCACCCTCCCGGTCCAGAACTGGATCGCGGACCCCCTCGCCTTCGTGGTCGCGCTCATTTTCACCACCCTCCTCGCCCTGGTCGGCGCGATCTTCATTGGGGTCTTCCTCTCGCACCGCCTCTTGGTCCCTACCGGATTCACGCCGTTCGAGGAGGAGATGCTCAAGATGCGCTCGGACCTATCCGCGATCAAGCGCGACCTGGCGTCCCTGCGGGGACAACCGGACCCCGAAACGCCCTCGTCCGACCCCACTTCGCCCGAGGACCGACCGTGAAGGTCCCGGTTCTCGACAACGGGGGCCAGTGGACGCACCGCGAGTGGCGGGTCCTCCGGGACCTCGGCGCGGACACGCGCATCGTTCCTAACACCACCCCGTTCGACGAACTCGACGCGGACGGCGTCGTCCTGTCGGGCGGCGCGCTGAGCCTCGAGGGGACGGACGCGCCCCTGGGACGGGTCGGCGAGTGGATCGGGTCCGGTCAGGTGCCCGTTCTCGCGATCTGCGTCGGTCACCAGTTCCTCGCCCGGCATTTCGGGGGCCGGGTCGAGCGGGCCGCGGCGCCCGAGTTCGGCTCGGTCGAGCTCACCGTCGACCGGCTCGACCATCCGATCTTCGCCGGATTGTCCCCGCACTTGCGGGTCTGGTCGAGCCACAACGACCAGGTATCGGTCGCCCCGCCGGGGTGGAGCGTCCTCGCCCACTCGGCCGCGTGCCCGGTCCAGGCGATGGCGCACCCGTCGCTGCCGATCTGGGGAGTCCAGTTCCATCCCGAGGTCGAGCACACCGAGGGCGGTCGGGAGATGTTCCGGCATTTCCTCGACGTGTGCCGCCGCTGACCCCCGGGAATAAGTACCGCGCGCGGCTCGTGGGGCGAGGCGAAGTTTGGCGCGGGTCCGTCGGGGTTCGGGAGTCCGCGAGCACGACCTCCTCGCCCGGGCGAAGGTCCTGAGAGGTTCGGTCGATTCGTTGCTCCCGCGGCTGGGTTCCGAGTGCCCTCCCGAACGGTTCGACCGTCGCCGGGCGGAGCTCGAGGAGGTCCGCGAAGCACGGGATGACGAGCATCGCCTCCAGAAGCTCTCGCGTTGGGGTGACCCTCTCGCGCGCGCTTACGCGGGGCTCCTCCACTTCTACCTCGACCCGAAGAACCTCGCCGTCGTTTCGTTCGCGCTGCCGGGGGGCGAGGCCTCCTACGCTCCGTTCGCCCGCACGGACCGCGAGGCGGAGGTCGCCGTTCAGCAATCGGACGACCCGGACCGGCTCCTCTTGGGTTATCTCGAGTGGGCCCGCAAGGGCTTCCACTTCTTCGCGACGCGTAAGACCCTCTTCTGTACCGGCCCGTCCCCCTCGCCGCCTCCGGAGTTCCGGGCGGAGACGATCGCCGAGCTCCCCTACCGTCTCCTCGAGAACCCCGCGCAACGGCGGTTCGAGTGCATCCACCTTCAAGCGGGCGAACCCCGTGCGTTCCTCGAGATCGGCTGGCCGGGCGCGGAGACCGCGTTCCGCGTGTGCCGCCGGTGCGCGAAGGACGACCGACACCTGCTCTCCAGCGTCTCGGAGGGCACCGCGGGACCCGACCCCTCCTCCGAGTTTCCGGTATCGGCGGAGGCGAACGTGCGGTGTCGGGGGGGTCCCGACTGCGTTCATGCCTCGCTCCCGCCGCTGCCGCGCTCGGTGAAACGCGATTACGAGCTCGGCAAGCTCTCGGACAGCGGACTCCTCGACGCGTTCGCCACGGACCTCGCGGCCCGCGTCGCGCGGACCGGGCGCGTGACGCTGATCGCCGGAGGGATCTGCTACGGGGATCAACTGAACCCGTTCCTGGACGCGCTCGAGCCGACTCCGGTCGAGCGGCGGGCCCTCGAAGCCGTGCTCGGGTCGTGGACCGGCCCCTTCGAGGTGGACGAACCCCGCGCCGAGCCGGGCGCTCGAGAAGTTGTGGAACGACCACGCCGAAACGATCGTCCGCACGATCGTGCGCGACCCCAAGGAAGCCCGTCGGCTCATCGAGGAGACGCGTTCGTCGCCCGGTCGGGTCGTCGATCTCCTGAAGCGCGCCGAGCGCTCGAGCGAGGAGAAGGTGCTCCTCGGTACCCTGCCCCGTTACTCCCGCCTCGCGCGCGAGGCCGCCTGGGTCGACCGGGTCGCGCGGGAGTACCGCACGCATCGCGAGACGGGAGCGGAACGAGCGATCCTTCAATCCCTACCGACCGAGGGGAAGGAACGGGGGCTCGCGTTCGCCTTCCTGCGGGCCCTCGGCCGCGACACGGCGCACGCGTGGCAATTCTCGGAAACCGAGCGAGAGTTCGGAACGGCCCTGAGTGACCGGGCCCGGGACCTTCTCTTCGCTCCGTCCGACGGGTACCACGCGGCGCTCGACCGGCTCCTGCAGGCCGCCGGCGTGGCCGACTGGGGCGAGACCGAATCGAAGGCTTCGTGACCTCGGGCGCATCCGGCCTCCCGTCGCAGCAGGCCGGGGCGTGGAAACGTAACAAGAAATAGACCGAGGTTCTGAGGGTTTCCCAGACGCTCAGGGTGCGAACCAGTTCGCGCGGGGCGCAGTGACCTTGAGCGGGACACTCGACTCCACCCCCACGGCGATTGTCGTCGCGGGCGACGAGGAGACCCGCGTGCTGTTGCGGGGCCTTCTGCGCTTGCACCACTTCCGAGTCGACGGCGAGGCCCACGGAGCGACCGAAGCGATCGACCTCGTCCGGGCGCACAAGCCGTCGTTGTTGGTCGTGGACGCGAGCCTCGCCGAGGGCAGCTCGAGCTTGCTGGTCGCTCACGCCCGGACGCTCGCCCCCGGAGTCCGCGTCATCCTGGTCGCCCCCGCCTCACGCCCCCCGACCCTCCCGTCGGACCCGGTGCAGCGCCCCGACGTCGTGCTGCTGCGACCGTTCCGCATCCGCCAGTTCGCGGAGGCGCTCGCCCCGACCGCCTCCGGCGGTCCGCCCGGACCGCCCTAGGGCCGGGCCGGAGCGGTCTCGTCCGGGACGACGTAGCGCCGGACGGCTGCCTCCTCCTCGAAATGGAGCGAGGGCGCGAGCACGACGAGGGCGTGCATCGGCGGTCCGAAATCGATCGCGCGAAGCCGCGCGATCGACCCGACCCACGCGCTCGCGCTCTCCTGACCTAGGCGGGCGACCACGCCGACCCGGTCGTGTTCGGCGAGCCATCGACCCTCGGGGTCGCGCTCGCGCATCAACGTCAGCGCCGCGCTGGCGGTCAGGAACCGCCCCTCTTCCGGCCGCAGGTCCAGGAGCACGAGCGTGTGCAGGTCCCGCTCGCGATTGGCGGCGATCAGTTCGAGCGGTGAGGTGGGTGCGAAACCCTTCGCCGGCAGCGGTAAGGAGACGGTCCGACCAAAACGATACTGCATGAGCCCGAGGAACCCGGCGGCCGCGGTGAGGATGCTCGCGTTCGGCCAGTAGCTCCAAGTGTGGCCCGCCCGCTCGGCAGCGAGGCGAAGGGCGACATGGGTGGTCGCCGCGAACGGGTCCCCCACGACGACCAGGGCGACCCGGGGGTGCGTCGCGAGCGCGTCGAGGATTGGTCCTTCCGACTCGAGGAGCGGGCGGTCCAGACGACGGATCGGCGCGCCGAGCAGCCGACCGAGTCGGTCGAGGGTTCCCGGTGAAGCGACCGCGGTGTACTCCTCGGCGAAAACGACCGCGCAGCACGCGAGGACCTCGCGCGCGCGTTCGGAAAGCCCCCGCTCGTCGGAGAGTCCGAGGCCGACGAAGGCGAGCTCGCCCATCGGTCGATCGGCTCCTAATCGCGGAGCGCGAGGACCGGGCACGGAGCCGCGCGGAAGAGCTCCTCGAGGAACCGACGCGTGAGAAGCGCGCTGCCCGCACGCTCCTCTTCGCCGACGAGGAGCAAACCGTAGCGCTCGCGCTGGGCCGCCTGCAAGAGGAGGTCGGGAAGGCGCCGCCGGCGCCCGAGGGTCGCCTCGGGGAAGAACGAACGACGGTGCACGATCCGAACGCCTTTCGGGCTCGTCTCCTCCGCATCCTCGCCCTCGTCCCCGCCGGGTCCGGCGCGGGACCCCAGCGTGAGGGCGATCACCGGCGCAGGCGGGTTCCGCACGGCGAGTTCCTCGGCCAGCATCATCGGCTTCGGCGCGGGACGGTCGCGGAACGTCGAGACCAGGATCCGCGGGATCCTTGGGGCGGCGAGCGCGAGCCGGTTCAGGACCAGCACGTCCGCGCGGGCATGCTGGAGGATGCCGGTCGCGGTGTGTCCGACGAAGAATCGCGGGCTCCGACGGTCCCCGCGCAGCGTGAGCAGGATCGCGTCCACGTCGTGCGACTCGGCGCTCTCGAGGATCTCGCCCGGCACGTCGGTGGCCGCCCGGACCTCGGGGTCGACCCGCACATCGAGCGCGGCCCCGGTCTCGTGGGCCGGCACGACGATGTTGACGGATGCGCGCCACTCCCGGGTGACCTCGGGCAGGGTCGTCGTGGGAATGACGTGCAGCACCCGGATCTCTCCGTCCGCGTCGAGGAGCATCGCGGCGAAGCGGAGCATCGGTTCGACCTCGGAGGAGGTTTGAACGGGGACCAGGATCTGACGGTACATGTTCACTTCCCGATCTTCGCGATCCAGGCCAGGTCGAGCTCGAGGATGTTCACGTACGGGACCCCGATGAAGGGGATGACGGGGTTCGTGATATGGGCATTGACGAACGCGGTCACTACCGCGATCGACTCGTTGGTGGCCGCCGCGACCCGCGGAACCTGGATCAGGACCGCTTCCGGAACGAGGTCCGGGTCGAGGTCGGAGGCGGACGGAGCGACGAGCCAGAACGGCAGCGTATGGTTCGCGCTGAAGTTCCAGGCGACGTCGAGGTAGGCGATGGTCTCGTTCAGCAACGTCCCGAGCGCCGGGTCGCTCGGTCCCGGCGGGGTGTCCGCGCCCAGCGTCGTATTCCAATCCGTCAACGACGGGCGTTCCCAGAAGAGGTAGGGCGCGCTCGTATTCTGGGCGATGAGCGAGGAGCCGACGACGGTGCCGTTCGGGTCGCGGAGGAGCGAACCGTTCGCGACACCGGGGTCGGCCAGCTCGGAGATCTCCGTGATGATCACCGGATACACCACCCCGGTGACAACGATGCTGAGGACCAAGAAGAGCGCGGTCGCTCGCACATGCTGGAGGCCCGAGTGCGTCGGGGGATGAGGTCCCGTTCGTGTCGCAGCGGGGCCGCTCGAGGTCGGCGGTGGGGAGGGCGTGGGCACGCTCATAGCCCTCCGAGCGGCAGGAGGTGGGCGATGACGGCCCCCAGGTACTGGACCCAGGGCAGGCTCTCGAGCCAGGAGAGCAGGAGGTAAACGAGCTTGATCCCGACGAAGGCGCTGAGGAGTCCGCCAAACCCGTACATGAGGAGGTTCCGGCGCAACAGCTCGATCGCGTTGCGCGGACGGAACGGCACACCGTAGAGCGCGAGCGGGATCAGGACCGGGATGATGACCGCGTTGAACACGAGCGCGGAGATCACCGCGAGGTCGGGGTTCGAAAGGCCGAGTACATTCATGAACGCGATCCCCGGCAACGAGCCCGCCCCGGCGGCGATGAAGACCGCCGGGATGATGGCGAAGTACTTCGCGACGTCGTTCGTGATCGAGAACGTTGTGAGCCCTCCGCGGGTGATGAGGAGCTGCTTTCCGATCGAGACCACCTCGATCAGCTTCGTGGGGTCGCTGTCGAGGTCGACCATGTTGCCGGCCTCCTTCGCGGCGCTCGTGCCGCTGTTCATGGCGAGACCGACATCCGCGCGGGCGAGCGCGGGGGCGTCGTTGGTCCCGTCCCCGGTCATCGCGACCAGGCGCCCCTGCGCCTTCTCGCGCTGGACCAGGACGAGCTTTGCCTCGGGTTTCGCTTCGGCCACAAAGTCATCGACACCGCTCTCCGCGGCGATCGCGGCCGCGGTGAGCCGGTTATCGCCCGTGCACATGATCGTGCGGATGCCCATCGTCTTCAGCTCGCGAAGACGATCCTTGATGCCGGGCTTCACCACGTCCTTGAGGTAGACGAGTCCGACCGCCCGCTTACCGCTCGCGATCGCGAGCGGCGTCATCCCCTGCCGAGAGGCTTCCTGGGCCCGCCTCCGAAGCTCGAGCGGCAAGACCGCTCCGTAGGACTCCATCGCCTGGATCGACCCCTTCATCACCTCGCGACCGTCCGGAAGGACGATCCCACTCATGCGGCGCTCGGCCGTGAACGGCAGGACCTTGAACGACCCGGGCTCGAGACGACCGGTCTGGACGCCCCGGCGCGCAGCGAGTCGCAGGATCGAGCGACCTTCGGGCGTTTCGTCGAGGCTCGAGCAGAGCATTGCCGCTTCGAGCAGCTCGGTCATCGGCACTTCCGGGGCGGTCACGAATTGGACCGCGAGGCGGTTCCCGATCGTGATCGTCCCGGTCTTGTCGAGGATGAGGACGTCGAGGTCGCCCGCCGCCTCCACGGCCTTGCCCGACTTCGCGATCACGTTGGCCCGGGCGACGCGGTTGATCCCCGAAATGCCGATCGCCGGAAGTAGCGCGCCGATCGTCGTCGGCATCAGGCAGACGAACAGCGCGACGATCGTCGCAATGTCGATGAAGACGATGTCCGTGAAGTCGGCCAGGAAGATGAACGTGACGACCACGGTGAAGAGCGCGATCGTGAACGCGTAGAGCAGCACCCCGAGCGCGAGCTCGTTCGGCGTGCGGTCCCGGCCTTGGCCCTCGACGAGGCGGATCATCCGGTCGAGGAACGATTCGCCTTTCGCCGTGGTCACCCGAACCTGGATGATCCCCTGGAGGACGCGGGTCCCGCCGAGCACGCTCGTCTTGTCCCCGCCGCTCTCCCGGGTGACCGCTTCGGATTCTCCCGTCATCATCGACTCGTCGATCAGCGCCGCGCCGTGAGTGACGTCTCCGTCGATCGGGACAGGTTCGCCGGGACGGATCTCCACCGTGTCCCCCACGCGCAGGACGTCCGAGGCGACCCAGACGAGGTTACCGTCGGGGCGTATCTGGCGTGCCCGGATCCCACTTTGGATCTCGCGGAGGCTGTCGGCCTGGGCCTTCCCCTGGGCCTCGGCGATCGCGTCGGAAAGGTGTGCGAACCACAGAGTGAGGAAGAGGATGATCGTGACGGTGAGGTAGTAGTCGGGGTTGTAATTGTGAGCGATATCCGGGAATCCGCGGGGTACGATCGTGAGCACGATCAGGAAGAGGAAGAGGAGGTAGACGCAGAACATCACCGGGTTGTGGACCTGCCGTCGCGGGTCGAATCCACGGATCGATGCGGAGAGGACCCGACGCCACGACGTGTGGGGGACCTTGCGGACCGAGACGTGGGCGCCGGCTTCCATCCGGAGCTCGGCCGCCACGCTACATCCCTCCGAAGATCTGGGCCAAGGGGCCCATCGCGATCACGGGCAGGAACAGCAGGGTCGTCGTGATGATCAGGAACAGCGTCAGATAGATCGTGAACGTCCCGCTCGCCGTCTTGAGGGTCCCGACGCCCGCCGGGAGGACCTCCTCACGGGAGAACAGGTCGGCCACCATGAGCATCGCGAGGATCGGGACGAACCTTCCGACCAGCATGACGAGGGCGCCCGCGATGTTGAAGAAGAACGTGGTGTCGTTGAACTGCCCTGTGGACAGGGCGCTCCCGTTGTTCGCCGACTCCGACGTGAACTCGTAGAGGACCGAGGTGAAATTGTGCGAGGTCGCACCGATCGTGGCCCCGTCCACCTGAACGAAACCACCGGCCACGGCGACGACGAACGGTAACAGGATCGTCGCGGGATGGATGAGGAGGGCCATGGCCGACCACTTCACATGGGCCGTGGTGATCTTCTTCCCCAGGTACTCGGGGGTCCGTCCGACCATGAGGCCGGCGACGAAGATCCCGAGGATCGCGAAGAGCAGCAACATCGCGAAACCCGTGCCCACGCCGCCCGGCGTACTCTGCGTGAACATTCCGAAGAGCAGGACGAGCTGAGCGATCGGCGAGAGCGCACCGATCATGAGGTTGTTCGCTCCGACGTTGGAGAACACGCTCACGACCTGGAACGTCGAGGATTCGCTGAGGCTCCACCGGGTCTCGGACCCGACCGGATACCCGCTCGTTTGAGCGCCGAGCCCCGAGACCGTCGCGAGCGCGGGGTTGGTCGCGGCTTGGAAGGCGATGAAGAGCGCGAGCGCGACCGCGAGGATGATCAGGATGGTCCCGATGTACGGCCACGCCTCGTTCTTGCGGCGGACGATCTCGGCGAACGCGAACGGCGCCGAGAAGGGAAAGACCAGCATGAGGCCGATCCCCCAGAGGTTGGTGAGCGCGGAGGGGTTCGCGATCGGGGAGGCCATGTTCGCCGAGTAGAACCCGCCCCCGTTGGAGCCGAGAAGGGAGATCGACTGGAAGCTCGCCACGGGTCCCAGATAGATGGTTTGGGTGCCCCCGGTCAGAGGATGGGCCGTGACGAACGCGGTCAGCGTTTCCGGCACTCCCAGAAGGACGAACACGAGCGCGCCGATCGCGGCGAGGGGCAGGAGCAGACGGGTCATCGACCGGGTCATGTCGACGTAGAAATTCCCGAGAGTCCCGTCCTTGCGGACGAATCCCCGAACCATGGCCGCGAGGACGGCGAGGCCCGTCGCGGGAGAGATGAACAGGGCGAGGGGCCAGGCGACCATCAGGGAGCCGAGGCTAAGTTGGGACTCGTTCGTGAAGTGGGTGAAGTTGGTGTTGGTCGTGAAACTGGACGCGGAATGAAACGCGAGGTCCCATCCCATGTTCGGGATACCGAGGGGGTTCAGGGGAGTCTGCCCCTGGAAGAAGAACCAGAAGAAGATGAACGCCAGCGTCCCGCCGTTGACGAGCAGGAGCGCCACCATGTACTCGCGCGCCCTCATCTGGTGCCGCGGCGAGGTCCCGAGAACGCGGTAGACCGCCGACTCGATCGGGGTAAAGACCGCGTCACCGAACACAGGTCGGTCCATGTAGACCCGACCGAGGTAGCCCCCGAACCAGGGGGCAAGCGCGAGAGCGAGGCCCAAGACCAGGAGAATATCCCAGAGCGACTGCAGCTCGAACGACATCGAACTCTTTCGTCAGAACCGTTCGGGATGGATCATGCAGTAGACGAGGTAGAACGTGAGCGCGACGCACAGGAGCGTCAACGTCAGGAGCCCGAGGTTCTGGACCACCCAAGTGAGCGAGCCCATAGGTTGACGGGGCGTTTGACCCGGATTAGCATATTTAGCCTCAATGACCGAGCGGTAACGTCACACGGCGCGGCCGAAGGTTTATACGGAGGTTCCCGCCCCGGGCGCCTCTTGCGGCGCCGGCCCCCGGAGGGCTTTTGTGAGCGTTGTCGCGCCTCCCGGGAAAGGCGGCGGACGATCCGACGCATCGACTGCTCGCGACGAACCTCGGCCGCTTGATACTGGACGTCCCGGGTCTCGCGCGTCAGGAGGACGGCGACCCGACCCACCGAGCTCCGCCCCGTCCGACCCCGTCGCTGGATGGCCCGGATCTCGCTCGGCACCGACTCGAAGAACACCACGAGGTCGACGTCGGGCACGTCCAGCCCCTCTTCCGCGACGCTGCTGGCCACCATGATCGGGAATCGACCCTCCCGAAAGGCGCTCAGGATGCGGCCCTGGTCCTTCTGGTTCATCCCTTTGTCGTCGGCATCGCGGGTGGCCTGACCCACGAAACGACCCGTGGTCCAGTCCTGGAGCTCGAGGATTGACTGAATCGTTTGGATGGTGTCCCGATACTGCGCGAAGACGAGGATCCGCGGCGGGTGGTCTCGCGGACGTGCGAGCGTCTCGCGGACCAGCTCGACGAGGGCGTCGAGCTTGGGGTGGGAGGACTCCCGAGAGGTTCGCAGGTACTCCTCGGCCTCCCGGCGGGCCGTAACGACCTCGGGCAGTTTGAGGACCGCGAGGTCTCCGCGGCTCGGCTTCTCTTTGCTCGCCAGTCGGTCGAGGTACTGGACGAACGGCGCAAGGCCCTGGGTTTCGAGCCGCTCCTGGGCATGATGGAGGTGGAGGAGGACCAGCTGGTGGAACAGCGGACCGAACCGACGGACCATCGGCCCCGGTCGGGCGAAGATCTCCGCGCGGAGCGCGATGAGGTCCTTGACCGATATCGAGCGGATCGGCTTCTTGCGAAGATACCCCATCTTCTGGAGCTTTCGCGCCGTCGCTTGGGCGGCGGCCCCGAGGAGCGCTTGGATGCGCTGCGCCTCCGGCGGGAGGTCCACCCAACGGTATTCGATGTCGATGTCCTGAACGTACTCCCGAACCCCGTCGTCCTCCCGGCTCCGGGCTTCGATGCGTTGGACCCCCAGGTGCCCGACGACCTCTTCGATCCGCTCGTCCTTGCCGCCCGGGGACGCGGTGAGACCGAGCACTCGACCGCCCTCGGGTCGTTCGGCACGGTATTGGGCGGCGAGGGGGACGTAGGCATACTTCCCTACGGCGTGATGGGCCTCGTCGAACACCACCAGCGTCGCCTCCGTCAGTCGGTAGCGCTGGGCCGAGAGGTCGTTCACGATGATCTCGGGGGTCGCAAAGACCACGTCGGCCGTGTCCCACGCTCCCTCGCGCACGGGTCGGTGCACGGTGCCCGTGAACCGGGCGATCCGCAGTGGGGTGAGCCAACGCGCGAACGACTCCGCGTGCTGTTGCACGAGAGGGCGAGTCGGGGCGAGCACGAGGACCTTCCCGTCCGACCGTCGGAGGAATTCGGCAGCGAGGAGGGCGGCGATGACGGTCTTACCGAGTCCCGTGGGAAGAACGACGAGGAGGTCCTCGTCAAGCCCGATGCGCGCGAGGTCGAGCTGGAAGGGAAGGGCCCGGAGCTCCCCGGCCTTGATCAGGGGGTGGACGATGTGTCCGTCCACGACCTGCCAGGTCCCCGGGAGCGCGGGAGGGTGGGGTCGTCCCTTCGGAGGCTCCGGCGCTACCGAACCCGGACCGCCCGAGAAATCGTCCAGCCGTCGCTGCGGAGGCACGTCGCGAAACCTCGGGAAGCCCAGCGAGCACGATGCCAAAGCGGCTTTGCCTCCGAACGTATCGGAACCGTCGAGCCCCCGCAGGTTCGAGCGGACGGGAGGAACGGGTTTGGCGGTGCGCCTTCGTCCGGCAGGCTTTTACCCGTCCGGCTCTCCATCGTTCGAAGCGAGGCAGCATGACGGTCAAGGTCGAGGAGTACGGTCATTTCATCAACGGTAAGTGGCTCGTTCCGGCGCGGTCGAAGCGCTTCGAGACCATCAATCCGGCCACGAGGGAACCGGTCGGTTCGTTCGTGGCCGGGACGCCCCAGGACGTGGACGCGGCGGTCACGGCGGC
This sequence comes from uncultured Thermoplasmata archaeon, assembly GCA_963771555.1. Classification (GTDB taxonomy): domain Archaea; phylum Thermoplasmatota; class Thermoplasmata; order Lutacidiplasmatales; family UBA184; genus Lutacidiplasma. Next base: position 244,959 of record CAVYTM010000001.1, on the reverse strand, counting down.
GGCGAAGGCGTTTCCGGCCTGGCGGGACACGCCCGCTCCGAAGCGAGGCGACATCCTCCTCGAGACTGCGCGTCGTATGCGCGAGGCGAAGCCGGCCCTAGGTCGGATCGTGACCCAGGAGATGGGCAAGGTGATCAGCGAGGGCCTCGGCGACGTTCAGGAGTCGGTCGATTTCATCGAGTACATGGCCGGCGAGGGCCGGCGTCTCGCGGGCGAGACCGTCCCATCCGAACTACGCTCGAAGTTCTGCATGACCGTCCGGCAACCAAAGGGCGTCGTAGCGTGCATCACGCCCTGGAACTTCCCGACCGCGATCCCGAACTGGAAGATGGCCGCCGCGCTCGTCACAGGGAACACCGTGGTGTTCAAGCCGGCCTCGAACACGGCGCGCTGCGGGGCCGAGGTCGTCAAGATCTACGCGGCGGCCGGCGTTCCTCCGGGCGTCATCAATTTCGTGACCGGCTCGGGGAGCGTCGTGGGGAACGCCCTCGTCGGCGACCCGCGCATCCGCACGGTCTCTTTCACGGGCGGCGTCGAGGCCGGTCGGGAGGTCTACGTGCGCGGAGCCCAGGGCCTCAAGATGGTCCACCTGGAGCTCGGTGGGAAGAACCCGGTCATCCTGATGGAGGACGCCGACCTTGCGCTCGCGCTGGACGGGGTCCTCTTCGGCGCCTTCGGGACCGCGGGCCAGCGCTGCACGGCGACCAGCCGGTTGATCGTCCACACCAAGGTCTACGACCGGTTCCTCGGCATGCTCACCGACCGCCTCGACCGATTCACCGTCGGCGACCCGCTCGACCCGACGACGGGCATGGGACCGGTCGCGTCGGCCGACCAGGAGCGAAAGATCCTCGAGTACATCGAGATCGGGAAGAAGGAGGCCAAGCTCCGCTACGGTGGCCACAAGCTCGAAGGGGGAGCCTACGACCGGGGATTCTTCCTCGAACCGACGATCTTCGAGACGAAGCACGGCACGCGGATCTCGAAGGAGGAGATCTTCGGGCCCGTGCTCTCCGTGATCCGCGTAAAGGACTACGACGAGGCGGTGCGAGTGGCGAACGACGTCGATTACGGACTCTCCTCCGCGATCTACACCCAGGATGTGAACCGAGCGTTCCGGGCGATCCACGACCTCGAGGCCGGGATCACGTACATCAACGCGCCCACGATCGGCGCCGAGGTTCAGCTCCCGTTCGGAGGCGTCAAGAACACCGGGAACGGCGGCCGGGAGGCCGGCAGCGTGGCGATCGAGGAGTTCACCGAGATCAAGACGGTCTTCGTCGATTTTTCCTCGAAGCTCCAGAAGGCCCAGATCGATACCGGGATGGTCGAATGAGCTCCTTCCGCGCGACCGACGAGCAGCTCGACCGCGAGATCACCGCCCTCGAGCGGATCGCTCGGGTCCGGCTGCGTCGCGCCGCCTCGGAACTGCGGGATATCGACAAGGACCTGAGGGAGCTCCGCAGGGAACGGGCCCGGCGCTCCGCGCGCGCGGCGGAGATGATCCCCACAGATTCCTCGGTCGTGTCGGAAACCTCGACCTCCGAAGGCTGACGCCGGTCGAGGGCTTTTGGAGGCGGCGGGGGTTCGTGGCCTCCGCGGAGTAGAATCGTGACGGTCAGAACGGGCCGGTGGTGTGCGCGGGGTTGTCGAAATTCGTGAGCAACATCTGGCCCCGCGGCTTCGGGCGGCCGACCGGGGCGATGAGAGGGTCCTCTTCGAGCGCCGGCATCGTCTCGGAGATCGGGACATCGACGATGATCTCCCGCGTGCGACCGCCGCGGCCCCGGGAGACGATCGTAGCGCGGATCAGGCCGAGCGACTCGAGCTCCGAAACGTAGTTCGAGATCGAGCGAGCGTGCAGCGGCTGGAGACCGAGACGCTCCGCGAGACGTCGGTAGCTATCGTACACCTCGCCCGTCAGGACGCCGGTCCGGCGGCGCTCGAACGATTGCAGGATCGCGTAGAGCAGGACCTTGCAGTGGGGCGGCAGCGTCCGGCAGCAATCGATGATGATGTCCTGCTCGAGCCGGTTCTTCGCCTTCACGACGTGGTCGGGGGTGATCCGCTTCGCGTGGTCCCGCTCCGCCATCTCGGCGGCGAGCCGCAGCAGGGCCAGCGCCCGGCGCGCATCCCCGTTCTCGAGCGCCGCGTAGGCCGCACACCGCTCGACGACCCCGGGGTCGACGACCCCGTCCCGGAACGCTTCGTGAGCCCGGTCGCGAAGGATGTCCTGGAGCTGCGTCGCATCGTAGGGTGGGAAGAGGATCTTCTCCTCGTTGAGCCGGCTGCGGACGCGCGCGTCCAAATGGTTCGTGAACTTGAGGTCGTTCGAGATCCCGAGGATGGCGAGGCGGGCGGTCTCGAGCTCGGTGTTGATCTGGCTGAGCGTGTAGAGGACGTTGTCGCCGCTGCGAGCGACCAGCCGGTCGACCTCGTCGAGGACGAGGAGGAGGATACCGCCGCGTGCGTCCATCAAGCGGCGCATGCCCGACTGAACGCGGTCGAGCGACCACCCCGTCGGGATCCGCTCCGCCTCCGTCTTCGCGAACGTGTTGGCGATCGTCTGGAGGAGGCTGTACGGTGTGTCGATGTTGCCGCAGTTGAGCGTGATGAAGGTGATGTCGGACGCGGGGTCGGTGCGTCGCTGGATGTCCTGGCGGACCTGCGCCACGACGGCGGTCTTGCCGGTCCCGATCTTCCCATAGATGAGCAGGTTCGAGGGAAGGTCCCCGCGCAGCGCGGGACCGAGGACCTCGGCAACCTGGCGGAGCTGCTGCTCGCGGTGCGGGAGCCGGCTCGGGATGTAGGAGTCCCGGAGCACCTCGCGGCTTCCCCGGAACAGTTCGCTCTTCGAGGAAAAGATCGAGTCGAGAAGTCCCCCGGTCGAGGAGGCCGGGTTCCCGGGCGCCGACGGTGGGGGTGCCGGCACCGACACTCCCGCACTGTCCGCGCCCGGGCGGCGGTCGCTGACGGGCGCGACCGCCGGATTCGTCGCTTGGGTGGGTTCATGTGGTTCCGGCGCGTCGACCGGCCGGTTTTCGTTAGCAGGTGACACCGTCGAAGCCTGCCCGGGCCTCGGGCGGCGTTGCGAAGAGGGCATGCCATATGTACCTTTTGCCGAGTTGAGCTCCGGAGCGAGTCTCGACGGCGTCGAAAGGCATCGAACGGGCCCGGAGCGGTCGTTTCGCTCGACCGAAGCCATTTGAAGGGGCGCCGCTGTCGTCCGAACGATGTCCGAATACGGTTCGGAGAAGGGTTCCGCTCATCCGTCCGCCCCGAGCTCGCTCTCGGTGCCCTTTCTCGTCCTGGCCTCCGTGCTCATCGGCCTTGGAATGGCGGGGATGGCGTATTGGCTCGTGACGTTCCAATGGCTCTATTTCGCCTCCGTGATCCCTCTGGTTCTCGGGGCGCTCATGCTGTTCGCCCGCGGGACGGGCCCGGATCGGGCGTAGGCCCGGGTCGGTCGGGATGGCTCGTACGGCCGACCCCACCGCGCCGGTCGTCATCGTGAAGCTCGGCGGCAGCGTGATCACGCGCAAGCGCGAGGTGGAAAAACTCCGCCCGAAGGTGCTCGCACGCCTCGCCCGGGAAGTGGCGGGGGTGCGCGACCGCCGCATCGTCCTCCTCCACGGCGCCGGGTCCTTCGGACACCCCGGCGCGAAGAGGTTCGGTCTCGCCGTGCCTCCGGACGGCGGGGGCTCGGGCTCCGAACGGACCCGGGGCGCCGCGATCGTGGCTTCCGAGGTCCGGCGACTCCACCTCGCCGTGCTCCGCGAGCTCGTCCACGGGGGCGCTTCCCCCTGCTCGATACCGATGTCGACCCACGCGCGCAATCGCGCGGGCGAGCTCGTCCACCTCGACCCCTCCCCCGTTCGGGCCGCCCTGGACGGGGGCTTCCTGCCCGTGTCCTTCGGGGACGTCGTGCCGGACGAGGCGTGGGGGTCGTCGATCCTGAGCGCGGACACCATCGCGCTCGCCCTGGTGCCCGCGCTCGGAGCCGAGCGGGTCGTCTTCGTCAGCGATGTCGAGGGGATCCTCGAGGGCCCGTCGGGACGCCGCCGAACGGTCGTGCGGAGCGTCACGCTCGAGACGGTCGCCACCCTTCGGCCGACATCGGGAAGGACGGACGTGACCGGCGGGATCCGTGCCAAGGCAACGGCGATGCTCGCGATCGCCGCCGCCGGCGCTGACGCAGCACTTATTAGCGGACTATCGGATGGCGCCGTCTCGCGTGCCGTCCGAGGCGGAATGGAGTTCGGGAGCTGGGCTCGTGCGCGATCCTCCTGATCCGTCCGAGGCCGGGGGTCTTGATTTGAGCCACCGCAAGGCGGAACACGTCAAGGTCGTCCTCGGCAAGGACGTCGAAGGCCGGTATCGGTACTGGGACGACATCCAGCTCATCCACCGGGCCCTTCCCGAGGTCGATTTCGACGAGATCGACCCTTCGGTGACGCTGCTCGGTCACCGCCTCGCCGCCCCGATCGTGATCACCGGTATGACCGGAGGGTTCCCGGACGCGGCAAAGATCAACGACAACCTCGCCCGCGCCGCGACCGAGGTGGGCGTGGCGATGGGGGTCGGAAGCGAACGGGCGGCGATCTTGAAGGGCCAGTACCCCGAGAGCTACTCGTGCGTGGCGGACCACGCGGTACCGCTCAAGTTCGCGAACATCGGAGCTCCCCAGACCATCCCGCAGAAGCCCGGTGACCGGGTCGTTGGCCCGGACGACGTGCGGGCGGCGATGGACCTGATCCACGCCGACGTACTCGCGATCCACCTCAACTTCCTCCAGGAGATGGTCCAGCCGGAAGGGGACCGACGTTCGAAAGGCTGCCTGGAACGGATCGGCGAGCTTGCCGCCCGCTTCCCCGTCCTCGTGAAGGAGACGGGCGCCGGGATCTCGCGGGAGGTCGCGGAGGAGCTCCGTGCTCGCTCGGTGAAGGCGTTCGACGTGAGCGGGACGGGCGGGACTTCGTTCGCCGCGGTCGAGTACCATCGTGCGGTCGAGCAGGGCGCCGAGCGAGAGATGCGGGTGGGCAAGACCTTCTGGAACTGGGGGATCCCCTCGCCGATCTCGGTCCTCGAGCTCGTTCCGCTCGGCCTTCCGGTCGTCGCGAGCGGTGGCGTGCGCTCGGGGTTGGACGTCGCCCGGGCACTCTCGCTCGGCGCGACCGCGGCGGGGACCGCGGGAGGGATGCTGCGGGCCGCCGCGACCGACTATCTCACGACCCGAAAGGAACTCGAATTCCTCGTCCACGAGCTCAAGGTCGCCATGTTCCTCACCGGGTCGCGGACGGTCGCCGACCTGCAGAAGGCGCCCTACCTGATGACAGGAGAGAGCCGTCTGTGGCGCGGTCGCTAGCGACCCCGACCCCCGAGGATATCCATCGGGCCAAGCTCGCGGGGATGCGGACAGGGCCACCGGGTCCCCTCCCTTCGAACGTCGATTGGGTCGCGGCGCTGCCGCCCGAGCAACGCGCCCGCTACGACGGCGCGGTCCGGCGTAAGCCATCGCGCACTCTCTCCGGGGTCGCGATCGTTGCGGTGATGACCGCGCCGGCCCGATGCCCGCACGGTCGGTGCACGTACTGTCCGGGAGGCGTGGACAACGGTAGTCCCCAGAGCTACACCGGAGAGGAACCGTCCGCGCTTCGAGGGGCTCAGTTCCACTGGGATACGCGGGCGATCGCTCGCCATCGCATCGAGACGTTGGAGGCGATCGGCCACCCGACATCCAAGGTCGAGGTGATCGTGATGGGGGGTACGTTCCCCTCTCGGCCGCGGTCGTACCAGGAGGAAGTTCTCCGGGGCATCTACGACGGCCTCAACGGGACGCCCTCGACCTCGCTCGCCGACGCCCAGACCCAGAACGAGCTCGCGAGCCACCGCGTGGTAGGACTGACCGTGGAGACGCGGCCGGATTGGTGCGACGAGCGGGTCCTCCCGTTCCTGCTCGCTGCCGGGGTGACGCGGGTCGAGGTGGGGGTCGAGTGTCTGCACGACGATGTTCTCGCGGCGGTCGGCCGGGCCCATTCCACGGAGGACGTCACCCGGGCGAGCCGGCAGGCGCGGGATCGCGGCCTCAAGCTTTGCTACCATCTCATGCTGGGGTTGCCCGGCATGGACCCGGCCTCGGACCTCGCCGACTTCGAGCGGTTGTGGGACGACCCCGACTACCGCCCCGACCTGCTCAAGATCTACCCGACCCTGGTGCTGCCCGGAACCCCCCTCTTCGATGATTGGACGGCGGGCCGCTACCAACCGTACGACACGGCCACCGCCTCGGAACTGCTCGCCCGCATGAAGCGACGGCTGCCGCCCTGGGTCCGCATCCAGCGCATCCAGCGGGACATCCCGGCCCGGCTGATCGCCGCCGGAGTTCGAACGAGCAACCTCCGGGAGAAGGCCCTCGACCGCCTGCGGTCGGAGGGAGCCCACTGCCGGTGCCTGCGCTGCCGCGAAGCGGGCCGCCGGGCGACCCCACCCCCCGAGGCCTTCCAGCTGAGCGAGACCGAGTACGACGCGGCGGGCGGCCGGGAGGTCTTCTACGCGTGGGAGGACCCCGCCACGGACACGGTCGCCGGATTCCTCCGTCTACGGTTCCCCTCGCGGGGTACGGAGGGCGGGCTCGACGCCCCGGTGATCCGGGAGCTGAAGGTCGTCGGGAGCGAGGTCCCGGTCGGCCAGCAGGGGTCTCGCCCGAACCAGTACCAGCACCGCGGATTCGGTCGGGCCTTGCTCACCGCCGCCGAAGAGCGGGTCCGCGCCGATGGCTTTCTTCGCGTCTTCGTCACGAGCGCGGTCGGCACCCGCGAGTACTATCGGCGGCTCGGTTACGAACGCGCCGGGGCGCACATGGCGAAGAGTGTTTTCGCCGGACACAACCCCTGACGGGCTCGGGAGCGGAATCTCCTCCCGCCGGTCGCGCAACCCTTAAACCCACCCCCGGCTCCGCCGACCGAAGGAACCCTCCATGGCCCGCAACATCCAGGTCGAGCCGCTACGCACGGTCCACATCGAGGAGCAAGAGGTCGAGCTGGTCGAGCGGAAGGGGCTCGGTCACCCCGACTCGATCGCGGACGGGGTCTCGGAGTCGGTGAGCCGCGCCCTCTGCCGCCTCTACCTCGACGAGTTCGGGAAGATCCTCCACCACAATACCGACGAAACGCAGGTCGTGGGCGGCGCCTCCGAGCCGAAGTTCGGTGGAGGCAAGGTCACGAGCCCGATCTACATCCTGCTCGTCGGCCGGGCCACGACCGAGGTCAACGGCGAAAAGCTCCCGTACCGGGACGTCGCGGTCGACGCGGCGAAGAAATACGTTCAATCCGTCTGCGCGCACCTCAACGTCGAGACCCAGGTCGATTTCGACTGCAAGATCGGCCAGGGGTCGGTCGACCTGCGCGGCGTGTTCGACCAGAAGGCCGTCCTGTCGAACGACACGTCGTTCGGGGTCGGCTTCGCCCCGCTCTCGGACACCGAGCGGCTCGTTCTCGAGAGCGAGAGGTTCCTGACCCTGAAACTGAAGAAGAAGCTCACCGCCCTCGGTGAGGACGTCAAGGTCATGGGATACCGCCAGGACGAGGACATTCACCTCACCGTGGCGGCGGCCCTCGTCGACAGCGAGATCAAGGACGGCCGCGAGTATGCGGCGGTCTGCGAGGAGATCCACGACCAGCTCGCCGAGCAGGCCGCGAAGTTGACCCGCCGCAAGGTCTCGATCGATGTCAACACCGCGGACGACCCCGAGCTCGGCCGCTACTACCTCACTGTGACCGGCCTATCGATGGAGGCCGGGGACGACGGGTCCGTCGGGCGGGGGAACCGCGCGAACGGTCTCATCACGCCTTGCCGCCCGATGAGCCTCGAAGCGTCCGCGGGAAAGAACCCCGTCAATCACGTCGGAAAGATCTACAACCTGCTCGGCAACCTCATCGCGAACGACATCGTGAAGGAAGCCGGCGGCGACGTCCGCGAGGTCCACGTGCGGATCCTCTCCCAGATCGGAAAGCCGGTCGACCAGCCGCAGGTCGCGAGCCTGCAGATCCTCACCGCGGACGGCGTCAAGCTCGCCAAGGTGAAGCCGAACGCGGAGGGGGTCGCCCAGAAGTGGTTCGACGACATCGACTCGATCCCGCGGCGCCTCCTCTCCGGTAAGCTATCGGTCTTCTAGGGGTCGGGCGCTCCGGGCCGGTCGTGCGGGTCTACGTCGAGTCCTACGGGTGTTCCCAGAACCAGGGCGAGGGCGCGGGGATCGCCCGCGACCTCGTCTCCCGCGGCCACGAGCTTTCGCCCGCCCCGGCGGGCGCGGACGTCGGGATCCTCGTGACCTGCGGGGTGATCGGTCCCACCGAGGCTCGGATGGTCCGACGTTGGCAAGCCCTCGCGGACCGCGTGCCCCGGCTGGTCGTGACGGGATGCCTCGTCCCGCTCCGCACCGACCTGATGAGCGGTCCGGCGCGGGAGCGGACCACCTTCGTCCCGATCCGTGAGCAGGACCACCTTCCGGCCCTTCTCGACACCTGGTCGGTGGAAGTAACGCGACCGCGCTCCTCCGCTCCTTCGACGCCCGAACTCGCGGCACCGGTCGTGTCGGAGGAAGTGGTCATCGCCCAGGGATGCACGAGCGGCTGCACCTACTGCTTCAGTCGACTCGCCCGCGGCCGGCTCGCGAGCGTCCCGGTCGCGGAGGTGCTTCGCCGGGTGCGTGAGGCGACGACCCGGGGAGTCCGGGAGATCCGGCTCACCGGCCTCGATACCGCGGCCTGGGGCGAGGACCTCGGGGGTCCCGAACGTCTCCCCGACCTCCTCCGGTCGGTCGCCGGAGTCCCCGGAGGGTTTCGGGTTCGGGTCGGGATGATGAGCCCGCAGAGCCTCGAACCGCATCGGGACGCTTACCTCGACGCCCTCGCGGAGGGGCCGGCGTATCGATTCCTCCACCTTCCGCTGCAGAGCGGCTCCGACCGGGTGCTCGATGCGATGCATCGCGGCTACCCGGCCGCGATGTTCCGGCGCCAGGTCGAGGCCGCCCGTCGGCGTCTTCCGGGGCTGCACCTCGCCACCGACGTGATCGTCGGCTTCCCGGGCGAGACCGAGGAGGACTTCCGTGCGACCGAGGAGCTTCTCGAGGCCGTCGGCCCCGAGACGGTGAACGTAACTCGGTTCTCCGCCCGGCCGGGGACGCCCGCCGCTCGGCTAGCGGCCCAGCCTCCTCGGGTGGCAAAGCGACGCTCCCGGGAGCTCGCGACGCTGCGTCATCGCATCGCGCGCGACCGTCTCGAACGCTGGATCGGGACCCGGACCGTGGGCCGGGTGCTCGAACACGGACCGGGAGGAAGCTCGGTCGCCCGCCTCGACAATTACCTCCCGGTGGTGCTCGACCGGCGCCCGCCGCTGGGCTCCGATGTGGAACTTCGAGTGGACGGCGCGCGCTCGACGTACCTGCTCGGAACCGCGGTCTAGTTGCCCTCTAAATACCCGACCCACCCCTAGTTCGACCGCCCTGGCCACCCCGACCGGGAGCGACGAAGGAGGATCCGGTGGCGAGCCTCACCAGCACGGAGATCATCCTCGTCGCGTTCGTCATCGTCCTCGCCGTCGTTTCGGCGGGCGTCCTTCTCCTCCTGATCCGGCGCCTTCGGTCGCGAAAGGCCAAGCTCCTGAGCGAGCTCGACGACCGGCCCGAGCTGAGCCAGGACCGTGCCTTCAACCGGCTCGCGATGGCGCGACGGGAATCGGGCATCCTGGCCCGGCAGGGCGTGGACGTGCACCGGGCCCAGGAACTGATCGCCGAGTCCCAGGGCGCCTTCGACACCCATCAGTTCGACCAGTCGTACCGGATCGCGCAGTCCGCGCACGAGGCGCTCGTGAACGCGCGCCAGAAAGGAGCGATGTCGACGGGCACGCCCCTCCCCTCGAAAGGGACGGGCACGGCCAACCTCCCCGAGAATCCTCGCGAGACCGGGACCGTCGCCGCGACTCCCGTTTCCCCTTCGCCCGCGGTCCCCGCGTTACCCAAGAACCGGGCGGAATCCCATTTCCAGATGCGGATCCTCTCTGACGAGCTCGACGCGCTCGGTGGTCGCCGCGCGCGTGACCCCGCGGTCGAGGGGGCCAAGGCGCTTCGCGACCAGGCGCAGGTCGCGTTCGACAAGGGCGACTTCACCGATGCCTTCCGGCTGGCTCTCCGCGGCCGCCGTACGCTCGGAGGGACGGTCGAGGGTCTCGCCGCGGTGGTTCCGGCCACCGGCGGGGGCGGTCCGGGAATGTCGGGCCCGGGCTCCGCGACGGCCGACCCCACCCAGACGGCCGAGGCCGTCGCCGGAGGGGAGCGGTGTCCGGATTGCGGTTACCCTGCGCTCGCGGGAGATGGCTTCTGCCGCGGCTGCGGCCGGCCCCGCACGACGATCACCTGTGCCAGTTGCGGGGCAGCTCGGATCGGGGACGAGGCGTTCTGCGGTCGGTGTGGCGCCCGATTTCCATGAGCGCCTCGAGGTCTACGAGGCGCTGACCAGCCACTCGTCGAGACGCCGCTGCGTCCGGGCCTCGTGAAGGAGCGCGCTCGCCGTGAGCCACCGGGGGAGCGGGATGGCGAAAGAGGCGCCGATACGCTCCGTCAGCTCGCCGAGCGACGCGACCTTTTCGGGCGGTTCATGGAGGGCCGCCCGCACGTGCTCGCGAACGTTCCAGACACCGAGCGGAAGGATCTCGCCGGGATGGACCTCGCGGAGAACCACGACCCCGGCTTGGCGTCCCATACGCAGGAGCGCCTCGCTCGTTGCGAGGCGCGCCGCGTAGTAGCAGCCACCGATCGAGGCGTACGTGGTCCGGCCCCGGAACCCCTCGTGGTCGCCGATCATCACGATCTGGTTCGGGTTCGGATTCCAGAGCGTGTTCGGATACCACGCTTCGATCGACTCGTAGCGGTACGACCCCGGCAGGAACACGAGCACCCAACGATTGTCGAGAGCGGTGAACCGGTGAACGAGGATCTCACCGAGCTCGGGCAGGCCTCGGATCTGCTCGAGGTTCGTCTTGGAGAGAAGGTCGTCCACGGCGGTGATGCTCCAGCGGGTCGGCACGAGACGACGCCGCCCGCGGCGACCGAGCGTGCCGACACTGAACGCCCTCTGGATCCGACTCACCCGGACCCCTCGGTGGTAGAGTTCCTCGACCGCGACGCGGGCGTTCGCGTGGATGTCCGAGGTGAGACGGTCGAGATGTGGGTCGACTCGGCGGACATCGAGTCGGATCGTCTCGATCGGTGCGGTGGGGCCGAACGGGGGCGTGGAATCGCTGAGCGAGAGGTGACCGCGAGGGGGCCGACGGAAGTGGGCCTCGCTGTCGACCGTCTCCCCCGCGATCCCGAGCAGCTGGAGATCCTCGAGGATCGGGATCGGACGCTCGGCATCCGTCACGCGGATCGGGGTCGTGCCGCGGACGAGACCGGTCCGGAACGACACGACTTCCTGGACCGACCGGCCTACCCACTCTTCGGGAGTGTCGAAGAGTTCGGTCGAGCCGTGCTCCGGACTCAGGAGCGGGCCGACCGACACCTTGGGATAGCCGAACCGTCCGACGAACAACGCGGGAGGCGAGGTGCCGTCAAGGTCGAGGCCGTTGACCATGGGTAGGGTCTTCTCGAACGCCCGGTACTTGACCAGGATCGGGCAGACCGGTTTCCCGCAGAGCAGCTGAGCCGAGCGGCAGCGCAGACACATCGTCGGGTCCTCCTCGAGACCCGGCACGCTCCACGAAAGCGAGTTCACCGGCGCGATCCCGGGGATGGGCGGTACGGAGCTTTGGCTGGCCATCTCGGTCCGGGCTATCGGCGACACCGAATGTAAAGGCGGCGGGGGAGGTCGTGAAACAGGCCCCGGCAACGAGCGGGGTCGCGGCACGCGCCCTCACGTTCAAATAGCGGGGGCGGCTGGCAAAACCGCGTCCGGGACTGTGGGGTAGCTTGGTCCATCCTTCGGGGTTCGGGACTCCGAGACGCCAGTTCAAATCTGGCCAGTCCCATTCGCGCGTCGCGAACGAGGGCGTTCGGGGCGCCGGCGCGGTTCCGAGGCTTAGAGCTGCTGGGTGACGGCGCGGACCGCCCCGCCCCCGTTCTTCAGAATCGGGCCGCCGTGGTAGGTCAGCAGGGAATCGACCGAGAGTCGTCCCATGCGACGGGCGGAGATCTTGGCGGTCGGCGTGTGGAACGTGTACTCGGGGGGCGTGAGCGTTGCCTTCTCCCCTTCGACGAAGAATAGGTCCCCCGAAAAGAGGAGCTTACGCTCCGGTTGGTAGAACGACGAGTGCCCGGGGGTGTGGCCGGGAGTGTGGTAGGCGATCAGGCCACCGGCGGCGTCGATCGGGTCGCCGTCCTTGAACGCCTCATCGACGATCACCGGCTCCGCGGGCGGGCTGCCGGGCCCGTCGTATTTCGGGTCGAGGGCGATGTAGGCCGCCTCGACCCAGTGGGCGAACGAGCGGGCGTGCGTCTTCTCGAGCATCACCTTGAGCGAGCCCGTGTGGTCTCGGTGAAGGTGCGTGATGAGGATCTTCTTCACGGCGGTGGGTTCGACCTTGACCTTCGCGAGGTACGCGAGGATCGCCGTCGACGCTCCAGGGAGGCCGGTGTCGATGAGCGTCCACGACGCCCCCTTGTCCTTCACCAGGTAGACGTGCGTCGAAAAGTCGGGTGACGGGTCGACTCCTTCCACGAGATGCACTCCCGGCAGGATTTCGGGCATCGGTTCCCTCGGGGGTCGAAGAACTCGTGGGTTAAGTCGGTTCGGCTCTCGGGTCGCCCGAACCGAAAGCGGCGCCGAGGGCGCGCACCGACCGCCCGACCTCTTCGCTCGGAAGCCCGCCGAAGTCGAAGATCCCGAGGACCTCGTCCACGCCGGTGGTGCGGAACTCGCGCAAGCGCTGCGCGACCTCTTCGGGTGAGCCGAAGATCGCCCAACCGCTCTTCTCGATCGTGGCGGCCTTCGCATGGGCCGGGTCGCGTCGGACCTTCTCCTGGTAGAAGGCGCTCTGGGTGGCGAGCCGGCTATCGAGGTATCGTTGGAGCGCGTGCCGGGCGCGCTCGGGGTGGGGTCCGGCGTAGAGGTGCAGCGCCGCCGCGACCTCGCCGCGGGCTCCGGCGGGAAGCTGCGCCCGGTACTCCCGCACCTCCTCCGCGAGCTCGGCGGGAGAGGCGAGCGTCGCGTACGGCACGAGCGCCATGGAAAGTCCGCGGCGGGCGACGAACGGTATCGCCTCCCGTCGCTGAACGGCGACCCAGAGGGGCGGATGCGGCTGTTGCATGGGGCGCACGTTGATCCGCACCGGCCGCGCATTCGGTCGGGCGGCGCGGACCTCCTTCCCCTCGAAGGCCGCGAGCAGGGTCTCGAGCGCGCGGTCGAAGAGCTCGCGCTTCGCGAGAGGGTCGACACCGAAACCCTCGAACTCGAGGGCGATGTAACCGCTTCCGACCCCGAGATTGAGGCGACCCCCGAGGAGCCGGTCGACCATCGCATACTGCTCCGCGAGCTCGACCGGGTCGTGGAACGGAAGGACGCTCACGAGGGAGCCCAGGCGCAGCCGATGAGTGCGGGCTCCGAGGGCGGCCAGCAGCACCGGTGGAGAAGGGGAGATACCGCCCGAATGGAAGTGATGCTCCGCGACCCACAGCGTCGAAAGACCCCCCTCCTCGGCCGCCTCGGCGAGAAGCACGACGTCGAGGAGCCGGTCGTACGGCGGGTCGGACGGATAGTCGTCCACGACCGTGAAGGCGCTGAGCCGCACGACGTGGCGACCGGCGCCGAGTAGAAGGCGTTTGTCGGACCGGGCCGGGAGATGCCCATAACGCGATGAGCGAAGTCGACCTCCGTCGTGCGATGACACTGCCGGCACTCGGTGTGGCTCCCGGTCGTGCCCACGGCGCGGCGCACCTCGTGGACGACCCGCTCCGCTGGGAGTCCGGGCGGCCGTCGCCGGAGGTCCTCGCGCTTCCCGCGCTTTGGTGGCCGCCGACCGAATCGCTCCCCCCGGGAGTGGTAGCCGTCCTCCTCCACGGGGTTCCCGTAGAGCCCGGGCCCCCGGGTCAAGTGCCCGTCGTTGCCCGGGTCGATCCGGAAGTGGTGCGCGAGGGAGAGATCGTCGAAGTGAACGGTACGATCGGACGGTTTCGGATCGACGGCGTGGAGGAGGTCGAGGTCGTCACAGCGTTCCTGGAACGGGACGACGGTCGGATCCTCCTCCTCGAGCGTTCGGAGAAGGTGGGTTCGTTCCGGGGCCACTGGGCCGCCGTCTCGGGGTACCTCGAGACCGTCCCCCCGTTGGAGCAAGCGTTTCGGGAGATCCAGGAAGAAACGGGTCTTGGGTCGGATGACGTAGATCTCGTGCATTCCGGTTTCCCGGTCCTCGCCCGCGACGGCTCCCGCGTGTTCATCGTGCACCCGTTCCGGTTCCGGGCGCGACGCACCGAGGTTCGACTCGATTGGGAACACACCCGGTCCGAGTGGGTCGAGCCCGCAGAGATCGGCCGACGGAGAACCGTCCCCAAGCTCGACCGGGCCTGGGAGTCGGTCGCGGGGCCTCCTCCGAAAGGATAAGACGGCGGAGCCTCCCTCCGACCCGGGATGGGCTGGTAGATCAGCTCGGAAGATCGCCGGTTTTGCAAACCGGAGGCCTCGGGTTCAAATCCCGACCAGTCCACTCCCGACCCGCCTCGTCATTTCTCCACCCAAGGGGCGGGAGGCGCCGCCTCCTCCGAGCTGGCCGGCACCGAGGGAGTCGGTCCCGCCGCCGGCTCGATCTCCTTCGGGGGAGGGCGGCGGGCGCGGGAGCGGTACCCTAAGGTCACGAGCAGAAGCACGACCGCCAAGGCAGCCAGGAGCCCGATCGCGGCCCATGCCGCCGAGCTCACGCCGGTGGCCGGGGCGGCGGGGATCGACGTGAGAACGACCGCGAGCGACGTGTTGGAGGCGCTCGTCACACTGACGTTGTTGTAGTACGCCAGATAGCCCGAGTTCGTCACTTCGACCGTATAGATACCGGGAGCCAGCGAGAGCGTCGCCGTCCCGCCCGACGCGAGCGCGACCGAGCGACCATTCACGCTGGCCGCGGCTCCGGCCGGCGACACCTGCACCCAAAGCGTTCCGTTCATCGGGGCGAAATCGATCGTGATCGTCGCGAGTTCGGTCGAGTCGTACGACCCATGCGATGGCGAGGCGGTGAAGTCAGCGGCGCTCACGGAATAATTGAGTGGCCCGCGACTGGCATCGAGCGTCGTGAAGACGATGCTCGAGTTGCCCGAGCTGACCGAGGTCGAATAGTTCCCTTGCACGAGGTGGACCGACCACGCGGTTCCCGTCGGAAGCCCGTGCTCTAGGAAGAGCACGACTTCGGTGACCGTGAAGACCACGGGAACCGTCACCGGGCTCATCCCGACCTGGGTCGCCCAAGCGGGACGGTCGTAACCGTTCGCGGCGGCCGACCCCGAATAGGAGACGGGCGTGGTTCCCCCGGGAAGTTCGAGAAGGATTGAGGAACCGTTGGTACCTGGGGTGGTCAGCACCGACCCGTTCGGTTCCGGGACGGTCACCGTCCAGGTCCACCCGGGAACGAGACCCGACTCGACGAACGTCACCGGCTCGAGCGGGGCGAACGACACATTGACCACGATGGGGCCGCCGTTCACCGTGAAGTTGCCGCTGCCCGAGCTCAGGTAGCCGGCCGGCGAGGGAAGGGAGTAGTCGTATGTCCCGTTCGGAGCCCAGAGGACGAGGCCCGAACTCGTATTGGAGGTCGTCACTCCGAGGGCGGTGACGTTCCAGGGGGTCGCGGAGGTCAACCCCGTTTGGTTGAAGGACACCGCGTAGAGCGAGAACGGAACCAGCGGGACGTAGTCGCCGCCGACCGCGATCGCGCCGCTGTTGTTGTACGGGAGCACGCCGAACGGATTCCCGGACGTCCCGTAGTTGGACCAGAAGTTGCCGCCCTCGTACCAAGTTCCGATAATGCTGCCCGTCAGGTTCCACCCGTCGACGATCGTGTAGTTCGCGGCCGGTTGGTCACTGACATTCCAGGCATCGGAGTACGCCACGGTGTTGCAGTACCCGTACTGGTCGCACTGGAACGGGTCCGTGGTCGGCGTAATCGCGGGGATCGCGACCTCGAAGAAGTTGTTGTACACCAAGTCCCCCGACTCTGTTTCGTTGACGCCCGAGATCCACCCGCTATCGTCGACCGACGCGGGGTCCGCGGCCGCGACCGGCGTGGGGAGGAACGAGTTGCCCCAGACCGTGTTGTTCGCTCCGCCGTAGAGCAGGAGCGCATTCCCCTGGTCGTCGAACGTGTTGGAGGCGACCAGCATGTTCGTGCAGTTCCACATCATGACCGAGCTCTCGGGGAATCCGAAAAGGAACGAGCTCATCCAACCGGAGATCCCCGCAGCATGGACGAGGGAGATGTTGGACGCATTGTAGAACTGAAGCTGCAGGTCGTTCGTCAAGGGAAGGCCCAGAGCCGCGATGTAGGCGGCCCCGAAGTCCCACGAGGGCAGGTTGATCTCGAACGACGGGGGTGTCAGGTCGGCCCAGGCGGACGTGCCGGCGATCAGGAGGCCGGGGAAGACCGGGAAGAGGTAGTCGTCCCACGAGGCGAATTGGGGGGCCAGTGTCCCGTACTGGTTATTGTCGACGATGACGTACGGGTTCGCCTCGGTTCCTGCGCCCCCGGGAGCCGAGATGGCCGCCAGCTCCCCATTGTCGAAAGCGAAGAGAGGAGTGTAGACTCCCAATGCCACATCCACGGCCAAGTGAACCGCGGGGAGGGTGACCGATGCGGTGGCAGTGATGACCTCGCTCACGGGTCGATATTCGTTCATCAAGAAATCGAGGAAGTAGGTGCCGCCGGTCGGTAGGTAGAAGGTCGTCGTTCCGGTGATCGACGTCGGCACCCACTGGGCCGTGCTGTCGTCCTCCACCATGCCGGTGTTCACGAAGAGAAACGAGTATTCTGCGACGGGGTGCACCGTTACCGTGTCGGCCACGGCACCACTCGTTGCCGAGTAATTCCAGAGGCCGCCAACGAGGGCGGGACCGTTTCGAACGAGGCCGATCGGGTTCGACCCTCCGCTCGAGTAAACGAGCAGACCGACGGAGGTTTCGCCGGTCTCTTGACCTGCGTTGTACGCTGAAGGGACCTCTTGCATCTTCCCAGCGGACGCGTTCCAGGTACTGCAGCGAGATCGTCGCGTCGGCCGCGAGGAAGGCTGTCGTATCGCCGTTGTCGTTGCCCAGAATGTCGATCTCCATGTCGTTGATGAGGCCGATAGGGTCGTAGTTGTAGCCGTCCGCCTGGTAGTAGGGGGTCTCTGCCGCCGTCGACGGAGTGCCGACCGTGGAGTTGAAAATCAGATAGTCAAAGGAACTTGATTGCCGGAACGTGTCGTTCGACAGCGTGTAGTTGAAGTAGAGCGCCGGACGGTCGGCGATCGTCGAAGTGTTGAGATAAAGCGTGAGGGCGAAGGGGTACCCGATCGTGATCGCGGGTCCGTAGCCCTGGTACAGGAATGGGAAGTCGCCGAACGTGCCGTTCGGACTGAACCCATACACGCTGCTGGTCGGGAAGAGTCCGGAAGGACTCGAGAAGTTCCACACTTCGTCCCCGAAAACGAGCTGTTGCGTGCTGATCGTGTAGTCGACGTAGTTCTGGCTCCAGAACTCGTAGGACGAGTTGCCGAAGACGGTGACCCCGTTGACCACTGAGTTCAGCTGGATCCCGTACGTGTCCGGGCCGTCCCCGTCGAGGTAGAGGGACTGGAGGTTCGTGATATTGACCGTCCCGGCGACGCTTGTCGTGTTGAGCGAGTACGGCACGAGCACGCCCGACCGGTTCTCGAGCCCGATGTCCGCGACGCCCAGGGGTGCTGGCGCTTGGGCGTAGGAAGGCTGGATCGGCTGCGCTGTATCCGTGACGGCCCCGGCGAAGTTCGGGAAATGAACCGTACCGGGAGAAATGCCCTTCGCGCGCATCGCGTCCTCGAGGGCGAGCGCTTTGGCGATTCCGGTCGGCGACCGTGACGGAGTCCCTGTGGAGGCTGTCGTCGTGGAAACCCCGGCGCTCGTGCTCGTATGCCCGCCGGTGGAGCCCACGCTAACTCCCGCGGAAATGCCCGCGACGAGCCCCAGGGACCCTAGGACGACACAGACCACGACACCGAGAGCCATCACGGGCCGAGACCGAGCGAGCATACCCTATCGGAAAGCTCGGTTCGGATAGCCTTTCCGGAGGCAGCGCTCACCGGTGGCACCGAGGGAGGCTCGAGTAGGAGAGCTCCGAGCGGGCCGTGTCCGGCGCAAGGTGCGAGCGACCGCAACGAGTCTTCACGCAAACTCTTTAGCCGTCTGCGCCGGAAGGGGCCCCGTGACCCCCGAACCTCTCGACCCGATCCTCATCCAAGTGACCGTCCCACTACCCATCCCGATGATCTACGCCGCGTTCACCGACGCGGCCCAGGTGAAACACTGGCTGGCCGACGACGCCGAGGTCGAGCCCCGGGCGAACGGAGCCTACCATCTGTCCTGGAAGGGCGAGACCTCGTTCGAGAGCCCGGGAAAGATACTTCGCATGACCCCCGACCTCGACATCGGGTTCAGCTGGTTCGGCCCCCCGGCGTTCGTTCGACTGATGAACGAACCCGAGCCCCGGACCCAGGTCTACGTCCGGCTCCAGGAGTCTCCCGAGGGGATCGACGTCACGCTCGAGCACGAGGGTTGGGGTGCTTCCGACGAATGGGAAGAGGCTCGTTCCTGGCACTTCCACTTCTGGGACGAGCGACTCGACCGTCTGAAGGACTACCTCATCAAGACCGCGTACGGTTGATGGGTGAGCTCACCGCTCGGGTTCACGCGCCGCCCGGAGTGTAGCGGCGGCAGACCGATTCCCCGCAGAGGACACACGGGCCGGTCGGGGCGAGGCGAAAGCTCGCGGTCCTTCCGATCCCGGCGACCTCCATGTGATGCGTGGGAAGGTGGCCGCACCGACAGCGGGGACCACCGCCGGGCCGCGCCGTGCCACCGGACGCGGCATGAGCTCTCACGAATCCTCGACTCGCGTGACGCGGCAAAAAGGTTGTCGCGCGAGTTAGGGCTATGGCCTCGCGCGAGCGTTCCGTCCGCATGGAGGTCGCGGGGTGTCCGCTTCCCGAGGACCGGCTCTACGACCTCGAGCACGACGTTCTGGTGGGCGGCCGACCCCGAGGGCGGGACCGCCCGGCTCGGCATCCTCGGGACGTTGAGCGCGTTCGCGGGACCCATCCATTCGCTCACCTTCCGCCCCATCGAGGGGAGCGTGGGACGAGGTCGAAGCGTCGCCACCGTCGAGAGCACCCGGTTCACGGGCGCCGTTCGAGTGCCGGTCGACGCCGTGCTCGTGGGTCGCAACGACGAGGTCGTGCGGCGTCCCCGTCTTCTGAACGACGACCCGTACGGGGAGGGGTGGGTCGCCCGGGTCCGCGCGGCTCGCCCCGAGGACCCGGGTCGATTGCTCGAAACGGCGCCCGCGATCGCGGCGCGCCTCGAGGAACGGATCCGAGCGCTCCGTATCCATTGTTGGCCCGCGACCCCGGACCTCGAGCTCCACGAGATCGGGCTCGAGTGTTCGGCGGTCCTCACGAAGCTGAACGAGGAGCTCGCCGCGCGCGCTCCGGGGGACGCGATCCTGCTCGTCACTGACGACCCCACGAGCCCGATCGAGATGGTGCGCTGGTCGGACCAGACGGGCCACCCCGTGCTCGCCCACCGCAAGGAGGGCACGCTCCACCACTTCCTCGTGCGGAAGGAAGCGGACCCGAAGCCCCGCCGCCGTCCTCTCTGACGGTGCGCGCCCGCCGATCTATTTCTCGATCGGGGTCCGGATGAGGTTCCCCCACTCGGTCCAAGAACCGTCGTAGTTCCGGACGTCGGGGTATCCGAGGAGATACTTCAGCACGAACCAGGTGTGGCTCGAGCGCTCGCCGATCCGGCAGTACGTGATCACGGGGTGGATCGGGAGCACCCCCTTCGATCGGTACAGCTCTTCGAGCTCCTCGCGCGACTTGAACGTCCCGTCCTCCTTGACCGCCTGGGCCCAGGGGACGTTCTTCGCGCCGGGGATGTGGCCGCCCCGCTGCGCGTGCTCGGTGGGGTATTCGGGAGGAGCGGTGATCTCTCCCGAGAACTCCTTCGGACCGCGGACGTCGACGAGCGAGAACTTCCCGCCCTTCACCTCGGGCAGGACCTTTCGGACATCGTCGAGGAACGAGCGGAGCTGGGCGTTCGACGCTTGCGCCTTCAGGGTTCCGGCAGGGTGCGTCGGGACGTCCTTCGTGAGGGGGCGGTCCTCGGCGATCCATTTCTTGCGGCCCCCGTTCATCAGCTTCACGTTCTTCGCGCCGTAGTACGTGAGCACCCAGAACGCGAACGCGGCGAACCAGTTGTTGAAGTCGCCGTAGAGCACGAGGGTCGTGTCGTCGTGGACCCCCGCCCGGCCGTAGAGAGCCGAGAGCGCCTCGGCCGAGAGGATGTCCCGGGCGATCGGGTCGTTGATATCCTTGCGCCAGTCGAACAGGACCGAGCCGGGGATGTGGCCCATCTCGTAGTTCGCGGTGGCGTCGTAATCGACCTCGGCGACCCGAACCTTCGGGTCGTGGACGTGGGACGCGAGCCATTCGGTCTCGACCAGGACTTCGGGATGCGCGTACGCTGACATCTCAGGGCTCCCTCGGGCGGACCGTGACCACCGAGGGATATACCTTCGATGGCCCGCACAATTCGGGTCGGTCGCTCGGGTTTTTGCCGGGCCTTCCCCGAGCCGAACGGCCGGAGCCTATCCGCGACGCCCGCGCTTCGGGAGCGCCGTGTCGGATACTTCGATGGTCGCGGGGTCGAACCCGAGCTTCGCGAGCTCGTCCCGGATCCGGCTGCGGTGGTCACCTTGCAGGTAGACCTCGCCGTCCACGACGGAGCCACCGGTCGCGAGTCGGTTCTTGAGCGACCGCGTGGTCTCGGCCAGGTCGACGCCCGGCGGGAACCCCGAGATTACCGTCGCCGGCTTGTTGTAGCGACGGGGCTCCGCGCGAACGCGGATGCGGGCGGTCTCTCGGTCGAGCGCGGATAGGATCTCGTCGAACTCATTGTTACTCATTTCACGTCCCCCCACCGCCGTGGGGCCGGCGGAACGAGCGGTAGGAGAGGTACGGTCGGGCTCGCAGTGGTGCAGCCGGGACGCACGATGTATCGGTAGCGGGTCTCGGTGAAGGCACCGAACTGTACATACTCGCACCCCGCTTGAACGTTTCCTAGTCCACTACCCCTCGCCCCAGCGGTAGAGGCGCAGCATGATGACCACCCCGACCGCGGCGCACGCGATGAGCAGCACGGCGTAGAGGGCCATCTGGTCCGGGCTCGCGGGAGTGATCCCGAGGGCGCCCTGGACGAGCAGCGCAGCGTAGGTCGTGGGGAGGAACCGCGCCGCATCCTGCCAGAGCGGCGGGAGCGCCGAGAGGGGGTAGTAGAGCGGCGACAGCATCCCGAGGATCGTGAACGTCAAGTTCCCGATTGGCCAGATTTCACGTTGGGTGCGGATCCGGCTCGAGATCCCGATCCCGATCGAGGAGAAGAGGACCCAGAGGACCGCGAGGCAGGCCACGAGGACGAGGAAGGCGAACGGCGTGAGCGGGGTGCCTTCCCGCCCTCCGGCCCAGGCGAGGAGGACCGTCAGGATGAGGAGCGCGGGCGACATCGCGATCAGGTTGGAGAACGCGATCCCGAAGAGGTAACGGATCCGGCCGAGCGGGCTCGCGACGAACATGTCCTGGAGCGAGTGCTCGATCCGCCAGTACGCGCTGTCGCCGAGCACCCAAGAGCCGATGTTCTGCATCGTGAACAGCATCGCTCCGACGATCTCGAGCGGTAGCAGCGAGGGGGGCGAGATCAGCGATAGGAAGTAGAGGAAGATGAAGGGCAGCAGGATCGGCGTGATCGCGACCGCCGGGTTGCGGCTGATCCAGCGCCATCCGACGATCAGGAAGGAGGGCAGCGCCCGCCCGGACGTGGGAACGTTGGGGAATTCGGAGCGCATCGCGGCCATCTAGTTCCCCGAACGGTCCGACGAGCCCAGTAGATCGCGAAGAGGAAGACGACGATCGTTTCCACGACGAGGCCCCCCACGGCCAGGGCGACCTCGCCCGAGGTGAGCTGCGTGATGCCGAGCGCCGACTGGACGAGACCGGCCGCCGCGCTCGGCGGCATGAGGAGCGCGATCGGGTGCAGGTAGGTCGGAAAGAGCCGGTAGGGGTAGAAGACCGGTGGAAGAACCCCGAAGACGTTGAAGAACAGGCTCGAATACGCCCAGATCGCCCGGTTGTCCCGAAAGAAGGTCGAGAACACGTACCCGACCGACGCCGAGAAGAGCCAGACGACCGCGGCGAGCACGAAGACGAGGAGTCCCTCGGCGACGGTGAAATGGACGACCAGGGTCGCCAGGATGCCGAGGACGACGACCGGCGCGAGGTAGACCACGAGGATCCCTCCGGCCATCCCGAGGAAGTACGCCTCCGGGGACATCGGGCCGGCGAGGTAGAGGTCGTTCGCCTTGTGGTCGATGCGGACGTAGGCCGCCTCGTTGAGGACGCGCTGGCCCATCGTGAACGTCGAGTAGAGGATGGCGCCGACGAACGCGACCCCGAGGAGGCTCGGGTTCAGGATCCAGACGAAGAGGAGCAGTACCGCTTGGACGAGCATCGAGGTCGCCATGGCGAGCTCCTCGTGCGCTTGCACCAAGACCTCGGTCCAGAGGAAGGCGCCGAGGCCCCGGAACGCCCGGGTCGAGACGGTGAGTTCGCTAGTTTTCATCGATCGACCTGCCCACAACGCGCAGGAACGCTTCCTCGAGGGTCACGGGTCCGACCGTCGCGAGGAGCTTCAATCGAACCGCGACCTCCATGATCTCGCCGAGGCGCTCGGGCGTGACGATGATCGTGACGGCATCGCCGTCCAGGACGCACGACCCGAACGAACGGAACGATTCGACCAACGGCGCCCCTCCGGGCAGGAGCACCTTCACGGTGCCTCCGACGGACCGCTTCAGGTCGTCCGCCGTGCCCGTGACCAGTACCTGGCCGCGCTCGATGACGTAGAGCCGGTGGCTGAGCGCTTCCGCCTCGTCGAGATAGTGGGTCGTGAGCAGGATGGTCGAACCGTGCTGTGTGAGCGTGCGGATCGCATCCCAGACGGCCCGCCGGGCGAACGGGTCCATGCCGATGGTCGGCTCATCCAGGAAGAGGAGGGGGGCCTCGGTCGCGATCACGGTCGCGACCATCGCCCTCTGTCGTTGACCCCCCGAGAGCGTGACGGAGAGCCGGTTCGCGACCTCGAGGAGGCCCATCTTCCCGAGGGCCTCTTCCGTACGGGTCTTGGCGCTCTCGCGGCCCAGCCCCCGGGCCCGGAGATACGTATAGACCTGCTCGCGGGGCGTGAGATGGAAGAACGGCTTACCCTCCTGAGGTACGACCGCGATGTACGGGCGGGCCTTCTCCGGCGTCTGGTCCACGTCGAACCCGAACACCTGGATCCGCCCGGACGTGGGGCGGAGCAGCGTCGAGGCGATCCGCAGAAAGGTCGTCTTGCCCGCGCCGTTCCGGCCGAGGAGCGCGACCCGCTCCCCGCGTCGGACCTCGAGCGTAACGCCGGCCAGGGCTTCCGTGGGCGGCGCGCCCTTCGAGTGGTAGACCTTTCGCAGATTCTCGCTGCGCAACGCGAGGTCGGGCGTGGCTCAGGCCTCCGGGGGCGAGGGCGGAGGTTCTTCGGGGAGCGGGGTCATCTCGGGCAACTCGGTGTCCCCCACGAAGGTCTCCGGTAGTTCGGTCGGCCGCAAACCCCGGGCCCGGCTCAGGTCCACGGGAAGCAGACCCGTGGAACTTTGTCGCCAACAGATGCGGGCAAGCCCATTGTAGAGCCAGGGTGGGAATCCGATCGAGGAGCCGATCTGGCGAACGTCCTGTCGGGTGAGTTCCCCGACCAGGATCAGGATCGCGAAGTACGCGATGAACCCCAGGACCACGCCCGCGCCCAACTGGAAGTAGCGGTTGTGGGGCAGGAGGTGGTTGAACTGGGACATCACGAAGAACCCGGAGGCGGCGCTCACCACGATCCCGAGGATGGAGCGGGGCTGGATGTGGACCTGGATGAGCGTCTCCATGTAGTAGGTGTTGAGCGCGAGGGCCGCGATCGAGGAGGCCAGCACCGCGATGGAGCCGGCGATCAGGCCGTTGCTCAGATACAGCAAGCCCCACGACGGCATCAGGAGGAAGACCGCGGCGAAGAGGACGACCACCTGGGTGGAGGTGATGTACAGTTCGAGGCGCTGGCGCCCGATCGCATTGATGGACGCCTGCATGATCTGGCTGAGGGCGAGGGGGATCGCCCCAATGACGAGGATCGCGAGGGGGATCGCTGCGTTCGTAGCGTAGGCCTGCGTCTGGAAGACGTTCAGGAAGACCGACCGATACGTGACGAGCGCGACGACCCCGGGAACGAGCAGCATCGAGGTGTACCGCAACGCCTGCCACGTTCCCCGCCGGATTCGTTCGTACTGCTCCTGGCGGTGCAGCCCGGCGATGTAGGGGAAGAGCGGGGTCGCGACCGCCGCGGAGAGCGAAAGGGCGAGGATCCTCCAACCGTTCGCCGCGAGAAAGTAGGAGAGGTTGGTCGGCCCGAGGAAGAAGTTGACGATCAGAGGCACCATGTTGGTGACGAGGTAACTCAGCATCAGGCTGCCCATCAGCGGCCAAGAGAAGCGGAACATCCGGGCGGCTTCGGGCCAATGGAACTTTCGGAGCAGCCGAAGGATGGCGGGAAGGCAGTACAGGGTCGACGCGAGCGCCCCGAGCGCATAGGCCGTCGTGATACCGAGGATGGTGGGGAAGTAGAGCGCCACGATGACGAGCGCCGGCAGGCGTGCGATCGCTTCGACCAACGACGGATACTGCGCTTTGACCGAATCGCCGACCCCGATGTACAACGCATTGTAGACGGTGGAGAACGACCAGAGCAGGGGGAGAGCGAGGAAGATCCCCAGTGCCAGAAGTTGGTTGCTTCCCGACGCGATACGGGAGCCGCCGATCGAGACCGGTGCGATGACGAAGAGGATCAGACCGGCCGCTCCGACCATCAACATCCGGACCAGGAGGTAGGTGGACGTGTTGTCGGTCGCCGGTTTTCCTCGGGCCAGGTAGTAGGTGTACGCCGTACCGAGACGCAGGTCACCGACCCCGTTGATCGACGAGCCGATCAGCAGGAACAGCTGCGCCGTCCCGAGGAGGTAACGGCCCTCGTCCGTGAGTCCGAAGGTCTTGTACAGCGCGATGCTCGCGAAGAACCCGATCAGCTGCGTCGCGAGGCTCGCCGCGAAGACCGCGCTCGAGCTCAGGGTGAGGGAGTGCACCGCTTTCGGGACGGCCTTGGGTCCGGACGGCGGCCCTGCGGACGGGGTCGTGGGTTCCACAGACAACCGGCGGGGCATGGCGGGCCCCGCTTCTTATCACCGTCGCTCGACGGCCCCCGTCAGCTTCCGGGCCGGGAGGTGGGGGGTTCCTCACCGGCACGACGCTCGTAGAGCTCGACCCAGAGCCCGTCCGGGTCGGACAGGAAAACGAGGCGCATCTCGCCTTCCTCGAAGGGAGGGATCTCGACTCGCGCCCCGAGGGCCACCAGTCGATCCACGACGCCGTCGAGGTCGGTCACGCGAAATCCAAGATGGTCGAGCTCGTCACCGAGACGATACGGCGGGTCACCGGGATAAAAATTGAGCTCGAGGATCGCCTTCGTCTCGGGGTCGTGAAGCTCTTGCCAGAGGCCTCCCGCCGCCATGCGGCCGGCGGGGCCAAGCTTCAGACCGAGCCCTTCGGTGAAGAATCGGATGGCGCGGGGGAGATTGCGGACGCGGACGCCTGTGTACTCCAGCGGCATCGGACCTCGGACGGGAGAGTCACCAGGCACTTCGACACTTATCGGTTCGCTCGACCCGCGGCCCTAGGGACGTGCAAGGTGGATCCTTCGAAGGGGGAGGTGGGAGCACGGGGATTTGAACCCCGATATGCGGGTCTCTCCGCGCGCTCCAGTCACTCGTCATTGGGGCGTTCCGCCCCTCCGCAGACATGAATCCCAGGGTGACGGTCGGTCGCCCTGACTGGAGCCCGCTGGTCTACCAAATTAGCCTATGCTCCCTCCGAGCGCCCCGGGAACCCCCGAAGAGATATCTTTTGTCGTCCCGGCGCGCCGCGACCGGGGCGCCTTCCGGAGAGCGAGAACGGCCCGGGAAATGCTTATGTTCAAGGGTGTTTGTCCAGAATCCAATGTCGTTGAATGCTCCCTCAGCGACCTCCCCCCCGCGTCGTACGGTCGCCGTTTCCTGGTTCATCGTCGGCCTGCTCGTCGTGGCGGGAGTCGCGATCGCGGGCACGGCTGCGTACACCTCCCTGCGTTCCGCGACCTCCCCGAATTCACCGGTCACCCCGGGAAATCTCTCCGTCACCGATGATCTCGGTCGGACCGTCACCGTCCCGTACGACCCCGCGCGGGTGGTGGTCCTCTCCCCCAACGTCAACGACGTTATGTTCCGTCTCGGGCTCCGGAGCCACGTAGTGGGTATCGACTGCTACGCCGCCGCCGAGGGGGGTATCTCCGAGGACTACTCTCCCGACCAGATCGCGCTCTGGAACCTCGCTTCGTCGATGTGCGTTCAAGTGGGACCCGCCTTCGCGCCGGAGATGCTCGTGAACCTGACCCCCGAGCTCGTCCTCGCTTCCACGATCGTCTCGGTGGCCGAGGTGGAGACCATCACGAGCACCCTCCACATTCCGGTGGTCATGCTGCAACCGCCGACCCTGAGCGGGATCCTGGTCGACGTGAGTCTCCTCGGCGAGATCTTTGGCGTTTCGTCCCTGGCCTCCTCACTCAACGCCCGTCTTTCGCTCGAGCTCGCCAACGTGACCACAATCGACAACAATCTCTACGCGCTCCCCACGGTCCTCCTCACCTACTCGGTCGATTCGAACGGCTACTGGACCTTCGGTCCGGGCACCTTCGGAGAATCGCTGGTCGATTTTGCGGGAGCGACGAGCATCGCCGCCAACTCCACGACCCCCTACCCCGAGCTCTCGCCCGCCCAGGTGCTGGTCGCCGACCCTTCCGTCATCGTCTACGGAGTGGGGTTCGGTCTCAACGAAAGCACGTATGCGGGAGGCCCGCTCTGGTCCTCGTTCAGCGCGGTCCAAGCCGGTAATGCGACCGGGATCGATTCCAACTGGTTCACCGAGCCCGACCCGACGATGATCCTTTCGGGAATCCCCGCACTTCTCGCGATATTCCATCCCGGGCTTTCGTAGGCCACCGAAGGCTCGAGGACCGAACGTGGCGGCGGAGTACTCCGTCGATCCCGCCCCCTCCCCCCGGCGACATTCCTTCCGGCGCTGGTTCGCGGCGGTCGGACTGTTCGGGGTCGCGCTGGCCCTGGTCGCACTCTCGTCGCTGCTCGGCACGGTAGCGGTCCCGCCCCAGGTCGTTTTCCAGGTCCTGCTTCACCAGGTCTCCGGCGGCACGCTTTTTCCCCAGCCATGTGCCGGGACCTCCGTCGGCCCTCGACTGTGCGGGGCCTATGTCGTGATCGTCTGGCAGATCTACCTTCCCGAGATCGTTCTCGCGCTCATCGTCGGCGCGGCCCTCGGCATCTCGGGTGGGGCGTTGCAGGGCGTCTTCCGAAACCCTCTCGCCGACCCGTTCCTGCTCGGGATCTCGAGCGGCGGGACGATCGGGGCGGCGATCATCTACATCTATCATTTCCAGGTGGCGAACGCGGACATCTTTCTCCCGCTTTTCGCGTTCATGGGGTCCGTCGCGACGGGCCTGCTCATCCTCGGCATCGCGAGGGGTCGGTTCAGCTCGGTCGAGACACTTCTGCTCACCGGTGTGGCGCTCGCGAACTTCTTGTCGGCGGTGCTCTCCCTCATCCTGCTCTCGAACCCGACGGGAAGCGAACAGGTCACGTTTTGGTTGCTGGGAGGCCTCGGGCTGGCGACCTGGCAGGTCGACGGGATCGCCTGCGGAGCGGTCATCGTCCTCGGCACCGGACTCGCGCTCCACGGACGGGAGCTCAACCTGATCCAGCTCGGCCACGATGTCGCCCAAAGCGCGGGCGTCGACGCGCGCCGGGTCCGGGTGCGGGTGATCCTGCTCGCCTCGCTGATCACGGCGGTCGCGGTCGCGTTCACGGGGATCATCGGGTTCGTCGGGCTCGTGTCGCCCCATATTGTCCGCCGGATCTGGGGGTCGGACTACCGGATCGTACTGCCGGGGGCGGCCGTCGTCGGGGCAATCTTCCTTCTCGCCGCCCGCGACGCGAACTATCTCCTCTTCCCCGGCTCCCTCCTGCCGATCGGGATCTTCACCGCATTCGCCGGTGTTCCGTTCTTCCTCTACCTCCTCTACCGTCAGCGTACCTCTTCCACCATGGGGGCGGCATGATCGCGCCCGTCCCGGGGCCTCCGCTCCGGCTCACCGGAGTGACCGTCCGCTACGGAACGCGTCTCGCACTCCACGATGTCAGCCTCACCGTCCGCACGGGAGAGTTCGCCGCTCTCGTCGGACCGAACGGGTCCGGGAAGACGACCCTCCTGCGCGCCGTGCTTGGATTCCTCTCCGCGGACGAAGGTTCGGTCGAACTGTTCGGTCGGCCGGTGGGGTCGCTCTCCGTGCTCGAGCGGGCCCGGTCGGTCGCGTGGGTACCTCAGGGAGAGACTCCTCGGGACGACGTCCCTCTCCGAGAGGTACATCCTCTACGGTCGGTTCCCGTACCACGGTCCCCTCGACGCGGAGACGGAGGCCGACCGCGCGATCGCCGAGCGCGTCTTGGAAGAAGTGGGACTCGCCGACCGGGCGGAGGACGGAATCCTCTCGTTGAGCGGCGGAGAGCGGCAACGGGCGATCCTGGGTCGAGCGCTCGCCCAGACCACTCCGCTCCTCCTGCTCGACGAACCGACCTCGCATCTCGACATCGGACACCAGTTGGACCTGCTCACTCGCGTGCGTAGCCTCGCGAAGGACGGCCACGTCACCGTCGTGGCGGCCCTGCATGACCTCAACCTCGCCGCCCGGTTCGCCGACCGGATCATCGTGCTCTCGCGCGGCCGCCGGGTCGCCGACGGGTCCCCCTCTGACGTCATCTCGGAAGAGCTCCTCGCTCGGGTCTGGGGCGTCGTCACGGAACTGCGTCGGGACCCGCGCACCGGCGCACCGTACCTATTGCCGCAGCATCTCGTGCCGGTCGCGCCAACGGGCGCGGGCATCCTCCTGGGGAAGGGCCCGGTCCATGTCGTCGGGGGAGGAGGTTCGGGCGCACCGTATCTACGGTCGCTCTCCGAAGCGGGCTACCGGGTCTCCGCCGGCGCCCTCCATCTGCTCGACTCTGACCTCGAGACCGCGGAAAGCTTGGGCGCGCTCACCGCGGTCGAGGTGCCGTTCGCGCCGATCGGAGCGGAAGTCCGGGAACGCCTGGACCGGCTCCTGGATGCCGCGACCGCGATCGTGGTCGCGCCGTTCCCGGTCGGACCGTCCAACCTCCCCAACCTCGAGGAGGTCCGTCGTTGCCTCGGACGCATACCGGTGCTCCTCGTCCGACGGCCGCCCGGAGAGGAGTGGGATTTCACGGGAGGCCGGGCGCGCGCGCTCGAAGAAGAGCTCCGTCGCGGCGGAGCGGTCGAAGTGGCTGACACGTCGGAGATGCTCGCGGCCCTCACACGCCCGCCCGTCGCCGCGCCGGCTCAGTGACCTCGCCGCCGCGACCGGGTCCCGCCGGAAAGGGGCGCGACCTCGAGCGGCGGCGGCGAGGGTCCCGCAAATTGAGCGAGGAGATGCGGAAGTTCGCTCTCGAGGACGAGTACGTAGCTCGGCACACCGAGGCGCGACGCCTCGAGGCAGGCGGTCCCCGCTGCGAAGCGGAGGATGGGTCGGGCAATCGCATTCGAGAGCACATGGTACGCCTCGAGACCGTCCGCGCTCACGAGAGCGAGTGGGTCGGAGGGCAAGCTGCCCCGGACGCGGGTCCCCAGATGAGGGTCGACCAGGTCACCGGCCGCGAGCGTGCGCACCTCGATGGGTGCCGGTGTCAACGTCACGATCCCTTCGAGGTCCACCACCTCGACGAGCGAACCCTTTCGGCCCCCTCGGGGGACCCGGCCCCGCGAGGGGCCGCCCCCGCCCGGCCGAGCGGAGAGCAGCCCCTGGCGGAGCTCGAGGGAGACGGTCGCGCCCTGCGGGACGTCCTCGAGGGCCAGGGCACGGGTCGAGCGGATGACGTGCACCCGCTCGATGCGCTCCCGCAGGTCGTCGCCGAGCCGTCGGAGCGTCTCGTGCAACCAGGCGACTCCTTCGACCGTGGGCCGGTAGCGCCCCTCCCGCATCGCCACGAGCCCACGTCGACGCAGTTCGCGGTAGGAATGGGAAACAGCCTGCACCGTGAGGCCGAGACGCTCGGCGATCGGCCGCAGCTGGGTCGGTTCGAGGGTAGCGCATTCGTAGAGGAACAGGAGCTCGGTGACGGTGCCGCTCCGGCGGAGCCCGGCGAGACCCGCCACGTCATGCGTGCGCTCGGCGACCACGTCTCCCCGAGACGTGCCGTGGATAAAACGCTCTTTACCGGCTGCTCAAGTCGCCTTGTCTACGAGGTCGCACCCGCCGTTCGGGCGGACGATCGGAGCGGCGGCTTCGAGCGCCGGATCTCGCGGATGCGGTCGCGGATGCGGGCCGCCTCCTCGAAGTCGAGCCGCTCGGCGGCGATCCGCATCTCCTCCTCGAGGTTCGCAAGGAGCAACGGGAGCTTCTCCTTCCACTTCCGACCGAGTCCGCTCGTCGACGTCTCGCCCGAGGGGGCGGCCTCCTCGGGCGCAAGAAGGGAGCGGACCTCCTTGCGGATCGACTCGGGAACGATGTCGTGCTCCGCGTTGTAATCGACCTGGGTCTGGCGCCGCCGCGCCATTTCCGCGATCGCGCGCTTCATCGAACCGGTCATGCGGTCGGCGTAGAGGACGACCTTCCCGTCGACGTTGCGGCTCGCGCGCCCGGCGGTCTGGATGATCGACGTCTCGCTTCGAAGATACCCTTCCTTATCGGCATCCAGGATCGCGACGAAGCTGACCTCGGGCAGGTCGAGCCCCTCGCGCAGGAGGTTGATCCCGACCAACACGTCGAACAGGCCGAGGCGAAGGTCGCGCAGGATCTCGACGCGCTTCATCGTCTCGACCTCCGAATGGAGGTAGCGGACCCGGAACCCCTGGTTCGCGAGGTAGTTCGCGAGCTCCTCGCTCGTCGCCTTCGTGAGCGTGGTCACGAGCGCCCGATCGCCGCGTTCGATCGCGGCCTTGAGCTCGTCCATGAGGTCGGCGATGTGACCTTTCAGCGGCCGGACCTCGATGGGTGGGTCGACGAGACCCGTCGGTCTGATGATCTGCTCGACCAGCCCCTTCGAGACCTTCCGCTCGAACGGTCCGGGCGTCGCCGAGACGAACACCGTCTGGGGGACGTGGGTGAGGAACTCCGGGAACTTGAGAGGGCGGTTGTCGCGGGCGGAGGGGAGTCGCCATCCGAATTCCACCAGGTTGTCCTTGCGGCTCCGGTCCCCCTTGTACATCCCTTGCAACTGGGAGAGCGTGACGTGCGACTCATCGATGAAGCAAAGGAAATCGTCCGGGAAGAAGTCGAGCAGGGTGTACGGAGGCTCGCCCGGACGTCGGCCCGCGAAATAGCGGGCATAGTTCTCGATCCCCGAGCAGTACCCGGTCTCCCGGATCATCTCGAGGTCGTAATCGACCCGACCGTTCAGTCGCTGGGCCTCGACGATCTTCTCCTCGCCCTTGAGCTCCTTCACGCGCGCGTCCCGCTCACGCTCGATCTCCGACAGGATCCCGCGAAGACGCTCGTCCACGGTGAGAAAATGGGTCGCCGGAAAGACCGCGAGCTCGGTGAGCGACCGGCGCTCCTCCTGCGTCAGAGGGTCGAGCTCGACGATCTCTTTGATCGTGTTCCCGTCCAGCACGACTCGATGGACGGTCTCGCCGGCACCCATCACGTCGATCGTGCCGCCGCGAACGCGGAACCGGCCGCGCTTCAGTTCGATGTCGTTGCGGGAGTATTTCATCCGGACGAACTGCTCGAGCAGGGTCTGCCGAGAGATCTCCTGGCCCACCGTGAGCTCAACCACGGACGCCCGGTAATCCTCGGGGGAGCCGAGACCGTAGATGCAGCTCACCGACGCGACGATGAGGACATCCCGCCGGGTGAGGAGGGCCTGGGTCGCTCGATGGCGCAGACGGTCGATCTCCTCGTTGATCGAGGCGTCCTTTTCGATGTAGAGGTCGATCTGGGGAACGTACGCTTCGGGTTGGTAGTAGTCGTAGTAGCTGACGAAGTATTCGACCGCGTTCTTCGGGAAGAGGGCCCGGAACTCGCTCACGAGCTGGGCCGCGAGCGTCTTGTTGGGGCTGATGACCAGGGTGGGCCGTTGAAGACGAGCGACGGAGTGCGCCATCGTGAACGTCTTGCCGCTCCCGGTCACACCGAGCAGGGTGACGAACTTCTCTCCCCGCTCGACCCGCTGAACGATGGCGTCGATCGCCGCCGGCTGGTCGCCCTGGGGAACGAGGTCCGTTTCGAGTTGGAATCGGCCGGGAAGCGGCGTCGCGGTGCGCTTCGAGCCGTGATGGCCGGTCATGGGACCGTGGGCAGCTCGAGGGAGGCCCCCGGATACCCGCGCGGGTCGATCGTTACGGCGGTGAATCCGAGCCCCTCGACCTCGCGCGTAACCGTGCTCACGAGCGGCTCCGCGCGAAGGCGGGCGACCTCCGAGGGGTCGACCTCGATCCGGGCCGCGCCGCGACGGACGCGTACTCGCACCCTGCGGAAGCCGAGCGCAAGGAGGACTGCTTCGGCCGATTCGACCCGGTCGAGGAGCTCGCGTGTCACCGGTTCGCCGTGCGCGATCCGTGAGGCGAGACAGGCGTCCGAAGGTTGCTCCCAGTTCGGAAGACCCCGGCGGCGGGCCTCGGCCCGCACGTCCGACTTTCTCCAGCCGGCCCAGAGGAGAGGATGCGTGAACCCGGCCTCGTCCATCGCTCGCAGTCCCGGTCGGACCTCGGTCAGGTCGTCCCGCTGGACGCCGTCCAGGTACTGGAGGAACGAGCGAGAGGCCCCGAACTCGCGGAGGCGGGAGGTCTCCACGGACCGACAAAAATAACATCGGTCCGGCCGATTCTCCCGATACTCCGCGTTCGCCAGAGGGTCTACCTCGAGCAGGACGTGCTCGAGCCCGATCACCGAAGCCACCCGTTCGGCCCGTGCCACCTCACCGCGGGAAACGGCGGGCCCGGTGAGGGTGACCGCGAGCGCGTCCGGCCCGAGGGCCGAGAAGGCGAGCGCTGCGACCAGGGAGGAATCGACTCCCCCGGAGAGCGCTATCATCGCACGTCCTCCGCGCCGGATCTGGGCGACGACCTCCTCGACGCGGTGAATCGGCGCGGGGATAGGAACCAAGGAGGACATACCGCTCGTTCTACCGTCCGCGGCCCATTACCCTTTCCCAAAGGTCACGACGCGCTTCTCTCGCAGCGCCGTTCCACGGAAGGCTCGGCCGAAGTCGTAGACTTAATAGTCAACGCACCCGCTCGGAACCTCGCGCCTCCGTCCGCGGGGGCTTCGGAAGGGAAGCGATGCAGGCGGTCCGCGAAGGAAGTCGGTGGATGGTGCGACTGGACGACGGGCAGGATCTCTTCGAGGCGTTGGCGGGGTTCGCCCAGAAGGAGGACATCCGCGCCGGCACCATCGTCTTCGGGATCGGCATGTTCCGGAAGGCGACCTTTGGCTATTGGGACGGGACCCACTACCGACCCGAGGAAGTGATCGTTCCTCACGAGGTGGTCTCGCTTCACGGAACCATTGCACGGGCGGACGGGGCCCCCTCGCTGCATCTTCACGGCGCCGCGGCAGGTCCCGACCACCGGCTCGTGGGCGGACATCTCCTGCGGGCGACCGTGGGAATGCTCCTCGAAGTGCTGGTCGACACCTTCCCGGACCGCACGTTCGGCCGTCCGATGGTCGAGAGCTACGGGTTGAAGATGCTCGACCTCGAGCCCTCGAGCGAACGGTAGGCCCCCGTCATCCCTTTCCGCTCCGCCGGGCTCGTACAGTTCTTCCATGGCCGAATCGCCCTCCGTGTTCTCGACCCTCGACCCACGTCTCGGCGAAGCGATCCGCGGGCTGGGTCTAATCGAACCGACCGAGATCCAGCGTCTCGCGTTCCCACTCCTCGACACGGAGGCCGACGCGCTGCTCCTATCACCGACCGGAACCGGCAAGACCGAGGCCGCGCTCCTCCCGCTGCTCTCCCACCGTCTCTCGAAGCCGACGCCTCCGATATCGACCCTGTACGTGACGCCCCTGCGGGCGTTGAACCGGGACCTTGAGCACCGTATCCTTGCGCTGGTGAAGCAGGTCGGACTCACGGCGGCCGTCCGACACGGGGACACCCCCACCTCGGCCCGTCTCGCCCAGTCCCGCCGACCGCCCGATCTGCTCTTGACGACGCCCGAGACGCTTCAGCTTCTCCTCACGGGCGCTCGACTCAGGGAATCGTTACGGAACGTTCGAACGATCGTGATCGACGAGGTCCACGAGTTGGTCGGGTCGGACCGCGGCGCCCAGCTCTCGCTCACCCTCGAGCGGCTCGACAAGCT
Source organism: uncultured Thermoplasmata archaeon (assembly GCA_963771555.1). Classification (GTDB taxonomy): domain Archaea; phylum Thermoplasmatota; class Thermoplasmata; order Lutacidiplasmatales; family UBA184; genus Lutacidiplasma. The sequence goes on along the minus strand of CAVYTM010000001.1, from coordinate 210,161 downwards.
CGCGGGGCGAACGGTCCGCCGCATCGGCCTCTCGGCGACCGTGGGGAACCCGGACGAGGTCGCCCGGTTCCTTTCCCCGGCGCCCCGGGCGGTGGAGATACGCATCGCCCTGGAGAAGCGTCCGCTCGAGCTCACCGCTCGTCGGCCGGGCGGCGGGCGACCTCCCCTCGACGCGTCGCTGGTCCGCGACCTGAAGGCGGACGCGACTCTGCTCGAGGGGTTGCGGGCCGTTGAGGAGGAGATCCGAGAGCATCGCACCACGCTCATCTTCGTCAATACCCGCCCCACCGCCGAGGGCCTCGCCGCGCGTCTCCAGAAGCTGGCGCCGGACCTCCCCATCGCGGTCCATCACGGGTCCCTCTCGCGCGAGATCCGCGAGGAAGCGGAGCGCGCGTTCCGGGACGGGCAGCTCCGGGGGCTCGTGGCCACGCTCGTCCCTCGAGCTCGGGATCGACATCGGGAGCGTCGACCACGTCATTCAGTTCGGTTCACCGCATCAGGTCGGCCGGCTGGTCCAGCGTGTCGGCCGTTCGGGCCATCGGCTCGACCGGACCATCCACGGAACCGTCCTCTCGCTGGACGACGACGACCTCGAGGAGGCGGCGGTCCTCGCACGGCGCGCGGATGCCGGCCAGATCGAGCCGGTGACCTGGCGGACCCGCAACCGGCTCGCCGCTGCCCAGCAGGTGATCGCCTCGCTCCGGGCGGAGGGGAGCCTCGAGCTCTCGGAGCTCCTGAGGCCGCTTCGGCACGCCGCCGCGGCGGCGGACCTCAACGACCTCGAATGGACCGAGCTCGTCGACTACCTCGTGGGTCTCGGGCTCGCGACCCGGTCCGGTGACCGGGTGGCTCCCGGCCGGGGCACCCTCCACCGTTTCTATTCCTCTCTCTCCCTCATCCCCGACGAGCGGACCTATCGACTCCGCGACATCGGCACCCGGCGACTGATCGGGACCTTGGACGAGCGCTTTGTCTTGACCCAGATCCTGGCCCAACCCGAGGAGATCTTCCTCCTTCACGGTCGGACGTGGAAGGTCGTCGAGTACCGGGATGGTGAGCTCCTCGTCGAGACGGTCCAGGAGATTGGCCGCGAACCCCGCTGGGTGGGCGAGGACCTTCCCGTGCCGTTCGATGTCGCCCAAGAGATCGGCAAGCTCCGGCGCGAGGGCGGCTTCGAGGAGTATCCCGTCTCGGCGGAGGACCGACAGCACCTCGAGGACCGACGCAAGGACCCGGCACTCGCCGGCACGATCCCGACCGACCGACGTGTCACGGTCACGGTCCACGGCCGTGTGGTGGTCTACGGCGCCTGCTTCGGGACTCGGACCAACGAAACCCTCTCGCTCGCAGCGGCGGGCCTCCTCACCGCTCGGCTCGGCGCGCGCGTTGAGGTCGCTTCGGTCGAGCCGACGTGGTTCGTCCTCGAGCTCCCGGTCGCCCTCGACGCCACTGCGCTGGCCGAGGCACTATCGATCGACCCGGCGACCCTGCGTCCCCTCATCGAACGCCTCGTCCCGTCGGGCCTCGACTACCGCTGGGTCTTTCTCGCGGTCGCCCGCAAGCTCGGCGTGATCCCGGCGTCCGCCGACCCCCGCGACCTCCGAACGCTCGACCCGCTCCTTTCGGCGAGCCGGACGAACCCGTTGGGCGAAGAGACCCTGGAGAAAACGCTCCACGACCGCTACGACGTGGATCATGCGAGCGCGGTTCTCGAACGGATCCGTGACGGCGGGATCGAGGTGGTCGCCACACCGTCCTCGAAGTTCACGGACGGTCCCCTCGAACGCCTCGAATGGCGGACCGTGCTCGACATCCCGCCGCCCACGCTGTTGAAGGCCGTTCAGGAGCGGCTCGCGAAGGAGCCCCTCACGCTCGTCTGTCTTCGATGCGGTTTCCTGCGGACGACCACACCGGCGCGCTACAAGACGGAAGGCGGGAGTCGATGCCTCCTCTGCCATGGTTCCCTGTCGGCGGTGATGTCGCCGCGCCGTACCGAGGAGATCGACCGACTGAGCGCCTACGCGAAGCGAAAGCGCGCCGGGCCGAAGCCCGCTACGGGCCGCCGTCCCCGTCGGGAACGGGCCCTCGCGACCCAGAACCGAAGCGCTCGTACGGGCCGGCTACACCTCAGCCGAACTCCTCGCTCACTACGGGGAGCGGGCGCTCTTCGCCCTCGCCGGCCGGGGCATCGGACCGGAAACGGCGCGCCGCCTCCTCATGCGTCTCTACAGGGACGACGATGCGTTCTTCACCGAGATCCTGCGGGCCGAACGCGCCTACGCGCGGACACGGGTGTTCTGGGACTAGGTCGCCCCAGCGAGCTGCCGGGCGAGCTGCTCGACCACGTCCCGGGGCGCGTCCGTTCGGAATCCCTCGGGCCGAGCGTGGGTGCGCGCCGCCCGGAAGCCCAGCGACCGGAGCCCCTGCTGGAGGGATGCGAGCGACGGCGGCGAGGGAAGCTCGAGGCGCGCCGCGAGAACGTTCGATTCGAAGTAGAACGGTCGGTCGACCGTCACCTCCTCCTTCATACGGGAGAGGAACCGTTCGACCTCCCGGGAGCGGGCGGCCCCTTCGGGAACCCGAAGACGCGCCACGAAGGGCGTATCGAACAGCGGACCGAGCCAGAGCGGGCCATACGGTCCGCGGTCGCCGACCGACGGCCCGCTCCAGGATTCGGGGTCGATGACGTCGACGGGAGCCGCCGAGTCACCTCGAGCGTTGACCTCCACGTACGCTCGGACATAGTGGTCGCGCGCGTAGGCGAGCACCGGGCGGATCGACCGGTCGAGGATCTCCGCCTCGCGCGCGAGATATGCGAGAAGGATCCGAAGCCCGCCCTCGGGTCCGAGGCGGCCGCGCACGGGCCGGGCACCGTAGCGAACCCAGCAGGCGGTAGGCTGAGCGCCCGCGAGCACCATCATATCGGTGGCGGTGACGGCGACCACTCCCCCCAAGCGTGCCGACGAAAGGGCCGTGGGCACGAACGGAGCGGGGGTCCCGTACGGGTCGAGGTCGACGTAATCGAACGGTGCTCCGGTAGGCACGACCCGTGCGTCCGCCTCGACGGCCGTGGCGCCGGCGAAGCGGGCTACGTTCTCCCGAAGGACGCGGCTCGCTTCGGGGTTGGCCTCCGAGAACGTGAACGCGCGGAACGCCCCGGACTCGTGGAGGAGACGAAGCCCTCGAACACCGGTCGCGCTCGTCATTTCCCAGCCGGTGCGACCTCCGGGGTCCGACAAGGCGAGAGCCTGCGCGAACGCGACCCCGAGGTCACGGTCGCCCGCCATCGCCGGGTTGTAGAAAACCGGCGACCGACGCCCCGGTCCCCGACCCGGCGCCGTGAGCGGTAGGAGGAGCTCGGTCCGCCCTTCCGAGGCGGGACCTAGTGGGCTCGGCCGGTGATCAGCTTCACGATCTTGAACGCGAGGAGGTTCTTGTTCACCGGTGTTACTTCGAGCAGGCGTAGTTCGTCCCTCCGACGGATGTCCTGGAGCAAGGGATTCCTCGACTTCTTATGGAGGGTCATGACGATCGACTTGCGCGCGTCGAGGGTGTCGATGACGCTCTTCGTGAAGAGCTCGCTCTCGACCTCCATCTTGCCGACCTCGTCGATCACGATCACGTCCGCGGATTCGCGCGCTTCGGCGAGCGCCCGGGTACCGAGGCCCTCGAGGGCGGCGATGTTGACCCCGTACCGGCCGGACCGGACACGGGACTTGAGCCCCTCGTGGGCAAAGACCTCGTGCTCCTTCGTCATCCAATCCGTGATCTGGAACCCCGCACGCCGTTGCTTCTCGACGATCGGTTCCGTGACCATCCCACCGACCGTCACCCCCTCCTCTTCGAGGAGCTCGATGATCCGAAGCAGGGTCTGGGTCTTGCCCGAGCCCGGGAGACCCGTTATGCCGATCTTGACCGGAGGAGAAAGTCGACGAGGCATGAGAAGTAGACCGCTAGGTTGTGTTGTACGCGTGGAGCCAATAAGAAGGCATCGCGGGGACGCGCCGCTCCCGTCCCCGACCGCCGGCGACCCGGAACCATCGAACGGGGAGACGGCGGTCTATCCTGCCCGCGAGGATACGCGACTCCTCCTGCCCTTCGCCGAGGTCCCGCGGGGCACGCGGCTCATCGAGGTGGGTACCGGCAACGGCCTCGCGGCGCTCACGGCGGCACGATGTGGCGCTCGAGTGGTCGCGACCGACCTCAATCCGCACGCGCTCCACGCTCTCCGCCGGCGGGCGAGCGCGGAGGGCGTCGACCTCGAACTCGTCCGAACCGACCTGGCCCGCGGCCTCGGACGATTTGACCGACTGCTCGCGAATCCCCCGTATCTCCCGACCCGGCCGGAGGAGCGGGATCCCGACCGTTGGCACAACCTCGCCCTGGACGGCGGACCCGACGGCTGCCGGGTCACCGCCCGCCTGGTCGCCCAACTGGACCAGCACCTCACCCCGGGCGGTGTTGCGTTCCTCGTGGTCTCGACCCTCCAGGACGCCGCGGCTCTCGCCCGGATCTGGCGCGGCTGGACGACCCGTGGGGGTACCGCGGAAGTGGCGGACTTCCGGACGCTCGAAGGAGAGAAGCTCGAGGTCTGGCGACTCGGACTCGGTCCGGGCTAGGCGTGGCGTTCGGCGTAGCTGAGGACGGAATCCAGGAACCGCTGACCGTCGCCGAACCCCTCCGCGGATCCTTTCCTCGACCAATCCGGCGCCTGAGCACGGAAGAACGAGCGCTCGGGGTGCGGCATCAGTCCGAAGACGTTCCCCTCGGGGTTCGTGAGTCCCGCGATGTCCCCCTCGGAACCGTTCGGGTTCCACGGGTATCGCGTCGGAGATCCGTCCGGGGAGACCCAGCGGAACAACACCTGGCCGTTCTCCTCGACCGACCGACGGAGTTCCTCGCTCCGGAGGACGAGCTTTCCCTCCGCGTGCGCGGACGGGAAGAGGAATCGGGTTCCCTTTCGAACGTTCTGAAGGGGGGGAAAGATCCCGCCCTCCCAGGCCACGAAGGTCGGGCGACACTCAAAGTGGCCGGAGTCGTTGGTCATGAGGGCCGCGTCGGGCGTGGTGAGATGCCCCCCCGGACGACCGGGCAAGAGCCCGAGCTCGGTGAGGACCTGGAAACCGTTGCAGATGCCGGCCACGATCCGTCCGCTTCGGACGAACGCTTCGAGCTCGGCGCCGATCGATGCCCGCGCGCGAGCGGCGAAGATGGCCCCCGCGCGAACGTAGTCGCCGGCCGAGAACCCGCCTGGCACGAACAACGCCTGATAATCCGAGAGCCGTCGTCGCGCCTCGGGCGGCACATCGCGTCCCTCGAGCTGCTTCAGCAGGACGACTTCGGGGCGGGCGCCCAGTGTCGCGAGCGCCTCGCGGAGCTCGTCGTCGCAGTTCGTCCCCTCGATGGAAAGTATCGCGAGCGCGAGGTTTCGGCGCGCCACGGCCGACGGAGGCGACGGACCGCTTAACCGTTCCCGGGGGACGCCGTCAGTCCCGAGGGCCCCCGGGGCCGAGCGGGGGGTCGAGGTAGTGGACGCGGACCCGTTCGCCCCGGTGGACGACCCGGCGTCCGGGAGGGAGCATGGCGAAGGCGGTGGCTCCAGCCAGACTCGTGATCACGGACGACCCGCGGTACGTAGTGTAGGCCCGTCCCCTCTCGAAGCGCAACGGCACGATGGTGGCGAGTCCCGGTGTCGGAGCCGCTGCGTCGCTGCCGAGGACCGCCCACCCGTCCGTCCATCCGAGTCCGGGCCGACGACCCAGCCTTCTGAGGGCGGGCAGCACCAGCCAGTACATGTTCGCGAGGCACGAGGTGGGGTGGCCCGGCATCCCGATCACGAGCTTCCGCCCCGCCCGAGCCGCGAGCGTGGGCTTGCCGGCTCGGACCGCGATCCCGTGGAAGAGAAGTCGGCCGAGTTTCGGGAGGATCCGGGGCAGGTGGTCGCGCTCCCCGACCGAGCTTCCGCCGGTCGCGAGGACGAGGTCGTTGCGCGTGAGCGCCGCCCGTAGGGCTCGTTCGATCCGCACCGGATCGTCCGGAAGGGGGGGGTGAACTTCGGGGATCCCGCCCGCCGCCAGGATCACCGAGGCGATGGTGGCGTTGTTGCTCTCGTAGATCCGACCGACCTCGGGAGGGTCGCCCGGGGTGAGGAGTTCGTTTCCGTTCGGGAGGACCGCTACCCGAGGGGCGGCGTAGACCCACACCTTCGGGATCCCGCAGGCGGCGACGGCGCCGAGCGTCGGTGCGCTCAGCTCCTCGCCCTTTCGTCCGAGTAGCGCCCCCTTCGGAAAATCGTGGCCGGGAGTGGAGATGCGGTCCCCCTTCCCGATCGGGCGGAAGATCCGTACGACCTCCTTGCGCCGATCGACCTCTTCGAAGATGACGACCGCGTCGGCCCCTCGGGGGATCGCACCTCCGGTCGCGATCGCGACGGCCTCCCCCGGCCGAAGCCGGCGGGAAAAGGACTGTTCCGCGAAGACCTCGCCGACCACCCGGAGCTCGGCCGGGTGGGAGCGCGACGCCCCTTGCGTGTCACGACTCCGGAATGCGTAGCCGTCCCAGGTGGTCCGCGGGAAGCTCGGGACGGGCACAGGCGCTCGGACATTTCGGGCGAGGACCCGTTGGAACGCCCCCTCGACCCGGACCTGCTCCACACGGTCGATCGGCCGCGTCGCCTCGAGCAATCGCCGACGGGCCACATCGACCGGAGTCAGGTGGCCGAACGCGTGCATTTCCATGGTTCGAACCTACCGCTTCCCTTCGATCCAGCGAGCCGAACTTCGGGTCCCGGCGGCAAGACAGCGAACGAGCGGCTGCCCTGCGAACCAAGCCGCATAGAATCCTCCCCGGAACGCGTCCCCCGCTCCGACGAGGGTGCGGACCCGGGCATGGTGGGCGGCAGCGACGTGGAAGCGGCCGGCCCGCGAGAAGGCAGAAGCGCCGCTCCTCCCCTCGGTCCGGATCACGAGGGGAACGAACTCGAGGAGACCTTCGGCGCGCCGAGCCCCGACGAATTCGAGCGCACGGGCGATCTCGGCTCGGTTGCCGAAGAGGATCTCGGAGCCGCGCAGCAGTTCCCGGAACGAACGACGGTCCCAGCGGTAGTGGATCTCCTGGGCGGGGTCGGCGGCGACATGGAGACCGCGACCTCGAGCCGCCTTCTGAAGTCGAAGCTGGAACTCCGGGTCGGCGGTCGTCAGGTGAAGCCACGAATACTCCCGCAGCCACCCGGTCGGAAGCTTGGCGCCGCGGGCGTGCGACATCGCCCCCTGGTCGATGAGCGTTCGTTGGGCACCGGCTTCGTCCTCGATGATGTAGCACGTCGGGGTGGGGATCCCGCGAACCTGCTCGACCCCCCGAAGGTCGACGCCGGCGTCTCGGACGCGGGCGAGGTACTCCTCGGGGAATCCGTCCCCCACGCGCGCGACCAGCCCCGTGGCCACTCCGAGCTTCGTCGCGACGCGTACGATGTTCGTGGCGGTCCCGCCCAGCTCCGCTCGATGAGTGAGCACCGGAACGGTCCGGTCGGCCTCGGGAAACGAGCGAACGGAGAGGAACCGGTCGATGTTGACGTGGCCCGAGACGAGCAAGTCCCGGGGCCGATCGGCGACCGCTCCCGTCATGGTGGGCGGAGGCGGGTGAGTCATTCGCCGCCTTATCGCTTGGGGGACCCGGGAAGCGGCTTAATGCGCCGAAGGGCTCCCACCGGACGCGCGATGCTTGTCGTAGGTGCCATCCTGGACATTGAGGGGGCGCGTCCCGGCTACGTTCGGATTTCCCGCGGGCGGGTCGTCGAAGTGGGCGCTCGGGGGACCGAGGGCCGCCGCCGGGGTGAGCGGACGATCCGGGGGATCGTCGTGCCCGCGCCGGTCAACGCCCACACCCACCTCGGCGATGCGGTGTCGGTCCGCGAGCCACCCCCGGGGCCCGTCTCCCGGTTGATCCAGCCCCCGCACGGATACAAGTTCCAGCTTCTGGCCCGCACCTCCCGCGCAGAGAAGGTCGGTGCCATTCGGCTCGCGCTGCGTCGAATGGATCGGGATGGAGTGGCCGCGACCGTGGATTTCCGAGAGGAGGGGCGGCCGGGGGTCGAACTGTTGCGCGAAGCGGCCCGAGGGAGCTCGGTCCGCGTCCTGGCCCTCGGGCGCCCGCTCGCCCGGCCCGTCGTTCAACGTGAGCTCGGTCGTCTCCTTTCGGTCTCGGACGGTGTCGGTCTTTCGAGCGCGCGGGACGAGACGGACGAGACCCGTCGGGTCGTTGCTCGGGCCTGCCGAGCTTCCGGAAAGAAGTTCGGGCTTCACGCGAGCGAAGCGGTCCGAGAGAAGCCCGAGCGCTACCTGGACCCGCGCCCGGATCTCCTCGTTCATCTCGCGAAGGCGACCCCCGACGACCTCGCGGCGGTGCGCGACGAGCGGGTCTCGGTCGTCGTCTGCCCACGCTCGAACGCGCTGTTCGCACGTCAGCCCGACCTCCGTTCGATGGAGCGCCTCGGGCTCTCGGTGATGCTCGGTACCGACAACGCGATGTTCCACGCCCCGTCGCTCTGGCGGGAGATGGAGTTCGCGTACGTCGCTTCCCGCCTTCGCCGACGACCGGTCTCGGCCGCCTTCCTGGCCCGGGCGGCGCTCGTCGAACCCTGGAAGTGGCTGGGGGAACCGGAAGCGGCGCTGGTGGTCCCCGGGATGCCCGTTCCCCCGGTCGTTCTGCGACTGCCCCCGGACGACCCCGCCTATCAGGTCGTCACGCGCACCACCGAACACCTTATGGTCCGGTTCCGGCCCGGGACCCGAAGGTCGGCGGCAGGACGATGAAGAGCGACGAGCTGTTCGCACTTCTCCGACGACGCGGAGTTCTCTGGCCGACCGCGGAGATCTACGGGGGCACCCAGGGGCTCTACGACTACGGGCCTCTCGGCGCGGCGCTCAAGCGCCGAATTGAGGAGGCCTGGACGGCCTGGTTCGTGGGCCTCTCCCACGATTACTATCTCATCGAGCCCGCGGAGATCCTTCCGGAGGTGGTCGTCCGGGCGTCGGGCCACCTCGAGAACTTCACCGACCCCGAGGTCACCTGCGACCATTGCCACAACGCGTTCCGGGCTGACACGGTCCTCGAGAAGGTCCGACCCGAGGGGGTGGACGGCCTCACTCCAGTGGAGATCGGGGAGATCGTTCGGGCGAAGGGCGTACGCTGCCCGAGCTGCGGCTCGACGGAATTGAGCGTGCCTCGCCCGTTCAATCTGATGTTCGGGCTCGACTTCGGAGTGACCGGCCGCGAACGGGTCTACTTGCGGCCCGAGACCGCGCAGAGCAGCTACCTCTCCTTCCCCCGGATGTGGGACGTCGGCCGCCACGCCCTTCCGCTCGGGATCGCCGTCATCGGGAAGGCGTACCGCAACGAGATCGCGCCCCGCCAGGTTCTCTTCCGGATGCGGGCCTTCACACAGGCCGAGCTCCAGGTCTTCTTTGACCCGGAGAACTTCCCACTCCCCTTCGACCGCGTTCGCGATGAGAAACTCCCCGTCGTCCGAGCGGTTCGACGTTTGGCCGGGTCGGAAGAGGTCGAGCTTGTCTCGGCCGGCGACCTGGTCAGCTCGGGAGGGCTGCCCGAGTTCTACGCCTTCCACCTCGCTCACACCTTCCGGTTCTACCGGGACGTGCTCGGATACCCCGCCGACCGCCTCCGGCTGCTCGAGAAATCCGACCAGGAGCGGGCCTTCTACAACCGGATCCAGTTCGACGTCGAGGCGAACCTCGAGAGCCTCGGCGGTTTCAAGGAGCTCGGAGCGCTTCATTACCGGGGAGACTACGACCTCGGTCGGCACGGACAAGGCTCGGGAAAGGACCTCTCCGTGACCCTGACCGGTGGCCGATCGGTGCTTCCGCACGTGCTCGAGCTCACCTTCGGTCCCGACCGCAACGTCTGGGCATGCGCGGACCTTCACCTCGGGAAGGACGGCGACCGGACGGTGTGGCGCCTCCCGACGTACCTCGCGCCGGTGCCGGTCGGGGTCTTCCCGCTCATCGCGAAGGAGCACGGTGGGTTCGCCGCCCGCTTGTCGGACGAACTCTCCGCCGGCGGGATCCCGAACCAGTACGATGATGCGGGGACGATCGGAAAGCGCTACGCTCGCATGGACGAGGCGGGAACGCCGTTCTGCGTGACCGTCGATGCGGAAACGGTCGGAGACGGTCCCTCGCGCGGTACCGTCACGATCCGGACCCGGGACTCGAAGGCGCAGGAACGTGTTCCGGTCGCGGAGCTCGCCGGTCGCATCGCGCCGCTCCTGCGGCCCCCACGGCCCGCACGCGCCTAGGCTCGCCGCGCATCTTCCGTGCTAAGACAACGGCTATATCTCGCGTCCGAGTCACGGCGTACCGATGGCGACCGGCGGAGGCGAACCCCCCCAATCGACGACCGGGGCGACACCACTCGCTGCCCGACGTTCCCGGTGGATCGGCCAGCAGTACGCCGACATCACCAAGCTCCGCGAGATCGCCGCGCGGCACGACCGTGCGTCCGCTCGCGCGAACCAACGGGTGGCGCGGCTCAATACGAGGATCGATAAACTGCGGCACCAGGCGACGCTCCTCCGGGAGCGGGGCCAGCGGGTACTCGCCGAGATCCCCGAGATCGAGCAGCACATGAAGCAGCATGAGCGGGACATCGACGCGGCGACGAGGAAGACCGGCGGCGCCCCGATCGGCTCCGACGTGACCGGCCTTCACTACAAGGTTCGAAAGCTCCAACAGAAAGTAGTCGACAAGCAGCAGAAGGCCCGGGCGCTCGAGCTTCGCGCGGCGACCAAGACCCAGAAGACCGCGGAGCTGAAGGTCAAGGTCGACCGGTATGTCGAGACCGCCCGGCTCGAGGAGCAGGAAGCCGTCGCGTTCAAGCAGCGGGCGGACCGACTGCAGATGATCTCCGAGCACGAGGTCGCGGACCAGATCCGTGCGACCGCGAGCGGCTCGAAGAGTGCGTCCGACGAACCTCCCCCCACACTATGAAACTCATCGTCACGGTCGGAATGCCCGGTTCGGGCAAGGACGAGCTCGTCGGGGTCGCCCGTGCCATGGGCCTCGCGACCCTCAAGATGGGGGACCTCGTTCGGGACGAGACCCGGCGCCGGGGCCTTCCCGTCACGAACCAGAACGTCGCTCGGGTCGCCGCCGAGGAGCGCGACAAGCACGGTCCCGGGATCTGGGCGCAACGCGCGGTCCCGAAACTGATCGAGACCCGTATGCTGGTCGACGGGTGCCGGTCCGATACCGAAGTGACCGTCTTCCGGCACAACTTCGGCGACCTGTTCGTCCTCGGCATCTTTGCCTCGCCCGAGACGCGGCACGACCGCATGGCGAGCCGCAGCCGCGCGGACGACGGCACCGACCTTCAGGAGTTCTACGACCGGGACCGACGCGAGCTCAAGTGGGGCATCGGCAACGCCTTCGCCGTCGCCGACGGGATGCTCGTCAACGAGGGGTCCCTCGATGACTTCCGCCGCGCGGGCCGAGCGTTCCTCGAGAAGATCCTCGCGCGCGACGAGTGAAAGCGTTCCCCTAGGCGATCGTCGTCGGCGGTCCCTGGGTCAGCAGGACTCGGATCGAATCGAACCGTTCCCGGTCCACCACGACCGCCACGGAGGCCCGGTCGGGGGAGAGCGAGGGGATCTGGTCCACCAGATACTGGTCCCGGGCCCCGGCGTAGTCTCGGGAACCACGACCCGAGGCGATCTCCCGGTCCCACGCGAGCGCGAACTCGTCCGCCGTCGACGGTGCCGGCGGTGCGCGCGCGATGCGGCGCTCCCGGACCGTCCGACGCACGAGCTCGAGATAGCCGATATGTTCCGCGAAGAGCGCCGCGGTGCGTTCGTCGTCCGGGTCGAGCGGGTCGATCCGAAGGTTGCGCGACCACGCCCATCGGAGGACCTCGACGAACGAGGGATTGGGGACCCGCACCTCGCCGAACCGAACGAGCCCGCGCACTTCGCTCGTCTCGTTCGAGGTCAACGGGACGATCGGTTCCGCGTCGGCGACCACGAAGTAGTCGTGGAGGCTGGCCATCTCGTCCTGCGACAGGCCCAGGCCGACCCGAGCGGGTGCGAACTCTTCGAGCGCCGACAGGACCCGCGGGACCTCGGAGGTGAGCCCTCGCACCGGCGCGAGCAAGAGGACTTGCGGCGAGCTCCCGAACGTCCCGCGGATCACGTGCCTTCCCGTTCGGTGATCTCGTCGATCAGGTCGTCCGGGTCGCGGTGGCGTCGCAGTTCGGTGATTGTCAGGATCGGGAGTCCGGCGATCGAGGAGCGGGTCACGTTGTCGCGGACGACGAAGAGCGCATGGCCTTCGGCGACGCGGGCGAGACCGTGGAGCACCTCCGCTCGGTGGAGGGCGGTCCGCAGGCTCCCGACGGCGGCGAGCAGGATCTCGGGAGTCCGCCCGAGGGCGTCGAACGGCGCCCGCACGGTGACCGTGATGTCGAGTCCCATCCCCTCGAGCTGTTGCAGGACCCCGTCCCGCAACGCATCGCCCGTGCGGGGCAGGGTTCGCTCCTCGGAGGGGTCTCGCTGCTTCGCGGCCTTTTCTTCGTCCGTCTCGCTCCGCTGTCGGGCGGACCATTCGAAAAGGTCGATGGGTCGAACGACGGTCTCCCCGAGGTACGTCTCGATACGCTCGATGACGAGCGCCTCCGCGCCGGCGCTCTCCTCGTAGAGCTGGATCGCCCGTCGAGAAACCCCGGCAATGCTCGCTAGGGTTCCGAGGGAGAGCCCTCGCTCGCTCCGCAATTGGCGGAGTCGCGGCCCGTCTACCTGGGCGAAGGTTCCGCCCGGGCTTGCGTAGAGGAACGGAGGGAGCGCCTTCTCAAGGAACTCCTGGAGCGTCTCTTCGTTGATGATCGGTACGCCGTAGCGCTTGTAGACCACTCCCGGGTCGAGGTCGGAGGCGCCCGAGGTTTGTCCGATCACGAGCACGATGGCCGGAAAGAGGTGCCCGAGCTCCCTCAGGCGGGTCGCTTCCTCGGAATCGAGCGCATCGATGTTCTTGAGGACCTTGACGAGCAGGAGCGTCGCATCCCGTCGGGCCGCGAGGTCGAAACTGGTCGGTCGGATGGCGTGCGTGTCGGAAACGTAGAATCCGGCGCGTTCGAGCAGGGCCCGGATCCTTTCGATCGAACGCTCTCGCGCAGACGGCACCGGCTTCCCCCGGGATATTCCAATTAGTTCTTTTATATAAAAGAGGTCGGTCCGGCCTCTCGAGGAGCCCGACGGCCACTGGCCGAGAATCGTCTTGGCCGTGGCCGGCTAAGGGGGGCGTGGAGAGTCCCTTACGCCCGGTGCCGGATGCTCCGGCACTGGTCATCGAACCGGCCGCACTTTCCGACCCCAGGACCCTCGTCGTCGCGGACATCCACCTCGGCCTCGGAGCCACCCCCGACCGGCCCCTCGGCCCTCCCGAGGCTTCGGCCGATCAACTCGCCCGTCGGCTGGTCGAGCTCGCCCGTTCGACTCGGGCGGATGCCGTGGTCATCGCCGGGGACGCAAAACATCCGATCGTCGGCACCCCGCCCGCATTGCGACCGGTCGTTTTCGACTTCTTTGCCGAGCTCCTGCGGGAGGGTCTCACCGTCGAGCTGGTGCTCGGCAACCACGACGTGGGCATCGTCCGCGACCTCCCGCGCGAAGTGCTCGTCCAACCGGCCACGGGGATGGTCCGCGCCGGGGTCGGCATCTTCCACGGCCACCGGTGGCCGTCGAACCCGGTACTGCGAGCTCCGCGCCTCGTCGCGGGGCACCTGCACCCGGGCTTCCGGCTCGCCCCGACCGCGGACGACCCCGAAGGAAAGCGTCGCTGTTGGGTTCGAGTGGAACGGGAGCCGGTGGTTTCGAAGAGCTCCCGACGCCGTCGCCATATCGAGCCGCGGGCCCGCGAAGTGGTCATACTGCCGGCGTTCAACCCGATCGCGGGCACGGAAGCGTTGAACCGGGAACGCCCGGCACGGGGGCGGACGTTCCTCTACGGTCGGTTCCTCGCAGGCGGGGTCGCGCGGGCCTATCTTCTGGACGGAACCGATCTCGGCGTCCTCACGACACGTTCCGAGAGCGTCCGCCGCTCGCGAGCAACGGGCCGATCGCCGCCGGGTCGGTGACGGGCGGCGCGCAAGCGGTCCCAAAGCAGACCAAGGCCCGAGCCTCCTTCGATGCGTTCTCCGGCCCGATCTCTCCCGGGAAGGAGAACGGAGGGGGTGGATGCCCCGAGAACACCCAGACGTTGGGATGCCACGACCGACGGGCCGCGCGCAACAGCGCTTCGGCTCCGGTTCCGGTACCCTCCACCACCACCGTCGCCGGGGGCGTCGACAAGAGGCCTCCCGCGAGCGCGGAGCCGCCGGCAAAGAGGCCGGCCCCACCGATGCGGCGGGAGATCGGCTGGAGCAGCGCTCGCGCCTTCTCCGTCCACCGGTCGTCGTGCGTCAGCGAACCCGCGCGAACGAACGAGATCGCGGCCGAAGCATTCGCCGAAAGGTGCGGACTGTCCTCGAGCGGATAGGAAGGTTCGGTCACTCCCCCGACCACCGGTCCGTCGTAGAGCCCGGGCGAAAGGTCCCGCAGGAAAGCGTCCTCGCCCCGGAACTCCCGGTCGACGAGCTCGAGCAGGAGGAGCGCCGTCTCAAGATACTTCGGTTCCGCCAGGACCCCCGAGAGCTCGAGAAGTCCCGAGGCGAACGCCACCTGGTCTTCGAGGAGGCCGAAGCCACGCGCGCCCTCGGGGTCGATCCGATGCGCGACACCCTGGCCCGGCCGAAACGCCTCCCTGAGGAGCCGGTCCGCGGCTCGACGGGCGTCCGCGACAACCGAGCTGTCGCCGAGGAAAGCGCCCGCCCGGGCGAACGATGCGATGAAACGACCGTTGATATCGGCGTAGACCGCGCGGTCGACCTGGGGCGTGGGTCGAGCCGAGCGCACCCCTCGGAGCTTCGCGACGGCACGGGCGAGCGCCGCCCCGGCATCCCCGGGAGGATAGACGCCCTCTGCGGCCTCGACGAGCGGAAGGAGCCGAAATAGCACGTTCCGTTCGGGGTCGTGGGGCATTCGGCCCTCAGTGCCGACTCCGAAGAACCGTGAGACCAGTCGTAGCTCGTCGTGGTCGAGCGCGTCCTTGAGCTCGGCGCGAGACCACGTGAAGTAACCACCGTCGTCGCCCGGAGCGTTGTCCGCGTCCTGGCTCGACCCGAATCCCCCGTGCGGGTCGGCGAGAACCTCCCGCACCCACCCGATGGTCGACCGGACCGCCTCTTCGAGGCGGGGGTCCTGGAACCGGGCCGCGCCCTCCACGTAGGCCGAGAGGAGCGCCGCGTTGTCGACCCCCATCTTCTCGAAATGGGGGATGTGCCATCCCTCGTCCACGGAATACCGGTGGAACCCACCGCCCAATTGGTCGAAGAGACCGCCGTCCGCCATTCGGGTGAGGGTCTCGTGCGCGCGCTCGGAGCTCGCCTCGCTGCCGCTCGCGAACCCGTCCCACAGGAGGAACGAGACGGCGGTCGGATGCGGGAACTTCGGGGCCATCCCGAAGCCGCCGTTGATCGGGTCGAAGCTCGAGAGGATCTCGCCGCGTACGGCGGCGACGAACGTGTCGAGGGGCCGGTCCGCCGGCGAGCGCGCATCGCGCAGGCGTTGGAGCGCGCCCCGGACGGATTGCGCGTTCTCGCGAATCCGCTCGGGTTCTTCGGACCAGAGCCGCGCGACCTCCTTGAGGACCCGGCGGAATCCGGGACGGCCGTGGCCATCGGTCGGTGGGAAGTAAGTGCCCCCGAGGAAGACCTCGCCGTCCGGGGTCAGGAACCCGGTGAGCGGCCATCCGCCCTCGCCCGTGAGCGCCCCCACCTGGCGTTGATAACGTCGGTCGATCTCGGGGTGCTCGTCACGGTCGACCTTGACCGCCACGAAGTGCTGGAGCAGGAGGCGGGCGACCTCGGGGTCGGAGTACGTTCCTTCGTCCATGACGTGGCACCAGTGGCACCAGGAGGCGCCGATGTCGAGCAAGATCGGACGTCCCGTCCGACGGGCGAGTTCGAACGGCTCGGGGCCCCACGGGTACCATTCGATGGGTTGTTCCGCGGCGCTCCGAAGGTAGGAGGAGGACCGGTCCGCGAGGCGCCAACCGCCCGTGTGTCCCGAACCCGGCTCGGCGGGAGGGCTCATGGACGCACAGGGCCGACCGGGGTTCTTACGGTTGTCGGGACGCCGGCGTGGGTCGACCGCGAGCCGCACGGGCGACGCGTAACCGGCTCACGGGAGCGTTACTGCCCGCGCGCTCGTTATAAAGGGGGCCTCAGTGCCCGAGCGAGGCGCTCACGATGGAGATGCAACCCGGCCAGATGGCCTACGACCGGGCGATCACGGTCTTCTCGCCCGACGGACGGCTCTTCCAGGTCGAGTACGCACGCGAAGCCGTGCGGCGAGGAGCGACCACCGCCGGCGTCGTCTACTCGGACGGTGTGGTGCTCATCGCGGACCGGCGGATTCCGAACCCGAAGCTCGCGGAGGCCTCGAGCCTCGAGAAGATCCACCAGATCGACGAGAACATCGCCTGCGCAACGGCCGGTCTGGTCGCGGACGCCCGCGTGCTGGTCGATTACGCTCGGCTCTCCGCCCAGATCAACCGGGTCACCTACTCGGAGCCGATGTCGGTCGAACTCCTTGTCCGACGCGTCTGCGATTACAAACAGCAGTACACCCAGTTCGGCGGTGTCCGACCGTTCGGGACCGCGCTCTTGGTCGGTGGATACGACGACGGCGGGATCCACCTCTACGAGACCGAGCCTTCGGGCTCCCTTACGAGCTTCAAGGCGGCGAGCACCGGTGGCAACAAGGGTCCGGTCATGGACCTCTTCGAACAGAAGTATCGACCCGGCATGGACCGGGACGGCGCCATCCTCCTCGCTCTCGAGGGTCTGCGAGCCGGCCTCGAGGAGGGCGGCAACCTTTCGCAGGTCGAGGTTTGCTCGACGCAGGTCGGCGGGGGCATGACCCGATTCCCCGCGGACGAGGTCCAGAAGTACGTTCAGCGCCTTCCGCCGGTCAGCGGCGGGTCCAAGCCGAGCCGCAGCTAGGCCCGGCGATTCCTCTCACGCTCCACCATGGTGAAGGTCGAGGACGCGGTCATCGCGCGCTGGGAGAACCAGGGTTCGCGCTTCGAGGTACTGGTCGACCCCCAGGCGGTCCAGGACCTGAAGGACGGCAAGGACGTTGACCTTTCCGACAAGCTCGCGCTCGACCAGGTCTTCAAGGACGCGAAGAAGGGCGACAAGATCTCGGACGAGCACCTCGAGAAGACATTCCACACTCGCAACCTCGCCGAGATCGCGAAGAAGATCGTCCTGAAGGGCGAAGTACAGACCACCACCGAGCAGCGGCACAAGCTCCAGGCCGCGAAGCATCAGCAGATCGTCGCGACGATCGCGCGCAACGCGATGAATCCGCAGACCGGAGCCCCGCATCCCCCCGCGCGGATCGAAGCTGCGATGACCGAGGCGAAGGTGCATATCGACCCGTTCCGCCCGGTGGACGAACAGGTCCAGGAGGTTCTGGCGAAGCTCCGCCCGCTGATCCCGATCCGACTCGACGTCGTCAAGGTCAAGATCAAGATCCCCGGACAGTTCTATCCGCGCGTGATCGGCGAAGTGAAGGGCTTGGGGCGTCTCCTCGAAGAGAACTGGCTCTCCGAAGGAAGCTGGAGCGCGGTGATCGAAATTCCGGCCGGAATGCAGACGGAACTCTACGAGAAGTTGAGCGCGCGCACCAAGGGCGCCGCCGAGACCGCTTTGGTTAAATAGGGCACTCCTGTCGAGCGGCCCGGTGCAGCACGCAATATGTCCAGAGGTCATCGTTCGGGCCACCGATCTCGTGGCCACGAGGGTTCTCCCTCGTCTCCCTCCGGGGACCGGACACTAGTTCTTCCCGGCGAAGAGATCCGCGCCCAGGGTTTGAAGCCGGGGCCCGGAACCTATCGTACCGGCGGCAAGGTCTACGCGAGCGTCCTCGGTCTGATCTCGGAGCGGCCGCCGCTCGTTTCGGTGATCCCGCTTTCGGGACGGTACATTCCGAAACCGCACGATACCGTCCTTGGCACCGTCACGGATGTCCAGGGGACGTTCTGGCTTCTCGACATCGGCGCCCCCCGCTGGGCCCCGCTCCACATGACCGGGACGCCCTGGCAGGTCGAGATCGGGGAGACCGACCGGTTCCTGCGCGTCGGGGACGCGGTCGTGGTCCAGGTCGAGAGCCTCGAAGCGACCGGGCGCATTGGCGTCACGATGAACGGCGAAGGGCTCGGAAAGCTCGAGGGCGGCACGATTGTCCGCATCTCCCCGGCCCGCGTCCCGAGGGTCGTCGGCCGGAACGGCTCCATGATCGAGACGATCCGAAAGCACACCGGCGCCGAGGTCGTGGTGGGCCAGAACGGACGAATCTGGATCGGAGGAAGTCCGGACGCGATCCATCGGGTGAGCGAAGTGCTCCGGATCATCGAGGAGAACGCGCAGCATTCGGGCCTGACCGACCGCGTGGAGAGCTATCTTCTCACGACGATGCCCACCACCGACAAGGGACCGGCCGAACCGCCACAGGAACACGCCCATCGCGACACCCCGCCCCGGGCCTTGACCACGGCCGAGCCCGACGAGGACGCCGTGGAGGCGGAGGACGACACGCCCGAACCGGCCGAGCCCGGCGAACACTGATCTACTGATATTCGAAGGAGAACGAAAATGGGAAGCGTAGGAGCGAAGGAGGTCCCGGTGCTGTTGAGCCCCGAGGGGCTCCGTATCGATGGACGAAAGCTGGACGAACTCAGGCCGCTCAAAATCCAGGTGGGCGCCCTTCACAACGCCGACGGCTCGGCGTTCGTTGAGTGGGGCGCGAACAAGGTCATGGCGGCGGTCTACGGGCCGCGGGAAGTCCACCCCCGACACCTGCAACAGAACAACAAGGCCGTCATCCAGTGCAAGTACAACATGGCCGCCTTCTCGGTCGACGAGCGCAAGCGGCCCGGCCTCGACCGCCGCTCGCAGGAGATCTCGAAGGTCATTGGCGAGGCGTTCGAATCGGTCGTCTTCGCGGAGGAATACCCTCGTACGAGCATCGACATCTACATCGAGGTCCTCCAGGCCAACGCCGGGACCCGCTGCGCGGGACTCGTGGCGGCCTCCATGGCGCTCGCGGACGCGGGGATCCCGATGGTCGACCTCTTGCCCGCGGTGGCGGTCGGCAAGATCGCCGGGAAGATCGCTCTCGACCTGAGGAAGGAAGAGGACAATTTCGGGGAAGCCGACCTCCCGATGGCGCTCGTGCCCCAATCCGGACGGCTCGTGCTCCTCCAGATGGAGGGTCACATGACCGAGGAGGAGCTCTCCCAGGCGCTCGACCTCGGGGTTCAGGGCTGCCGCGCGATCTACGAAACGATGAAGCAGGCCCTGAGGGAGCGTTATGCGACCGGACCGGTCGGAGGTTCCTCATGAGCGAAGAGGTCTCCGCCGAGATCCTGACGACCCACATCCTCGACCTGGCGGCCGAGGGGAAGCGGCTCGACGGCCGCGGCGCCGACGACTACCGGCCCGTGACCGTGGAACCGGGATTCGTCGCGAGCGCCGACGGCTCCGCTCTCGTGCGGATCGGCACTACCGCGGTGCTTTCGGGCGTCAAGCTCGAACCGGGAAAACCCTATGCCGATACGCCGAACGCCGGCACCCTCACGACCAACGCGGAGCTCATCCCGCTCTCGAACGCGATCTTCGAGCCCGGTCCTCCGCAACCCGGGGCGATCGAGGTCTCCCGCGTCGTCGACCGCGCGATCCGCGCTGCCGAAACGATCGACCTGACGCGCCTCTGCGTCACCCCGAGCGAGAAGTGCTGGACCTGCTACGTCGACATCCACGTTCTCGACCATTCGGGGAACATCATCGACGCCGCGTCCTTGGCGGCCGTGAGCGCCCTCGCCCACACCACCGTGCCGGCGAAGCGGTTCGAGGTCGCCAACGCGGACTACCCGCTGGAGGTCAACCACTTCCCGGTCGAGTGCACGTTCGTCCGCCTCGGCGATACCCTCGCGGTCGACCCGACGTTCGACGAGGAACGGGCGGCCCAGGGCCGTATCACGGTCGCGACCGACGAGGTCGGCCGCGTGGTCGCTATGCAGAAGGGTCTTATCGGCGCGTTCTCCCCCGACGACGTGAAGGACGTCGTGCGGAGGGCATTCCGCCACGGCGAGCGCCACCGCGTCCTCGCGAAGGGAGGCCCGGCATGAGCAAACGCACGAAGAAGGCCGGCCCGACCGGCTGGATGGGACCTCGCTACGGGATCCGTATCCGCCGACGGGTCGTCGAGATCGACCGCGCGCGCGGACCCGATGCCGCCTGCCCGCGCTGCTCGACCGTGACGCTGCATCGCGTGGCGAGCGGGGTCTTCGAGTGCCGCCGCTGCGGCACCCGATTCGCCTCGAACGCGTACGTGTTCGCCGCCCCTCCTCCGATCCAGCGGACCGAACGGGAACCGACCCCGGGCAACGCTTAAGCCCTCAAGGAAGGTCGAATCGATAGCCATGTTCCGTTGCATCCGTTGCGGGGAGGCCCTTCCCTCGGACGCGAACCTCTTCGGCGTGCGCTGCGACAACTGCGGCGGGAAGATCTTCACGAAGGAACACCCGAACGTGAAGAAGGTCCTGAAGGCGCGTTAGCGACGGACGGAACCTCGTCCCACCAGAGGGTAGCCCGCGCGGCGGCACACCGCTTCCACGACCCGTCGGTTCTCGCCGGAAAGGTAGCGCAAATTCGCGCGTGCGGTCAGTGAGTAGAGGCGCAGGGCGGCTTCGCAGCTATCCCTCCAGCTCGACCCGTCGGTGCCAAGGGCCGACCGCTGGGCCTGTCGGAATCCCGCGCCACCTCGCCGCCCCGCCATCTCCCAAAGACCGTTCTCCGTCGTCCACCACACTTCCAAGGGGAGGAGACGCAGGAACGCCATCCGGTTCGCGAGGGCATTTCGAAAAACGGAGGCGGTCTCCCGTTCCCCAGTTTCGAGGGCGCGGAGCATCTTCAGTACCTCCTCGGCCCATCCGGCGAGTTGGTCCGCCACGTACTCCCGCAGTGCACCGCGGATGGACGACCAGCGGAACCGTCCCGCCTCCCGCTGGAGGCGCCCGGCGACTCCCCGGGGGTCGCGAAGGATTCTGGCGGACCGCCATCCAGGGACCGCTCCGTCGAAGTGACTCGGGTCCCGCATCTCGCGGCGCTCTTCCTTCGGGGTGCTGAATTTCACGCTCACCAATCGGCCGCTGCGCACGAGCATGCGGTGACGCGAGCGAGGCGGCCTCCCCGCAACCACCCAGAGGTCGACATCCGAGGCCTCGTGGGCTTCTCCGCGCGCCCAGCTACCGGCGAGCACTACGGCCGCGTCGCTGGGACCGGCGACCTCCTCGGCGAGCTCTCGAGCGAGCCGTCGGACCTCTCGGTGGGTATGGGGAGACGCGCGCGGGTTCCGACCTACGGAGTCCGTGCGGGAACGCCGGCCGCTGCGTCGTGGAGTGGCCATGTGGAGAAGGGCAGCACTCCGGGGGAAAAAGCCTCTCGGGCGGGCGACCGACAAACCGTTTCAGGCGGGGCCGGCTCCCCGAAGCGTGAAGCCTCCTTCGATCCGCTTCCTGGGAGGGGTCCGCGAGATCGGGGGCAACAAGATCCTCATCGAGGACGGCCCGGATCGAATCCTGTTCGATTTCGGCCCGTCGTTCTCTCCTCGCGCGGAAGAGTTCTACGTCGACTACCTCCAACCCCGCTCAACCTCGCGCGCCAAGGACCTCCTCGAGTTCGACCTCATTCCGCGGATCGCGGGACTCTACGCGAAGGAGGCGCTCGGGGACGGAGACCTCGCCTACGTTTCGCCTGAGGTCCACGGGATCTTCGTGAGCCACGCTCACGCGGACCACGCGGGCTATCTCGGGCTCGTCGACCCGACCATCCCGGTCCACGTGGGCGAAGGGACCCGGACCCTCCTCTCGGCGATCGAGAAGTCGACGCGGATGAAGTATGGCGACCACCCCTGGCAGATCTTTGTCGATCGGTCACCGGTCCGCGTGGGTGGGATCGAGGTGGTTCCGTATCCTGTCGACCATTCCATCCCGTTCGCCTACGGTTTCCTCATTCGCACGAGCGAAGGAACGATCGCCTACACGGGCGACTTCCGGCATCACGGTCCCCGAGCCCCCGACACCCACGCGTTCTTTGAGGCCGTCGCGAAGGAGAAGGTCGATGCCCTGCTCATCGAGGGGACGCGCGCAGGGCCGGACCCGCGCAGGAACCTCTCCGAGGCCGGCGTCCGAAGCGGGGTGGACCGGGTGCTCACGGAGCGACCCAAGCTCGCGCTCGCGTGCACGTACCCGCGAGACATCGACCGCCTGCGGACCCTGCATGCCGCCGCGGTGGCCGCCGACCGGGACCTCGTGGTCTCGGTCCGGACGGCGCACCTCCTTTCGGAGGTAGCGCCCCGGTTCCCTCCCGGGGAGATCCCTGTGCCGGGGCGGACGCCCGGCCTCCAGGTCTACGCACGGAAGAAGCGCGTCTCCTACCTGTGGGAGCGACCGTTCCTCGATGCCGCCCTGCCTTCGGAGGAGGTCCGCGGTGGGGGACGGAAGTTCCTCCTCGCTCTGGACCTCTCGCACTTCCCCGAGCTCATCGACCTCCGACCGCCGAAAGGGAGTCCGTTCATCCACTCGATGAGCGAGCCATTCAGCGAGGACGATGTCGACGACCGGGTAATGCACAACTGGCTCGACCACTTCGGACTGCAGTTCCACCAGATGCACGCGAGCGGGCACGCGTCGGGCTCCGAGCTCCTCGAGATCATCCGCGCGACCGGGGCGCGCGCGGTCTATCCCATCCACACGGAGCACCCGGAGGCGTTCGAGAAGGCAGGTCCCTCCGTGCACTCTCCCGAGCTCGGGGTCCCGTACCCGGTCGGCCGATAGCCCGTTCGCCCGGCGACGAGGAGTTAACCCCCGGACGGTCTCGGAGCGCGGATGGACCCGGACCGCTGCCCGACGGGGATCGCTTCGGTCGACCGCCTCCTCGGCGGAGGGCTCGAGACCGATTCCGTCACCGAGATCTACGGCGAGGGCGGGAGCGGGAAGACCCTCTTCTGCCTGCAGGTGGCGCACCGGATCGCTCTCGAGAACCGTTGGGTGTTCTACGTCGACACCGAGGGCGTGAGCGTCGACCGCCTCCGCGCGATCGCCGGTGACGGTCTCGATCGGGAGTTGAAGCACTGGCTCCTCTCGACCCCCAAGAACCTCGCGGACCAAGGAAAGGCGGTGGAGACCGCGTGTGCCCTCGCGCGCGAGGGCAAGCGGCCGGTCGGACTCATCGTGGTCGATTCCGGGACGTTCTTCTACCGATTGTCCCTCTCGGGCTCCGACGAGGACGACGCCCGTCAGTCGCTCTCGCTCGCCGTCGCCGACCTGGTCGTCACCGCGTTGCGCGCCCACCTTCCGGTGCTGTTCACGAACCAGGTCTGGCGGAGCATGCGGGACGGCACGCTCGAACCCCTCGGCGGCTCGTTCCTGAACCACGCCGCGAAGACGATCCTGAGGTTCGACCGGCTCTCGGGCCCGATGCGCCGCGTGGTCCTCCTCAAGCACCGGTCGCTCCCCGAGGGGTCGGCGGACTTCCGGATCGGGCCGAGCGGGCTCGAGAGCGTCGGCCGCGCATGAAACCGACTTAAGGACGGACGACCCTGCCCGGGTGATGCCCGACACCCTGCAATTCTCGGATATCTCCACGCCCATCGGAACGTTCCGCATCTCGTACCTGGGCTCGACCGTACGCGTGGTCGACCTGCTCGAAAAGGGTCACACCCAGACCGGGGTCCCGGCGGGAGCCCGGCGGCGCAATCCGCCCTTCCCTCCCTCGAGCCCGGCGCGGCAGCTCCGGGAGTATTTCCGGGGGGAGCGCAAGGATTTCGACGTCGAGGTCGAGCCGGACAGCGCCTCCGAATTCGACCTCAAAGTCTGGAAGCTCCTGCGCGTGGTCCCGGCCGGACGCACTGTGACGTACGGTGAGCTCGCGCGGAAGGCCGGCTACCCGGGCGCGGCCCGGGCGGTCGGCGGGGCCATGCGACGCAACCCGATTCCGATCGTCATCCCCTGCCACCGGGTCGTGGGCCAGGGCGGCGACATCACCGGCTTCGGACTCGGCCTGTGGCGGAAGCGCTGGCTCCTGGACCACGAGGGATCCTGGCCGCTGCGCTCGCGCTCGGCCGAAGGACCGCGCCCGCACGGCCAACGGACGTTGGACGACCTCACGGAACGTCCGAAGTCCCACCGGAACGAGAAGTCCGAAGCGTGAACGCTTCCGACCGCACCAACCTACTACGAGCGTAGTAGCTTTCGTGTTCGGTCGCGTCGACGAACCTACTACGCGGTAGCGTAGCTTACACGCGGAGGGGCGCGCCGTTCTGCACGGGAACGACGCTACCCGGAGTAGTAGGCGGCGTCGTACGGCTCCGGCTTGAGGCCGCGCCGCTGGCGAACTTCGCCGACGACCTTCGGCTGGAGCTCGACCGGCACCGGTTCGAAGCCCATCGACTCGGTCGCCCAGAGGACCTTGCCCGCGGTCGCGCTACGAATATCGGAAGCGAAGCCGAACATCTCGGCGACCGGCACCTTCGCGACAATCGTCTGCAGGTCGCCGACGCTCGTCATGTCGAGGATCTCGCCTCGGCGGCGTTGGAGCTCCCGGGTCGCCCCGGCGAGCACCTCCTGGGGAACGTTGACGGTCGCCTTCTGGAAGGGCTCGAGGAGGAGCCGGTCCCCGAGGACCATCGCGCCGTAAATCCCCGACCGGGCGGCCGGAATCGTCTGCGCGGGACCGCGGTGGATCGAATCCTCGTGGAGCTTTGCGTCGACCAGGCGGACCTTGAGCCCGTAGACCTTCTCGTTCGCGAGCGGCCCGCGGTTCATCGCCTCCTTGAAGGCGTCCACGATGAGGTCCATCGTCTCGTTGAGGTACTGAATACCTTTCGTCACGTCGAACAGGATGTTCGTCCCCTCGACGGCGACGATCCCACGGCCCTCGTCCCGCGAGACCCCGAGGTCGGAGAGCTTCGCGACGAGCGTCTTCGTGTCCTTGAACGACTTTCCCTGGGGGATCTCGCCTTCGTGGACCGCGTCGACCACGCCCTTGGGCAACGGTTCGACCTCGAAGTAGAACTTGTTGTGCTTGTTCGGGGACTTTCCTTCGAACGGGCCGCCCGGGTGACGGACCAGCTCGCGGTACACCACGATCGGCTTCGACGCCTCGATCTCGACCTTGTAATCGTTGATGATCCGGTACTGGGTGATCTCGAGGTGGAGTTCGCCCATCCCCGAGAGCAGATGCTCTCCGGTCTCCTGGTTGATCTCCACGCGAAGGCTCGCATCCTCCTTCGCGATCTTCCGCATGACCTCGATAAGCTTCGGCAGGTCAGCCATGCGCTTCGGTTCGATGGCGACCGTCACGACCGGCTCCGAGACGTGCCGGATCTCCTCGAACGGGACCATATCCGGCGCATCCGACATCGTCGTCCCGGCAAAGGCGTCCGTGAGCCCAATCACGGCGGCGATGTTGCCGGCGGTGACCTCCTCGACCATCAGTCGCTCGGGTCCCATGAACAGCGAGACGTGCTGGATGCGGTTCCTTGACTTGGACCCGACGACGTTGAGCTCCATCCCTTTCTGAAGGCGGCCCGAAAAGACCCGGCCCGTGGCGATCTCGCCCGCGCTCGGGTCCATCGTGATGTCGGTGACCATGAACGCGGTGGCGCCCTCGGGGTCGGTGTTCGCCATCGACATCCCGATCGCGGAGGTGGGGTCGCCCTTCCAGATGTTCGGGATCCGGTAGCGCTGGGCCACATGCGGGCTCGGTAGGTGACGGACGACCATGTCGAAGATGACGTCGTTGATCTTGGCCTTCTGGGCGATCTCCTTCGACCGGCCCGTGGACACGTAGTCGATGATATCTCGGAAGTTCACGCCGGTTTTCTGCATGTACGGGACGCTGATCGCCCAGTTCTCGTAGCCCGAGCCGAAGGCGACCGACCCGTCCCGCGGGTCGACGCTCCAGTCGTCGACGAACTCCTCGGGGGCCATCTTGCGGATCAGCTCGTTCACTTCGGCGATGATGTCCGCGAACCGCTTCTGCAGCGACTCCGGGGTGAGTTTGAGCTCCTTGATCGCGCGGTCGACCTTGTTGATGAACAGGGTCGGTTTCACTTTCTCGCGCAGTGCCTGTCGCAGGACCGTCTCGGTCTGGGCCATGACGCCCTCGACGGCGCAGACGACCACGATCGCCCCGTCGACGGCCCGCATGGCGCGGGTGACGTCCCCGCCGAAATCGACGTGTCCCGGGGTATCGATGAGGTTGATCAGGTGCTGCACCCCCTCGAACTCGTGGACGATCGTGACGTCCGCGTTGTTGATCGTGAGGAGACGCGCCTGCTCCTGCTCGTCGAAGTTGAGGTAGAGTTGCTTGCCCGCGAGCTCGTTCGAGATCATCCCGGCCGCGGCGAGAAGGTTGTCGGAGAGGGTTGTCTTCCCGTGATGAATGTGCGCGACGATCCCGATGTTACGGATCCGGTCGACGTTGCGCATCATCTCGGGGATGGCCTTCGCCAATTCGCTTCGAATGTGGGTCATCGAAAAGCTCCTCCGGACCTACCGAGCCGATTGAGCGACCCGTTCGACCTCTTCCTTCCGGCCGACCGCGAACGAGGTTAGGTCACCCTTGGCCGCGAGACGGATTTCGTCGGCGAGACACGTGTGGATGGGTTTCGTGGACTTGTGGGACGCCTGAATCGCTCCGAGCGCGATGTTACGGATGGCGACGTTGAGTCGTCGGGAGGGCGAGGCATCGACCGCGCGCGGAACGGAGATGCCCCCGAACTGCAGGCGGGTGACTTCTTCTCGGGGGGCGGAGTTCTCGACCGCATC
Source organism: uncultured Thermoplasmata archaeon (assembly GCA_963771555.1). GTDB lineage: Archaea > Thermoplasmatota > Thermoplasmata > Lutacidiplasmatales > UBA184 > Lutacidiplasma. The sequence goes on along the minus strand of CAVYTM010000001.1, from coordinate 183,159 downwards.
GACGAGGAGCTGCAGCGGGTTCTTCTGTTCCTTTTGCGCGACCTCAGCGAACGCCTTTCGGATCGTGGTGAGGGCCTTCGCCTTCTTGCCCGTGAACTTCCCGCCCTTCATGAGAGAGTTCGCGAGCCGCTCCACGAGATGCATCCGGGTCTTGAGGAACGGCTTGCCGGTAAGTTTCCCTTCGGTGTGCGGAGCGTAGATCGGATGCAGATAGATGTACGGCAGGAGTCCCGGGTCGTGGACCTCGACCCCTTCGAACGGGTACTTGCCGAACAACGGGGGGAGAGGGAAGGGCGGAGGGGGCGGTGGTGTCGGTCGGTGGACGATCGGCCCGGCATCCTCCTCGCTCGAGTCGGGTGGCCGCATCGATTCCGCGTTCCCGCTCATCGGGCCGGCTTCTCCTTGCGTCCGCGTACGAGCTCGTCGAGCGAGACGCTGTTCACCTGGATCACCTTGTAGCGGACCCCGGGGATGTCTCCGTACGACCGGCCCATACGGCCCCCGATTCCTTCGACCAGCACCTCGTCGTGCTCATCGATGAAGTTGATCGCGCCATCACCGACCGCGAAGGCGGTCACCTGGCGGCCGTTCTTGATGAGCTGAACCTTGATGCACTTGCGGATGGCCGAGTTCGGTTGCTTGGCCTCGACTCCGACCTTTTCGATGACGATCCCCCGGGCCTGAGGGGCTCCTTCGAGAGGGTCCGAACGCTCCTTGAGGTGCAAGGTTCGACGCTTGTAGTATCGGTCCGACCAGCGCCGACGCTGGCGGAGGGTGGCCAGACGGCCCGCTGTGTTGAGCCCCGATGGCGGCGACATATCGGCGGAGGGCCGACCACCAGGTGGTGGTATTTAAGGTCCGTGCCGCGTCGCGCTCGGCGGTGGGTCGGAGGGGCGAGTGACCGAGGGAAAGAGCGAGCATTCGCGACGCTCGACGGTGCCCCGGACCCTATCCTCCGCTCGCCGGCAAAGGACCATGAGCCCGAAGGATCGGGACGCATGGGAACGGCTCTCCGGTGGGATCCGAACCTGCCAATTGTGCCCGCTCGGTCAGGTCCGCACCCAGGCGGTGGTCTATCGTGGCGGCCTCGCCCCTCGGGTCGTATTCATCGGCGAAGCACCGGGGGCCGAAGAGGACCGGACCGGACTCCCCTTCGTTGGGCGCTCGGGTCGGGAGCTCGACCGAGCGGTGCGGAGCTTGGGGCTCTCGTCCGAAGAGTACGGGGTGCTCAACGTTCTCAAGTGTCGCCCACCCGCGAACCGGTTCGACCCCGCCGCGGCCCGGACCTGTCGTCCCTATCTCGACCAGCAGCTCGACCTCTTGCGCCCCGACGCTATCGTCAGCCTCGGGGCGCACGCGTTGCGAGCCGTCGACCCCAGCGCGGCGCCGATGCTGAAGGCGGCCGGTCGGCCGAGGACTCACGAGAAGCCGCCTCTTTTCCCGCTCATCCACCCGGCGGCGGCGCTTCGATCGCGGCGCCTGCGAGAGCGCTGGGAGCAGGACGTCCGGGCGCTGGGACGCTGGCTTGCCGAGCCGCTCGCATAAATCCCTTTAACTCGGGTCGGGCTCCCTCGACCGTGCGTACGGTTGAGCTGTTCCTCATCGAGGGCTCGTATCAGGCCGTCGACGACGGGGTCGTCGTGGAGCTCTTTGGCCGAACGAGGGACGGCGCGCCAATCGTCGCACGGTACTACGGGTTTCGTCCGTACTTTGAGGTGACCGAGCCGACCGCGGAGGTGCGGACCCGGCTCGCCGCCGACAAGGAGATCATCGGGGTCCGGGACATCGTCACGTGGGTCGCCGGTAAGGAGGAGCCGGCGCTGCGCGTCACGCTGCACCGACCGTGGCTCGTTCCGCAGTATCGGGACCAGTACCGACGGAAAGGCGACGAGAACAGCGTCCTGGCCTGCGACATACCGTTCGTCCATCGTTTCCTCTACGACAAGCACCTCGGTCTGGCGGTCTCCTTCGAGGCCGAGGACGAGCCCGAGGAGATCCGGGCGCGCTACACCGTTCCGAACGTGGTTCGCGTCATGACCGATGCGGACCACGACATCCGGCCGGCCGAAGTGTTCCGTCCGTCGCTGCGCGTCCTTTCGTTCGACATCGAGAACGCGATCCGTGCGCGCACGATCTTCACGATCTGCGGTGTCTCGGTCGGTGGCGGCCGCCCGCGCACCACGTTCCGCATCCACAACACGGACGAGCGGCGCATCCTCGAGGAGTTCGTCCGAACGGTCATCGAGGACGACCCGGACGTGATCACGGGCTACAACATCGGCGGGTACGACTTTCCGCTCCTCGTCGAACGGGCCGCGGCGACCGGCCTCGGAAAGCTCGCGATCGGTCGGGAACGCTCCGAACCCCGGGAGATGGGAGAACGCCTCTGGAAAGTGACGGGGCGCGCGGTGGCGGACGCGTGGTGGTCGGTCCGTCGGGACTTGAAGCCGAAGCAGGAGACGTTGCAGTTCGTTGCCCGCACCCTGCTCGGCGATTCGAAACTGGATGTCGACCGACGCGAGATCGAGAAGGAGTGGGCCAACGACCCGGTTCGGGTCATGGAGTACTGCGAGCACGACGCCGACCTTGCTCTCCGGATCCTCCAACGGCTCCGTACCGTGGAGAAGGCGGCCGACCTCGCGACCGTCGCGCACCTTCCGCTCGAGGAAGGAATGAACGGGCGCACTTCGCTCTACATCGATTCCTTGCTCATCCCGCGGGCCGACGCCCGGGCGTCGGCGTCCCGATGAGCCACTTCGCGGGTCGGGAGAACCCGATCGAGGGAGGCTACGTGCACCCGATCCGGCCCGGGATCTATCGGTGGGTCGTCGTCCTCGATTTCAAATCGATGTACCCGTCCATCATCATCGCCCGGAACCTTTGCTTCACCACGCTCTCCTCCGAGGGCACGACGGTCGCACCTTCCGGCGCGCGTTTCCTCGACGTGAGCGTGCGTCGGGGGATCATCCCGGAGATCTTGTCGGACCTGCTCGCCGACCGGACTCGCTTCCGCCAGTCGGGCCAGGCGGCCACGAACGCCGAGATGAAGGAGTACTACGACGGCCTTCAGAACGCCGTCAAGGTGCTCATGAACTCGTTCTACGGAGTGCTCGCATCGAGCTTCTACCGGTTCACGAACAAGGACATCGGGGCGGCGATCACCGCGTTCGGCCGCGAGGCGATCACCTCGATCATCCGTGACCTCGAGGCGGACAAGTTCGATGTCGTCTACTCCGACACGGATTCCGTGTTCGTGCGGTCCCCGGTCGCGTCGCTCGAAGGGGCCCGAGAGTTCGGCGAGCGGGTCGCGAAGCGGTTCACCCACGAGGGCGTCACGTTCGAGTTCCAATCGGTGTTCGAGTCGTTCTTCTCGCACGGGGTCAAGAAGCGGTACGTCGGGCGGACCGCATGGCCCAGCGAGGACCTCATCGTCCGTGGCTACGAGACGCGACGAACGGATGCGTTCGATTTCCAATCGACCGCCCTGATGGAGATCTTTGACCTGGTCCTGAAGGGCGACACCGACGGGGCCGTGCGACGGGCTCGGGAGCTCGTCCAATCGGTTCGGAACCGCGAAGTTCCGGCCGAACGCCTCGTCATCGCCCGGACCGTCCGCGCGGAGAGCGAGTACAACGAATCGACCCGGGATTCGCTCCCGTTTCTGCGGGTCTTCAAGCAGCTCCGCAGCGAGGGCTACGACGTCATCCCGGGCATGCGCGTCGCCTGGGTCGTTACCGACTCGCGGAAGTCGCCCCAGGAGATCGAGCCGTGGGTCGAGGGTCGACCGTTCACGAAGGAGCCCGACTGGGAGTACTGACGCGGACCGGGTGGCGCAGACCCTCGCGCGAGTGACGGAGGTGTTCGACTGGGATGCCGCGGCGCTCTTACGGGGGAGCCACCAACAGAGGCTCGGCGCCCGGGCCGACGCTTCCCGGCCCGCGGAGAGCACCTCCGCTCCCGCGACGCTGGACACTCCCCTCTCCGAGGTCGGCAAGCCGACGAAGCGTCGGAGCTCCACGCGCAGCCTCACCGATTGGCAGTAGGCCGACCGACCTCACTCTCCGGCGGTCGGGGGGTCGGGTCGACCTTCGTTCGGGAAGACGGATTCTCCCCGCAACGCAAGGACCGCCCCCAGGACCGCGACGGGGATCCCGAGCACACCGATGAGCGGAAGCGCGATGCCGAGCACTCCGGCGGAGAGCAGGAGCGTGAACACGGGGATGCCGGTCATCAGCATCGGCGGGATGACGAGGCCCACCTCATCGAGCGCGATGAAGTAGAGAGCCGGGGCCAGGAAGAAGCTCGTGATACCGCAGAGCGCGAGCAGCAAGGTCGGCACTGGCGCGACGGCGACGAGCCCGTGCCAGCCTCCGGGCAGGATCGGGGCGAGCACCACGGTGAGCAGTCCAGCCGCCAGCATCGACTGGCCGACGACCGCCGAAGGGGCCATCGTTCGATTGGCCCTCGCGGTGAGCAGGAAATAGAAGGCGACCGTGATCGGTACGCCGAGGACCGCAAGCCAACCCCAGCCCCGCACGGCCGACAGGCTCTGGCCACCGACGATCGCCATCGTCCCGCCCGCCAGGCTGACGACAATGCCGATCGCAAAGAGCGGAGTTGCGATGTGCGCCCGGTACGCCCCCAACAATAGGGCGACGACGATCGGCGTCAGCACCACGTCGCCGATGAGCGAAAGGAGCGAAGCGTCCACGGGGCCTGCGAGGTAGGTGGCGGCGAGAACGGAGACCTGCATCCCGAACAGGAGGCCGATCCGCATCCAGGCCTTTGGGTCGACCCAGAGGGAAAGGAACTCGCGTCGGTGACCGGTTCCGACCGCCCACCCGGCGTAGGCGACCCCGCCGAAGAGGAACGGATAGGAGAGGATCGCCGACGGCGCGGTTCCCGGTGTCACCCACAGAACGAACACGTAGTACGTGGCCCAGAGGAAGGCGGCCAGCAACGTGGCAACGATCGCCCACCCGAGGGTGCGCCTACCCACCGCCACGCGGGTGCGTTAGGTTCGGTCCGCAATAATCGTTCCCGAATTCCGACCCCTTCGGTGGAAGGGAGTGGCCTCTACGAATATCCCTCGAAGGTCAGGCCGTGGGCGGGCACGGCCACCCCGGACCCGCGCTCCACGTGCCCCACCTCGACCGCGTCGGGAGCTCCAGCCCGGGCGAGGCGGCGTCGGGTCTCGGCGAGATGGGTGGCGGCAACGACGAGGACGAACCCGATGCCCATGTTGAACGTTTGGAACATTTCCTCGTCCGAAAGCCCTCCCAGCTGCTGGATCCAGCGGAACAGCGGCGGCATCTCGGGCCATCGGTCGAACACGAAGGCGACCGTCGGATGCAACCGGACGAGATTGCGCACGCCGCCCCCCGAGAGGTGGGCGAAGCCGTGCGTCGTGGGGAAGCCCGCGAGCGCGTCCGCCACGACGGAGTAGATCCGCGTCGGGGCGAGGATCTCCTCGCCCACTGGCTTATCGCCGCCGGCCCGGGCGCGGCCCAGGTCGACCGTTCGTTCGGCGAGGAGACGACGGAGCAACGTGAGGCCGTTCGCGTGGACGCCGGAGGACGGGATCCCGAGGAGCCGGTCGCCGGGGCGGATCGTGGTGCCGAGCACCGGCCGTCGTCCGCGCGGGAAGAATCCGAACGCGGTGGCACCGAGGTCGATCCCGTCGACGATCTCGGGAACGACGGCGGTCTCCCCGCCGAGGAGCGCGCAACGGGCCGTCCGGAGTCCTCGGTTGAGCCCCTTTCCGATCCCCCGAAACGCATCCGGGTCGGGGTGATGACACAGAATCGTATCCACGAGTCCGGCGGGCCGGGCACCGACCGAGGCCAGGTCGTTGACATTCACGCCGACGATGTCTTCGCCCACTTCCTCCCAGCGACCGAGCTGCGCTGCGAGCTTTACCTTCGTGCCGACCGTGTCGGTCGTGACGGCGATCGTCTCCCGGCCGATGCGCAGGAGTCCGGCATAATGCCCCGGAGCGTCGACCATCCGGCCGGCGGAAGGGGGCGGGCGGTACGAAACCTCGTCCAGCAAGGCCGCGAGCGAGGACGAGATGTGCGACCGGTCCACGCCGCTGCGAGCGTAGGTCCAGGGACCGTCGTCCGCGGCAGTAGGGGCCACGACCGACGGAGGGGCGCGGGAAGAAATACCCTCCCCCCGGACGGGGGTCGAGCCTTTTACGCTCCCGACGGTCCCACGAGGGCATGCCCGGGCGCGCTCGCCGGCGGAAGGCCGAGGCGGCTCCCGGCTCCGAGGGATCGATTGCCCTCATCTTGGCGGGCCGTGCGCTCGTTCGGGGCCGGCTTCAGCATACGGAGATAGCGATCGACGACGCGGGCCGGATCCGTTCGGTGGGCAAGATCGTTCGGGGAACCCCACGCCGCGACGTCGGGGAGGCGGTGATCCTGCCCGCGGCCACCGACCTCCATGTCCACTTCCGTGAACCGGGCGGTCCGAAAGAGGCGGAGACGATTCCGAGCGGAACGATCGGAGCCGCGCTGGGCGGGGTATCGCTGGTCGGCGAAATGCCGAACACCCGCCCGCCGGTCACCGACACCGAGAGCTGGCAGGACAAGGTGCACCTCGTGGAGGGGCGTGCGGCCGTGGATATGCTGCTCTACGCCGCGCCCACCGTACCCAAGGCGCTCGCCTCCCTTTCGCAGCGAGCGGGCGGATTCAAAGTGTATCTGAGTCCGACCACGGGCATCGAGAGCGCTCCGCCCTCGGCCGAGCTTCCCGCACTGTGGGATCGGCTCGCCGAGCTCCGATTGCCGGTGGCCGTCCACGCCGAGGACCCGACACGGTTCGTGTCCGTCGAGCGCCCTTCCTCCCCGACACAATGGAACGGCACGCGACCGGTCGCCGCCGAACAGGCAGCGATCGAGGGATTGGCACGGGCCCCCCGATCCCTTCGACTTCACGTGGCCCACGTGACCACGGCCGCGGGAGCGCAGTCCCTGAGAACGGCCGGTCTTTCGTTCGAAGCGACCCCGCAGCACCTTCTACTATCGGAACGGTCGGGGTCGGATGCGCACTTCAAGGTGAATCCTCCGTTGCGCACCGAGACGGAGCGCCACGAGCTCTGGGAGGCGTTCCGCCGCGGAGAAGTTCCAATCGTGGCGAGCGACCACGCGCCGCACCCGGAGGGCACAAAGCAGCTCCCGTTCGACCGCGCCCCGAGCGGGGTGCCCGGGGTCGAAACCTGGCTGCCCCTCTTGCTCGCCAAGGTTCGGACCGGCGACCTGGAACTCGCCGTCCTCTTGGCGGCGGCGTGCGAGCGGCCGGCCCGCTGGCTCGGCCAGCCTCTCGGCCGCCTCGTCCCGGGCCATCGGGCCAACCTCCTCGTCATCGACTTCACGAGTCGTTCGAAGGTCGAGGGTCGGCGCCTTCGCTCCGCCTGCGGTTGGACGCCGTTCGAAGGCTGGGACGTCATCCGCCCCCGCGAACATTACCGGGACGGAGAACGGATCGTGGAGGACGGGGAGTATGTCGGCCGCCCGGTGGGGCGGGTGGTTCGGCCCGACTATGCTCCGGGGGAGCCGTCGGCGTCCCTTTCGTCCCGTGATTAGGCGGAGGGTGGAGGGTTCCCCGGCGACGCGGTCTTCACCGTGCCCACCGACCCCTTCGCGCGAACTCGGCGCGGGGGCCAACCGGGCTCCAGCACCCCGACGATCTGCAGGACGATGTAGACTACGACGAGGACGATGACCGCGAACAAGGGGACGTCAAGATACGAGAAGTAGGAACTGACGACATTCCAGTTGGAACGTAGCACGATTCCCGCGTAGATCAACGCCAGGGTGTACGGGAGCGAGCCGATCAGCGTGTAGACCCCGAAGCGGACGGGGTTCATGCGCGCGGTCCCCGCCGGGTAGCTGATGTACGTGAGGGCGACCGGAACATTTCGGAAGAGCGCGACCGTGATCTCGCCTCGGCGGGCAAAGAACCGGTCCACCGCCTCGAGGTGCCGCGGCTCGAGTCGCAAATGCCCGATCCCGATCCGTGTGATCCGGTCCCGCCACCAGCGTCCCACCGAATAGGCCGCGAAGGCGCCGATGAGGATGCCCGCGAGGGCGGCGGTCCACACCCACCCGAAGGAGAAGGTACCGTTGGCGATCAGAAAGCCCGCGAAGGGTAGCGTGATCTCGCAGGGGATCGGCGGGAACCCGAAGCTCGAAGCGACCATCAGGGCGAGCAATCCGGGGATCCCGACCGTCGTCATCACGCCCGTCACGACCGCGACGACGGAACCGATCAACGAGAACGACATGGGGCGGAGTTCTCCGAGAACCGATTCCGGCGGGGGTTTACGTTCCCGAGGGCGGGTCAAAGAGCAACCGGAAGGGAGCTCGCAATTGGCTGTTCGTCCGAGCGGGGATGCCGTCGAACTCGAGGGGAGTGGAACAGCCACCACACGAGACCGAGGGACGTTGGCGGCCCAGCACGATGGAGAGCGCGATCCCGACCTCGATCTCCTGCGGACGCTTCGGGGCCGCCTCCAGCGCGCGGCGGAGTTCGGCGAGGAGTGCCTCGCTGTCGCTCCGATCGGTCACGGCCGTCATCGCGGATGAAAAAACCCGACTCCCTCTTAACGTGCGCCGGTCGACCCGAGGGGAGACCCGCACGTGCTTCCCGGGAGTTCGGACGGGGGTTCGCGTCCGAGCCTTCGGTGACGTTAGGGCTCCCGCGGGCGCAAGGCGTAGCGGCCGATGCGACGAAGGAACGGAAGGGGTCGACCCATCATCCGTTCCACGACCTCGAGGAGAAGCCGATCGCCGTCATCGACCGAGCGGGTGACCAGGACGAGTCCCACGAAGAGCGCCGCGGCCGCGAGCCCGAGCACGGGCAACGCCCACCATGGGAGGCTCGGGTGGAGGATCAGGAGGACGACACCGACGGGGACGGCGGTCGCCACGACCGGGACGACAAAGTCCCGCCGGAACGGATGAACGCCGGTCAGGTATCCGAGCTCGACGAGGGAGAGCAGCGAGTACGCCGCATTGGCGGCACTCCACGCGATCGCCGCGCCCACGTAGCCGTAATTCGGGACGAGGGCGATGGCCACGGCCACGTCGACGACTCCCGCGATGATGGCGTTGGAGGCGAGGAGTCGCGTCTGTCCGAACGCCACCTGGGCCGTCGGCGCCGGCCCGAGGAGCGTGGTGGCGAACGCCCCGGCGACGGTGATCTGAAGCGGCAGCACGACGGTCGTGTAGTCCGACCCGTAGACGAACCCGAGGGAGCTGCTCGGGAGGAAGAAGAACAAGAGGAACAACGGCAGCGAGATCAGGATCATCCACTTCGTGACGGTGGCATAGGTGATCGCGATCGAGGAAGTGTCGCCCGTCCGGACGAATCGACTGGCCACGGGGAGGAAGATGAACGCGGCGGCGCTGATCCCGACCGGGAGGAGGCGAGCGAGGGTCAGGGACGCGGTGTAGGTGCCCACCTCCCCCGAGTGAAAGACCCCGAGGACCAGCGTGTCCCCGGTGCCCAAGAGGAGACCCATCACCCCGACGACGAAGAGCGGCGCCGCGAACCGAAGGAAGCGCGGGAGCGCGGCCGGGGCCCTCGGCCCCGGTGAGATGCGGCGCGGCAGTCGTCGGAGGAGGTAGAGGACGAGCAACCCCATCGTAGCGGCGTTCGCGAACGCGTACGCGTAGAGCGCATCCTGATAGGAGACGCCGAACGGGGGGACCACGAACGCGATGGCCAGGAAGGCGACGAACAGCGCCGGGCCGACGATCTGGAGGAAGAGCGCGTTCGGAGTGACGTCCTCGTATCCCTGGAAGATCGAGGCGATGAGCCCTCCCACGATGCTCGTGGCGACCGCGATGGAGATGAACTCGAGACCGACCGAGATCGAGGATGACCCGAGCGCATTCCCGATCGTCGAGGAGAAAACGAACAGGAGGACCGACGTCACGAGCGCGGCCGTGCTCCCGATCCACAGCGTGGCGCGGATGATGGTCCGCCGCTCCGGGTCCGAGGTCGTGTACGGCAGGCTTCGGGCCACCGCGCTCGGCAGGCCGAGCGAGCCGACCGCGACCATCACCCAGGAGACCGTGAGACAGAACGAGAACGCGCTCCAATCCGCGGGCGAGATGCTTCGGACGATCACGACCCGGGCGACAAAATTGAGGGCGACCAGAAGGAACGTGGAGACCAGCACGAACAGGGTGCCCCGGGTAACGCTCGACAGCCCCTCCCGGGCCACCGCTTCCGAATCTGTGGCCACGCCCTTCGCCTACGCGTCGCGTTCCCTTCGGGATGGTAAAAGTGTAGCGTTCCGAAGGCAGGACCCGGATTCGGGTCATCGACCCGCGGCGGTCTCGACCGGAATTTCTCGTACCGACCCGCGGAAATCCCGGCCGGCCGACCGGGCCGAGGGCACTACACGAACTCGTCGAGGAGGCTATCGCGTCCCTTGAGCCCGGCCGGCTGGTTGACGAGCGGACCGGCCGCCAGCACTTCCTCGAGATCCTCGTAGGAGGGTTTCTCGACCGAGTAGAAGAGACCGATCGGGATCTTGTCCCCCCATTCGAGCGCCCGCTGCCAAGCCGCCACGATGTCGCTCGGGTTGTGGCCGGCGCTCTCGAGCTTGTAGACGCGCTGCCGGAAGAAGTCGAACGTGTTGATCTTGTTGTAGGTCACGCACGGGGAGAACACATCGACGAACGCGAAGCCCTTGTGGGCGATGCCGTTCGCGACCAGGTCGGTGAGCTGCTTCACGTCACCCGAAAATCCGCGAGCCACGTACGTTGCTCCGCTCGCGAGCGCCAGAGCGATCGGGTCGATCGGGTTCTCGATCACCCCGAAGGGGGTCGATTTGGTCTTGGTCCCCATCTCGGAGGTGGGGCTGGCCTGGCCGGTCGTCAACCCGTAGATCTGGTTGTCCATGGTCACGTAGGTCAGGTTGACGTTCCGTCGCATCGCGTGGATGAAGTGGCCAGCCCCGATCCCGAAGCCGTCCCCGTCCCCGCCCGTCGCGATGACCGTGAGGCCGTGATTGCCCCAGCGGATCCCCTCGGCGAGCGGGATGGACCGGCCGTGGATACCGTGGAACCCGTAGGAGGAGAGGAAGTGCGGAAGATTTGACGAGCAACCGATCCCGGAGACGATGACCACGTTGTGGCTCGGGATCTTGAGCCGCTTCAACGCCGATTCCACGGCCGCGACGACGCCGAAGTCGCCGCATCCGGGGCACCACGTCGGCCGGATCTCCGACTTCCCGACGATCGGGAGTTTCGTCAGGTTCGCGGTCGTGGGGGGAGTTGCCACACTGTCGGCCATCGTTACATCACCTCGAGCGCGCGGGCGACGAGCTCGTGCGGAAGGAACGGCTCCCCGTCGTACTTCAGGAAGTGCTCGGACAGGTGGATTCCGGTCTCGGCCCGCAGGAGGCGACCGAACTGGCCGGAGTAGTTCGCCTCCACGAGGAGGGTGCGTCGAGTTCGGGCGAACGCGGCCGCCACCGCCTCGGGGTCGAGCGGATAGACGGTCGGGAAGTGGAGCAGGTTCGTCATCTTGCCTTGTTCACGAAGGACGGCCATCGCGTCCCGGATCGCGCCGACGGTCGACCCCCAGGCGACGAAGGTAAGGGGGGCGTCGGGCGAGCCCTCGAAGACCGGGGGAGGAGCCTCCTTCGCGATCCCGCGGAGTTTCTTCATCCTCTTCTCCATCATCCGCTGGCGTTCCGAGACCCACCTGGGGATCCCCGCGCGGATGTCGGAGATGAGGTGGCCCAGCTCGTCGTGCTCGTCCGAGCCGGCGATGTGGTTGAGACCCGGCTGGCCCGGGAAGGCTCGCGGGGAAACCCCCGATTCCGTGTACAGGTATCGGCGGTAGTCGTGCCCGTTCGGGGTGACGGTGAACAATGACGGGACCGGGACGTTGAGGTCGACCTCTTCGCGGTCGACCGTCTCGAGACTCTCGGACAGGTGAAAATCGCTCGCCAAGAGCACGGGGGTCTGCCAGCGTTCCGCGAGGTCGAACGCGGCGATGGTGGCCTTGTAGGCCTCGGCCGGGTTCGAGGGGGCGAGGATCGCACGAGGGAACTCGCCCTGGCCTGCACCGAGCATGAGGTTGAGGTCGCCCTGCTCGGTCTTCGTCGGCAACCCGGTGGAAGGTCCCGCGCGCTGGGCTTCGACCACCACGACCGGGGTTTCCGTCATGCCGGCCATCCCCAGGCCCTCGGTCATCAGCGCGAACCCGCCGCCGCTCGTGGCGGTCATCGACCGCACGCCGGCGAACGATGCTCCGATGGCCATGTGGATCGCCGCGAGCTCGTCCTCCGCCTGCTTGACCACGATACCAAGCGATTGCGAATGCGCTGCCATCCAGTGCATCACCGTCGACGCGGGCGTCATCGGGTACTGCGCGAGGAACTTGCAACCCGCCGCCGCCGCGCCGAGGGCGATCGCCTGGTTTCCCGTCATGAGGAGTTTCGACGCACCTCGCTTCGAGAGCACGTGCTCGTGCGGGCTCGCCTGCTTCTCGGCGAAGTGGTAACCGTCAGCGCTCGCTCCCAGGTTCCAGTCGACCACGTCACCTTTCTTCCTCCCGAAGGAATCGGACAGTACGCCGTGGAGGAGGTCGAGCGGGATGCCGGCCAGGAATGCGGTCGCACCCACGCCGCCCGCGTTCTGCAGGATCGACTGGCTGGTGTACTTGCGGGCAATCTCGAGCGTCGGAACGGCGAGGGTCCGCACGCCCGCCGGTATGTGGGTCGCGTCGGGCGTGAACTTCTCCGGGTCGTAGACTATCGTGCCGCCCGGTCGGATCCCCGACGCATGGATGTCGACCGTCGCCCGGTCGAGCGCGTACAGGATGTCCGCCCCGTCCCCGGGAGAGTACGGTCGGGCCTCCGAGACCCGCGCCTGGAACCATACGTGGCCGCCCCGGATGACCGATTGATAGGCGTTCACGCCGAATACATGGAGACCCATCCGCGAGAAGCACCGCGCGATGTTCTCGCCGAGCGAGGCGATGCCGTCCCCGGCCTGACCACCGATGCGGACGGCAAGCTCGGTCATCGGCTCATCGAGCCGCCCTTCGTATTAATCGGTTCTGTCAAACCGGAACCCCGAGGAACTCCAACAACCCTTAGAGGGGCGGCCGATTGGGACCCACGATGGCCGATCGGGTAACGGTCCTACTCTTCGCAACCGCTCGGGTCGCGGTCGGTACGCCGCGCCTCGACTGGCCGGTCGACCCGGCTCATGCGACCGCCCGATCGCTGGTGCGTTCCCTGGGCGACGCGTACCCGGAGCTCGTGCCCACTCTCCGAGTGAGCCGCTTCGTGCTCAACGGACGGTATCTCCCGAACCTCGCCGTTCGCCTCCGACCGGGCGACGAGTTCGCCGTGCACCCGCCGTACGGAGGGGGCTGACGATGAGTGTTCGACTGGACCGTCGGCGGCTCTCCTACGCCGCGGCCCTGCGAGCCCTGGAGGGGCCGGGACTCGGCGGGATCGTCGTGTTCATCGGTCGGGTCCGTCCGGACCCAACGTCCCGCGGTCGCGTCGTCGCCCTCGATTACGAGGCGCACGTTCCTCTCGCCCGAAGTGTCCTCACCGACATCGAGCGAACGGCCCGCACGCGCTTCGGAGCGGAGCGGGTGGTACTCTGGCATCGAACGGGCTTCGTTCCGGTCGACGAGGCTTCGGTCCTGGTCGGGGTCGCCGCGGGTCATCGGGCGGAGGCGTTCGCCGCCGCGCGCTTTTTGATCGAGGAGCTGAAGGCCAAGGCTCCTATTTGGAAGTCGGAGCGAGCACGATCCGCGCGTCGACCGCCACGGCGCCCTCGTGGATCGGGCGGACGATCAGCGGGTTGATGTCGAGCTCGACCACATCGGGCAGCTCCATCGCGAGTTGAGAGATGCGCTCGATCACTTCCGTGAGCGCTTCGAGGTCGCTCGCGGCCTCTCCGCGGACCCCCTTGAGGAGCGGGAACGCCTTCAGCGACTGGATCATGTGCAGCGCGGAGAGCGCCCGTACCGGAGCGAGGCGGAACGTGACGTCTCGGAGCACCTCGACGTAGATACCGCCGAGACCGAACGCGATGATCGGTCCGAAATGAGGATCCCGCTGGACGCCGACCAGGACCTCCTTGCCGTCCGGGACCTCGGCCTCGACCTCGAAACCCTCGACCCGGGCGTCGGGGGCCTTGGCGGCGAGCGACTGGTGCATCGCTTGCCACGCCGTCCGGAGCGAGCCCGGGTCGTGAATGTCGAGTGCGACCCCTCCGACGTCCGTCTTATGGAGGATGTCGGGAGAGACGACCTTCACCACGACGGGGAACCCGATCTCTTCGGCGGCCTCGATTGCCTGGTCGAGCGTCTTCACGAGTTTGACCTCGGGAAACCGGATGCCGTACGCGACGAGGAGGGCGCGGGCGGCGTAGTCCGGCAGGACGGTCATGCCCTCCTTGCGAGCCTTGTCGATCGACGCCTGGGCCGCCGAGCGGTCGACCGAGAACTCCATCACGGTCGTGCGGGGCCGGGTCGACCACGCGTGATAACGGGCGAGCGCTCCGAGCCCCTGGGTCGCTTCCTCGGGGAACGTGAACGTCGGGACCCCGTTCTCCTCGAGGAGGGCGACCTCTCGCGAGAGGTCGTTGACCCCGAAGAGGCAAGCCGTTATCGGCTTTGACGTCGAGGCCTTCGCATCGAGGATCGCTCGCGCCACCGACTCGCCCGTCATGGTCGCGGTGGGCGTCGTGATCACGAGCGCCCCGTTCATCTCCGAGCCGGCGAGGAGGGCTTTCAGGGTCTCCCGGTACTGGTCGGGGTTCCCGTCCGCGGTCATATCGAGCGGGTTGGCGATCGACGCCGAGACGGGGAGACGACGACGGAGCTCCTCGTGCAGCGCCGGAGGTAGCAGGGGGAGCGCCAGGCCGTGCCGGATCGCGGAATCGGCGGCGACGATCCCCGGGCCCCCGGAGTTGGTGAGGATCATGAGGCGCGGCCCCTCGAGCTTGAGCCCTGACGCGAAGATCTTCGCCGTCCGGAACAGTTCGCCGAGCGTCTCGATGCGTTGAACGCCCGCCTGCTCGAAGAGCGAATCGTAGAGCTGGTCGCGCCCCGATTGCGCGAGCGAACCGGTGTGGCTCTTCGCGGCCCGTTCTCCGGCGATCGTGCGCCCGCTCTTGATCACGAGCACCGGCTTTCGCTCGGTGACCTCCCGGGCGGTCTCGAGGAAGCGTCGGCCGTCCACGAGGCTCTCGACGTAAAGCAGGATGACCTTGGTCGCGTCGTCCCGGCCGAGCGAGTAAAGGAGGTCGTTCTCGTCCACTCCCGCCCGGTTTCCCACGGAGACGAACCGGGAGAACCCGATCCGCTCGGTCGTCCCGTAGGCGAGGATCCCGGCGCAGAGCGCGCCGCTCTGGGAGACGAAGCCGATGTTCCCCCGCGGAGGCAGGTTCTCGCTGAACGTGGCGTTCAGGCTCACGTCCGGGGCGGTGTTGATGACCCCGAAACAGTTGGGACCGACGACGGACATCTTATACTTCGCCGCCCGACGAACCACGTCCGCTTCGAGCTGCCCGCCGGCTTCGCCCATCTCCCGGAATCCCGAGGAGATGACGACCACGCCCCGGGCGCCCATCTTTCCGAGGTCCTCGACGACGTCCGCGACGGCGGGGGCCGGTACGATGACGATCCCGAGGTCCGGCCGCTCGGGCAGGTCCGAGACTGTGGAGTAGCAACGGACGCCGGACACGCTCTTCGAGGAGGGGTTCACCGGGTAGACGACGCCCTTGAACCCCGCCTGGATGATGTTGCGGAAGAGGCTCGTTCCGACCTTCCCGGGCTTGTTCGACGCTCCCACGACGGCGACGGAGGAGGGAAGGAAGAGCTCGTCCAACTCGTTCGAACGGCCGCTCGTCATGCTTCGCTCCCCGAGAACGCTCCGCGGACGGGCGGCCCGTTATATAGCCACAGCCCCGTTGTTCGCGCCGTGACCGCCGAGGGAACGCACGACCCTCCGCCCGCGACACGGTCGTCGCCTCCGCCGGCGCCCGCTCGCCCCCCCGCGCGCGGGCTCCTCCAGCGCATGGACAAGGGCGGCATCCGCCACGTGGTTGCGGTGGGCAGCGGCAAGGGAGGCGTGGGAAAATCCTCCGTCACGGCGCTGCTCGCGATCGAGCTCGCCCGCAAGGGCCTGCATGTCGGGATACTGGACGCGGACATCACAGGCCCCTCGATCCCGAAGCTTCTGGGCCTTTCCGGTCCCTTGACAGACCGCGGCGAGGGGATCGAACCTTCCGTCAGTCCCGGCGGCATTTCGGTCGTCTCCTCGCAGTTCATGGTCGAGGACGAACAGACGCCCGTGATCTGGCGGGGCCCGCTCGTGACCCGGCTGATCACCCAGTTCTTCGGTAGCGTTCATTGGGGGGAGCTCGACTACCTGCTCATCGACATGCCACCGGGGACGAGCGACGTGCCTCTCACGGTCTTCCAGACGATCCCGATCGACGGGATGGTGTTCGTTCTGACGCCGCAGGACCTCGCCGCGCTCATCGTGAAGAAGGCGATGAACATGGCCCGCGACCTCCACGTCCCGCTGCTCGGGGTCGTCGAGAACATGTCGTGGGTGGTCTGCCCGCACTGCCACGAGCAGGTCCAGCTCTTCGGCCCGAGCCGCGTCGCGCGCGTCGCCCAAGAGTATGGGATTCCCGTGCTCGGCAGCCTCCCGGTCCTGCCGCCGGTCTCGGAACTTTCGGATGCGGGTCGCTTGGCCGAGCTGCAGTCGAGCGAGGTCGCGGCACTCACCGAGTCGTTCGCCCGGGCCGTCGACGACGCTACGAAGAACCGGGTGACGGTCCTGTAGTCTCTCGGAGTTCGGAAAAGCGAACGACCTCGCTCGGCAGACCCCGTCGGGCGAGCGCGGCGCGAAGACCCTCGATGTGCGCGTCGCCCAGCACGACCGCCACCCGTCCGTACCCCTCGCGCCGGACGGAGGCGAGCCGGTCGGCCATGTGCTCGTTCCGGTCGTCGATCAGGACGCGAGCGATGGTCGGGCTCACCCGCCGTAGCTCGTCCGTATACTCGGTCGGCGATTCCGTATAGCGGTCCAACTCCCGGACCACCAGGCGTGACGGGAGAACGAGTCCGACGAGCCCGCTCACCATCAGGGTCACTCGCTCCTTGAACGACATCTCGCGGACGAGGCTCGCGAGCGTGGCTCGGATGGGGTCGTCGATGAGGAAGACGGGAAGGTTCTTCTCCCGCGCGAAACCGATGGCGACCTTCATCTCCGTCCCCGGAACGCCGCCGCCGATCTCCGCGCCGAGCCGCCGTTGGAGGACCCCCCAGAGGCGGGCGAACAGCGGGCCGCTCGCGGGGCCCCGCTCGCTTCCTTCCGGGGACATCAACGCCTGGGCCCGCTCCGCATCGAGCTCGACCGCGACCCCGTCGAGGACGCGCGAGGAGAGCATCCGGCGCAAGGGGTCGCTCAGGTCCACCACGTGGGCGCACCCCAGGAGCAGGACCGGGCTCTCGAGCGAGGAGGAGTACACGACCGACCGAGGTCGGAGGCGTTCATCTCGCTGGCTATCCGCCTGACAACGCCCATATAGGCGGGCCGGGTCGCCCGACCGCATGGCATGGACCCTCTTCTCCGTCCCTACCACCAAGCGGACGGAACTGGACGCCGCCCTCAAGGACGACCGTGTCTCACGGCAGAGCCAGACGGTCCGGGACGCGGCGGCGATGGGGGGCCCCTCCGGAGCCACGTACGTTCTCGTCGAGGGTGCGGCCGACGCGGTGAAGCGCGCGGAGGAGCTCCTCGCGACCGTCGGCATGCGCATCCCGGCGGCCGACGCGGAGGCGCTTTACCGACGATTCAAGGACGAGGAAGAGTCGGCCTCGGCGGGCATGGGCCTCTTCTTCACCGAAGAGTAGGGGAGCGTCACTCGTTGGTCGGGTCGTGCGAGGGCACGAGGTCCTCGCCACCGGAGAAGACCTTCTGGAACGATTGGTAGAGCGCCTCGAGACCGCTCGCCTCCTTCGCCGAGGTCGGAACGAGTCCGACGAGCGGCGCCATGTTCTCGATGGCTCGGAAGAGCTCGGTGGAGAGCTGGACATCGGGGGTCGGTGCGTCGGCACGGACCGCCTCGTAGAGCGCCCCGGGGTCGTCGGACCACGACATGATCTCCCGCAGTTGATCGGGGGTCAGCACATCGGACTTCGCGAGGATGTTGAGCGTGGGCAGGCGGAAACGGAACTCCACCGTCGCGCCGAGCATGAGGAGCGAGACGAACCCCGCCGCGGTCCGGGCCAGCACCGGGTCGTAGAGGAACGCGATGACCGAGTGGTCCCCGCTCAACGCCTCCACGATCGCCTTCGAGGCCTCACGGAAGGCGAACAGCTCGATCTGTCCGGGCGTATCGATGAGGATGTAATCGGTCTTCAGCTCCAGGATCGCCTGCTTGACCTCGAAGATCTTGAGCGCGATCATATCGGCGGCGACGACCTGGGCACCGTTCGGGCCGAGGCCGTACTCGTCCTGCAGGTCCGCGAGCCGCACCCACTCGCGGATGTCCACGTCCGTGTCGCTCTCCGAGGCCTCGCTACCGGGGTCGAGGTTCACGATGGTCGCGTCGTAGCCGGCCGAGCGCATCCACACGGCGAACGCGCGCACGAGGGTGGTCTTCCCCGCCCCGGCAGTTCCCGTGAAGTAGATGGTCCCCGGTTCCTCCATGGGTCACTTCTTTCCCGCGACCGCACGCTGCTTATGGAGCTCCGCGGCCAGCTGCCGCAGGAAATGGGCCTTCGTGGTGGCGCCCTTCTTCGCCACCTTCACGCGTCCCGAATAGTCGAAGAACCGGCGCGGGTACTGCTTTCCCGCCTCGAGTTCGGCCTTGAAGCCGAGACGCTTCGCCGCCTCGACGATCTCCTCGGCGGTGAGGTCGGGCAAGCTCTCCGGGGCCGGCACCCGGCGTCCCCCCGTTCGGGAAAGGCCGCGTCCGAGATAGGCCGGATACACGTAGAAATGGTCGGGCATCGCCGGTGCCGGCGCCGCTCTAGGTCGAGGCGGGTGTGGCGACCCGCACCCCGTTCAGCACGCCGTCCTGGCCGGGGCGAGAGCGAACGCGCACGAGGCCGACGTCGGTCTCGAGGATCGCACCCTTCGTGATGATGTTCCGCTGGACGTAGTTGGGGTTCGCCGGGTTCTCGCGGACGGTGATGACCTTCGCGGGCTGCATCTTCTTCGTCGCCGGGTCGAACACGTTGATCATCTGGGTCGTGAGGATCCTCAACTTGCGGTTCCCACCCCGCACCCGGTAGACCTTCACGGTCCCCGTGCCGAGCGTGGCATGCTGCAGCTCGCGGCCGATCTCGAAGCGGCGCTTCTTGCGGATCGGTCGAAGACGACCGCCCGTGCGCTTGCGCCGCGAACGACCTTGCCAGATTCCCACGAGTCCCTCCGAGAGGTTCGTTCCGACCGGGGTACCGTATATGACCTTTTCAGCGAGATGCGTCGTTCGGGTTGACGGTGAGCACGGTCTTGACCGTCCCCCGACCGCGGCTGCCGAAGACCTCGGAGAACTCCTCGATCGGTCGCCGTGACGAGATCATCTCACCCACCGCCCCGGGCCAGCGCTGTTCGAAAACGATGAGGTCGCGAAGGCCGCTCTCGAAGTAGGCGCGGTTCGCGTTGACCGAGCCGACGATCGCCTGGTTGCCGAGCACGACATCCCGGAACAGGGCGCCCCCGGCGACGCTGGTCGGCGGGGTCCCCGCATCCGGTATTCCGGTGAGGACGAGGACACCATTGAGCCCCAGGCGGTCGACCAGGGTGAAATCGAGCGCCACCGACCCCGTGGCTTCTACCACGAGGTCGAATCGCCGGTCGCCGAGGGCAGCGAATCCGCCCGCGACATTCACGTGGCTCGCTCCGACCCGACCCAGCAGTCGGGCGGCCACGGTCGTGTCGTCGTGTCGGTCGACGGCCACCACGTCGTAGCCCCGCAGGCGAAGGACGAACGCCGCGAGCATGCCGATCGCCCCCGTACCCGCAACCAGCGCTCCGGGCGTTCCGATCTTCGGTTCGCCGGGGGTCGGCTCCTTGCGGTCGAGCACGCGCTGGCCTTGGAAGACGGCCTTCTCGACCACGCTGAGCGGTTCGAGGAGGACCGCGACCGGGGCAAGAATCGGGGGTACGGTGACGAGGTACTGGGGGAGCTCCACGTACTCTTCGGCCATGTACCCGTGGGCCCCGCCGATCCCACGCTCGGTGAACCCGCCGGTCTCGCAGAAGTCCGAGCGGTTCGTACGGCAGAAACGGCAACGCCCGCAGCCTCGGCGCACGGTGGCGACGACCAGGTCGTCGGTGCGGAATCCGACCACCTCGGGAGCCGCCTCTCGCACGCGCCCCAGGTTCTCGTGGCCGAGGATGAGGAACGGAGAGCCGGTCGGCGGGCGTCCGTATTTCCCGTCGGCGATGTCGTGGTCGGTCCCGCAGACGCCGCATTCGACCACGCCGACGCGGACGCCTCCCGGTGGAAGGTCGGGGGGTGGGACATCGAGGAGCTCGACACCGGGGGTCGGCGGTCGGACCACCAGGGCGCGCACGGTCACTTACCCAGGAACGGGGCGAGCAGCGGCCGGAGCGGATCGAGCCGGGCGAGGACCGCGGCCTCCTCGGCCGGTGTGAGGGGCTCGAACGGCGCACGGTAACCCACGTCGGAGCCCCGCAGCTGCGCGGCGAGGAACTTGCCGGTAGAAGGGAAAGGGCCGGACTTCGTGACAGCGACCAACCCGTCGACCAGCGATTGGAGCTCTTGCGCCCGGGCTCCGTCCCCTCGACGCGCGGCAGCCACGAGCTCGACGCAGAGTTTCGGAACGATGTTCGCCATGCCCATCACCGCGCCCTTCGCGCCGCGGGCGATCGCGGACGAGGCCAGCGCGTCGTCGCCCGGGAACACCGCAAACCCTTCGGGAGCACCGTCGAGAAAGGAGCAGACGCTCTCGAACGAGCCCGCGGTGTCCTTGATCCCGGCGAGGACGCCGTCCCGCGCCAGCGCGTGGACCAACGTCGGAGGGAGCGCGTAACCGACCAGGGAGGGGATGTTGTAGGCGAACAACGGCACGGTCACCGCTTTGCGGAGCGCCCGGTAATAGTGGTCGACACCGGCGAGAGCAGGGTGGAGATAGTAGGGTGGGACAGCGACGAGGGCGGCCGCTCCGATGCCTTCCGCCTCTTCCGCGAACCGGATCGCCTGGGCCGTGGACGGAGCGCCGCATCCGACCCACACGTCGGTCGGGCCGCCCGCGCTCTCGATCACGACGTCGATGAGCGGCCCGCGTTCGGTGGGGGTGATCGACGGGAACTCCCCGAGCGACCCGAGAACGAACAGATGGTCGACACGAGCGTCGGAAAGCCCTCGCGCAAAGCGCGCATTGCGCGCCGAGTCGATGGCGCCCTCCGCGTCGAAGAGCGTCGGGACCGGGACCGAGAGACCTTCGATCGCCATCATCGGAGGTAGGACCGTGCCGTCTTAATGCTGCCATAACCTCGTGGCCGATCGAGGAAGCTACGGTCGCGGAGAGGATTCTCGGGGTCGACGAGGCGGGCCGAGGAAGTCTCGTCGGACCGCTCGTGGTCGGAGGGTTCTGTCTGGACGCGAGCCGGATCGACGAGCTCGTGGCACTTGGGGCGAAGGATTCGAAGGCCCTCTCCCCGTCGGCCCGCGAACGCATCTTCGCGGGCCTCGATTCCATCGGGACACGAACGGAGGTCGTGCTCTCGCCACGGACGATCGACCGTGCGGTCGCGCGGGGTGGTCTCAATGACCTCGAGGCGGAGGCGTTCGCGCGCATCCTCCGGGCGACTTCCGCGGAGGTCGCGTACGTGGATGCTTGCGACCCCAACGAGCGACGGTTCGGTCAGCGGGTAGCCCGCCTCGCGGGCGGGTCGACCCGCGTGATCTCCCGCCATCACGCCGATCGCGACTTCACCGTCGTGGGCGCCGCATCGATCGTGGCGAAGGTCCTACGCGACCGTGCGTTATCGCGACTTCGCCAACGGTTCGGTGACGCGCTCGGCAGCGGGTATCCTTCCGACGCGAAGACCATCGAGTTCGTCACCGCGACGCTCGCTGATGGCCGTCCGGTGCCAGCGTGGATGCGGGCGTCCTGGTCCACGATGCAAAGGGTTAAGCCGCGCCGACCGGCTCGCACGCTCGACGGCTTCGTTCCATGACGGTCGAGGATACCCTCGCATCCGTGGTCGACCGGTTCAACCGGCACGCGGAGAAGACTCCGGCCATGGCCGAGGAGCTCGACGGGATCGCCCGCACCATCCAGATCCGTCTCACGGACGGCGGCACCTATTCCGTGGACCTGTCGGAAGGGCGTCTCAGAAACCTGCGAACAGGCCCCGCCTCCGCCGCGGACGTGCGGATCACGACCGATGTGGGCACGTTCGAGGGCCTCGTGAAGAAGGAGATCGGGCCGATGAAGGCCCTAGTGACCCGAAAGCTTTCGATCGAAGGGAGCCTCGAGGATAAGCTCCTCTTCCGGAAGCTGCTCTAGTCGCGCGGACCCCCCGCGCTACGGCAAGAAGACGCACGCGGCGATGCAGACGCCGTAATGGTCCATCGGAATGACGAGCTCTTCCGTGCGGTAGTGGATCCGCCGGAGCTCGACGCCTCGGAAGTGCGCGATCTCCTCCATCCGCCACTTGAGGAACTCCTTGAGCGACTTCTGGTTCCCGTGGAGGTGACCCTCGGCGACGTATCCGCCCTGTCCATCGTCGCGGAATCCGTACGCGATCCCCGCGCTGATGACCTCTCCTTCACCGCCGGCGTGCCGGGCGAGGACGGCGTGCGTGATCGCGCCCCGGGAGATCGGGACGCGCTCGACTTGGCGGATGCCGATCGGCAGGACCGAGGAGACGCTCACCAGGTTCTGCTCCCCGATGCCGGCCTTGAGGAGGGCGAGGTCGAAGGCGTTCAGCTCGCTCGTCTTATTGATCCCCTTTCCGCTCGTGACGAAGAATCGCGAGGGGACCGGGACGAGGGTGAGCGCTGCGGGGTCGGCGCGACGCGGCACGACCGAAGTTCAAGTCCGTGGGACCTTAAACTTTGGGCCGTTCGCTCGCCCGTCAGACCATGATCGCGTGCCGGCGACGCATGGAAGCCTCGGTCTCGCCCCGCACTCGGAGGAGCTCGGCCACGAGGCCGTCGGTGAGCCGAAGGCTCGCTTCCTCGAAGAGCGTCCCGAGCGGGGCGTAGCGCGGGCGGTCGGGGTCCTCGTCGAACTCAATCACGAGGAGATGGGTCGCGGTGTGGGCGATCTTGGACGCCGGTTTCGACGTGAGGATGATCAGCTCGGCCCCCTCCCGCCGAACGATGTTCCCGGTCTGGATCGAGGAGTAGCTCTCGCCCTGACCGGAGAGGATGAAGACGGCGTCCCCCCGGCTCACGATCGGCGTGACGCTTTCGCCGATGACGTAGGCGCGAAGGCCCGCCTGGACGAGCCGCATCGCGAACGCACGACCGATGATCCCGCTGCGACCAGCGCCGTAGACGAAGATCTGGGGTGCCTTGAGAAGGATCTCGATGGCGCGCGCGATCGAGGCGGGGTCGATCTTCTCGAGCGCGACCGTGACGCGTTCGCCGATGTACCGCTGCGAGCGGACGAACGTCGTGCCGTTATCGACGTCGGTGGCCACCACGGCGGACCTCCGCGGGTCGCTTGCGGGGAGGGGTTCGGGACGGTCTCGGTCGATGGCGGGCGGGGCGCGCCGCCTTCGGCTTCGCTTTCGGGGAGGGCTTCACCGGCTTCGCCCCGGGGCGCGGCGGTGGGGCGGTCGCGGGCTTCGGCGGCGCCCGCGGGGCGGGCGGAGCGTGCAGCTTCGACCAGCGGCGCGTGAGGGCGCGCTCGTAGAGGAGCTTCATGTACATCGCGTCGTGCTCGAGCAGCGGCGAGCTCGAGATCACCGTCACATCGTAGTCGCGCTCGGCGAGGATCTCCGCGAGCGGGTCGAAGCGCACGAGACCGCGCTTGATCGGAGTGAGGCGGAACTCGCCGGGCCCGTAGAACTCGACCCCCGAGAAGTTGAGGTAGACCGGTCCGTCGGTCGCTCGAACGAACTCCTTCACCACCGGGTCGAGCTGCTCGGCCTCCTCGAAGCTCGTGCGCTCGCGCGCCGCGATATGCGGCAGGTTGAGCACGGGCACGGTGCCCTTGACGCGTCGCACGAGCTCGAGGACCTCCTCGCGCGAACCGAAGACATCGGGGTGGCCGCTCGGTTCGATCGCGAGCCGAACGGTTCCCTTCGAGAACTTGTTGAGCCAGTCGGAAAGGTCGGACACGATCTCGGTCAGCTGCTGGATGGAGTCGGCACGGTCGCCCGGACCGTAGAACCCGAGGTGCGTGACCGCGAGACGCGCCCCGAGACCCTGCGCGAGCACACCCGCCCATTGGATCTGCCGGGTCGATTGCTCGCGTGCGTCCGAGGAGCCGAAGAAGTCGACGTAGTAGGGAGCGTGCAGCGTGAGGTCGGTATCGAGCGCCTTCGCGAGCGCTCGCGTCTGCTGGAGGTCCGCGTAATCCTTCGCGAGGCTCCAGGTGAGGGTCGTGATCGAATCCCGTCGCTTGAGGGGCGTCGTCATCGCGACCAGGTTCGGGGCCCCCCCCTGGTGTTCCGCCGGCCCCACGCTCACGGCCAATTGCAAGAGGAGGTCGCGGGCCGCCTTCCCGATCTCCTCGTCGAGGACTCCTCGCGTCAAGTGGTTGACCTTGATGAACTGGACCTCCATCGCGGTAAGGCCCAGGTGATGCACGTCGGCGATCCCGTCGCGGAGCGTGCGCCCCTTGCAAGAGAGCGGGATCCCCGCGGGCCCAAAACGGATCACGAGTAACCAGGCCTCAAAATCGGGAAAACGCGCTAATCGACGGTCCTATATATCGGAATCCGGGCGAGGGGCCGCTTCGGTCTTGGGTCGGTCCGGACGCGCCCGGGCGGGATGGAATCCGCGCGCGACCACGTACAACTCGGAGGAGGGAGCGCGCGAGGCGGGCGGCTTCGTGCGGAGAACGTCCGCGAAGTGAGGACGGATCTCCTCCAGGAGTTCGTCGATCATGTCGCCGGCGAATACCTTGGCGGCGAACGCGCCGCGGGGTGCGAGAACCCGGAGCGCCAGCGCGTGGGCCGAACGAACGAGGTCGACCGAACGCGCGTGGTCCGTCGCGTACGCTCCGCTGATGGAGGGGGACATGTCGGATAACACCACGTCGAACGGGGTGGAGCCGAGACGCTCGAGGAGGCGGGGGTCACCGACCTGGCCCCGCACGACGTGCAGGCCCTCCGCGGAGGCGATCGGACGCGGGTCCACCGCGACGACCGTACCCGAGCGCCCCACGCGCTCGAGGGCGATCACGGACCAGCCTCCCGGCGCGGCCCCCAGGTCGAGGACCCGGCAGCCACGACGGAACAGGTGGAACCGGTCGTCGAGATACGCTAGCTTGAACGCCGCCCTCGAGCGCAACCCCTCGCGCTGCGCCGCCCGGTAGTACGGGTCGGCTCGCCGCTGGTCCACGAAACGACGGCCCATGGGAAGGTCGGCAGCGGACGCGCCTACATGAAGGGCTTCGGTCGGGCCGGCGCAGGCCGGTGGGGCCGTCCGAATTTGAATCGGAGTCTCTTGCACCCCAAGCAAGAAGGATGGTCCAAGCTACCCCACGGCCCCACGCCACGCCGGTGGCGCATCGACCCGACCGACTTAGATAATGGTTTGCCCGGGGGAACGGCGCAGGGTCAGTGGACGACCCACCAGGTCGCGATGCCCGCAGCGGCGATGATGGCCGTGTTGAGGAGCGCGAGCCAGAAGAAGGTCCACAGGTCCTGCCGCCCCTCCTCGGGTGTCACGTTCGCGGAGGGGGTCGAGCTTCCCGGGTAGGGGGTGTACGGGTTCCGGAACGGTTCTCCCTCGGACATCGGGTACCGGGTCGACAGGGTGGCTCTTCTTAACGGCTCGGTTCGACCCGGAGCCTAGGCGGCGAACCAGGGAAGCCGCGCCGCGGGTCCGGTGGGTTTGAGGACGAGCAGGTGGAGGTTCGCTCCCGAGTCGCCGGGCGCGTACGAGTCCCGGGACGCGAGTTGGTAGAGGATGAAGAGCGCGTCCTCGTCCGACCGGACGCCGAGCGATCGTTGGACGTCGATCCCGAAACGGTTCGTGAGCAATTCGAGGAGCTCCTCAAAGTCGATCTGGTTGCCGCCGTCGCCCGCCGCGGCCCGTCGGAAGAGCCCGACCACGATGCCGGTCGAGAGCGCCAGGATCTCGCGAGGCTCGGCGACGCGCAGATGAAAGTGAGGAGGGTCGTCCGGGCGCCCTGCCGGCGGGACGACGAGGATCGAGACCTCGTGGTCGATCACCGAGCCGCCGGCCGTTCGGGAGAAGCGTCGCCAAGCTTCCTCCGCCGTCTGGTCCGTCGGCACGACGAAGATCGCACGTCGCTGGGCCGGGCGGGCCCCGCGAACCCCCGTGACCCACCGTTCGATGCCGGCCTCGACCGCGGAAGGCTCACCGTGGGAAACGTAGACGGGGAAGGTGCGTCGAGGGACACCGGCCTCTTGGACCCAGAACGACGCCTCGCCCACCGGTCCCCGTCGGGGATTCGAGACCTTCGAGTAACCGAGCTTCTTGAGGACGAGCTCGGCGTCGCGCTGCCGCTCGGGGGTCGAACCGACCCGGTCGGATTCCGACATCCTCGGAGTCAAGCAGGCTCCTCGAGATAAGGTCGACGCGCCGAAACGAACGGTTTCGAGCTCAAAGGCCGCCCGGGACGCCGGCCCGCACGAGCGGAAGGTTCGCGGCGATCGCGATCACGACGAAGAGCAGGTAGGGCCCCGAGAAGACGAATCCCCGCCGCGCGTTTCGCGGCGTGACCGACCGCCAGAGCGGGGCCGTCATCGCGACGAAGAGCCCCCCCAGCGCGACGAGCACGATCGTGATCGGCCACGTCAGCGCGCCGGTCGCACCCGTGAGCAGGGCAGCGGGGATCAGGAGGGCGGCGGAGACCACGACCACCTTGCCCGAGTAGGGGACATCCTCCATGCGCGGTAGCATCGGGAGGTTCGCCCGGGCGAAGTCGTCCTTGAGGAGGAGCGCAAGGCTCCAGAAGTGCGGCGGGGTCCAGAGGAAGACGAGGAGGGCGAAAGCGAGGACCCCGAACGTCCAGTGCCCGACCGCGGCCGCGCTGCCCGCGAGCGCGGGGGCGCTGCCCGCGAACCCCCCGATGACGATGTTCCAGTTGGAGCGGCGCTTCAGCCAGACGGTGTAGACCACGACGTAGGTGAACCCGCCGAGGAAGATCGAGAATCCCGTGAGCAGGTTCAGGAAGACGGACGCGAGGCCGATCCCGAGGCCGAGCAGCGCGAGGCCGACCACCGCGACCGCCGACCCCGAGACCACGTGCTCGTCGGCGAGCGGCCGGCCGCGGGTGCGCTTCATCCGACGGTCGATGTCCCGGTCGAGGTAGTGGTTCAGCATCGCCGCGCCGGCGGACGCGGCGGCCCCGGTCGCGACGAGGATGCCGAGGCGCACGAGGTCGACCGACTGCGGGTCGGCGAGCAGGAACCCGGCGACCGCGACCAGACAGATGAGCAACGTGATGCCGGGTTTGGCGAGCGGAAGGTAATCCCCGGGGCCGAGGGGACGCATCGGCACGGGCTCCGGTGGGCTCGATGGAACCATGAACGCGGGGGTCGAGTACGGCAGGGCGCTTAGCCTAGACTTCCCGCAGCGACTCGAACGGGGTGCCCGGCGCGGGGTTCGGGACCTTCGTCGGGGCTCCGCGGGAAAAGGTCGGCGTGGGGGCTTCCTCGTCCGTCGCGCGACGCGCCCACTCGATCCATCGGCGGGGGAGCTCGCGCAGGTTCGAGAGGAGGACGAGGATGAGCAAGAGACCGAAGAGGGCGGTGGCGAGTGCGAGATGGACGAGCACGAGGGTCGAGCTCAACTGGCTCTGGACCACGAGCCCGCCGAGGAGCGCCTCGGTCACGACGAGGCCGAGGGCAACGAGGGCGATGCGCAGGAGGACCTTGCGCTGACGCTCGTAGGCGATCCCGAGCAGGGCGAGGACGAGGATCGCGGTCGAGAGGAAGAACGCCATCACTCGGTGGCTCCACTCGAGGGCCACGCCGCCCTGGAACGCGGGCAAGAAGTTGCCGTTGCCGAAGCAGGACGGCCAGTCGGGGCAGGCAAGGCCGCTGTCGCTCGCCATCACGTTGCCGCCGAGGAGGATCGTCGAGTAGCAGAGCACGCATGCGAAGACCGCCGCGTATCGGAAGAGGTCGTGGCCGCGCATCGTTCGCCGCCTACGGGCCCTCGCTGCCGGTCGCGGTCGGAAGGGGCGTCGGGACCCGTGTCGGCGAGGGGGCGGGGGCGGCGACCGGGCCGGTCATCTTCACCGTGAGCTCCTCGCCCCACGGGTCCGCGGTCGTCACGGGGTCGCCCGCGTAGTAACTATAGACCATGTTGAACGCGAAGACGAGCTGGCCCGCCCCGATCACAAAGGCTCCGACCGAGGAGAGGAAGTTCAGGAACTGGAAGTTCCCCGTCCAGAGGTATTCGTAGACGCGGCGCGGCATCCCCTCCGCGCCGAGCAGGAACATCGGGAACAGGAGCAGGTTGATCCCGACGTACGTCAGGACGAAGTGCACCTGGCCGAGCGCTTGGTTGTACCAGCGCCGGGTGATGATCGGGTACCAGAAGTAGACCCCCGCGAAGACCGCCATCAAGGTCCCGCCGAGGATGATGTAGTGGAAGTGGGCCACCACGAAGTACGTCCCGTGGTAAAGATAGTCGATCGGGATGGACGCGAGCATCAGGCCGGAGAGGCCGCCGATGACGAACCCGGTGATGAACGCGACGCAGAACCACATCGGGAGCGCCATCCAGATCCGACCGCCCCAGAGCGTCGCGACCCAGTTGAACGTCTTCACCGCCGACGGGACCGCGATCGCCATCGTCGCGAGCATGAAGACGAAACGGACGTTCGTCGAGATGCCCGTCACGAACATGTGGTGCTCCCAGACCGCGAACGAGAGCACCGCGAAGACGCCGAGAGCGATCGCCATCGCGCCGTAGCCGAAGATGTCCTTGCGGGCGAGCTTCGGCAGAACGGTCGAGATGATCCCGAACGCGGGTAGGACCATGATGTAGACCTCGGGGTGAGCGAAGAACCAGAACACGTTCTGGTAGAGCAGCGCCCCGCCGAGCGGGGTGCCGTTCGCGGTCGCGAGCAGATGGGTCCCGAAGTTCCGGTCCGAGAGGACCATCGTGAGACCGATCGAGAGGGACGGGAGCGCAAAGATGAGCAGGACCGAATTGATGAGGGTCGCCCAAACGAAGAGAGGCATGTTCCAGTAGTGGACGCCCGGCGCCCGGTGCTTCAGGATCGTGACGAGGAAGTTGATCGCGCCGAGCATCGAGGAGATCGTGAGCACGTGGAGGCCGAGGATCCAGAGGTCCACCCCGATACCACTGGCCTGGATCGAGAGCGGGACATACCCGGTCCATCCGACGTTCGCGTTCGAGAGGATCAGGATGATGCCGGCCGGAGGAACGAGCCAGAAGGCGATCGCGTTGATCCTCGGCATCGCCATCTCGCGGGAGCCGATCATCGACGGGACGAGGTAGTTCCCGAACCCCGCGAGCGTCGGGATGACGAACATGAAGACCATCAGGACCCCGTGCATCGTGAACAGGGTCGAGTAGACGTCCGGGGTGACGCCGAGCGTGGTCTGAGGGTTGAGGCCGAGTCCCTGAACGAACCCGAGGTCCGTGCGGATCAGGCTCGCGTAGATCCCGCCGATGAAGAAGAACACGAATCCGGTCGTGATGTACATCAGGCCGATCCGCTTGTGGTCGGTCGTGAAGACCCACTTCTTGATCGTCGGGACGAGCCACGCCCCGTGGTAGGAGAACGCCCAGAGCAGGAAGCCGGACAGACCGGCGATGAGAGCGACGACCGTGACCGGTACGGTGAAGTCGGTCATCGCTACCCCCCCGCGTTCATGCGATAAGTCCCCTAGTATGTACGCGATCGAGGCGGCGGCGGCCACCACGATGAGGATCTTGAAGAAGCGAATCTCGCCTTCCAGGGAGACGTACCCCGGCCAGGTGGGTCGGACGCGGCGGCCGAACGGCCAGGTCCGGTACGTCCGGTCGACCAGGTGGAAGATGACCGCGCCCATGAGGAACATCAGCCCGACCGCGTACCCGAACGATTGCTCGGCGCCGGGACTCGTCAACGGACCGATCCGGAACGCGTAGACGATCAACACGCCGATCCCGAGCAGCATCAGCACTGTCACCGCCGTGTAAAGGTCGAGCAGACGGTTGCGAAGGCGACGGACCTCGGAGGAAGGGGGAGGGCTACTCAAACAGCTCGACCCTCCGTCCGTTCTTGCCACGGTAACGGTCGACCCGGTAGAGGATGCCCGCCATGAACAGGAAGGCCAGGAAGGTGACGAGCGCCCCCACGACGGCCACGAGACCACCGACCCAGGCCCCCGCGAGGAGCCATGTGAGGCCGTACACGAAGGTCGCGGCCCCAACGCTCCCCAGCACGAGAAAGACCGCGAGGACGCCCCAGAGAACGTTCGTCCGCCACTGAGGACGGTCGTCCGGTTCACTCACTGGACTTCGCCTCCGTCGTGGCAAGGGCGCCCGGGCCCGAGACCGGCGCCCCGTACGCCCCCGCGTACGACGTGCCCCGGGCGGCCAGCCGTTGTTTGTACGTGCGCATGTAACGCCAGTGGAAGAGCGCGGTCACGACCGCGTTCACCGCGAAGATCGGCGCGAGGGTCATCACGACGCTCTGGGTCGTGATCTGGACCCCCGGGGTCTCGCCGCCCCAGACCGTCATCAGGATGAAGAACTCGAGCAGCGACGTCCCGGCCCAGATGAACAGCGGCCGGTCGCGCGGATGGGTCCTCTTGGAACGGTCGAGGAACGGCAGGAACAGGATGTAGACCAGGATGGCGGTCGAGATCCCGACCGCGAGGACGGGAGTGATGCCCGCGAAATCGACGAGCTTGAAGACCCAGAGGAAGTACCAGTCGGGCTCGGTGACGACTCCGACGGCGGCGACGTTGCCGACGTACGTGGGGAGCGACCACGGCCAGAGGGCCGCGATCCCGAAGAGGATGCCGACGTAGAGCAGGCCCCACTTCGTCATGTAGAATAGGATGTGCGGGAAGAACGGGACGTGGTCCTCGTCCTCGAGCGCGGTGAACCGCCGGCGCTGATGCGGGTCGGAGGTCGCGGGGGGAGCGATGCCGTGCGACTCGAAGAGCGCGATGTGGGCGTAGAGGAGGCCCGCGAGCGCGATCGGGATGAGCACCACGTGGGCGTCGAACATCCGGGAGAGCAACCCCTGGGAGGTTCCGTCGGCTAAGATGAAAGGAGCGAGGAGTGGGCCGAACGTCGGGAGTCGGATCGCGAGCACGAGACCGACGTTGGTCGCGTTGTACGAGAGCTGAGTGTAGGGTAGGAGGTACCCTGTGAACCCCATGCCGAGGGTCATGACCATGAGGAGGGTCCCGACCATCCAGGAGATTTCGCGCGGCGACTTGTAGACGCCGAGGTAGTAGCCCCGGAAGAAGTGCACGAACATCAGAAAGATCATCGTGTACGCGCCGTAGAGGTGCGTGGTCACGAGCAGCGAGCCCATCGGCACCGAATTGATGATGTAGTACGTCGAACACCAGGCGGCCGGCGCGACCGAGTACGCCCCGACGGTCTGGCCGCAGGCGGTCAAGGTCGGCGCGGTGCTGGGCTGGTAGTACAGTAACAGAAGGGCGCCCGAGACGACCTGGTACAGGAACGCCGTGGCGACGAAGGCCCCGGTCCAGTACGACGGTTTGAAGGTGAACGCCGGCTGGGGCCGCAGCGCCCACTTGCGCATGCCGGTGCGGTCCTCGACGAACCCCCAAATCTTGTTCAGGGATCGATTGTACCAATTCGAGAGCCCCACCGCGCGTGCCCTCCTACGTCGGGAATTGGCACAGGATGACCGGCGTCTCCTTCACGACCTGGCTCGTGGCGCCGACCCCGTAGTCGCCCTGCAAGGTGCTGATGTGCCCGTTCACCGGCGGGCTCGAAGCGGTGATCCCCGTCGCGAAGATGTTCCCGCTCGCATCGGGGGCGAGGATGACCTGGGGGAGCGGCAGCACCGCCGGCCCGGTGAGATTGGACGCGGCATTGGCCGGGTCGTAGGTCGAACCGTGGCACGAACAGTGGATGTAGAACGACCTCCCGCCCGGTGTGTTGGGACAGGTTCCCGGCGGGTAGAAGGCGATTGCCGGTGCCGGGCAACCGAGGTGCTGGCAGATCCCGCTGAACGCGACGATCGACTTGTTCGTCCCTACGCCCCCCGGAACGTTCGCCGCGCCCGGATTGGACGCGCTCGGGGGATTGCCGTTCGCCGGGTAGAGGTTGAGGAGGAAGTTCGGCTCGTTCCGCAACGGGTAGTTGAACAGGAAGAGGTCGGAGGTCCCGACGTTGTACTCCGCTTCGACCTTGGCGACGGTGAGCGGGCTCCCGTCGACGTCGAGCAGCTGGACGCTCGGGTAGCTCGAGAGGCCGATGGCCGGCGGTTGGAGGTATTGAAGCGACCCGCCGACGAGACCTCCCGCGCCGGCTCCGATGAGGCCGCCGACCGCGAGCAGCTTCAGCACGTTGCGTTTGGTCTCGTCGACCTCCCCGAGCTCTTCGTCGTCGTGGGAAGCGAAACGGCGGACCTGTCCGACCGGGAAATCGAGCGAAGGGTCCCGGCTGACGGACCAGGGACAGCTCTCGCGGCAGTCGAAGCCTCCGTTCATCGGAGCGTCCTCCCGCGCATGTCGGGGGTCGTGTCGTCGACCTGTCGGGGGTCAGGGATGCGTGCATCGCCCGGTAGCTCGGCGCGTTCGCTCCCGTGGTAGACGGCCCAGGTGATCCCGATCCCCATCAGGATCATCAGCACCTCGGTGAGGTCGACGATCTGGTCGGGCGTCAGACCGCTCATCGGTCGCCCTCCCCCCGCCAGGTCCCGCTGGGCACCGTGGTCGACCAGGTCGGTATCGGATACCCTCCGGTCCACGGGAGGGTCGGCTCGTACGTCGGAGCGTACGGTGCTGCGGGAGCCGCTCGGACGGCTGCGGGGATACCGCTTACGTGCGTCACGGGCGAGTCGAGGCCGAGGAGGGTGCCCCGGATCGAGAGCTGCTGACCCGCGGCGATCGGCAGGTCGGCCGCTTTGGTGAGCTCACTGAGGAGCTCCTGCTTCAGGTTCATCGCGCGACCGTACCAGCGGCCGAGCGTCCGCAGCATCTGGCCGTTCTCCTTCCCGAAGAGGAGGAAGACCGCGACCGCGGCGATGATCACCCAGTCCATGTCGGAAAAGAGCGCCATCAGCTCACCCCGCCCCGACCGCGCTCGGAGGGCGGCTCCGCGCCGCGTCCCGCTGGGATTCCCAGCGACCCGCGAAGTAGGCGCCGCCGAGGTAGAGCCCGATCATCGGGGCCGCGATGAGGAGCATCGTGATCCCGGAGTTGTCGGGCGTGACGATCATCCCGAAGATGAGCGCACCGAGCACCGCGCCCCGCCAATGCTTCCGCCACGCGGCGGCCTTGACGACCCCGAGCCGCGTCAACGCGTACACGAACACCGGCAGCTCGAAAACGACCCCGAAGGCGAGCGAATAGACGAGGGCGAAGGTGACAAAGTCCTGGACCCCGAGCACCGGCTCGAGCTGCATCGCCGCGACGTAGAGGAAGAGCAGCCGGAACGTGAACGGGGTCAGAAAGAAGATACCGATCCCCGTGCCGAGCGCGAAGAGGGCGGTGGCCGGGATCCCGATCTGGCGCAGAAGGGCGCGTTCGTTGCGCCGCAGCGCGGGCACGAGGAAGGCACCGAACTCGTGGACGATCCACGGCATCCCGAGGATGAGGGTGAGCAGAAGGCCGATCTCCATCTGCGCGAAGATCGAGTCGCCGACCCCGACGTTGAGGAGCCGGACACCGGGCGGGAGCATCCAGGCGACCATGGCCAGGAACACCTGGGCGCTGATGTTGTAGAACGGGTTCGGCCAGGGGTAGGCGAACGGCATCGAGAACCCGAGGACCGGGATCGAGATGGGTTTGAGCTCAAAGAAGAGCAGGAAGCCGAACAACGGCCCGAGGACGAGGGCGATCCGCACCAGCCGGTGCCGTATCTCCCCGAGAATGGCGAGGATCCGGTCGAGGTCGCCCACGGGTCAAGGGCTCCTCAGTGCGACCCCGGGATGATGGGGGCCTCCACGGGCGCTTGCGATCCTTGTGAGATTCCCTCGGGCATGCCGGCTCGCGCCGTCCGGTCTAGTGGACAGGGCCTGTGGGCGCCGACGCGTTCGCGGCCTGTTCCGCCTTGATCTCCCGATCGACCTCAAGGCGGCCCTTCTTGAACTCGCCGACCGAGCGGCCGAGGCTGTGCGCGAGCTGCGGGATCTTCGAGGACCCGTAGAATAGGATCCCCGCCACCACGGCTATGATCAACCAATCGTCGATAGAATCGAACACCGACTGCCCCCGAGTGAGCACCCGGGTGGGTCCGATATGGCGTTCGTACCGGAGGACCCTACCCGTAGGAGTAGTGCGTACTCACGGTAGATAAACCGAGGTCGAACGCATCATGCCGCTTCGACGAGGATGTTCTCGGTCCCGCCGGCGACCGCGCGGTCGATGGCGATCTCGGCGAGGAGCGAAAGGCAACCGGCACCGCGCTCGAGGAGCAGCGTCGCGGTCCGCACGGCCGCCGGCGAGCGCCCCGAGCGACCTCTCCGCGGCGAAAGGAGATTGGCACCGCCGAGGAGGATCCCCTGGTGATGCACATCGCACGCGCGGTCGAGGGACGGGTGGATGAGGGTATCGACCACGGCCTTCATCTGGCCCTTGAGCTCGGGCAGGTACGCCGCGAGCGCGGCCGCCCCGGCCTCGGGAATCGCGGCGGCGTCTTCGTTGAGCGTACGCAACGTGGCGCCGAACAGGTCGGCGAGCTCCTCGAGGGCGTGGACGACGACCCGCCACTCCAGGAGCTGGCGGGGGTCGGGGCTTCCGATACGACGCGCGAGCGACCAGTCGCGGCTCGCGAGGAAGAGCTGGCGGACGAGGAGCGCGAGGACCTTTCCCGACTCCTCCTCGAGGGTCGCGAGGCGACGGCTCCGGACGCGGCGCTGGACGACCTCCTCCATCTCCTCGAGGAAGGCGAGCAGGATCATCCGGACCCGCTGGACGAGCTGCGGCAGCCCGTACTTCGAGGGGTCGATGAAGTTCTGGAGTACGACCCTCGTGGGCTCCTGCGCGACCACGGAGACCCCGAGGAGACTGCGAGCCGTCTGGTGGAGTTCCTCGATCCGCTCGGGGGCGAGCGGCAGTTCGGTTCGAATCTCGATAGCGTCGTGTCCTACGCGGTAGGCGCCCACGACCAGTCGTTCGAGGGTGCCGGGGGTGTCGAAGGAGCGAGCCTGCACGAGGAACGGCGCGTCGGGCGGGTCCCCACCGGGCAGCGGGGCGGGCTTGAGGAAGAGCGTGCCGTCATCGTTCTGGTCGAAGACGATCAGGTCCCCCGGTCGAAGGTTCATCGCCTCCGCCCACGGTTTCGGGAGCGTGACCGCGATGGAGGAGTGGCCGGCCTTCAGGACTCTACGCTCTCGACTCGGGTTCCCCCACGCCATTCGACCGCTCCGAACCTACTACAGGTTCCGTAGGTCATGAGGGGTCCCCCTCTTGAACGTTGCGGAAGCGATAAATCGGTGGGCTTCGGCCTCACGCGTGGGGCGGTCCCTCGGATGACGGGGGGAGCGGCGCTCCCTCCACCGGAGGTTCCGAGTAGCCGAGCCGCTCGGGCGGCATCTCGTGCATCGAGCCCTGGCGGCGTCCGACCACGAATCCGAGGACCAGCGCGATGACGACGAGCGAGACGATCGTTCCGATGATGATGAAGAGCGCCGCTCCGGGCTGCGGCATGCCACTCGAGACCGTCAGGTTGGCCGGAAGGTTCATTCCGAACGCGATGAACCCGTACATCCCGGATTGGAAGTGTCCGGGTTCGGTGCAAACGAATTCGTACCAGCCGGTGCCGGGCGACGTGAACGTCCCGGGGAACGTTCCGACCCCGGACACATTCATGTTGAAAACGATCGGCGGGCTCTTCCCGTAGACCAGGTTCGAGAAGTCGCTCGCGGAGATGCTGGCCGGGATCACCCAACCCTCCCGGCCGATGATCGTGAACGTGTGGGAGATCGACGAGGCGTCGGTGAACGCGACGGAGATGGTCGTATTGGTCGGCACCTGCTCGAACGTGTTCGGCGCGTACGCGTAACCGCTCGACGCCGTGAGGTCAATCGAGTCGCCGGCGGCCACGCGGACCGGCTGGGCGCCGACCTGTCGGACGGCACCGACACCGACCAGCATCGCGAGGACGATCGCCACGGCGAGCACGACCGCGAACGCTCGCATCGGAAGACCCCGCCGTCTCATGCCCTCACCGGACAAATCTCGACCGCCCGCGGGACGGGGGGTCGGGTTCAAAGCCCCTTTGTACGAACCGGAGGGTCGACGCGGGTCTTCCGGCGCGCGAACGTCGGAGTTGCGGTTCGTACGCGGGGAATATGTAGCTGCAGCATCCCCCTAGCGTTCGTGCCGGCGTCGCTCGGGACCACGGTCCTCTCGGTCGCGGCGGTGGCGGCCGAGGGGCTCGGGAAGCTCGGGGCCACGGGCGAGACCGACCTTCAGCAGATCTCGCCGCTGATGTGGATCATGGTCGCCATCTCCGCGGCCGGAGCGATCGTCACGTTCGCGTTCCTGACCTACGCGCTCTGGAAGTACCGCGACCCGAAGGTGAAGCACCGTCGCTATGGTTAACAAGCTCGAGGTCGCGTGGACCCTCGCGACCGTGGTCCTCATCACCGGGGTGGCGGTGTACTCCACGATCCTCGTCTACCACCTGGACGCGCTACCGACCAACCCGACGGAGTACGTGGACGTCACTGGCCACCAATGGTACTGGGAGTTCTGCTACCCCGTCAACGACTCCTGCTACAACTCGTCGTACGACGCGAGCACGAATTCGGTGAGCGGCGGAGCGTTATGGGCTCCTCCGGGCGCCGTTGTCCAGATCAACGTGACGGGGGCCGACGTCATCCATTCGTTCAACATCCCCCAGCTCGGGGTCCGGATCGATGCGATCCCCGACCGGGTCAACGAGTTCGCCTTCACTGTGCCGAACGTCGCCGCGGGCACCGAGTATCTGATCCAGTGCACCGAGTTCTGCGGGACGTTCCACGGAACGATGCGCTCCTTCCTTGTCGTGACCTGAACTTTCCCGCGGCGTCGAGCGGCCGAGGGCGTTGGCCGGTCGGCGCAAACCCGAGGTGCCCCTGGATCTTCCGATCCGCCCCGAGGCGGGCGTTCAGACCTGATGGCCCGGCGACTTCGGTCGTGACGGGAATCCGCCCGCGAGGGAGGCGACGGCCGTCAGGACGACTCCGATGCCGAGGAGAAAGGCCGACCCGACCAGCACCCAGCCCTCCACGATCGCCGTGCTCGGCGCCGCGGGCGGCAGGGGGACCGGAACGCCGACGTAAAGGAAGCCGTACATGCCGTTCGCGAAGTGGCCGGCCACCTCGCAGATGTACTGGTACACGCCCGGGGCCGAGATCGTAAAGTTCGCCCAGACACTTCCTCCGGGGACCGCAGGGACCAGCTGGTTCACGAGCGGGGCGTGGTCCGCGAAGTAGTCGGTGAAGTTCGTGGGCGAAAGGGTCACGTTCGACTGGGGCGCCAGCGTGAACGTGTGCCCGAAGCTCCCGCCGTTCGTGACCTGCACGGCGATGACGATCGGGTAGTGCGTCGGGGTCGCGGAAAGGACGTTCGGCAGGAAAGAGAGCGAGTCGGTGGTGTTCTCGCTCAGCGCGAGCCCGGCGGCCTGCGAGGTGATGTTGAGCAGGCCCCACATACCGGATTGGAACTGGTAGGGCACGACGGACGCGAACTCGAACGAGTCGAACCCTTCGGAGAGGTTGAAGGTGAGATTCGCCCACCCCTCGCCTCCGGGCGCGAGCGACACGTTCGCGAGGGTCCCGTTCCCCTCGAAGAAGGCGTCCACCTGGCCGGGTGAGAGCGAGGCCGGGAGACGGGCGCCCGGCGTCTTCGCGAGCGTGAACGTGTGGTCGAAGCTACCGACGTTCACGAGATGCAAGGAGACCAACGAACCCGCGGGGACCGCGAGGAACTGGGGCGAGAACGAAGGGTGGTCGGTCAGGTTGACGGTGAGGTTCTCGGCCGTGCTCACGGGATGGGCGACCCCGACTTCGGGCGCGACCGGCACGATCGCGAGCCCCGCGACGGTCGGTAGACCGATCGATGCGAGCAGGAGGCCGCTGACGAACCACGGAAGCGCCCGCCGCAGGACCCGAGGTGTGCGGGACGGGCGGTCGGTCACGGACTCCTCTGACGGCGCGTTGACCTGGGTGCGGTTGATATGGATAGTGTACGAATATCCACAACGCCCCTTCGCTCGGGAAGAACGTTCAGCGACCGGCGGTCGGGAGTTCGGCGGGCCGGGTATCGAGGACCGGTGGCAAGCGCGGGTGCGCCTCGTCCGCGGCGGACGAGACGTCCTCCGGTGCGCGGGCGAGCCACGGGCGGGCCATCCTCCCCGATAGTACCGTCGTACGAGATACGCGACCTCGACCCCCATCACCACGCCCATCACCGACCCGAAGGTGAGGACCGCGAGCACCGCCCCCTGCGACGCCGCGACGGTGAACCCGGCGAGCGCCATCACGAGGAAGGCCGCCGCGAGGCCGACCAGGAGGCGGCCTTCGTCGGCCGCGACCCGACCGCCGAGCAGGGCCCGGACGAGGACGACAAAGCTGGCTCCCATGAGCACCGCCATCGCGACCCCCCCGACGGTGGGATAGGTCGTGACCCAGGGACCGAGCACCGCGGAGGCGCTCAGCGTCAGGAGCGCCCATCGCTCGACCGTCCCGAGGGGCGCCCAGACGAGGAGCGCCCCCATAACGGCGGCCATCGACCAGAAGAACCAGACGGAGGAAAGACCGACCGAGAGGGTGGGAAGGGTGGGGGCGGGACCTCCGACGGCCCCGTAGGCGAAGAGCACGCCCATCAGCGCCTCCGAGCCGGTCACGACGAGCGAGAGCAGGACCGGCCAGAACCATCCTGTCGCATCGATGCGGTGGTCCCGGAAGAGGATCTGCGAGACGAACCAGATACCCGCCGGGAACATCATCATGAAGTTGAACGCGAGCAACACGTAGGTCCACGACTCGGTGCCGTTCGGGTCGAGGAAGACGTAGAGGAGCGACAGGAGCAGGAGCGTCCCGCCAAAGAGCACCGAGAGGGTGATGACCATCTGAGTGACGAGGGGCGGCCGGCCGTCGATCGGCAAGACCTTCCAGATGAGGAAGATGGTGACGCCGATCATCGACACGGCGATGATCGCGAACGGGAGGAGCGGCGCGGTGAGCACGAGCGCCGGCAGGGGCAGGAACATCGGTGTCGATGCGACGACCGGCCTGCTCATATTCCCCCGGTACCGACCGGCGGCCCGGCCGGCGGGGCCGCTCAGTGGGCGGTGGTGGAGGTATCGGACGAGCTCCCGCCCTCGAACCGGCGGATAAGCTGCGTCGTGACCTCGATGAGCGGGTGATGGCTTGCCCGGTCGATCTCGATGTCCGCGACCGTCGTGAGGTGGTGCTCGCGGGCGATCCGCTCGAACCCGGTCTCCTTCTTCGCGAACTCTTCGGGGTGGTCGCACGTCAGGATGAAGGCCTGGAGCTGGGTCAGGCCCATCTCCCGGGCCGCGAGCGCCCGGTGGTGGCCGTCGACCAGGATCCATTCGTCGCCCTTCTGGACGACCAGAACGGGCTCCGCGAAGCCGCGCTCGAGCTCGTACCGGCGGCCTTCGAGCTCGTCCTCGAAGACCTTCCATTGCGTCGGGGTGAGGCGCGAGATGGGGACGAGGCCCCGGGTGAACGTGAACGTGAGCCCGTAGCGTTCCGTGAGGAGGCGCTTCAGCGTGTCGGCCTTCATCGGGGACGCGCGCTCGAAATGCGAGCGCACGACGTCGAGGTTGGAGAGGATCCCGCAGAGACGGCCGGCCTCGTCGATGATCGGAAGGTCGCGAAGCCCGAACCGGAACATGATGCGGGCCGCGTCGTCGAGGCCCGTCTCCGGGTACGCGGTGTACGTCCCGGGGCGGATGATCTTCGCGATCGGCGCGTCCCCCTCGGCGACGTGCCGCAAGAGCTCCTTCGCGCTCACGAAGCCGACGAGCTTCCCCGAGGTGTCGGTCACCGGGAGACCGTGATGTCGGCTCTTCGTGAGCTTCCCGATCGCTTCCTCGATCGTGGTGGTCGAGCGGAGATGCTCGACCTCGAGGATCATGTAGTCCCGGACGCGGACGATCATCAGTCTCGAACGGGCTGCTCGTCGCGCAGGTACGCGGTGAGGAGATGCAGCACGATGAGGTGGGTGTCCTCGGTGTGTTGCATGCTGTTCGAGGGCACCACGAGCGGGACGTCCACGAGGTCCTTCAGCTTCCCTCCGCCGATGCCGGTGAGCCCGATCGTCGCGAGCCCCATCGCGTGGGCGGTCTTCACGGCCTCGAGGACGTTCGGGGAGTTCCCGCTGCCCGAGATCGCCACGACGACGTCTCCTTTCTCGGCGAGCGATTTGAGCTGCCCGGAGAAGATCTCGGCGTAGCCGACGTCGTTCGCCCAGGCCGTCATTCCCGGGATGTTGTCGTTGAGGCTGATGCAACGGAACCGGCGCCCCTTGCCTTTGCCCTCGGTCCCTCCGGCCACCTTCGCGATGTCGGTCACGAAGTGGGAGGCGGTGGACGCGCTGCCTCCGTTCCCGAAGAAGAAGATCGTACGGTCGTCCGCCCGGGCCTTGAGCAGGACAGGCACGATCCGCTGGATCGCGGTCAACAGGAACGGTTCGGTGAGGATCGACCGGGCCTCGTCCACGTACTTGCGGAGGTAGGTTTCGAGGGTCGGGAGCTCGGTCATTCAGTCCCTCCGTCCCACGAACAGGATCCGCGAACCTTCCGGCGTGATCCGCACGGGAAGCCGCGTCATCGTCGAGAGGGCGGCCGCTATTTGATGGCTGCGTTCCGGCGGGTGGAGGAGGAGCAGGAATCCGCCTCCGCCCGCCCCCGTGATCTTGCCGCCGTAGGCTCCGTTCTCCTTCGCCAGGGCGTACTGGTGGTCGATGGCTTCACTCGAGATCCCGGCGGTGAGCCCTCGTTTCAGCCGCCAGCCTTCGTCGAGGACCTCCCCGAGGCGTTGCCATTGCCGGGCGAGGATCGCCGAACGGGCGGAGCCGGCAAGCTCGCGCATGCGCAGCAGGGACTCCTTGTTCGCGGCCGTTCGCTCGTTCTGCGGCTTCAAGATCCCCTCGGCCCTCCGCGTGATCCCCGTGTAGAAGAGGGAGAGGTGGTCGCTCAACGCGATGCGGTCCGCGCTCGAGAGCGGTATGGGGGACGCTCGCACCGAATCGTCGGGTCGGAAGTCGAAGTACTCGACGCCGCCGAACGCGGCGATGTACTGGTCCTGCTTTCCGAGCGTCCCGCCGAGCCGGTCGATCTCGATCCGGCACGCCTCCTCCGCGAGCTCGGCGGGGTCCTTGAGGATCCCGCGGTGCGCGTAGAGAGCGTTGAGGAGCCCCACGGTCAGGCTCGACGAGGAGCCGAGTCCGGTTCCTTCGGACGGAATGTCGGCGATCGTGTGGACCTCGAGCGCCTCGTGGACCCCCGCGACGCGCATCGCCTCGCGCACGAGGCCGTGCTGGAGGTCCTCGAGCCGTTCGACGTTCTCCGTCCGGGAGTACGCGACCCGGATCGACTTGTCGAACTTCTCGTTCACGAGAACGTGGATGTACCGGTCGATCGCGGCGCTCGTGACGGCACCCCCATCGAACGCCCGGTAGAAATCGGGAAAATCGGTGCCTCCGCCCGCGAAGCTGATGCGGAGGGGGGTCCGGGTGATGATCACGCGTCGAATAGGGCCCCGAGGGCCACTTATCCGTTGTGGGGGTCGGTCTCGGGCTCCGGGGGAGCCGAACCCGCGAGCGGGGCCGGGGTTGCGCTCCGCGACCACCGTGCCCGCCGTCCGTAGAACGCTCGGGTCGTCGCGGCGAGGTCCCCGACCGGGGCGAGGCCGGGGAGCGCCTTCGCGAAGTTGGTGGCGCGGCGGTCAAGGATGATGGCGATCCCCCGGTCGTTTTCGGAACGGATCATGCGCCCGCACGCCTGAAGGATGGCTCGCTGCGCCGGCGCCTCGACCGTGTACTCCCAACCTTTCCCGGTCTTCGCGTCGAGGTAGGCGCGCAACGCTTCCCGCTTCGCGGTCGGCTTCGGGTACGGGATACCCACCATCACGACCGCCTCGAGCTCCTCGTCGGGGTAGTCGATCCCCTCCGAGAGCCGACCAC
Organism: uncultured Thermoplasmata archaeon; assembly: GCA_963771555.1. Classification (GTDB taxonomy): domain Archaea; phylum Thermoplasmatota; class Thermoplasmata; order Lutacidiplasmatales; family UBA184; genus Lutacidiplasma. The sequence goes on along the minus strand of CAVYTM010000001.1, from coordinate 140,648 downwards.
CCGCGACGCCGAGCAGGATCGTTCCCTCGGGGTCCTTTTTCCAGCCCTCGATCGACCGCCAGAGGTCGCCCATCGGCACCCGGCTATATTCGATGAAGACATTGCCCGGCAGCTGGGATTGAAGGCCGGCCTCGAGCACCTTCTGGAGAAGGTCGAAGCTCGGGAAGAACACCGCCGTCTTGACGGGAAGCGTCTCGAGCACCGCGACCAGGCGGTCCGCGAGTCGCTGGACCGCGCGCGGGTCGTTGCGGATCTCTTCGAACCGGGTGGTGACGCTCGGGTCGTAGAGGAACCGACGGTTCTCCGCAGGGAAGTACGAGGGCACGTCGAGGAGCCGGGTCGTTTCGCCGAGGCCGAGGGAGTCGCGGTACTCCGCGAGCGGAGCGAGCGTCCCCGAGAGGTGGACGGAGAGGTGGCAATCCAGGATGGGCTGGGCCGGTCCGCTCGCGTCGAGCGCGAACGCCTCGAGCGCGGGGCGGGGCGTGCGCGTGGCCACCTTGACGTACTCGGGAGAGTCGAGCTGCGGCCAGGAGAGGAGCGTGAGGGCCACCGTGTGGACCCACGACCGCGGAAGATGGCGCTCGCGACGGCGCTCGTCCCGCAGGTTCTCGCCCCAGGTCGCGAGGGCACCGAGCCAAGTGTCGAGACGATGCGAGGTACCTCCGAGCGCGGTGAGCAGTGCGTCCTCGAACACGGACGGAGGCAGGACCGCGTCCTCTTCCCGGACGAGCGCGTGGATCAGCTCCTCCACCGCTGCGGAGACGATATCGAAGAACCGGCTCGCGCTCGGCCCGTCGGGGAGCTGGAAATCGCCCCGCTCGGCGATCTCGGCCCGCGCCCGCCGTACGGACTCCTGCGGGAGCGCGACCGTCGTGAGCTCCCGGAGATGGTTCGGGAGGTTGTGCGCCTCGTCGATGACCAGGTCGACCTTCTCGGGCCCGGTCCCCATCCAGCCGAGGAGCGATCGCCGGATCTGGGGGTGGAAGAAGAAGGCGTACGGCGCCGTCACGAGCCGAGCGTGCGGAACCAGCTTCTTCGAGAGTTCGTACGGGCAGAGGTTCTCCTCGCGGCTGTACTTCTCGAACTCGTGCGGCAGGGGCAATTTCGTCTGGAAGCGCTCGATGAGCGCGTCCAGGTCGGTCTGCAGGATGCGAGCATAGTACGGACAGCCGTCGAGGTCGGTCAGGTCGATCTCGCCTCCTTCGGGGAGTTCGGGCGGAGGCACGAGCGGCGCCTCTCCCTGGATCGCCCGCTCGGTCGCCCGTTTCCGGTCGGCGCAGAGCTTTCCGTGCTCCTCCGCCGTGGCGCCCTTCACTTCGGCGACGTTCTCGAGCAGGAAACACCGGCGCGCACGCCCCTGCAGGCCGACCGCGAGCACCGGTTGGTCCAAGCGGTGAGCGATCGCACGGGCCTCGTGGAGGACTTGCACCTCTTGGGAGTGGGTCCGAACGAGGTAGAGGATCCGGTGGTCGGCCCGGACCGCATGCTCGAGCAGCGGCGCCAGGGTCGCGACCGTCTTCCCGCTGCCCGTCGGAGCGTTCACGAGGAGCGCTCCCCCGCGACGGGCGACCTCCGCGACCTCGTGCAGGATCGAATCCTGGCCCGGCCGCGGGCGGTAGGGAAAGAGGAGAGGAGATTCGGGCGAGGTGGTGGCGGCGGGCGTGATCAGCCTCCCGACGCGCCGAGCGAACGGCGGGGGTTTTAAGGTGCGCCTTGACTCGCACCCGTCGCGGGCGATGGCACGTCGCGAGGCGGGTCCGGGGGGACCTCCGGAACGCCCCTCCGGGGCTCGAAACGGTCAACCGTAGGCGTACCGAACCCCGTACGGGCCGCGGGGCATGGTCCAGGTGACCGACCCCTGGTCGCAGGCGATGTCGCACGCCCCGCATTCCACACAATCCTCGTAGCGGAAGACGAGTCGGCCCTCGATCCGCTCGTAGCAGGCGGCGGGACAGACGAACGTGCAGAGCGAGTGCGGGCAGCGAGCGCAGATCTCGGGCTTAACGGTGATGTGAGCGTGGTCGGCGGAATCCGTGGTCGTCCGAAGCGTGCCAAGCCGACGCTTCACCTCCACGAACTCGACCGCCCCGGTCGAGGGAAGGGGAGCGGGGGTCGACATCGTCCGGACCCCCTCACTTCGGCAGCTTCGCGAGGATCTCGAGGTCGGCGCGCACGGCGAGCACGCTCTGCCGGAACGCTTCCCGTTCGGCAGGAAGGAGCTCGACCTCCACCACGCGTTCGACGCCCTGGCGCCCGAGGACGACGGGCACCCCGATGCAGACGTCCTTCTCGCCGAACTCCCCCGAAAGGTGGGCCGCGACCGGAAGGAGTCGGTGCTCATCGAGCGCGATCGCCCGGACCAGCTCCGCCTGGCTCGCGGTCGGGGCGTAGAAAGCGCTCCCGGTCTTGAGCAGGTTCACGATCTCCGCGCCCCCCTGCTTCGACCGGGCCACGATCGCGGCGAGCCGGTCGGGAGGGAACAGCTTCGTCAGCGGGACGCCCGAAACGCTCGTGAGCGACAGGAGGGGAACCATGGTGTCGCCGTGGGTTCCGAGGACGAAGCCGGTAACGTCCCTCGGGGCCACGTGCAGGGCTTCGGCGACGAACGTCCGGAACCGCGCCGTGTCGAGCGTGCCGGACTCCCCGAAGACGCGCGCCGGAGGAAGACCGCTCACCGCGCGGAAGTAGTAGGTCATCACGTCCACCGGGTTCGTCACCACGATCGAGACGGCGTTCGGCGCGTGGAGCTGGACCGCTTCCGCGTGTCCTTTCACGATCCCGGCGTTCTTTTCGAGGAGGTCCGAGCGGCTCATGCCGGGCTTCCGAGCGAGGCCCGCGGTCTCGACGACCACGTCCGCCCCCTTCAGGACGTCCATCGAGGTCGAACCCCATACGTGCGTCGAGAACCCGAGGATGGGAGCCGACTGCTGGATGTCGAGCGCCTTCCCCTGCGGTAGGCCGTCGATGATGTCGACCAGTACGACCTCGGTCGCGAGGTCCATCTCCGCGAGGCGCTGGGCCAGCGAACCACCGATATTCCCCGCGCCCAACACCACGACCTTGCCGAGTGCGCTCATTCGGTACCCTTCCCGTGCACCCAGCCGCCGTCGGGCTTAAACGGTAGCGCCACGGGCGCCCCCGCGTCCGCCGAAAGGTTGATTCACGAGGTGCCCCGTTCGCCCCCGATGGTCGACGTCGACTCGATCCTGCTCAGCGTGCAGGAACGGGACAAATGGCGGAACCGGGTAGAGGTCCTCGAGCGCTCCCTACGGGACGTTCGCGACCACCGCCGTCGTCTCGAGACGCGGCTGCGCCGCGTCAAGAAGGAGATCAGCCGCCTCCGCATCACCGTCGATGCCGTGCTCGACCTTTCCCGAACGCGTGCACGTCAGGACATGACCAATGCCCCGGGCGCTCCCCCCATCCGATAGGCAGGAATCGCTCTTCTCGACCCAGCAGCAACTGCTGGACGAGATCGGGCGGCTTCGTCGCGAGGAGGAGTATCTGATGCTCAAGGTCCGACAAGCCCGCGAGCAGGCCCGCTACTACGAAGGATTGCTGACCCTCCTGCGCCGCGACCTCGGAAAAGCCCCGGGCCTCTCCGACCTCGTGCGTCGGATGGGATGACGTTCGGTCGGCCGTGAAGATCCTCATCCTCGGCGCAGGGGCGGTGGGCAGCCTGCTCGGCGCACTGCTGCAGGAGGGGGGCAATTCGGTCCTCCTCGTCGGACGCGAGGATCACGTGGCCGCGGTGCGGGCCCAAGGTTTGCGGGTCTCGGGTCCTCGGCCCCGGGTCGTTCCCCTCGAAGCCGCCGCGCAGATTCCCTCGAACGCGGAGGCGGACGTGGTGATCGTCACGACGAAGACGTTCGACCTCGCGACAGCGATGACCGCGCTCGCTCGGTCGCTCACCGCGCGCCCGACCCTCCTCCTCCAGAACGGCCTCGGTGTCCTTCCCCTCGCCCGCAACGCCCTCGCAACGGGAGGCTGGTCCGACCCCGTCACGTACCTCGTCCGCGGGGTGAACTCGATACCGGCGACCTGGGTCGGCCCGGGCGAGGTCCGGGAGACCGGTCTCGGGGAGGTCCTGCTGCCGGTTCCGGGCGAGGCGGGCCCGGCCGCGGGAGCCGCCCGGCTCTTCCGCATGCTTTTCGAGGGTGCCCGGGTGCCGGTCGAAGCGGCCCCCGAGTTCGAGCGGGAGGTCTGGCGCAAGGCGCTCGTGAACGCGGCCATCAACCCGGTCACCGCGGTCCGCGGGGTCACGAACGGCGAGCTCCTGAACGAGCCCGGACGCACGGAGGCGCTGCGGCTGCTGGGGGAGGCGCTCGCGGTCGCGCGCGCGGCCGGCTTCGATTTCACGAGCGAGGAGGTGACGCGCGACTTCGAGCGGATCGCGCGGGCGACGGCCGCGAACCGCTCGAGCATGCTCCAGGACCTCGACCGGGGACGCCCGACGGAGATCGACGCGATCTCGGGAGAGATCCTCCGGGAAGCGGCACGCCACGGCCTCGAGCTGCCGGCCACCCGGGCGGTCGTGGCGGAGGTCACGGCGCGAGCGACCCGGGCCTCCCCCCGGCCACAACCCTCATAGTGACCCGACCCTCGCTCTTCTCGGATGGTCGAAAAACGCGGGATCTCGTCCGCGCCGGTCCACGGCCGCCGGACGCTCGTCCGCGTCGATTTCAATGTTCCCCTCACCGCAAGCGGCCAGATCGCCGACGACCGAAGGATTCGGGAAGCCCTGCCCACCCTCAACCACCTGCGGACCGCCGGCGCGCGAACGATCCTCCTCTCGCATCTCGGACGGCCCGACGGCCGGCCGGACCCCCGGTTGTCGCTGCGGCCCGTGGCGCATCACCTGAGCTCCCTCCTCGGCCAGCCGGTGAACTTTGCCGACGAGGTCGTGGGCGTCCGTGCCCTCGAACGAGCGACCCGGCTCGAGAACGGCCAGTTCCTCATGCTCGAGAACCTGCGCTTTCATCCCGGCGAAGAGGCGAACGACCCCGCGTTCGCTTCCGCGCTCGCGAACCTCGGACAGGTCTTCATCGAGGATGCCTTCGGAACCGTGCATCGAGCGCACGCGTCGACGGTCGGCGTGCCGAAGCGGCTCCCGTCGTTCGCGGGCCTGCTCGTCGAGCGCGAGGTCCGCGAGCTCTCGAAGCTCGTGGACGCGCCCGAGCGCCCGTACGCGGTCCTCGTGGGCGGTGCCAAGGTGGCGGACAAGCTTCCGCTGCTCACGAGCTTCCTCGGTCGCGCCGATTCGCTCCTCATCGGCGGGGCACTGGCATTCCCGTTCCTTGCTGGGCAGGGCGCTCGTCTCGGTGCCACCCCGATCGAGCCGGGCCTTCGGGACGCCGTGGGCGAGTTCTTTGGGAGGGCCACTGCCGCCGGCACCGAGGTCGTCCTGCCCACGGATGTCATGGTCGAGCGACCGGACAAGCCGGACGCCGCCGCGTACGCGGTGGGCCACTTGCCCCCGGGGGGCCTCGCGCGGGACATCGGACCGGCGACCCGGGCCCGGTTCGTCGAGGTGCTCGCCCGCTCGAAGACCGTCTTCTGGAACGGACCTCTCGGCCTCGCCGAGGACCCGCGCTTTGCCGAAGGGACCCGGGAGGTCCTCTCTCGGCTCGGCGGGATCTCCGGATACCATGTCGCGGCCGGCGGCGACTCCGCCCGGGTGGCCCAGGACCTCGGCGTGTCGGGAAGCTTTCAGTTCATCTCGACCGGCGGCGGTGCGGCGCTCGAGTTCGTCCAGGGACTCGAGCTCCCGGGGCTCGCCGTGCTCCCCGACGCGTAGAGCCGCCGCCCATCGGGGGCGGGGGTGAGTCGGGGTCGAGGGTCGCCGCGAGGTAGCGCAGGTAGGCGCTCCCTACGCGCGGCACATCGAGCTCGGCGATCTCGGGGACCTCGTACGGATGGTTCGTCTCGAGGTACCGGAACAGCGCCCCCACCCGCTTCGGGACGGTCTTGAACAGGGCCAGCGCTTCGTCGGCCGATTCGAGCTCCCCCTTCCACCAGTACCGGGAGTGCGCGGGCACGATATTGGCACAGGCGGCCAGTCCCTCGCGAAGGACCTCCTCGACCGCCGCGAGGGCCGCTTCGCGCGAGGGGTACGTCGTGAGAACGAGCCGCATCGGACCGAATGCTCGGACCGGGTCGAGAGGATACGGGCTCATGCCGGGGGCTCCCCCACGGTGGGGCGCCCGGCCGAGAAATCGAGCGTGGCGAGTCCGAGGGTCGCGAGGTCGACCACCGCGGCGCGCGCGGGAACGGGAGAGATGTTGCGCATGCGCTGATACTCGGTCTCGGACTGCCAGGTCGAGGCGTTGAGCAACAGTACCCCACGGTACCGGTCGGTCCCGTAGGTATGGGCGTGGCCGGTGACGAGGATGTCCGGCGGCGGGTCGATGACGAGCCCGTCGCGGGGGAGCGGTGCGAGAGGCGTTCGGTCCCCGTAGATCGGCGCCAGGTGGCGCATCTGGAGCATGCGCTTCATCACCTCCGTGGGCCGAGCGTAGGAAGCCCCCGGTATCGCGGGGATCAGGTCGTCGAAGCTCCTCCCGTGGTACGCCTCGACCACGACCCCCGAGAGCGCGAACGTCGACGGGTTCGCAAGGTTCCGCACGTTGGCAGGGAGCAGCGAGCTGAGGTTGGTCGGGAGCGCCGGCTGAGGCTCCGCAGGGGAAACGGCATCGTGGTTTCCCGGGATGGCGACCACGTTGAGACGTTCCGGTAGCTCCGCGAGCCGTCGACCGAGCTCGGCGTACTGTTCGACGACGTCGGTGATCGCCAGGTCGCGTTCCTGCCGCGGATAGATACCGATCCCGTCCACGAGGTCGCCCGCGATGACGACGTGGTCGATCGAGGCCGCGAGGTCGGGGTAGGGGCCCCGGCCGCGGAGGAATTCGACCAGATGCGCCCAGTTCTCGCCCAGGAACGATTTGCTGCCGACGTGGAGGTCGGAGAGGAACATCGCGCGGCGGGGTGTCTCCGCCCGGCCCATCGGTCGGGTGGAGGGGACATCCGGGCGTTCCACGTGGGCTACTCGAGGGATCCGGCCCGGCTCTTTCGAGAAGCTCACCGTGAGCCCGACCACCTCGTCGGAGAGGAACGTGAGGCGTGAGCCGGGCGAATCCTTGGGGACGAGCATTTCGACGGAGCCGGTCTCGTCATCGACGGTGAGGATGATGTGGTGGCGCTGTGGCGTCTCCCGGACCTCGCGCACCATCCCGATGATCGAGGAGACACCCTCGGTCGCGCGCAATTCGCGGATCGGTCGGAGGTTCGGAAGCTCCGGTCGTCCCCGGAGCATCCGTGCGATCGCCCGGTAACGAGATTGGAAGAGCGCTTCGTAGGCCGCGATCGGCTGGGTCGCAACCGGCGGACCCGTGAACCCCTCGCACACGAGTTCGAACGGCACGGGCGGGCGACGGGCGGTAGCATTCGCGACGAGCCCCGGATTGGGCGGTTCCGAACGGGGCTCGGGCGATTGCCGCCGGGCGAGGGCGGCCTCCACCATCTCCCGGGTGACGAACGGGGACTCCTCGCCCGACCGGGCCACGAGCTCCCGCGAGAGCGCGAGTGGCTGGCGGTCGGAGAGGATCAGCTGGAGAGCGCCGGCCTCGACGAGCTTGTGGTGCTCTTCGAAGTAGGCCACCAGGTGCTCGCGCAACGCGGCCGCCACGTACCCCTCGGCCATCCCTCCCGGCCCCCGGACCGTCCAGGAGATGGCGGGTCGTCGGACGAGCCCCGGCTTATTTCAAGACTCGGGCGATCGGAGCGACGCCGGGCGGTGCCGCCCCGTGGGACGGGCGCTTAGCGGTACGATTCCTTCGCGTAGGAGGCCCCTTTCGGGTACTTCTCCTTCAGATGCGCGACGAACGATTCGGGCGTGCGCGCGAGGTGCGCCGCGTACCACTGGACCACGACGTCCTTGAGGACGCGGTGGAGCTCTCCCACCTTGACCTCGTCCTCGTCACTGTCGTAGAGCACGGCCTGGCTCATCATTCGCATCCAACCGGAGTAGCGGTGGTAGCTCTCGCCGTCGCACCACTCGAAGATCCCGCGGACGTGCGACTTCCCTTCGGGAGTGCGGTAGTACCAAAAGCGGAGCGTGAACCCGCCCCAACCGGTCGCGCGGTCGGCGAGCTCGACGGTCTTCACCGCACCGAAGTCGAACGTCTCCTTGAACGTCCACTTCGTCGGATACTCGGCGAACGTCGCGAAGAGCGTCTGGGAGGGGTCGATCGTGAGATGGACCGAGACCTCTTCGAACTGGTTGTGGACCTCCCAGAGGTCCTGGAGGAGTCGGCGATTGATCTCCGCTCGCGCCGAAAAGTCCTCTCCCGTCTTCGCGTTGGCCGCTTCCTGGGTCTTCGAAAGCTCGGACTTCAACGACGAGACGAAATCGTCGTCCGCGAGGGGAGGTTCGGGTGCGGGAGTCCCGGGTTCCGGGACGGACACCACTTTGCGCGCAGATTTACGGGGCATGAGTGCAGGCTCCGAGGTCGCGTAGCGGAGGCCGCTATAAAGACTGTTAGCCTCGTCTCGCATCGCGGCTCGCCGGTGAGCGGGGGGTTCGTCGAGAGCGAGTTCGGTGGGCGCCCGCTTAAATATGGTCCTCGACTCATCACGGTTGGAAAGCACCCCTTCGGGGACGAAAGGAGGTACCCTCCCGACGTCGCCAGGTGATCCGGAAGCACGACTCATGTTCCGCCCACGATCCTGTCGTAATCTCCGCGCATCGTCCGGCGACCCGGGTCGTACTTAGATTCGTCCCTCGGGGAGACCCCCGCAACGGTGCGGGCGCTTTTCACCATGAGGAGAATCGAACATGACCAACGACCCAAACGCCGCAAAATACCAGATCCGAGCCCGCATTTCCGCCGAAGGCGTCATCGACAAACCTGACGTCGTCGGCGCGGTGTTCGGACAGACCGAAGGCCTGCTCGGTGACGAGCTCGACCTGCGCGACCTCCAGAAGTCCGGGCGGATCGGACGCATCGAGGTCGAGATCGATAGCCGAAAGGGAAAGAGCGAAGGCGAGATCCTGATCCCGTCGTCCCTCGACCAGGTCGAGACCGCCATCCTGGCCTCGGGACTCGAGACCGTCGACCGCATCGGCCCGTGCCGAGCGAAGATCGAGGTCATCAGCGTCGAGGACATTCGCATCTCGAAACGCCAGAAGGTCGTCGAACGCGCGAAGGAGATTCTCGCCCACCTCCAGGAAGAGTCGAAGGGGGTCGGGATGGACCTGACCGAGGCCGTCCGCAAGGCGGTCCAGGTCGAGGAGATCACGACCTACGGTCCCGAGCACCTCCCGTCCGGACCGAACATCGACCAGGCGGACGCGCTCATCGTCGTCGAAGGGCGCTCGGATGTGCTGAACCTTCTGCGCTGCGGGATCAAGAACACGATCGCGGTCGAAGGGACGAGCGTCCCGCAGACCGTGAAGGACCTCTCGCGCGGTAAGACGGTGACCGTCTTCACGGACGGCGACCGCGCCGGAGAGCTGATCCTCCGGGAGATGCTCCAAACGATGGACATCGATTTCGTCGCCCGCGCCCCGCGCGGAAGCGAGGTCGAGGAGCTCACCCAGAAGCAGCTCCTGAAGTGCCTGCGGAACAAGATCCCCCTCAACCAGTACCTCGAGATGAGCGGGTTCGAGTCCACCGGCGCGACCCGGGAGCCGAGAGAGGAGCGAGGCGAGGACGCCGGAGGCCGCGGCGAGCGACGCGAGGAACGCCGGGACGAGCGCCCCCGCGATGGCGGCGGACGACGGGAGGAGCGCGAACGCGCCCCGCCCGCCCGCATGGCCGTGCCGCTTCCCCCGCCCCCGCCACCGCCTCCGCCCGCGGCCCCGCTTTCGCCCGAGCTCCAGCACTACTTCGAACTGCTCGACGGCGTCGAGAACCAGTCGAAGAGCCTCTTCCTCGGCGAAGGCGACGTCGTGGTCGGCGAAGCCCCCGTGAAGGAGATGATCGAGGCGCTCGCGAACCTCACCGTTCCCGCTAAGGCGGTCGTCTTTGACGGGATCGTGAGCCAGCGGCTCCTCGATGTCGCCCAAGAGAAGGGGATCACGACGGTCGTCGCGACCCGCCTCGGCCCGGTCGGGAAGATGCCCGACAAGGTCCGCGTCTTCACAAAGGCGGACCTCGGCACACCCGGCGGCAACCGCTAGGGGCCCACCGCACGTCGCGGGGCCCCCCTTCGAGGCTCCGCGACGAACCTTTTACCTCCCGCCGCGTTTTCTCACCCGACCGTGACGACCCCGGCGGGCGACAGCGCCCACCGCGCTCCGACAGCGCTCGACGAGGTGGGCACCACCGAGGACATCCACATCCCGACCGACCCCCTCGAGCGGGTCATCGGCCAGGAAAAGGCGGTTGAGATCGCTCGCATCGCGGCCTACCAACGACGGCACCTCTTGCTCGTCGGTCCGCCCGGCATCGGGAAGTCGATGACCGCGCAGGCCCTCGCGCTCCACCTCGAGCGACCGAGGTCCGAGCTGCGCGTCGTCCACAACCCGGAGAACCCCGAACGACCCAGCATCGAAGTGGTCTCCCGGGAGGAGGTCTACCACGAACGCGAGGCGGCCCGGTCGGTCGAAGGGGAGCTGATCCCTCCCACGGAAGCTCCGGCGACCGTCGCCGAGCGGCTCGGCTACCGATGCCCGCGATGCAGCTTCTACTCGCTCCCGACCGAGCGCTACTGCCCGAGCTGCGGGAACGTGAAGCAGGCGCCGCCCGGGGTCACGGGCAGCGGCAACCCGTTCCGTGACCTCGTCGGCGGGATCCTCGAGCTCACCGTGAGCCCCGGTGGGAACCCGCAGGAATCGGTCCGAACGACCCGCCTCAAGTCCGGGGTGGAGGAGGTCGTTGCCTACGAACGGGCGGGCGACCAGATCAAGGTGCTCGACCAGCGGGCGCTCGAGCGCCGACGCCAGCTCCAGCACCAGAGCCCGCGCAAGGTCTTGGTCAAGCTCGACCGGAACACCTTCCTGATGGCGACCGGAGCGACCGAGACGGAGCTGCTCGGGGACGTTCGCCACGACCCGTATGGGGGCCATCCGCAGCTCGGGACCCTGCCGTACGAGCGCGTGATACCTGGCGTCGTGCACGAGGCGCACGAGGGGGTGCTCTTCATCGACGAACTTCCGCACATCGGTTTCCTGCAACGGCACATCCTGACCGCGATGCAGGAGAAGCGATTCCCGATCACCGGCCGCAACCCGCAATCCGGGGGCGCCGCGGTCCGCGTCGACGGTGTGCCGTGCGACTTCATCCTCGTGGCGGCCGCCAACATCCAGGACGTTCACCGCATCCTCTCCCCGCTGCGTTCCCGCATCGCCGGCTCGGGTACGAAGTGCTGCTCGAGACCGCCATGCCCGACAACGAGGCGAATCGGCTCCGCATCGCCCAGTTCTGCGCGCAGGAGATCGCGGTCGACGGCCGGATCCGCCCGGCGACACGCGCGGCGATCCTCGAGCTCATCCAGGAGTCGCGCCGACGGGCCGAGGTGCTCGACGGACGGCGCAACGCGCTCACGCTGCGTCTGCGCGAGCTCGGCGGACTCATCCGGACCGCGGGCGACCTCGCCGCAGTGTCGGGAAGCGAGTTCCTCGACGCGAGCCACGTCCGGGAAGCCCTGCTCCGGGCCCGCTCGATCGAAGAGCAGGTACGGGAGGTCTACGGCTCGTTCCAGGGCGGGCTCCGCCAGGAGTCGACCGAATCCCAGCGGCAGTCAATGGGCTACTACAATTGGAACGACCACCCCGACCCCGGCCAGTTCCCCGGCGGCTACGGCTGAGCCGACCTCCGAAGGGCATAAGTGCCGGGCGTCGGTGGCCGCCCGCGCGGGCGCGTAGTCTAGTGGTTATGACGTCACCCTGACACGGTGAAGGTCGCCAGTTCGAATCTGGCCGCGCCCATGCTCCCGCGAGGAGGGGACATCTCGGGTCCGTTCAGAACCCGAGGACTTCCTCGACGAGGACCACGGTCGCCCGGCCTGGATTGAACTCTCGGGAGATGACGAGGATCTTGTTGAGCCCGCTGTTCATGCCGTAGGCCTTCAACGCTCGGGCGTCCTCCATCGGGTAGGAGTATTCGCGCAGGCGTTTCAGACCGTCCACGAGCGTCGGCACCACCTTTTGTGCGCCCACCACCCAAATCACCTTGCCCGCGCCGTAGGCGTACGGACCGAGCTGGCTTCCGGTCGCCGACGCGATCAGGAGGTCGCCCTCCTCGGTGACGGCGTGGACACTTCCGACACTGTACGGCGGGGCCTCGCCGATCTGCCGCATCTCTCGTTCCTGGGTCTTCCGGTCCAGGGCCATGAGGCGTTTACGTACCGACTCGTATCGGCCGGACTCTTCCAATTCCTTCACGAGGCCGACCTGGGCGAGCGTTTCGGAGGTCGAGGTGAGCACCTCGGAATGCTCCGGGATGAGGGATAGGACCGTTCGCAGCGCCTCGGCCCGGTTCGGGACGACGAGCGCGTGGATCCCGTGCTCCTCCAAGCGAGCGGCGGCGCGCTCGAGCTGTTCGTGCGTGGCGGGCTTCGCGTAACTCGGATTCGGAACGAGGTTCGACGTCTTGGTGGGTGGGACCGACATAGACAACCACGTCGTTGATGTCCGATCGCTACAAAGCGGAGCGCTGGGGGACCCGTAACCAACTGGTTGCGCGGGTATACTGCCGCCCGAGGTCATGGGCCGGGGGACCCACGTTCCCCCCGGCGCGGACGATCGTCGCTTCCCGAAAGGGTCCTTTCCCACTATTTTGTCAACACCTAATAATTAGGGATACCAATAAATATGGTCGGTGGCTCCGTTCGGACGTGGAGACCCTCCAGCGCCTGACGCATCGCCAGGTCGAGGCCCTTCGGACCATCGGGGCGCGTCAAGGAGAACTTCGCGGCGCGAGCCTCAACGAGATTGCCGCGGGTTTGGGCGTGCGGCCCCCGTCGGCCCTGGCCCATCTCGGACCGCTCGAAGAGCTGGGACTGATCTCGCGATTCCGTGGGAAGAGCCGGCTGACCGCCCGAGGGTCCACCTGCCTCGAGGAGTACCGTCGTCATCACCGGGTGGCCGAGAGCCTCTTCTCGCGGGCCGGACTTTCCCCCGAGGCCACCTGCCGGGCCGCGCGGGAAGTCGACCTTTCGCTGAGCCACCTCACTGTCGAGAAGATCTGCGCTGCGGAGGGACACCCCGCGGTCTGCCCGCACGGCGAACCGATTACTCCCTGCTCCACCGAAAGGGGGCAGAACTAACCGATGCGGAAGAATCTCAAGATCGCTATGGCGGTCGCCGTCGTCGCGGTAATCGCAGGTGCCGGAATCTACGAAGCGTACATCCTGAGCGCTCCTCCGGCCCCGTGCGCGGGCGTGATCACTCCGAGCGGGCCGAGCGGAACGTCATCCTCCTCCCGGGCCGCCGCGGCCACGGGCACCCAGGACTTTGCTCGGGCGCAAGCCGCACTCACCGCCACTCTCCCTCGATCCGAGACCACCCCACCGGGGGAAGATCGGGCTTCCGACGGCAAGACCACCGGATCCGCCAGTATCCTCATCCCCGTGGTCGCGGCCGAGAACTTCTGGGGGAGCCTGGTCTCCCAGCTCGGCGGGACTCACGTCAGTGTCACCAGCATCATCACTGACCCGAACACGGACCCGCACGAGTACCAATCCAACGACTCGGACGCGATCGCGATCAAGGACGCCCAGTACGTGATCCTCAACAACGTCGGCTACGACGATTGGGCGTCGGCCCTCGTCGCCGCGGACGGGACGCCGAACCAGACGGTCCTCAACATCGGCGATTACTTGGGGGTCCACGTTACCGGGGGCATCGTCACCGGCAACCCGCACATGTGGTACAATCCGACCTACGTCAACCAGACCGTCGCCTGGATGTATCACAACCTCACGACGATCGCTCCGTCCCTCACAGGATACTTCACCGAGCAGTACAACAACCTGACCGCTTCGCTGACCGCCCTCTACTCCGAGGTCGGAGCCATCAGGCTCCAGTTCGCCGGAACGGTCGTTGCTTCGACCGAGAGCATCTTTGTCTACCTCGCGAATGCGACTGACCTGGATCTCGTCTCTCCGCCGGCCTTCATGGAAGCGGTTGCCGAGGGGAACGACCCGTCAGACACGAGCGTCGTGAACTTCCAGTGCCAGCTCGAGAGCGGCAACGTGAGAGGTACTGGTCTTCAACGCCCAAACCGTGACGCCAATCACGACCAACATGAAGGCGATCGCCCAGAACCACAACGTCAGTGTCATGAGTGTCACCGAGACGATTGTGCCACCTACGGCGACCTTTCAGGCGTGGATGGGCGGGGAACTGAATTCGTTGTACGTCGCGCTCGATGCCAAGGTGCTCGGTCAATGAGCCGAAGCGGCCCGGCGCCAGCTCGGGAGGCACGGCCCCGTGCCCACTGAGATCGCCGGGGCGGACCACCTCGAGGTCAATTACGGGGGCCGCACCGTCTGGAGCGACGCCAATTTCCGTATCGATCGGGGGGAATTCGTCGCCGTCATCGGGCCGAACGGTGCGGGGAAGACGACGCTCTTCCGGCTGTTGCTCGGTCTGATCCGCCCGGCGGGCGGAAGCCTGCAAGTGTTCGGCGAGAGCCCCCGACGGGGCAATCGGAAGATCGGCTACGTCCCGCAGAGCCACCTCGTGGACCGCGACACGAACGTCGAGGCGGTCCAGCTCGTGCGTTTGGGCTACTCGGGGAACCGATGGATACCGAACCTTACCCCGTCCGGAATCCGTCGGGAGCGCGAGGCAACCGACGAGGCGCTCCGCTCGGTGGGGGCCACGGAGCTCGGTAAGAAAGCGCTCGGCGCGATGTCCGGCGGAGAGCTCCAGCGCATCTTCCTCGCCGAGGCTCTCGCGGGCCGTCCGGAGATCCTCCTTCTCGACGAGCCCCTCGCGAGTCTCGACATTCGGAGGGCGAAGGAACTCGTCGAGGTAGTGCATGAACTCGTGCGCGACCGCAACGTGGCGACGCTGCTGGTCGCCCACGACATCAATCCACTCATCCACTGCCTGGACAAGGTCATCTACATCGCGAACGGCCGCGTCGCGACCGGTCTCCCGAGCGAGGTCCTGACCACCGACAGTCTCACGGCCCTCTACGGGGTTCGCGTCGAAGTGCTTCGGGATTCCCGGAACAACATGGTGATCGTCGGTGGGGAAGACTCCCACAAGGACCCCGAGGATTGACGAACATCTCCTGGAATTGGTGGGGCTGGAACATCGTCCTGGACCTCCGGGAGATGCTTCAGTACGAGTTCGTTCGCAATGCGTTCGAGGCCGGCACGGTCATCGCGATCCTCGCGGGGATCGTGAGCTACCTCGTCGTCCTCCGCCGCTCCTCCTTCGCGGCGCACGCGCTCGGCCACGTCGGATTCTCCGGAGCGGCCGGTGCCGTGCTGTTCGGGGTGGCTCCGATCTACGGGCTCTTACTTTTTACCACCGTCTCGGGGGGAGGGATCGCGCTTCTCGGCCAGAAGGCGTCCCACCGGGATGTCGAGATCGGGACGGTGCTCGCGTTCATGCTGGGGCTCGGGCTTCTCTTCCTTGCCTTCTACAACGGGTTCGCGACCGAGGCATACTCGATCCTCTTTGGCGAGATCGTCGGCATCAGCAACGCCCAGGTACTGTTCACCTTCGAAACGAGCCTCCCTGTCTTCTTCGTGCTCGCGGTCGTCTACCGCCAGCTCCTCTTCGCGTCGCTCGATGAGGAGGTTGCCGAAGCGAAGGGCATGCACACCCTCCTCCTCGGCGTCATTTTCATGCTCGCTCTGGCCGTGGCGATCTCGATCGCGGTCACGATCATCGGGGTCCTCCTGATCTTTGCCCTGGCCGTCACGCCCGCGGCCATCGCGATCCGGCTCGCGAAGCGCCCGCTCTACGCCGTGATCATCGCCGTCGGGGTGGCGCTCTTCGCAACCTGGGCGGGCATCTTCATCGCGTTCTACGAGGTCGAGCCGACGAGCTTCTTCATTGTCACGATCGTGTTCATCATCTATGTCGTGGTGCGGAGCCTTCCCCTGCTCGCTCGGCTGCGCGCCTGGATCGCCCGGACCCTCCACCTGTTACCATCGAAGCCCGCACCACCGGCGACCCCTACCACGCGTTCCACACGGCCTCCGCCCGAGCACCTCGACCTACTTCCCCTCGAGCCTGCGTCGGCTCCCTCGTCGGATTCCGAGGCTGCGTAAACGTCGTCTACGGACCTCTCGGTCCGGCGTCGTCCTCGGTCCCGGGGGGCGCGGCCGGAACCTTCGACGAACGGGTCTTTGGTGACAACGGCAGGAATTCCTCGAGCCGACCCTGCGCGGCCTGGACTGCAGGCAGGTCCCCTCCGGGGCCCCGGAGGATGTAGGCGACGCCGACCGCCAGCAGGGCGCCCGCGATTGGACCCGCCACGTAGACCCCGTAGTGAGCGAAGTTGCCGAGGATGAGGTCGGGCCCGAACGAGCGGGCCGGGTTCATCGATGCACCGCTGATCGGACTCCCCCAGAGCCCGGCGAGGGCGATGTATCCGCCGACTGCCAACGCGGCGATAGGCCCCACATTCTGCGCCTTCGACGCAGTCCCTAGGATTGTACTGACGAGGCCGAGGGTGAGGAGGAGCTCCATGAACAACGCCTGCAGGTCCGTGATCCCCGGCCCCGGCTCGGTCGCCCCCATCATGCCGACCTTTCCGAAGATGAGCAAGAGGAACAGGCAAGCCACCGCAGCGCCGAGGAGCTGGGCCCCGATGTATCCGGGAACCCGCTTCCAGGGGAAGTCGCCTCGTGCCGCGAAGGCGATACTCACCGCCGGGTTGAGGTGGGCTCCCGAGACCGCCCCCATGAACAGGATGATGGCCATGACCATGAGACCGGGCGCTACGACCGCCGCGACCCGGTCGACCCCCCCGAAGCTGACCGCCGAGACTACGCCCGCTCCCGCGGCGACGGTGACGAGCAGGAATGTCCCGAAGAACTCGCCGAAGAGTCTCCTCCACTCGAGTCGGGGGTCGTCGAACCACTTGCGGTTGACCTCGAACCGCCAGAGGAGGCTGGTCGCGCTCGTGCGTTCGGCGACGACCCCCGGAGGGCTCGGTTCCGTCATGAACGGCTCCTCGGACAGCACCCCGGCGCGAACCGTCCGTTCACCGGCTGGGCCGCCCCCGCATCCGCGGGGCGACTCTCACCGATGATATTCGCCTTTCGTGCCCGAACCACCCCCGCCTGCGGAGCGGGGTTCCGCACGTCGGAGGGGGGGTCGTCCGTTCGCGGGGGCCTCGCGCGGAACCGAAGTCCCGCCGGGGGCGTGGTTCGGCTTCCCCCGGATACGTATTAATCCCGGTAGGGGGTCGAGGGTCCCGTGCCGCGTTCCGTCGATTTTCCTGCGGGTCAGATCGCCGAACGACTGGGGAACGTCTCCATCCTGGCGAACCTTACCGACCGACAGCTGAAGAAACTCTCGAAGTGGGTCAAGGTCCGGGAATTCAGCGAAGGCGAAACCATCGTCAAGCGCGGAGAGGGTGGGCTCGGTCTTTTCCTCATTCTCGAGGGTGCCGCGGAGGTCCGGCGCGGCAGTCGCAAGCTCGCGCGCCTCGGGGTCGGCCAGTTCTTCGGAGAGATGGCGTTGTTCGACGACCAGCCCCGATCCGCGGACGTCGTCGCCCTTCAGACCTCGAAGTGTGCGGTCCTCTCGAAGTGGGAGTTCTGGGGATTCGCCACCGCGGAGCCGGTCGTGCTTCGCGGCATCCTTGAGGAAATGTCCCGCCGGCTTCGAGAAACGAACCAAGCCCTCTCCGAGTGATCACTCCTCGGTCGAGTTTCCGCCGAGGCGGCGGGCCGGTACGCGGCGGCCCGTGATTCCCGGTTTCCACCAGGGTAGGAGGGATTCGAGAAGTTAGCGGCCGTTCGGGCCGCATTTCGGCGCCTCCCCCTCGGTCGGGTTTTACTCCCGCCGAGACGTAGTCCGCTTCGGAGACGAACGGAGGTGGCTCAGATGAGAGGAATGGGACCGGAAGCGCTCCTGATCCAGGCAAGGGTCGATCCGCGCGTGGTGCTCGCCGAGTACGCCCTGCACGACTGCACCCGGGAGGAGGTCCGAGCGGTCGAGGAGATGCTCCGACGGGAGCTCGAATGCCTGCCCGTTCGCCACACCGCGGTCCAGCGACTCGTTCGCTGGGGACGGAAGCGACTACGACGTGTCGACCTCCCCCTCGCGGCCGCGCCGGCCCTCTGCCGTGAACCCGAGAAGGCTCCCCACGCACCGGGTGCGGCGGCGCGGGGCCTCGCCGGCGCGACCCTGGCCGCCCTGCCGGCACTGCGGGCAGCGGTTCATCCCGCCGGGGCGGGTCCTATGGTGGCCGCGGCTCCCGCCTACGCCCGCGACTAGGGACAACCGCCTTTGCGGCCGCTCAACTCCGGTCTTCGCCCCCTCGAATCGGACGAGGACTCCTCCCGGGACGGGGGTAGAGGGAGGTCACGTGCGGGGAGGCAGGGCTCGAGCGCCCGCAAACAACCTTTTGGCAAGCCCCTTCCTCCACCGTTCCGGAGAGCGAAGTGGACCCCCTCGACTTTGCCATCTATCGTTTCCTTTCTCCGAACGGGGAAGCGAGATTCTGGGCCGGACGCCGGGTGATCGACCCGACGATCCCGGCGCGGGAAATCGCCGAACGGGTCCAGATCAGCGAGAACGGGGTTCGGGCACGGCTGCGGGGTTCTGGCCGAGCAAGGATTCCTCCGAGGCAAGGCGGTCACCCCCAATCCCTCGCTCTTCGGGGTCCGGACGTTCGTGGTGGAGCTTCCCATCGACACGGCGACGGACTCCGAGCGGGTCTTCCGCGACCTGGCCCTCGTCGAGGGGGTCATCTTCGCGCGTGACACCCTCGACGAAGGCGAGCGACATGTGGGGGTCTACTTCGTAACCGACAGCGATGCCACGACCACGCGACGGACGTCGCTGATCCGACGACTGTCGCCCAAAGGCCAGCTTAGCCCACCGCATCCGTACTTCATTCCGCCGTGCGAACAGGAGTTGTCGCCCCTCGATTGGCGTCTCCTGCGGGCGCTCGGCCAGAACCCGGAAGCGTCGATTGCCGAAATCGCGAAAATCGTTCGGATCAGCCTCAAAACGGCCGCTCGACGGTATCATCAGCTGATCGATACGAGAGCTTGCTGGTGGACCCACGGACCCCAGGCCGAGGAGTTTCCCCTGGCTCTCGTGTGGATGAACCTCCGCGAGCCCGCGCGGCGGGAGACAGTGGCGGGATTGGCGCTTCACGAGGCGCCGACGTGGATGCCGGTCGCGTCCGACGGCCTCGGCCTCGAACCGGAGGCGGTGGCTTCGGTCGTGGCCGGTCTTGTGCCGGCGGATGCTCCTATCGTGCTCGAGCGATGGGTGAAGAAGATGGTCGGTCTTCCGGGGGTCGAGAGCGTCCGTCGCACGTTCGCCCTCGGTTCGATGACGTACCCGACCTGGTTCAACGAACGGGTCGAGGCACGCGTTGAACGACCTTCGTGAAGCACCGTTCGTTAGGGGTATCCGATCACTTACGATCGAAGGGGTCGCCCTCCGGGGCTCTGCGATTCCCGGAAGTCGGGGGTGAGGGTGGCACGAGAGAGCTTAGGGCGGGACTCACAGTAGTCGGATCGTCGAACGACTACGATATTTCAATGATCCCCCGGAAATCTTGGTCTTGATCTCCGCGCGAAGCAGGAAAGAACGGCCCACCAGCCGAGCGAAGCTACGGTGGGGCTTCGAGGAACGGTAGAAGTGAGTGTACCGAACGGGGATGGGGCGCCCTCGAGGCCGAACGTACGAATATCGTCCTTTGCCCACCATCGTACCGTCCTTCCCGACCGTGATCACCTCACGCAGGGGACCCAGAGGCAGGTTGCGAGGGACCTTGAAATCGCCGACACAGGTCAGTGCGGAGTGGAGTACGCCGCGCTGGAACACCGCCTTCTCACTCACGCTCACTGTCCCGTACCGACCGAGGGTTGTTTGGCGCAGCGAAACGAATTGCGAGCCCAGCAGCTCGAACGGGCAGAGGAACTCCTTGTCTCCCCAGTGTTTCGCCCCGACGAAGCATTTTCCGGTCGTATGCATGATGGAATCCGGTCCCGGGACGCCTTTCGGCGCCTTGGAGGTGTATACGACCGTCCCGGATTTGACCCCCACGGTCACATCGACCGTGAGTGTCCCTTGCACGCTGAACGTCTCACCGTTCAGGGTCCCTGAAACCGATACCTCCACACTGCTCGGGTCGGACATGCCCGCCGAATCGACTACGTTCTATATGGATTGACCGAGGAACGGGCTTAATCGCTAGAAGGTCGTTCTCGGGGCGTGGCCGCGACCCGGCGACTCGCCGCCATCATGTTCACCGACATCGTCGGGTACACGGCCTCGACGCAGAGTGACGAAGCGGGCACGCTCGAACTCTTGCACGAACAGGAGGAACTCTTCCGACCGCTTTTCGCCGCCCACCACGGGCGGGAAATCAAGTCGACGGGAGACGGGTTCCTGATCGAGTTCGACAGTGCATTGCGGGCCGTCGAGTGTGGGATCGCGATCCAGCAACATTTACGCGATCGTAATTCGCGACCCGGGGCGAAACTCCTCCGGGTGCGCGTCGGGGTGCACCTGGGGGATGTCGAGGAGCGTGGGAGCGACATCTTCGGCGATGCGGTGAACATCGCGTCCCGGATCCAGCCGCTCGCCCCTCCGGGTGGAGTCTGCATCTCGGGGCAGGTGTTCGACCAGGTCCGGAACAAGATCCCGAACGGGTTCGAGAAACTCGGTGCGAAGTCCCTGAAGAACGTGCAGGTGCCCGTGGACATCTACCGCGTCACGCTCCCCGGAAGCGGCCCGGAGGTCCCCTCCCGAGGCGGGCCGCGCGCCCGCCTCGCCGTGCTCCCCCTCGCGAACATCAGCCCCGACCCCAAGGACGAATACTTCGCGGACGGCCTCACCGAGGAGTTGATCAGCAGCCTCTCCAAGATCCGGGAGCTCCGGGTCATCGCCCGGACCTCCGTGAGCCAGTACAAGTCCGGGTCGAAATCCGTCTCCCAGATCGGCTCCGAGCTCGACGTCGGTTCGGTGCTCGAAGGGAGCGTGAGGAAGGCCGGCAACCGGCTTCGCATCACCCTGCAACTCATCGATGCACGGACCCAGGAACACGTTCTGGGCTCACAGCTACGACCGAGAACTGGACGACGTGTTCGCGATCCAAATGGAGATCGCGGAGAAGACGGCCGCGGCCCTCCGCCTCGAACTTGTGGGCCTCGACCGCGAATCCCTCCGGAAGAAGCCCACCCCGAACCTCGCCGCGTACAATCTCTATCTGCGGGGACTGCACGCCGCCCGCAAGTCTACGTTTGAAGCCTACGGCGAATCGGTGAAGTTCTTCGAGGAGGCGATCGAGCAGGACCCCGAATTCTCGCTCGCGTACTCTTCGCTCGCGAACATGTACGTCCTCCTGGCGGGGGAGACGATCCGACCTCGCGATGCCTTCCCCCGAGTCCAGGATCTGCTCGTGAAGGCTCTCGCGCTGGACCCCGCATCCTCCGAGGCGCACACCGCCCGTGGGAATCTCGCGCTGCAGCACGACCGGGACTGGGACCTCTCCGAATCCGAATTCCAGCGGGCGATCGAGCTCAACCCGAGCAACGCCAACGCTCATTTCTGGTACGCGATGCTCCTGCTCGTTCTCCAGAGGTTTGACGAAGCCGCCGAGGAGCTCCGGGTCACGATCGAGCTGGACCCTCTTTGGAAGCTTCCGAGCCTTTGGCTGATGACCGTCCAATTCACCTCCGGAGATTTCGATGCGGCCATCGTGACGGCAAAGGAGGAGGTCGCGCGGGACCCTTCCGACCCGAACTCCCACGTCGCGCTCGGGACGATCTACTACCGGGCCGGTCGGATCGAAGAGTCTCGACGAGAGGCAGCTCTCGCCAACGGGCCCGTTTCCCGTCCGGTGATGGCGGACCGAGCCGTCCTATGGGCGCTCCTCGACATGCCCGACGAGGCTCGCCGTTTGATTCGGGAGTGGACGCAGGAGGCCGAGACCCGTTACATCAATCCCGTTCTGGGTCGCCGCCCTCTACGCGGTGCTCGGGGAAAAAGAGCCGGCGTTCGACTACTTGGAACGCGACTTCCGCAAGGGGGAAATCGGGTCGTTCTGGTTCTCCTACCAAGGATGCGCCTTCGACGGTCTGCGCGATGACCCCCGATTCCGTTCGATCCTCGAACGGCTGAACCTCCCGACGGATGGACATCGGCACCCGGGGTAGGGCGTGGAATAGGGGGCGTAGCCACCGGCGATGGCGCCGTTCGAACTTGGTCTCATGCTGCTTGCATCTTGGGTAAGCCGACCGGCGAACCAGAACAGAATCGACCGTAGTGGTGCGTGCAATGCGGGTCGCACCTACTTTGTCCTCGGCTAGATGCTCCTTATATCCAATGTAATATGTTGTATGTCGCATGACGCTGGTTCAGGCCCAGATCCCGGAATCCGAGTATCGACTGCTCCGCCAGAAGGCTGAGGCGTCCGGTCAGCCGATGAAGGAGGTCATGCGTCTGGCCCTGCACGCCTACCTTACCGAAGAAACGGTCGACCCCAAAGATCCTATCTTTCAGATCTTCCCGCTGGGAACGAGCGGACGGAAGGGACACCGGACGGCGCGAGACCACGACGAGCAGCTGTACGGGCCCTCGCGATGATATTCGTGGATACGAGCGCTTGGCTCGCGCTCGCTGACGCTAACGACCGAGATCACCGCCTAGCCCTCGAGTTTCAACGGCACATTGTCCGAGGCGAATTCGGTCGACAGGTTACCACGAATTACGTCATGGCGGAGACGGTGACAATGGTTCGCCGTCGTCTGGGGGTTGTGCCGGCAATCGCGTTCGGGAATGCCGTTCGCTCGGGCAAGCAGTCAGGCCTTTTCTGGGTTGAGCCGGTGCACCACCAAGAGGCCATGGAGCTAATGGCGAGCCATGCCGACAAGAACTGGAGCCTCACGGACTGCACTAGCTTCGTGATCATGCGCTCCCTTGGGGTCCACGACGCATTCACGTTCGATCAGGACTTCGTCCAGGCGGGGTTTTCCGCGCATCCGTAGACCTCCGCTGGGTGCAAGGTCCGTTGCACCTACCCCAACGGGCCGGCGCCGCCCGGCCTACGACAGCTCACCTAGTGCCGCGTCTAGTGGGAGAGTTCGGGGTTCCTGAACTCTAGCGCAAGTACTTTCCCGGAGGAGGTGATGCCTCCTCCCCATGCTGCGAGTCCGCGAGCTCTCGGACGAGGAGGGCCAGGCCCTCTCTCGCCTCGTGAAACGATCCCACGACCCGACCGTCGTCAAGCGCGCGATGATCGTGCTTCACTCGTTCCAGGGCTTCTCTCCGCCCAAGATCGCAGGGATGGTCCTCTGGAGCGAAGACTGGGTCCGACGGGTCATCAAGGACTACAATCGAATCGGTCGGGATGCCCTCTACCCGAAGAAGAGCCCCGGGCCCGAGCCGAAGTTCACCCCAGAGATCCGCAAGGCGATCGTGACCTTCGCCCTCTCCCGACCGAAGGACCATGGGTGGCAGGGACCCACCAGCTGGTCTCTCGACCTCCTCCAGGAGACCCTGGTCTTCGAGGGAGTGATGGAGTCGATCAGCCGCGAGCGGCTGCGGCAGATCCTCCTCGAAGAGTCGGTGACCTTCCAGTCCGTGAAGACCTGGAAGAGCTCGAAGGACCCCAAGTTCGCGGAGAAGCTACGGCGGCTGAACGAGCTCACCAATCGAGAGCACAACCCTCCGATCGTGGTCTCGGTGGACGAGATGGGACCCATCTCTCTCCAGCCCTACGGAGGCCACACCTGGGCTCGGTCGGGGCACCCCGACCGAGTGCCGGCGACCTACAAGCGACTCGGCGGAGTTCGCTACCTGATGGGCGCCTACGACTACTACCACCATCGGTTCCGCGGGTATCTCTCTACCTCGAAGAGTGGCGCCGGCTGGGTGCGATTCCTTCGGTGGGTTCGAGGGCGATACCCCTCGGGTGGACGGATCTATCTGATCCAGGACAACCTCTCCACGCACACCACGCCGGCGGCGGTGGCCGAGGCCCGGAAGCTCCGGATCACCTTCGTCCCGACACCCACCAACACCAGTCACCTCAACCCGATCGAGACCCACTTCCGAACGATACGTCGGTGGGCGTTCACCGGGTCGAACTACTCCGATTGGGAGGAAGCGAGGGAGGCCCTCCGCCTCGCGATCCGTCGGCTCAATCGGATCCACTGCGTGACCAACTCACGTCCCGCACACCGCTGGTGGACACGGCACTAGCCGTCGTCGCAGCCGCACCGCGAGCCAGATCCGCAGACCGAGAATGGCACCCACGCCGGTGAAGATAGCGGACAATAGTTCGAGGTTGCTCAACCCCAAGGCATGAGCGCTCAGCGCGATACCGAGGACCCAGACGATCACGCTGAGGTCGAGCACCCCGAGGAGTTTCAGCACCCTCCCGAGCTGACGGCGGGCTCGCGCACCCGCATCGGAGCTCGCCGGTGGTCCGGTCGACGGCATGACGAGGTCCGTATCCTACCGAAGTTGATGAAGGTCCGCGGAACGGAGCCGGTCCACCGTTGCAAGTTGCAAGCGCTGCTGCAGTCACGCTGCACCGGTGAGTGCGACCTCAGCCGGCCGCACGGGGAACCTCACCAGGCCGGTGGCGAGGGGTCGTGCACCCCAGTTCGCACTACTGTTGGCTGGGCGGTCGACCGAGGTCCTTCATGATCTGGTCGTACTGCTCGCGCGTGATCTCCCCGCGAGCGTAGCGCATTCGAGCGACCATCGCGGGACGATTCATTCGTGGTCCCTCGGAATCATCCCCGCCGTACCGCCGCCGACCGTACCCGCTCGCCCGGGAGCTCCAGAAGGCAACCCGTACGATGAAGAACAGAACGATGAGGATGAAGAAGAAAAAGAAAAAGCCCCCGAAGAGGCCGAATCGGTACGGGGTCGAAGGGGTGGAGACCCCGAACGACGCGGGGTAGAGCAGGATCAGGAGGATCAGGGCGGCGACGACGACAAAGACCAGACCGATGATGATCGGGAACCAGCGAATTCCCCTCGGTCGTTGGGCATAGCCCCCGCCTCGAGGCAGATAGTAGGGACTCGGGTTGTTCATGCCGGATCGCGAGGAGAACGCCGCGTTCCGGGATAATAAGAGTCGTCTCGAGAGGGTACTCGATTTCAGCATGTGGCCAGCGGGAGCAAGGTCGATGGCGCAAGGCTCGACGGACCCCGAGCAGGGGGCAACGCGCACCGCTTCCCGCGGAGTCATCAGACGGCTCTTCCTCCGCCGTTTTGAAAGGTATATGCGAACCGCTTGACTACAATGTCAGTGTCGTCCATCGAGCCCTCTTCGACGGGGGGAAACCCCGCCGGACCCACCTCCCCCAATTCCCAGGTCGCGTCGGCTCGCTCCGGGTCGATTCGCCCCCTGCCGTGGACCCCTCCCGGCGCGTCGGGAAGGTCGCCGCGTCGGAGACACCTCGTTCGATGGATCGTGGTGGGCGCGGTCGTGGTCGTCGTGGGCCTTGTCGCGACCGCCGTTTGGCTCGATTTCGCCGCCAACCCCCGCAGTCCCACGTGTCCGTCGCAATTGACCGGCACCTACCGCAACGCCACCGTGCTCTACGTGGCGGCCGCTTGCCAATCGACGGCCAGCTTGGCCGCGAATTCGTACAAGGTCTACGCGCTGACTCCGTACTCCGACCACATGGTGCTCCTCGGCGGGTATGTCGCAAGCGCGCCGGTCGGTGCCTACCTCGTGAACAGTTCCGAGATCTCGGTCATCGAATCAAACCCCCACCCGACGGCCCCGCCGGCCCGGTACCTCTGGGAGTTCTCCGACGCCCTCAACTGCACCTTCATCCAGGGAATTCCAGCGGCACCCTCCCAGTTCTACCTGGTCCTCGAGAATCTCAACGCGCAGTCGCTTTCTCTCCGGTGGGCGGAGCCGCTCCAGGTCGTGGTTCAGAACGGCCGCTGACGCCGAGAGCCCCCGTTTTCGGGGCGAGGCCGGGGAGATCGCCCGGCACGCGGTCGTGTTCCCGGACTCGTTCAGTCGTCCCAGTGGCCCATGAACCGGAGGCCGAACGACACCCAGGCTCCCAGAAGCACGGCTGCGAGCACGAGGAGCGAGACGACCACCACGACGATGATCTGGACGAGGCTGAAGCCGCCGGTCCAGAAGGCGAGGTAGAGCATGATCAGGCAGAGCCAGCCGGCCGTCGCGGCGATCGACGCCAGGACGCGCCGTCGAATGCTTCCGAAGAAGCTGAACTCACGGGATCGGGTCGGGGTCGTGCCGGAGAACGGAGTCGCGGACATCGCTCGAAGACTTGGGTCTCGGCATAAGAACGTAACACACCGAGAGTGGCCACCGGGGCGGTGGAACGGTCGGGCGAGTCCCGTCGAAGGTCTAACTCGGCTCGTCGCCCCCCTCGGGCTGCCAGAGCTCGATCGGATTCCCCTCGGGGTCGTGGAGGCGGGCGAACCGACCGTTCGGGTAGACTTGAGGGTCGACCTCGACATGGATTCCGGCGGCTCGCAGTTGCGTCACCATCGCGTCGAGGTCGCTCACGCGAAAGTTGACCATCCAAACTCGCGAGGCTTCTCCGAAGTAATCGGTATCTTGGGGGAAAGGATTGAACACCGTAGGCCCCGCTTCCTGCCGCCACGTTGACTCTCCGTAATTGGACGGGGTCAGAGTAACGCCGAGGTGCGCTAGGTACCGCTGACCGAGTGCCTTCGGGTCCCGAGCACGAAAGAACAGACCTCCAATACCCACCACTTTCTCCAAGTCCGATCCCCCACTTCGTCGGTGAACCTCCGTCGCCCCGTGGCGTTATGATGTCTTCGGGGGTGGCCGACCCACAGCCGGTTTGAGAGGATAGGAAAATGACCGTGACTCCAAGGAAGCGGCCGTCACCGGCCGGAAAGAAGCGGCATCACAAACAACGCCAGCGAAGGATCGCCGCTCGTCGCCGCCAGGTCCCCCTGGGGGGAAACCGGGCTCGGCGCTGAACCGAACTTGGAATGCGACGACGACCCGTTATCCGCCTCGTACGGACAACGGGGCGCTGCGCTGAAACCGTAGGAGTTGTCCCTCCGGGTTGAAGGCGAACACGAACCGGGCGTTCGCTTCCCCCGAGGTGACGGCACAGGTTCGTCCCCGTCGATCTCCGGCGATCTCGATCAAGTCGATCTCGTTCCATCCGGTATCCTGCTTGACCCGGGCGATTAGTTCCCGATACTGGACCACGCAAAGGTCGCAGCAGAAGAACAGGCGCTCTCCCTCGACCTCCGCCCAGACGTTCCCCCACGTGGAGTTGCAAATGGCGCAGCCGTCGTAGTTACGCTTCAAACTGTCCCGCCCGTTCCAGTCGTGCGATGAGGTAATCGTCGAAGAGGTCGATCGAACGAAGGAAGACGGCTTGGACCTCCTCCACCACATCGAGTTCCCCCGCGAACCGACTGGCGAGAGCCAACGCCTCGTCCGAATGTCCTACGTCCGCTTCGTAGCCTTCCCGGAGGAACCCTTGGGCCGCACTGGTGATCTCGTTCCCGCTGAGGATCGTCGGGTCGAAATAGTGGACTGAAGCGCCGTCGTCGGTAAGATTGCGATTCGCGATGAGCTCGAGACTGTGCATGGCCGTCAGGACGGCTACCCAATGCTCGCGGGTCGCCATCTCTCCCCATTGCTCGATGGCCCGGCGCGTCGCCGGAAGCGGAGGAGTGGAGAGCACCGTGGCGCGATCCACACCGAGGCTCTCGCCCATTCGGAGCAAGAGTTCGTAGTGAGAAGGGCGGTCCGGGCCGAATCCGGCGTACTCGGTGGTCAGATTGTCGAGCTCGTACTGAACGACCTCGGGCCGGTCGGTGCGGGCCATGATGTACGCGCACGAGCGCACCCATTGTCGGAGAAAGTGTTGGTGCTCGACCACATACCCGAGGAGCGTGGCTCGCGACGGATGCTGCAACGCCAGGACGAAGGGATGGGGCACTTTTCCGAAGAACTTCGCGATGAATCGCATCTTGACCCAGCGCGTGAGAGAGGTGGGACCGAGGTCGAAGAACGCTCGGAGGGGCGGAACGAGCGATCCCGCCTCGGTCCTTCGGCGCGTGAGGTTCTGGTTCAGCCATCGAACGTGATCCGAATCGCTCGCATCGGCCTGGTCGACCAAGTGCTGAGCCAAGGCGGGAAAGTCCGCTCGCGCGAACCCGACGAGACAGGCCGGACATTTCGTCACGAATTCGACCTCCTCCCGTCAGAAGGGAAACGAGGGAGGCAGGCGGCCCCGAAGTTTCTGATACTCCGGGTCGGAGCCGTATCGCTCCGCCATCGCGCCGAGGGTCTGCTTGACGTCCTCAGGAGTACGGCGTCGGCTATCGGCGACCATCCCGATCGTGCCTTCGAAGTCCGCTCCACACGCTTCGTAGCAGTTTCCCATTCCGGTCAGCAACTCACGTTCCCGAGGGTCCACGTCCCAAGGAATCCGGAGGGAACCTTAAGGATTCAGTGGGCGCCCAGAGGATGGGTCGAGAAGATTGCGCCACCGGCACTCGTGACGTGCATTCTCCATTGCACCTACTCGGATAAGGGGAGAACGGCCAACCCCATCGGCCGAGCTCAAGATTTCGGCGGTGGAAATCCGCCTTCGTCCGTCACTCCGTACGCCTTTTCGAGGTCTCCCGTGCGGAACTGCGGAGGCTGCGTACCGTCCACATCCGTGAACCCGTATACCTTGGCCAAGTCGCCCACATAGAGAATCCGACCGGATTTCTCGAGAACCTGGGGATCTCCCGCGAGAGCGACGACCGCTCTACCGAGGTAGGCCGGAGACTCGGTCGAGGCCAGGTCGAACGGATGGGCCGCGTGGGACGTCATAACCCGCTCCGTACGCATGAACCCGGGAACCAGGACGATAGCCGCGACTCCATGAGGACGTAGTTCGCCGGCCATCCCCTCGGTCATCCGTATGATGGCAGCCTTCGCCGTGTCGTAGTACAGGTTTCCCAGGTACTGCCCCTGCAACCAGGAAACAATGTTGATGACGCACCCGCGGCGGCCGGCCATCATCAACGGTGCTAGTTTGGCCGAGGTCAGCAGCGTCGGTCGGACTCCCGCCGTGAACATTCGATCCCAGTGGTGAGTGGGCTGTTCCCAGAACGGTCGGCCGAATCCTTCCAGGTCGTGTTCCTCGTACCCGCCCCAAGCGCAATTGACGAGGAGGTCGAGGCTGGGGAACTCACTCCGCAATCGCTTCGCAAGGGAGATTATGTCCTCCTCGCGGGAATGGTCGCATCGGACCGGGACCGACCTGCCTCCGGCCTTCTCGATCAGCTCGGCAGTCTCGTCAATCGTACCGGCGACACGCTCTCGGCTGGGAGATCGGCGGGTGCTTCTCGCGGTCACGACAACCGTCCAACCAGCTCGACCGAGTTCGAGAGCGACCGCCTTACCCGCTCCTCGAGAGGCGCCGGTGACCACGGCGGTTCGCGGAACGGTCATCGTCGCTGCAAGTCCCCGACCATCATTAAGCACGAGCTAGGCACGGCTACCAATTCACGATAAGCGGTGAACCGTTAACGTAGGAGTCGGACGCGGTGCCGTCCGTCACCCCAAACTGTAAGTTGACAGGGGAAATCACCGGGCGAGTATGGACGACACCCAATTCGACCGATCCATCCGGTTCGCGGCTTTCCTCATAGGAGGAGTCCTGTTCCTCACCTTTGGGGTCGAGTATCTCGTATCGGGGGTTATCGATCTGGCTGTCGAATGCACCTCCCCGGGCTTCAACGCTTGTTCAGGGAACCAAGTCTGGCAGGTCCTTGCTCCCGTGATCAGCGGCGTGATCGTGGTCATTCTCGCGATCGTGTTCTTCGTCCTGGCTTTTCGGACCCGCCGACCGAGCACGCCCTACCTTCCACCCCCTCCCTAGAACACCCCAGTGGTGGGTGCAATGCCTCTTGCACCCAACGAATGGGACGGTCCACGGCGAAGAGCCGGCCAAACCGACCTCCGGCTCTCCCGGGGACACGCATCTCGGCGAGAGAATGGATTATAAACCATGAGCTCGCAGTTTGAGCACCCATGATGCAGCGCGCAGCTCTCGGAGCAGTCGTCGGCGTAATCGCGGTACTTGTCCTTTCCATGATGGGCGGCTTGACGCTCCCGGCCCCGCCGGCAGCACACGCCTCAGGGATTCATTCCTCAGTCGCTCCATCCGCCAGCCCGCCCCCCAACCCGTTCTTCACCGGAATGGCCGCCAGTGTCGCCCTCGGAGCGTACAACCTCTCGAGCAACTGGGGGGCGACCCCGCCCAACGCGTCCACGTTCATTCCGGACCCTGAGCTCTCCTGTTCGGGTCCCAACGGCACCCTCTGGGTTCCGGACTACGACGGGGCCCGCGTCCTCGAGTTCAAGTCTCCCTTCACCACCGGGGAGAACGCATCGGTCGTCATCGGGCAATCGACCTTCAGCGGGTCCGGGACGGGCGTCACGGCCACGAATTTCACGACCGTAGGTGCCTGCACCACCGACTCGCACGGGGATCTCTGGGTCTCGGATGACCAGAACAGCCGTGTTCTCGAATTCGTTCCGCCGTTCACCAACGGGAAGGCTGCCTCGCTCGTTCTGGGCCAGGCGGGTTTCACTACGGGAAGTGCCGGAACGACCGCCACCAGCCTCTCGGGCCCAGTAGGGCTGAGTTTCGACTCCCAGGGTGACCTCTGGGTAGCTGACTCGGGAAACAATCGAGTCCTGGAGTTCGTGCCTCCCTTTGCGGACGGGATGAGGGCATCGCTCGTCCTGGGGCAGACCAGTTTCTTGTCCGCCTCCTCCGGAACCACCGCCTCGAACTTCAGTTTCCCCCTCGACGTCGCGGCCTCGGCCGGAGTTGTCTGGGTAGCCGATGGGAGTAACGAACGGGTCCTCGGGTTCACCGCGCCGTTCTCCACGGGCGAGGGTGCCACCTATCTGCTCGGCCAAACTTCGTTCGTCAACGCGGGCCTGAACACGGGCGCGGGGGCGTTCAACGTGCCCAGCAGCGTCGCCGTGGACACGCAGGGGAACCTCTGGGTCACCTCCAGCGACGGAAACCGCGTGCTCGAGTTCCTGCCTCCCTTCACCACCGATGAGAATGCTACCGTCGCGATCGGGCAGAAGAACCTGACCGCGACGACCGCGAACACCACCGCCTCAACGCTCAATTTCCCGCTCGGAGCTGTCGTCGCACCGAGCGGCGCCATCTGGGTGACCGATGCGGGCAATTCGCGGGTCCTCGAGTACATCCCGAGCACTTACCACGTCACGTTCGCTGCGGCCGGACTCCCTGCCGCGATCAACCTGACCGTCACCGTGAGTGGGGCGTCGAGCCATGGTCCGGGACCGAATGTCACCGTGACCGCGGAGAACGGGAGCTACGTCTGGAGCGTTTCCCCCATCCCGGGGTACCAATTCTCGCCCACGTCGGGAAGCTACCTGGTGAACGGCCACAACGTGATCGTGACCCTCACCGTGACCCACCTGACGTACTCCGTCACATTCACCGCCCTCGGACTTCCGGGCGGGACCAACTGGTCCGTGACGCTCGGTGGAGTGATCCACAATAGCCCCAACAACGGAACGATCGTCTTCACCGAGACCAATGGGACGTACGCCTACACGGCCTCGACCGTCTCGGGCTACAACATCACTCCGAGATCCGGGTCGGTCGTCGTCGGCGGGACCTCTCAAGGCGTCAGCATCGGTTTCGCAGCGATCCCATCGACCGCGAGCAGTAGCTCATCGAGCCCGTACGGGGGCGGAGTGGGTCTCCTCCTCATCGTCGTGGCAGCGGTCGTGGGTCTTCTGGTCGGTCTGCTCATCGGACGCCGACGCAAGGGCGGCGCTACGACCGTCGCGCCAGCAGCCACGTGGACCCCACCCCCGAGCGCGGCTACACCGCCTCCGCCGATGCCGCCTCCGCCTCCCTCGGCGGGCGGCCCCCCACCCGGGGCGATGGGCTGAACCTCACCACGGCACCAGCGCACCTCCTTGGGTGCGAGAACCCTTTCCCCTCCTTTCCAAGGAGTGCTCCCCCGACCCATTTTCTCGGCCATGGGTTGCAATGTCTGTTGCACCCAGTCAAGTTTCATTCCGACGCACACCGGAGAATACGTAGACCCCCGTCACCCTCGACCCTCGACGGTAGTCCCTTACCATCGGGTCTTATCCCAGGCAGAAGATTGCAGGGTGGCCCAGCCCCTGGGTAGGAACAAAGAATGACACACCACGAGACCGTGACCACCGACCACGTCGAGTATGCCTCGAAGGATCCCGCCGCCACCCGCCGATTCCTCGAGAAGGTGCTCGGGTTCCACTTTGACGTGATGAAGGACTTCGGGGATTACGGGCTGCGGTCCGACAAGGTTTCCCGAGGCTCGGGAACCGGTGTCCGCCCCCTCCTGCCGGGGGAATCGCCGGCGACGATATCGTTTCTCACAGTCGTCAACCTCGATGACTCGCTGGAAGCGGCGAAGCGGGAAGGAGCACGGATCATCCTGCCCAAGACGGAGATCCCAGGCATGGGCTGGCATGCCGTGGTCCATGCCCCGGGCGACGTCCCGATCGGACTCTACCAGGGATTACCGGGCGCCCCCGGAATGTAATCGTCGTTGCGACAAGTCGTTCGTCGACTGGCGAAGCCGGATCGGCGACCGGCGCATTCCCCTCGACGGTGGACTACGGTGGTTGACCCGTACGCTTCATCATTTGAGCGTAGAACTCTTTGGCTCGCTTGTCAACCTCTTCCCGAGAGAGGTCCTCTTTGTGGGTCGCAATGGACCATTCGTGCCCGAACGGGTCGCGGATCCGAGCGTGTCGGTCCCCCCAGAACATGTCCTCCGGGGCCGAAAGTGAGGTGGCTCCCGCGGCGATCGCCCGGTGGTAGATCGCATCGGTATCCGGCACGTAGAGGAAGATCCCTCCCACGCAGCCTCCTAGGGACTTCGGAGACTTGGACCCCATCTCCGGAAACTCATCCGACAGCATGAAGATCGAATCCCCCAACACGAACTCGGCGTGCTGGATCTTTCCACCGGGGCCGGTCGATCGCATCCTCTCCGTAGCTCCGAGCCCCTTCGTGTAGAATTCTAGCGCTCGGACGCCATCGTGCACCGTCAGGACGGGGGTGGCCGTATGGAATCCTTCGGGAATCGGTTTCACATGGTGCGTCATGGCGAGCTGCCGAGGACCACCCGGGTTTCAAATCTTTCGGTCCCGAGATCGAGTGGATGGCGGCGACGAGCGTTCCAACACCATCGGGAGATCGGTCCACCGCAGATTGGGATTGGTGCGGCCCTTTTCTGTTTTAATCCTTGAAGCTCCTCCACCGATTGTGATCCTCTCCGGCCTCATTTCGGTAGCATTCTCCAAGAGGCGACCTAGCACAACTCAGATCGTTCTCGGACTGGTCGCCACCGTCCTGCTCTCGGCGCCACTCGGTTATGTCTCCCCCGGGGGTCCGCTCGGTCAAGTCGGCTCCGTCATTGTCGCCATCATTGGCGGCGTGCTCCTCTACGTCGCGATCCTGGCCTACCCTTGGTACGTCGACTACCCGAAGCACTCGAAGCCCCCCGTGCCAGCCCCATGAAGATTCCGGGGCCTTCGCCTCCCAGCGTGAAACTCTTCGAGAGTCTGACCCCCGAGGAGGCTGGAGTTGTCACAAAGAAGCTCTTCGGGCAACCGGCCGCTTTCATGAACGGTAACTTGTTCTTCGGAGTCTTCGGAGAGAAGTTGTTCGTCCGCTTGTCCGAGGCGGATCGCGAGTC
This sequence comes from uncultured Thermoplasmata archaeon, assembly GCA_963771555.1. Taxonomy (GTDB): domain Archaea; phylum Thermoplasmatota; class Thermoplasmata; order Lutacidiplasmatales; family UBA184; genus Lutacidiplasma. Next base: position 106,747 of record CAVYTM010000001.1, on the reverse strand, counting down.
AGCCCGGCGACTCCCGGGATTCGTCAATTTTGAGCCGATGCCAGGTCGTGCGATGAGCGAGTACTTCGTTCTTCCCAAGACCGTCCTCGAATCTCCCTCACGATCGCGAGAGTGGGTCAGACGCTCCTTCCGGTACGCAGCTGGCCTGCCCCCAAAGCGGGTTAAGCGGAAGTCCCGCTAGCCGTCATCCGGTCGAATCGTCGGCGAGAAAGTGGTTGCAACCAGCCTCACACCCACGCCGTGGGCAAGAAACGATACTAGTCGGTGCGATTGGAGATCACGAACTCGTTCCCGTCCGGGTCAGCGATCACTCCGAGAACAAACTTTACGCCGGGGAACTCGATCAGCCTTGGCTCGTTCGCCACCGCGCCCCCGCGGCGTTTGATTTCTTCGATTGCGGCCACGGGGTCGGGATGACGGAGGATTAGGCCGGTGACCGTCCCCGGCTCTCGGCCTCCTTCGTCACCCCCCTGGACGTGCATGGTAAGTAACGTCGAGGTGCCGGGCAGGGCGAAGACGGCTCGATTCCGAGCTTCGTTGAAGCTCACTTCCTTGAGAACCAGAACATCACGGTAGAACTCTCGCGCCTTGTGGATGTCTCGAATGTGGATGGTCACCGAGTGTAGTCCGGTAATGACATCGTCCATGGCCCCGCAAGGCTAGCTGTCCTGTTAAGGGCTCGGGCCCCGATCGAGGAGCTACTGCGGAGGCATCGGCGTCCTTCGCCTCCAACCCAGATTTGATAGCGGGCTACCTCGCTGTGGGCTAATCGGATGCGCCGAAGTCCAGGGTGAACTCTATGCGCGTCAACCTCCGTCTGAGCCTCACGATCTTCAAGGTCGGATTCGCTGCCGAGAGCGCGGGCGGATTCGTGTCCCTGCTTTCCGGCTCGACGAAGCTGCCGTTTGATGGCCTTCTCGTGCTCCTCACCCCCGCATTCACGGCCCTCGGAATCCTCTTCCTCTGGATCGGACGGCACGAATGGAACGAGATTCACCGCACTCGCGTGCGATACACCAACCTCGCGTTCACTGTGAGCCTGGTGGCGATCGCCCTTGCGGCGGCTCCGATCGGGATCCTTTCGCTCTACGGCAACCCGAGTCCACCCTCGCTCGTGGGAGTCGAGTTCGGGGCCGCGATCGCCCTCGTTTTTGCCACCACGTTCGTCACCTACGCGCTCGTCGCTGCCCACCTAGTGGGCCGAACCGGCGAGATTGCCATGGGTCTGGGTCTCGGTTGGGCCGTGCTGCTCTCCGCGCTGATCGGCATCGCACTCGCCCCGAACCTCCAACCGATCGTTCAATCGGTCTCGGCGCGAAGCCCGGCGCTGGGGGGCATCTTCCATCCCATCACACTCCTTGACGCACTCCTCGCGTTCAGCTACCTCGCTTTCTTCCTCGCATTCGTCGATGCCCACTACCGAGTAGCGAAGGGTCTGACGCCCGAAGGAGAGGTGGCGACCTTGAACGGGGCTTCGCCACCCCCCGCCTAGCAATCTCGACCCGTAGGCACAACGGGCCCTGCCGCCATGGCAGGGGGCGACCCAACCGGACCAAACTGTGAGCTCGTGGTCGTTTCGGCAGATTCTATCGCTCCGAAACCGTAAGTAGCGGCGACCAGTCGCGGGGTTTCCCGCAGGGACGATTCGATGCAGATGGCTCCGGGTATCCACCGATTCTCCCATGGGATCTCAAATTTTTACCTGGTCGAGGAAGGTGGGAAGCTCGTCCTGATTGACGCCGGCGTTGCGGGAGATTGGGGACTCTTCAGTACGGCCGTCTCCTCACTGGGTCGGAATCTGAATGACCTGCAAGCGATCCTGCTTACCCACGCACATTCGGACCATACGGGGTTCGCCGAGCGAGCGCGCACGGACGCTCACGCGACCGTCTGGATCCACGAGGCGGACGCGTCGGTGGCGAAGGGAGCGAAGCAAGGTAAGAACGAAGGCAAGCTCGGCCCGTATCTGCGGCATGCCGAGGCATGGAGAACACTTTTCGGACTCATCGCCCATGGAGGCGTCAGCATCGTTCCGATCCTCGAAGTCTCTGCGTTTGCGGATGGTCAAACCCTCGAGGTGGCCGGGCATCCTCGGGTAGTGCACTTGCCGGGCCATACACCGGGCATGGCCGCGCTGTTCTTCGATGCGCGCCGCGTGGTATTCACGGGAGATGCGCTGGTGACGAGAAATCCGCTCACCGGTCGCAGGGGTCCCCAGATCATGCCGCGAGGACTTAACCAGAACAGCCCGCAGGCCATGAACTCACTCGAGAAGGTCGAGAGCCTGGCGGCGGATCTGGTTCTTCCCGGCCACGGGGACCCGTGGACCCAAGGAGTCGCGGACGCGGTTCGTCGGGCGCGGGCAGCAGGGTTCACCTAGCCCGACAGTGCTCCGGGGCACGCCGGTGGTCCCCACCCGACGTCGTACGTCGGATTGCAACGAGCGACTCGCTTCCCGGGCGGTCATGGCGAGCAGTGGCGGTCCTCCTCGGAACTGTGTTTAAGTAAGTGTGTTGATATCAACATACTCATGGTAGTGAAGACCGTCACCCTGACCAAGGAGGCGTACGACGCGTTGGCCTCACTCAAGAACGAAGGTGAGAGCTTTAGCGAGGTGGTGCGCCGTTTGACGGGCTCCCAGATCTTGCTCTCTTCGTTCGCCGGAGCCTGGAACGGCGCTCCCGCCGCCGAAGTGGAGAAGGTCCGGAAGTTCCTACGAAACGCTGACCGCATGTCCAAGGTAAAGCTTCGAGAGCTCGCCCGAGGAAAGGTCGGTCATGGTTAGTCTCGACAGTTCGTTCCTCATCGATCTATTGGCGGGAACTCCCCGAGCCATCGTGAAGGCTCGTGAACTCGATCGGAGCGGTGAGCCTCGGTACCTCACAGCTCCCGCGGCCTCCGAAGTATTGGTCGGAGCGTACCACCTCGGTGGCGCTTACTTCGCGCGGACGAAGACGCTCGTCGATAGCCTCCCCTTCCTACCCTTCGATCGCCTCGCATGTCATGAAGCAGGTCGGATGGGTTCGGAGCTCGCGCTGCTCGGCACCCCGCTCGGTCAGTCGGATCTGTTCATCGCAGCCATTTCCCGACGGCACGGTGAGCGGTTGCTTACCCGAGATAAGGGGTTCATGCAAGTGTCCGGCCTGACGATCGAACCCTACTGAGCGTTCTCCGATATCGAGGGCGAGCTCCTGGTCCTTAAGAGAGGGTTCATCAGGACCGCCAATCGATCGAGACCCGCTCGCATCTCGTCCTCGTCCAAGCCGATGTAATGGACGGTCTGATCGAGGGACGTGTGTCCATAGAGATTCTTCAGCTGGACCAGGTCCATCCCCGCTTTGTGAGCGATGCGCCCGAAGCTCCGTCTGAGGTCGTGATGCGAAACACGTAGACCCAGACGGGGGAACCCAGCCCGTTCGGCAATCCGACGCAGGACACCGTCTGCGCCCGACCGAGAGAGCGGGATTACGCTAGAGTTCTGGTCCCGTCCCTCGGGTAGGGAACGCAACACCCTCGTAGTTTCTGAGAACATCGGAACCGTGCGCCACTTTCCACCGTTCGGGCCCTTACCTAGGACGTGAAGGCGTTGCCGCCCGAAGTCGATGTCTTTCGCCCGCAACCGTAGGACTTCTACCCGACGCAATCCGTTGAACCCTTCCAAGGCGACCAGAACTCGTTCTCGCCCCTGTGCCGCACGGTAGAGGCGGGCAAGCTGCTCCGGTGCGAGCCATCTTCTTCGACCGGCGGTCTCGCTCGGTACCGCCCAGATTCCGCGCTTCGTCGCGAGCGGGTTTCCCGCCCACCGAAGGAAGCGGCGCAAGGCGTTGAAATGGACGGCGAACGTCGCGGGGCTCCAGGGTAGCTTCTGCTTGAGCTTCTCCACATGGATCAATCGAAATCGGGAGGGGTTCGCGGGCGGTGAAGTCACCCCGACGGCCCGCAGAAGTACGGGCGTGCGCCGAATTTCGTACAATACCCTGCGTTTCCAGAGATCGCCAATCCCGGATTCGGCAAGGTCCTCCTTTGCAAAGCGACCGATCGCCCGCGACCACTCATCTCGACGAGTCCGACCGAGTCTGTCGGCTTCCGGCCCTCGTCGCCCCCGACGGTTCACGCTGCAACAAGAAACTCCCGGCTTACCCGCCTAACAAGTGCCGTGGAGGGTGGGATATGCCCGCCGGGGGTCGCGTCCCGCCCGTGACCTAACTCAGGATGTGTCGGCACGAGCTAAGATGCTGAGCGCTTCAACGGTCGCCCATCGGCTCGGAACGTTGAGCGGTTCGAGGAGCATAGGGAACACGAGGTGCCGGAGCACATACCCACCGTGCGCGGCATCGAGGTCAGGATGCGCCGCGTCAAGGGCCCAGGTTCCATCGCGACCCCTCTTGTTGCGTAGCCATCGGAGCGCCGAAGCCATCCGACGATCCCCTCCGTAACCCAGCCGGGTCAGTATCCGGAGGCCCACGAGAACGTCGTAGTAGTAGTGATTGGGGTAGTGAATTCGAAACCAAGGAGGGTACCGGACTCGACCCTCGACCATGAGATGATGACGGAGGTAGAATTCCGCACCTCGCTCGATCGACCGACGAACGGACTCGTCTCGAGCCTCCTCGGGAATCTCCGCGAGAGCGGCGAGCCCTTCCCAGCCGTCGAGCGTGCCGGTGCGCGACGGGAAGCAGTGCCAACCCCCGTCTGCTTTCTGAGTTCGGACGATCCACCCGATGGACCGTTGGACGGCCGGGTGGTCAAGGTAGCCGAAACGGATCATGGTCCGGACGGCATTCCCGGTGACACAGATCTCCCCGGTCTTGCCGGTCAGGTCTCCTCCTCGCTGACTCCATCGGTCCAAGATCATCTCGGCGGTCCGTCGAATCCGGGGATCGGTCCGAGTCATGCCCAGATCGGATAGTACGATCGACAACCAATTCGTGACGATGTACTTGGGTCGATAGAGTTCCCCGGCGGAGGTGCCCGGCGTAACCCAATGTCCGTCGGGCATCTGGTATTCCACGAGGTCGGCGGCCCACCCGGTCCGGCCGATGGCCTTCAGCGCTCTCTGCACACGGGGATCCTTGGGGGATCGTCCATCGACCTCAACCCAGAAGCGAGCCCGAACGCTAGGGTCGGACTCGGTCCCCGAGAGCCACCTTCGGATCCGCGGATTGACCTGCATCCCCGGAAGAAGTTCGCCAGGCTCATATCGTTGACTTCTTCGAGACTGAAATCACTCGGCTGTAGCCGGCCCTTTGTGAGCGAGCCGAAGTTCCGCAACCCTTGCACACATTCGTCAGCGTGCGACGTCGGTTGCACCCACTGTTCCCTCTTGAAACGGACTGAGCCCCGTGGGCTGAGAACGGTTTGGATTTCGGAACAGTCGGGGCGGTTCGGGCGGCGGACCACAGTAATAACCGAAGATGACCCTCGCTCGGACCGTGAGCGCGCCACCGGGGAAATCTCGCCCGAGGAAGAGAGCCGAGAAAGGCGCCCAACTCATCAAAGACGAGCTCGTGCCCTTCGAAACGTCGCCGGGGAAGGTGGCGGTTGAACTGAAGAATCTCGACTCGCTGTTCGACAGCGACGCCACTCGAACGTATCCGCACACTGAATCGATGGTGAACAAGTCGGTGGCGAAGTTCCTGCTTGATTCCGTTCGCCTGGATCGTCGGAAGCCGAAGGTCGAACTCACCCTTGCGTTCCGGTCCCCTCCGCTGCCGCCGGACGAAGAGGAGAGAGTCCGAGCGCAGATGAGTCGTTACTTCGGCATCGAGGGCAAGTTGGCCGTGCTGGACCAGAGCGTCAACAGGACCGAAGGCGTGGGTTCGTTACGATTCGCAATCCCCGTGGTGATTATCGCTGGACTGGTTGCTGGATACCTTTCCCTCAACACGTCGCTTCTTGGTCCCTCCTACCTCACCGCACTCGCGTATCTCATCGTCATCACCATTGTCTGGGTGATGCTGTGGGACCCGATTGAGAAACTCCTCTGCGATTCTTACCTCATCCGCTTGCGAGTCTTTGCCTTGCGAAAGCTCGCCGCGGCCAAGATCACCTTCGTCTACCGCCCGACCCCGTAGCGTGATTGAGAACCGGCCCGGAATGACCCGTTCTAAGAACACGGGCAATTCGGATCTTGACCCGTTAGCACTCAGCCTTGCGATTCGGCTGATTCGCCACTAGGTGGCAACCACCGGTTCAGGGAGCTACGATTGCGGGACCCGATCCTGGTTTCCTGATCGTTTGCGGGACTTCGGGGGCGGAGAGTATTGTTGGGTCCACCGGTCGGAGAGCTCGTCTCGCCGTGGCCTGTAAACCTCGTCGTAGAAGCGACGTCGCGTCTCGAGGGTTCCGCGGTCAAAACTCCCGACGATGCGGCCTGCCTCGCCCCAGGCCGCTAGGAAATTCTCCGTCGTTCCGAAACGAGCCGCGACTTGCCGCTCGAAATCCCCCGCAGTTTGATCCTGGCCGCCAATCGAGAACGTGACCTGCTTCGCGTTTGGGTTCAGGTACGCCTCATCGTCACCGAGACGGTAGAGCTCGCGAGAGGGCGATTCAGAAGGGCTGCCTGATTTTTCACCCACTTTCGGAGGTCCCTCTTTGAATCCCTGCTTCGCTGCGGCGTAAAAAATGGCTCGATTCAATCCCCACGATAGAGCCGAGTCGTGCGGCAGCCCCAGAGACTCGGCGCGGACTGCTTGGAGCACTGCCATCACCACAAACCGTGTGACCCGACCTTGATTCCTCACCATTGGGATCGCAACCCCTTGTCTCCAGAAGCAAGAACCGGGTAGTGGAAAGTCGAATATCAGCTACATGGCGGGAGGGGGGTGAGGGGTGACCCGTGAGCCAGCGCCTATAGCTGGCACCAACGTTGCATCATCACTCCTGCACCGTCGTCGCGACGGCAATATACGCGATGCGTGGGGCCGGAGTTTCGAGGGGATTCGGTCCGTACGAAACTCTCGATCCGAAGGATCACGCCTGTTCGATCTTTACGTCGTCAATGTGAGCCGAGTGCGCCTGGACTTCGGCCCGGTCGGCAGCGTTGAAGTCAGCCCCGCATCCGCCACAGTGGACCATGTTGGGTGGCAAGTTCGCCATGTGCCCCGCACGACTATTCAATATAAACAAACATGGGAACCCCTCTTTTTCTAGGTACCCCATTGCCGGTCTGACGATTCGAATTGGCCGCCCACCCGTGAGCGCAACCAACATTACTCCGAGTCGACGCCCCGTTCGTGCTGGCTATTGCACCCACTCTACTCTCCTTCTCGGGAGACGCCGCGGTAGCGACGCCCCCCCCCCGGGGCCCATCAGGTTCATAATCCGCTGGGCGGTCGTATCGAAGCGCATGAGGACCGTTCTGGTTACCGGCGCGACGGGGCACGTCGGCTACCAGCTCGCGACACGTCTTCGGGACGAGGGTTGGCAAGTCCGTGCATTGATTCGGTCCCCTGAACAGGTTGATCTGGTCAAAGGACAAGGGTGGGAACCTGTCCGGGGAGATCTCGCGGAGCCCAACAGCTTGCAGGTCCCGCTCGGCGACGTGGATTTTGTCCTCCACTGTGCGGCCATCGGAGGGGCGGACAATGCACGTTGTCAGGTCGTGAATGTGGACGCTACGCGCGCATTGGCTCTCCAGGCTCTCCAAGCGAAGGTCCACCGTTTCGTCCATATGTCGACAATCTCCGTTCACGGCAACGAACTCCCGAAGCAGGTCGACGAGGAGAGCCCGCTAGCCACGACTGACCCCGAGCCATACTGCTCCTCCAAGGCCCTCGGCGAGCTTGCGCTCGGAAAGATTCGGGCGGAGGGATTGGAGACGGTCGTTCTGAGACCGGGAATGGTCACCAACGTGGTTCGATCCCAGTGGGGGAACGAGATGGTCGACCGCATACGGACCCGCGGCTGGCCTAAGGACGTGCACCCGGACGATGTCATGCCGTGGGTCCACACCCAGAACTTGGCCGAGATGGTGGTGCTAGCCCTCACTCATCCGGCGGCCGCCAATGAGACCTTCCTTGCGATAGACCGGAATGTCGCATTTAGCGAGTTCTTCGTCCCGATTGCCAATGCACTCGGGCAATCGGTTCTCGTACCGGATCGACCGCCGCAAATCAGCGAATGCCGAGTCGGGAAGATCGCCGCGAAACTGGGCTATAGGCCGATCCGTTCGTTCGAAGAGACCATGGACGGACTTGTGGCGCTCGCGAAGGCGCCGCACTAATCCGCGGACCTTCGTCCAACCGAAAGACGTCAGGCGTATCGCGCGCAGGAGTAGCAGTGGTATCGGCCATGCTGCGGTATGAAAGAAGTTGGTCGGCCGCACCCGATAAGGAGCGGCGGAGGGAATCGTGTTCCTAACGTGTTATCTTGCCTTTCCGCCGCAGGGATTTCTTCTCAGACTGGAGGACCTCCTTCAAGCCTTTGACGTTTTCTCGAAGGTAGACCAGGTCGGAGTGAAAGAGCCTCACTCCCTTGGTCAATCGAGAAGAACCCTGTGACTTCAATTGCAGCTCCAACGCCTTCACATGCCGCAGCAACGGTTCGACCCGGAGTTGGGACCAATTCGTCTTGGAATTGAGCGCGGAGAACTCCGTCTTCAGTTTCTCCAGAGCCTTTCGGAGGGCGGGTAGGTCCGACTTGTAGACTCTGTCCACCAACCTGCTCGCCCCTCCCTCCCCAGAATCCGGTTCCATTTATGCTGATACAATGGGACCCGAGCAATCGGTCTAGGTTCCACGATTAGGATCGTCTCTGATCTCGGCTTCTCCGAGACGGTCCAACCGCGACAAGGACGCCTCCGACGATGAGGAAGACGCCCGTCTCGATGGCCCCCGCCCAGGCAAAGGTGTTCCAAAGAGGGTAGAGGACGGTGAAAAGGAGGTCGGCCGCAATGGACGCACCCCCGATGGTGATGAAGAACTCCCAAGGGAGAGGTGGTCGAGAACCGCCCAATAAACCGTAGCGCAGCACGATTCCCTTGTCACAGTGTGTGGACCGCCTAATCAAGCCATCTTACAACGAATCCACCGCGTGGGCGAGGCGAATTTGAGATCGGGTGGTTGCAATCAGCCTTGCACCGACTCTGGGTCGGGGACTCCCGATTGGAACCGAACGTTCCCTAGGGTTCTGTCGGCCGAAGCTTCTTCTCGGCCTGAACCAATACCATCTGCTTCTGGAATCCCAATTTCGCGTTGATAGCCCAGATGCGGGGGTTGAGAGAGTCGTTGCCCGTCACCATATACCGGTAACTCTGATCGCGGGCGTACACGACCGCTCGGCGCTTGAGCTCGGATGCGATTCCTCGGCCCCGAAACTCGGGGAGCGTTCCGGTGAACCCGATGTCAATTGTGTCCGGAAGACTCGGCAGCCGCTGTAGGGTGCTCCATCCCACGAACTTCTCCCCCGAACATGCGAGGAAGATCGCATCGGGCATCGCGTTCGGACCCCCGAGATCGACCGCAAAGAAATCCTCGAAAGTCAACGGCGAGTACTCCCCTACGCGGGGCGCGTCCGCCGAGGTTATCCGGGCGAGCTCGTACAGACGGTGCTGAACGTCAGGTCGGTCGGCGCCCTCAACGGCGAGGGTAGTAATGCGAATCCCTGCCTCGGCCAGAACGCTGGAACGATCGGGGAACTTCGAAAGGTCCATATCGGTCAGGCTCAGGCGCGAAGCCCAGGTCTTTCGCTGTGGGGTGAAACCCCGGCGTTCAAGGAATCGAACGCTCGAAGGATCGTCCTCTCGGGCGTTGCCCCAGAGGCAGACCGCGTCCCGTTCCGCGGCTAACTTCTCGAGAACGCGATACACCTCTTGGCCGATACCCCGACGGCGATGCGCCCGCTCGACAACCACTCGAGCGTAGTACTTGTTGGGGTGAAAATTGGAGAGGGTATGCGTCAACCCTCCCCAGGCGACGACCGAGCCCGAACCGGCTTGCTCAACGATGAACCACCGCTGAAAACGGCCGGGGTCCCTCGCTACGATCTCGGCCCCACGGCGGACGTCCTCGGCGGACGAAGGGTACTCCGGAAAAAAGATCGAGTCAAGCCGAGCAACCTCCGCAAAGTCCGTCTCCGCAAATGGCCGAATCGAGTACCGTGTCCCGTCCATGGCTCCGGTACCCAAACCCACAACGAGTCACCTCATAGCGCCGTCCCTGGCGCGGGAGTAAACGGCCTTGCACACACCGCTCGGAGAAAGTATCCGGGTCCTCAGCGCGGAGAGAACCTTTCTTCGATGCGCTCGTACAGATGAATGCGATCTCCCCAGTGGGGGTGGGGACTCAATCCAAGGTCCGCATAGACACGCCGGAGATCGTCGGACGACGGCAGAAAGGCCTGCCAACCCTCCTGCCCGAGTTGTTTCGCCAGCATCGCGATCGCGGGAATCAGAGAATCCGGCTCCCCCTGGAGGGGGTTGACCCACATTGTCCGTGGCTCCCGCTGCCAATCGATCAGCACCGCCGCAGCCAGCTCTCGACCTTTGTACAGCTTACCTTCCATCCTCCAACGGTCCAGGAGCCGAGGGTCCCAACGACCGAAACGACCGCCTTCCGATCCGGGCAGGAGGTCGACTCGCCCGGCCCGAGACGGAATCCATCCGATCGGGCCGTCCAACCCTTCGCCGGTCCGTGCCGGGCGTAGAGGTTCGGCGCGGACCGACTCCGCTCTTCCACATCGCAAGGTCATCTCAAAGATCGGACGAAAACCGAGTTTCGCGAACAGTCGGCGGGACGCGAGGTTCCCGTCCTCGATCGTGGCTCGGAGCTCGGTGAGTCCGATGGAGCGAGCGTCGGAAAGGAGGAGGGTCAGGAACTCACTCCCTAGGCCTTGCCCTCGTCTTGAGAGTGCGACTCGGAAGGCGCCCACCCAACCTTCGCCCCGACCGAGATCGTTCAGCCGGCCGAAGGCGACCCAATTCCCTCCCTCCGTCCCTCCCCAGAGTCGTCCTTCCCGAGTCCAGTCGGCGAGGTGGTCTAGGAGATAATCGCGGGAATCGGACTCGGAAAGGAACTCTCGAAGGCGCTCGAGATCGATTTCAGGATCTATATGCCGCAGTTCCATTTGTGCGCCTGTCTACGTCGGATTTCCGGTTGAAACCTCGGAGGTCACGGGAGGCAATTGCACTTCCCCCGATCTATCCCGACCTGCCCTCAGCCTTGGGTCCGCTAAGAGGTTCACAATCAGCTTTGCAACCAGCGCAGAAAACCGACTCCCAGCCGGCTCTCCTAGTTGGGGGGCGGTGGAGGAAGCGGAAGAGAGGGCGGCGGCGGGGGAGGTGGAGGAGATGCACGACGCCGGCGGACCATGATGGCGACGCCGATCGCGACCGCGGCCACAATGACGACTCCGACCAGCGCCACCCCGAGCCACGGGAAAGCCGAAGCACCGCTGGGGCTGGAAGCGGCGCTAGGACTAGTTCCCTGAATGGTGATTACGGATGCGTTGATCGGCATCTGGAAGGACAACGTGGAAGCCGACCCGGATTCGGTGGTCGAGGAGGGAAGGATCGTACTGTTTGTACGGACGGCGAACGGGCCTGAAAGCAATCCCCCCGGGATTGTAATGGTCGTCTGTCCCCCGGTCCCGGTCGGTTCAAGGGCGATCAGCTGCCCGGACGAACTGAACAGGAGACCATCGACTGCCGAACTAGTGGCGGCCACGGTGAAGGTCCCATTCGGCGTCAGAACCTCGAAATTTGTGAATCCAGAGGTTGAGGCAGCTGGAACTGCTTGAGCCCACGGGGAGGGGGGCGTGTAACTGGACTGAAGGTTGAACAACACAGGGGTGATCGCCGTCCCCACACTCGCCGTGCCGGACACGTTCTCCGTGTAGAGAGTGGCCCCGTCAACATCGACGGCGGTATCGTCGGGATCAACAACAGAGTAGGTGATGGTGTACGGTCCACTGCCAGTGCCGATACCCGAAACGGAATAGTTTCCGAGCTCCGTGACGTTGCTGTTGATGACGAAGATCTGAGGTTCTGTTCCCGGACCTGAGTAGTTCGCTGCGCCGGCTGGGAAATCGTTGACAACCGTACCGGTCGAAGGATCGACCCCGAGCTCTTGCCCCGACGGGCTTGTCACGAGAAAGTTGACCGGGGAATCTCCCGTAATGTCAATCTCATCGTCCGGGGGCACCGTAGCGGCGCACTTCGGTGTGCTCCAAAAGTCTGCGCCGACGTATGTCCAGTGGACTGCATCGCCTTTTACGTTCTGACAAAAGCCAAACAGGGCGCCAATCGCATTCGCGGTTGGACCTGGGGTCGTTGGGCTTGACAAGTCCATGTCGACGGCGATTCCATTCACGTGATCGCATTCGGTGAACGGCGGATCGGAACAGACCTTGTTGGGAATATTGAAGGTCAGGTTTCCCGCGGCATACGCGATCGAGTTTTTTGTGCCGAACGTTCCAAGCACCTGGTTGTTAAGCGCCGTCACAGCGGTAGCGAGGAACTTTGCGTCGCCGGGCGTTGACTTGACGAAGTTGTACATCCATTGGGCGCAGTGCTTCATGTCAGCAAAGTGCGCCTGATATGTAATCGGTCGGTAGGCCGACACGACGGTAGATGAAATATTGAACGCGAGAAGTCCTCTCTGAAAGGTAGCGACCTCGGACTTGAACCCGCCCGGAGCGAGCTGATCAGGCGACCAGACAAGCTTCGTCCCGCTATTGACCTGGTTCGCGAGGGCGACGTCCTGGGCGCGCAAGGTCGCATTTGGGATGTAGGTGTTGCCAAGCTGTTGGAAGGTCTGGAGCCCGCAGTCGATCCGATTGATATCAAAAGTGGCGTTGAAGTAGGACTGAATGTGGCAGTCAATCCAGGAACCACTCGAGGTGACATTCCACGTCCAAAATTGACCCTGGTACGTCCCGTAGATCAAGTATCCACCATTTGCAATGGTCGCGTTGAATGGGGTCGACCATATCGCGGACAAGCTGCAGTTGAGGTCGAGGGTGCTGTTTGCTGGGGAGCATCGGTACATCGTTCCGCTGACGTCCGTGCCATTTTCGATCGACCCTGTGAGGAACACAGTCCGGGGTCCCCCCGTGCAAGAATCGTTGATGACAGTCGTCGAAAAGCTGCTGCTCCCACCTGTCTGATTGAACTTGAATACCAACCCGTCCGTGGTCTGCCAGATCCCTGAGACACTCGAAGAGTTGCTCGCTTGTGCAGAGGTACCAGTGGCACTTTCGCCGCGTACCGAGGCGACCGGGTTCGCGGGAATACCCGACCCTCCGCCGTGCGCGCGGTTCGGAACGGTCGGCGCGCCCGCCCCCGGGAGGACGACGATTCCAAGGGCCATGACGACTGCGAGGAAGAATGAGATGATGGCCACAGCGGAGTTCAACGATGCACGTGACCGATGTCGCTTGCGTTCATCCACGCCGAACATTACCCACCGGGCAACGGCGTCTACTATAACCTACCTACGGGCGAGCTCCGGGATCGAATCGGCCGTTCTTAGGTCGAGAGTGCCTTGCCGGAGCTCTCGGTTGTAGATGACCAGCGCGCTCCCTTTCGAATGCTTGCGCCGCAGGGTCGTTCCTGCTAACGAAGGTGCAACTGCTGTTGCACCACGAGAGATGGCTTGCCCCTACTTCCAGTCAATATAGTGATATATTTGACTAAATGTAGGGGCAACATCTATGGATGTTCAGAAGCGGCGGCGAGGTCGAAATACCTACTACTACCTCGTCTATTCATATCGAGACGGGCAGAAAATTCGCAAGGTCGAGCGATACTTGGGTCGGAAGCTGCCCGACTCTCTTCCAGAGTTAAAGGAGAAGCTCGGCGAGGAGGCAATCACTAAGAAATGGGGAGCGCAGCTGGAAGAGGTCCGAGCCCAGGTACTCTTCCAATTTGGGTCGGATGCCTGTGAGCCTTCAGGACCAGGAGCTGGACACCTTTGCAATCCATTTTACTTACGACAGCAACCGAATCGAGGGCTCCAGTCTGACGCTTCAGGAAACTGCATCGCTGCTCGAACATGGAATTACACCGAGCAACCGACCCCTATCCGACGTTCAAGAGACTCTCGCGCATCGGAAGGTCTTCCTTGCCGCGTTGGCGCCGAGGGAACGCCTCGACCGCGCGACTCTTCTCGCATGGCACAAAGCAATGTTCCAGGAGACCAAGCCGGAATATGCTGGCCTCGTTCGGCAAGTTGAGGTCCGGATTCGCGGCAGTCGCTTCGTTCCCCCAGCACCCTTCGAGCTGGAACTCCTCCTTGACGAATTCTTTGATTGGCTCCCCCGCGCTTGGCGAACCCTTCACCCCGTTGTGTTGGCGGCATTGGTCCATCTGCGGTTAGTGACCATCCATCCTTTCGGTGACGGGAATGGCCGGGTCACTCGGATCGCCATGAATTTCGTCCTTTACCGGAAAGGGTTCCCCATGTTGGACATTCCGTACGAGCGACGAGCGGGGTATCACCGCGCTCTCGAACGATCTCAGACCCAACGGGACGAATTCGTCTTCGTGCGGTGGTTCTTGAGCCGTTACCTAAAGGAAAATACTCGTCACGTGCGGACTCGGGCTCCACGAGCTTCATCAAAGTGAATGGTTCGAGGGATCGACCGCCAGAAAGGGCCAGTGCCTGAGGAGTCGGGTCGCCCGGCTAAGCCGATGGGTGTGTCGGCTCTTGCACCTCGTGCGCGAAAGCGTGACGCGCGCCTCTCGCAGCGGCTACGCGGGGATACTCAGGCGCGTAAGTGCGATCCTCTCTGTCTCCCGGATTTGCTGTTGTCGCCGCCGGGGGGCCACGCCGCAGCGCCGGAGCAGGCGGGACATTCCGCTCTGACTGTAACGAACACCCCACCTTTCTTCAAAAATCTCGATGATTCGGGGGATTGGGGACACGTTCACGCGGATGCGGCAGTTCAAGCGCTCTTTCGAGCGGTAGAGCGCAGGAATACTGGAGAGAATATGCCTCGGAACGAGGGTAGGGCGTCCCGGACGCGGGATTGCGCGGAGTGCCTTTCGACCACCCCGATCGATGGCACGCTTCCATTGGCAAACCGCGGCGGGTGTCACGCCAAGCCGTCGGGCGACGTCGGCTTGGGAATAGCCCTCGGCGAGAAGGGAGAACCCCTTCAGGCGATTGGCCTCGAGCGCGGCCGTATCTCGATGCGGCTGAGCCCACCGACCCATGACGGGGTGAGGTCGCTGCTCCCTTAAGCTATTTTGTCATTTTCTAACCGCGTTCAAATGGGGTCCCATCAATGGGCGGATCATGCTCAGCGATGGTAACGTCGGCGGGAAGAATCTCGTCGCCGCGGTATTCGAGAACCCCCGCATTCGCCACCTCCCCGGGAGGATGCACCCGTGATCCTGGTCGTAGGTGGCCTCGGCTGGGTCGGATCGAACACGGCCGAGGCGTTGGTGGAGCTGGGGTACGACTGCGTGATCCCCCGACACAAGACAGCGGAGGTTCCCCGGTTCCTGGAGAAGTACGTCGGTGGAAGAGTACTCATCGAGACAGCGGACGCGACGTCCGCCACCGACATTCAACAGATTGGCAGGAAGCACAAGATTGAGGGTATCGTCTCGTCGTTCAGACCCTCCTTTCCCGAGATAACAAGTCCCTTGCCGGAACTCGTGGCGTACTTCGACATGCTCTCGAACTTGTTCACGGCGGCTCAGGAATGGAAGATCGATCGGATTACGTTCACAAGCACTACCGGTGTTTACATCGGCCTCGGCCCGGGCCTGGTGAATGAGGAACAACCCACCGCGCTTTCAAATCGTGGCACGATAGGGTACCAAAAGATTGTGGAGCAGGCCGCCAGCGTATTCTCGAGCGGGAGCGGCATTAGCGTTGCCTGCACTCGGCTCGGAGCGATGTTCGGACCGGGTATGAACCCCCTCGCACCGGATCTCACGGCTCGGTTTCCCCACGCCGCGGTTCGGGGAAGACCACCGAATCTCGAAAAAGTGATGCTCGGGACGGCCGCCGACGATTCCCTGGATCGGTGCTACATCAAGGATGTTGGTCGCGCGATCGCTTTGATTCAGACGGTCAAGGAGCTTCCACATCTCATCTACAATATCGGATCCGGAAGGTACACGTCAAACCGCGAGCTGTTGAACGCCGTTGAGTTGGCGGTTCCGGAATTCACGTTCGACCTCCCGCCAGGACGAAACTCGCCCCTACAAATCCCTACCATCGATACACAGCGACTTCAAACCGACACGAAATTCTCACCCAGATTCGACATCACATCGGCCATCAAGGACTACGTCGATTGGCTCAAGGCGGGCAATTCCAGATAGAGCCGGACGCGGGGGAGTGAAACCTCCCAATTGGTCTGTCCAGGTACTCGGACCGCGGGAAGGTGCAACGGCTGTTGCACCCATCTGCCCGCCCGGGTTCCTGAATGCTGAACCCGCGCTGAATTCGGGACACTTCTTTTAGTCGCAGGGCCATTCGCCGTCTCCGCGGCGGCCGTGCCGTTCGAAAAGGAGAAAGTCGATGGACGGAAAAATCACGGTGATTGGATTGGTCGTGACGAATCAGGCCCGATCGCTCGAGTACTTCACCGAAAAGGTGGGCTTTGAGAAGAAGACCGATGTCAACTTCCCCGGAGGACATCGATATGACACGGTCGGCCTCAAGGGACAGGACATAGAGATAGCCCTCTTCGAGCCCGGAACCGCCGCCGACCCTTCCCAAAGGGAATGGTCGCTGGGTTGGGCGCCTGCGAAGGTCCCGCCGATTTTGCTGTTTGTACCGGATTGTCGGAAGGCACACATCGAGATGAGTGCGCGCGGGGTGGCTTTCCTTCAGCCACCGATGGACCAGCCATGGGGTACGGTCGCGACCTTCAAAGACCCGGACGGGAACCTCTTCTCGATGAATCAACCCCCCACCGCCTGGCCGAAAAAGTAAGAGGGCGAGCCCCACATTTCACGAGGGGCCCCGACGATCCGGGATCCGCTCGAGAGGCGTGCCCGAACAGACTATCCGGACGTGCCCCTCCCTGGGTCGCGACCTGGCGCGCGCGGCCGATGACGGGACCGGGATGATTGCGCGGGACCCCAGATTGGGGCTTTGCCCATGAACGCCTTCCTGCACAGAAACTAGCACTCTTGCACAGAAACCGAGAGCCCTGCACATTAAGTCCTACACCGAAACTAGTTCTCGGGCAAAGCCGTCGGCACTCGGGGCCGCTTCGGGGCCATTCTCGGACACTGGGCTTAAGGCGTCCCTCCGGTTTCCCGGCACATGCCCGAACGCGGCCACCGGTTGTACGGTACCACCCAGGTTCGCTTGTCACTAGTGATCCGCGCCCCTTCGCGATACGTGTACGAGTGGTGCACGGACTACCGGGCCAGTGACTCGCGGTTCTCGAAGAGGCGTCCACGTCCGACGTTTCGAGTGATCCGAATTTCGCCGCGTCGCGTGCTCCGCGTCCGCGTCTTCCCGGGGCGCGGGGTCGACGGCGGTCGCGACCCCGCAATCGCCGTCGACCTGGTACGTCTCAATCCGCCGCACTCTTGGCACCTAGAGCAGATTGACGAAACCGATCGGCAGTCGCTGGATTATCGTGTTACCGCGATGGGCCGAACGCGGACCCGCCTTCATCTGCTCTCCACCGAGACCTGGCTTACCGCCGACCATCCGTCGAAGGAAGAACTTCGTGCAGCAGTGGCGGCCACTTGGGCTCGGTTTGGGGCGGCCTGCGAGGCCGAGTATCGAGCGGGACGGCCCGCGAAGGGACAATAAAGGACCCCCGGAAGGTTCGGGCGGAGCTCCACGCCGGGCCCCGAGCCACTTTGAACAGAACCTTCGGCGCGATCTCGATATTCTGCGACCTGTCGGAACGTCGCGTGTCGCGGCTGCGGGGTCATCTGCATCTTGGAGGGGCCAGAACGGAACGTGAATGCGGGTCTCGTTCAGGCCGTGGCCGCACGACCTTCATGAAGGGCGCGCGCGTTCGACGGGCGACCCCGATGAGCGCGCTACAGAATCGGAGCGGAGTAGGACAAGGTGATGCTCACGCTTGCCGATCCGGCGTTCGAGGCAGTTAACGCGAACTGGTAGGTGCCGCAGGTGTGGACCCTAAACGTCGTGCTGCCCTGAGTTGAGTGGTTGTTCCAGATAGTTGTCCCAATCGGGTCTAGGACGCTGATGGTCAGGATGCGACCGCCACTCGTTGAGTACGCCACAGAAGCCGTGGCTCCCACCGGGCAGAGCGATTGAGAATAGTTGAGAGTCTGTGAGCCGCTACTCGACATGGTGAAGCCAAAGGTCGATGTTTGCGGAACCGGCACCGTAGCCAGTATCACCACCAGAATCACGCCCAGAACGGCGACGAGGGCAATAATCCAGATTGCCCATCTCTTGGGATTCTGTGGGCCTTCTGTGCCGCTCATCTCGGCGGTCATGTGTCTCGAATTTGACGTAGCCCTAACTCAGCACGGAGAACAGGACCTACCGGTCGCTGATGGTTTCCCAGTTTGTGACGAACCGTCCGTGCACGCGCGAGGCGCATGGTCGGTAACGGACCGCGATGAGCGCGCGGATCGGAGCTCCTCGCGTACCTCCGTTTGTGGCGATGGTAGTGCCTCATCAGGACCAGAAATCCGGACTCACGTACGTCGTGAAGCTGTAATTCCCAATCAGTCCGTACGACTGCACGTTCCAGAGCACGATTTCCCAGGTCTGACCCTCCAACGACACGAGACTTGGCGTCGTGAAAGAAGCACTACTCACGTTCGTACAGGCACTGGTATTTCCCGTGTAACACCAGAACGGCTGCATCAGGGCCGCCGGCGGCGTATGCAGTCCAGGCGGCCGAAGTCCAGATTGCGATGTAGACGTCACACGCCCCCGCGGGGCCGGTCGCGGAGGGGCAATTCCCGGTGGCATTGGCCGTTCCGTTCCAGCGGGTCCATCCGCTGACAGAAAGTGAACCTACTAGGTATAGGGTCGAGGTGCCGAAGTGGACAACCGGGGAAGTCGCGATCGCGGCGTTGCGGATTCCGTCGTCAAAACAGCAGCCGCTGAAGCTCGAACTCCACCAGGAACGGGCCCCGCCGGCCGGCGAGGCGGGATCGACAAGAGGCGCCACAACAATGGCCGAGGCAATCCCGGCACAGACGATGACCGCGATGATTGTCGCGAGCAGAACCCGCTTCATTTCGACCACCGGGGCGCTTCCCCGTGGCCGAGCCAAGCAACGCGGAGGCTCTATTTGTCGTTAAGGGGCGTGGGGGACGCGCGGCCGATAGAGGACCGCGATGAGCGGAGAGGGACTCTGTTGCACCCTGAGCGCGAACGACTCCTTTAGGCAGATCGGCGTTTGCACCGTCCGGGGTTCGCCTACGTCCGCAGCCACCGCAACCAGGCGCGGTGCGATGGACATCCCGGTCCGGGGGACAAAGCGGGACCTGAATGTCAGCCTCGTCATCCTAGTCTGCGGAATCGCTCTGGACGCGGTGTTCTTCGGATTGAGCACAACGTCAGCATTCCTGAATGACCCCGCGTTTGGAATCTTCGTCGTCCTGTCGCCGGTGGTGGCGGGAGCCGGTGGGATTTGCATTTTTGCTGGAGCCGTGCTCGTAGCCATCAACTGGTCGATTCTGCGACGGCGTCGTCGCGACTTGGGAACCTGACCGGCCTCGACTCCCCGGCCGGTTCAAAGGGCTGGGAGCGATAACGCGGCCAGACCGCGAGTCTGACCTGGGGCGCGCGCGGCCAATGACGGGACCCCGGCCCTCAACGCCAGCGATCGGGAACCACCTTTGGAAAGGAAAACCACTCTTATTGGGACGGGTGCAGCCCGCTCCGGTCCGAACGGCCGCAATGGGACTGCGCGACTCAGCAGGTTGGGGCAACAATCGTTCGTGTCTAGATTTGCACTCGTCTCCCCGAGGAAAGATGCCCCCGGACAATCTCGAATTGCCGGCCACGCAGGGCCAGTCACATCGAGCCGACGGACGGCGCTAACCGAGCGACACCGGCGTCGTCGATCCGTTGCAACCGTTGACGCCGATCGCGACCAAGTATAGTCCAGTCCCCGGCGTGGTCTGTCCGAGGTCGACCAAGATCGAGAACGTCGTGGAGATGAGTGAGCTTCCACCCGAGTACCCCGCGGCGTACTGAGCCCAGGTGGTCGGCATCGCCAGTCCGGCGTGGGCAGAGAGGTCGCTGTATGCCGCTGCCGCCCCGGAGGCCGTGACCAGCGCGAAACTCCCGACGCCCGTATTCTCGAAGACCGTGGCGTTGATGTCCTGGACGTGGAACAGGACCTCGCCGAACGTGATGGAGGATGTCTCGACCTGGATTTCGTAGACGGAATCGCCCGCCGTCACGCACGCGTTGACCGTGACGAGGCTGGAAGTGCGGGTCAATTGCTCGGGAAGCCGGACGGCGAAGACCGAGCCGATCGGGACCGTTGTACCGCCAACGCCGGTACTGGTAACGCCTCCCGTCTGCGTTCCAAAGTAGAGGGCCACGGGCAGCAAGATAACCAAGACAACGACGATCACAGCGAAGACCAGGAAGGCATGGAGGTCAGACGGCCGGTGCAACCGGGGATTTAGCTCAGGCGGAAGCCCACCCTCGGTTGCCCCCGAGAGTGGCGGCCAAGGTGGTCGGTCGACGCCGGGTCCTTTCCTACCGCAGTTGGGGCACTGCTTCGCGCCAGTAGGGAGCGCGGCCGAGCACCGGACGCAGTATCCCTGAGCGCTCGGAAGCGACGCGCTCACGAATTCCCAAATCCGTTCGGGTAGTATGAAACTGACGGGTCACTTATCGGCCGCCCACCGACCCCGAAGAACGGCCCTAAGCCGCCCGGGAAGACCCTTCTTCCCGAGAGAACGCGCGCGACTCTAGACACGCAACAGTCGTTGCAACTGGTACTATGGAATAGGCGACAGGGTGAGATCGGCCCCGCACTCACTTGCGCAGATCAACGAGGTGGCGGGGGAGGCGGTAGCGCCTCCGGAGGGACGGGAACGTCGTCCACTGGTGGCTTCGTCCTGAAAGGTCTTCCAAAGAGGGGCCATTTCCCCCACGACCTGCGTCGCCTATCCGCGAGATTATGGTGGGGCTTACACAGGATGATGACGTCCTTCAGAGGTTCATGACCCAATGTGAGATAGTGCCGATGGTGACACTCGAGTCCTGAGGTCTCTTTGCAGCGACTCAGCAACAGGACTCGCCACTCGCACTTTCCGCCAGCGTATTCCAGTCGAGCATGACGTACCCGCTGCCATTCCGGGGATTCCATCGACACATAGCGAGTGTACTCGACGGTGTGGCACCGCCCCCCTGGGTGTCGGACGATCCACCTTGCTCCATCGAAGCGAGTTTCCCCTTGGCCGGCGGCAACTGGCGTAGCACAGCGCACGCAGATTGCCTGGAATCGATTCGGGGCCAACCACCGAGTCGTGGACCGTCGGTGGTAGCGGTAAGGGGTGGGCTGCGTCAATCATCTGGCGATTGCAAGCGGCCCTTTACACATTCTCCACACGGTCTATGTGCAATGGGTCTTGCACCCGAGTTCGAATTCTGAGCTCCGGAGGCGTTCGTAATCTTAAGGGAAACCAATGCGCGGATAGGACGGTAGTTGAGGCGGCACCAGAGCGTGTAGGAGTGCCAGAACTGCAACCGTGCCAACCACAACGACGACTCCGACGATCGCGATCCGTAACAACCGCCGACGGAGAGACGTCTGGGTATGTGGCAGTCTAGAGCGGATCAGAACCACCTCGGGGTTCGCGGTGCCGATATCAGCACTTCCCGGGTCGGTCATCGATGCTCTCGCCCCTTCCTTTGAGTCCATCCCTTTCACAGTGGGAATAGATTTCCGTCGAATAGGTCCTGACGAATCGGAAGACTACCCGCTGTAGGTGCACTTATGTGACTTCCGCCCGCGCAGGTTCTCTGACTACATTGTTCTCCCATTGAGCGTGTGCGGGCTCCGCATCCACTTATCCGCGCCTCCTGCGCACGATGACAATCGCAGCCGCCCGCTCCTGATCGACTGACCCCACTCAAACGCACGCGGCCGTCTCACGACTCCGCAGCACCTACCCCGGGGCTCGGTCGGTCAGGAGTGTAAGGGGTCCCTCGCTTGAGGACCGCATAGACGATCTTCAGTAGCTTGTGGGCCCCGGCGACATTCCCCTTCTGCTTGCCACCGCGTCGGGCGACCCGTCTCGCCACCTTCGTGACGTCACTGCTCTTGTCCGCCCACTGGCGGTGGGACCACGAAGCCTCGACCAGGAGCCACTTCACGAGATGATTCGAGTCCGTCTTCAGGTGGCCCTGGTAGGAGGACTCCCCCGACTGGTGGTTGGTCGGGACCAGTCCGGCATACGAGCAAAGCTTCTCGACGTTCGGGAACCGGTCGATGGGGCACAGTTCGGCCACGAGAGCGACTGCAGTGAACTCACCGATGCCAGGAATCGTCTCGAGGAGTTGGGCCTCCTTCGACTTCAGGAACGCCTGGTGGATCTCCTCGTCGAGGGTCTTGGTGAGCTCGTCGAAGCGGTTGAGGACGTCCAGGCCCCGGTCGACCTCGGGGAGCTGGTGAGCCCGCAGCTCCTCCCGCTTCCGCTTCTGCCCGAGGAGTCCATCGTCGTATTCAATCCCCTTGCGCAGGAGGGCGGAGTAGATGTGGCTCTTGATCCCCGCCTCCTCGCGCTTGTAGAACGCGCGGTCTCTCACCAGTTGGCGGAGGGCTCGGATCTCGGGGTCGGGAGCGTAAGCCATGGGGATTCCTCGGAGGCGGAGGAGTTCCGCCAGGCTCTCCGAATCCACCTTATCCGATTTCAAGCTCGCCTCGCTGATCAATCGTACGCGGTAGGGGTGGGCGAGGGTCACATCGGCGTCCGTGGAAGCCGCGGCATCGTAGAAGTGTTCCCAGACGTTGCAGGCCTCGAGCACGACGTGCTTGCGGCCCGGGAGGCCATCCAAGTAGGAGATCAGCTCGGAGTCCCGAGGTCCGAAGCTCGACTGATCGACCCGATTCCCCTCTCGGTCCAGAACGGTGGCCACGACCGACTTCTTGTGCACGTCCAATCCGACGAACAGCTCGCTCTCCATGCGGCGCCTCGAGAGTGACGAAGAGAGGCGCCGCACTTGCTTCTTGCCCGACATCGGGCGGAAGTCAACATGTCATCAACGCACGTTGCACCCACGCGGGTTCGACTACATCCGGGTCCGCTTCGGTCTCGAAGGTCCAGCTCCTCGAGATGCCGTCATCGCTAAGTCATTCTCTAAGAAGAGAGCCCCGCGGGCCGGGTGCGGCCAGTACGCCGGAATGGGTCTGAACCCCAATTGTTTGTAGAACTGAATCGCCGCAGTCATAGTCGAGAGAGTATCGACTCGGATCCGCCCGTACCCGAGCTCGCGCGCTCGTCCGAGAATCGCGCTCGTAAGACGAAGGCCGAATTCCACCCCTCGATGGTCGGGTCGGATGTAGAGCCGCTTGATTTCCCCGACCTTCGGTCCTAGTTCTCGAAGCGCATCGCATGCTACCGGTTCTCCCTTCATGAACGCGAGAAGGACCTCCCCTCGGGGGGGTCCGTAAGCCCCGGGGAGTTCAGCGATCTGTCTGTCGATCGAGGCGAGCCCAGCCGAGATACCCGAGGCGTGCGGGTCTCGGTGGTCGGCGATCCACTGCCGGTATTCCTGGAAGTATCGACGAACGTTGTCAATGTCCTTCGACCAATCCACGCTCCGAAGGGTGGTGTCGGGGTAGTTGTCCTGCTTAGATCCCTTTCGACTCTTCCTCATCGGCCGCGTTCTCCGAATAGGAAACTGACAGATGAGAGATTCGACCCCCCCCACGGCCGCAGAGGCGGCTGCAATGGCCCTTGCTCATAGACTCTCGAAGACGCTCCGCAGAAATCAGGCATCTCTCCCATTCCGGACGCCCCTTCCCCCGATTGCGGTGACCGATACCAGTAAGTACCGATGCGCACCGACCTCTCGCCCCACCTAGGGTCTCCAAGATGGACCTGTCGAGTATCTGGCTCGCCATCGTCGCCCTGGGAGCCTCGATCATTAACGGGGCGATCGGCTACGGGTTCTCGTCCATCGTCACTCCGATCGCGCTTCTCTGGTTCTCGCCCAAGGTCCTGAACCCCGCGGTCGTCAGCGTCGAAGTTCTGGTCAATGTCGCGCTCCTGATCCGGGAGCGCGCGTACATATCCGCGACAAAGGGCCGGGCGATGCCGGTTGTCCTCACACTGCTGCCGGGAGTTCTGCTCGGTACGCTGGGGCTCAGTTACCTCGCGGTCAACGACGTCAAGCTCGTGGTCTACGTGGTGCTGCTGCCGATGGTGGTTGTCCAACTTCTAGGACTCCGACGGCCGTTCACCAATGAGAGCCGCAGCGGATCGATACTCGGACCGGGAATCGGGTTCCTGTACGCCTTAACGACCATCTCGGGCCCAGTATTGGCCGTGTTCTTTCGGAATCAGGGTTTGTCGAAGAACGAGTTTCGATGCACCCTCGCCCAAGTGAGGGTTGCGGAGTCATGCCTGACCCTTTCGACCTACTTCCTGTTCACGGAGTTCCTCGGGGCCAACCTGATTTCGGCGCCCTCCCTCGGGCTTGTCCCCTACCTGCTCATACCAGTCGTGATTGGCGTACCGCTCGGGGGCTGGGTGCTGCGTCGCGTTTCCAGAGATGTGTTCACGCGATTCGTCATGGCGATGGACGGGCTCGTCGTGTCATTTGGTCTTTCGCAAGTGATTGTGAAGTTGAATTGGGTTGGATCTACACTCAGCTTCCTTGTCTTCGGTGCGCTCAGCGCCATGGTCGTCGCGTTGGCGTCCTACTCACTCTACCGGCTTCCTGGCGCTCAGAAGTTGGTAGATTCTTCGCACCCGGCCCTCCGGGGGTTAGTGGATTCCCCACTCCCAGGCCCCCCTCGCGCTCCCTACGCCCGTGCCGATGGTGACTCGAACGAATCCGCCGTGGAACTGACCCGCGATGGCGGGCCACCTTAGGATTTCGGCAAGGCCTCTGGGTCGCTTCGGATCCCCCGTTTGTTCCATCCGACCTCGAAACCATCGCGAGCTCGAGGCCGGCAAATTCAATCGGTCGAACAATCACCAGACTGCCCGGGGCGCGACGCCTGTTGCACACACTTAGCTCCTCTGGGTGCGACAGTAATTGCACCAGTTCAGCACCTATATCGTGGCTCTACCTTGGACCAGCTACGGAGGGCGGGTTTACGGTATTCGGAGAAACTGCGCGAGGCGTTCGCCCTGCTGGGGAGAAAGCGTGACCGTGAACGACGGGAAGCCGGATCCAACCGAGATACGAGTCCGGCTAACCGAGCTCACCTGATACCACCGGAACCGGCTCTCACGAGTCCGAATGATCTGATGCAAGTCATCCCACGGATTCCGGAACTTGCGGTACCCGACGTCGACGATGAGCCATTTCGGAGAGATTCCAATGCGGCGGACGGATGGAAATGCAGACAGGCAGTAAAGGTCGACCGCAAGGGCACAGACGATGAATCCATCAAGAAGGACTTGGTGGGTCGTGCTTGCGGCCCAGGACGGAGCAGTCGCCACTCCAACGATGAAAACGGTCAGCGCGATCGCCAAGATGATCACGGGAATCACGATTCGAACGACCCACCATCGCGTCCCTGCCGAGACCCATTCGATGGGAGGCTCACCTGCCGCAGCCACGGTCGCAAGAACATCGAGCCGAGTCAAACCGTTTGCGCCGCCGGAGCGTGCAATGCCCCTTGCATCCACTCCCTCCGGAAGCGGGCTCCCTCCCGCGCGCCCTACTCAGTCCTGGGGTGCCGAGGGCGAGGAAGTCTGTGCATCCGCTGCCCTCGCCCGCCTGGGGAGGTATACGTAAACGAGGTAGGCGAGAATGGCAACGTAGAGAATGATGCCCCCCACGATCGCTATGGCGACGTTCTCCCACACGCGGGAGGTCCCGACGTCCTGGACGTATCCGAGCAGCCCGGACAGGGCTATCGTAAAGACGACCCCCAGGGCAATCTGAAGCGCGCTGGGACGACGCCGATAGAACGCGACCGAGATGAGCCCTGGTAGAATCATCCGTCACCGGACTCGCTACCGAGTACTAAACGAGGTTGGGCCAATCGCGGAATTTTGCCGGCGACCGGGGGTCTTCGACTGATTGTTACCACGATCTGTCCGGTGAAAGCCTGATTCAATGAATGTGGATTGCACCTTCCAGGGAAAATGTCGACTACCGGGTACCAAAGGTTCGCCGGCTTCGGGCGGTGACCGGGTGGTCTCGAGTCACTTTGACGAACGATCGACTCATCTCCTCACGCTCCCGCCGCTCGAGCTCAGCGATCGTCTCTGGAGGCAGAAAGTCTTCGAACGCTGACAGCAAGAACTCATCCCAGTTCTGAGCGTCTGGCTTGAGTCGTTGCAGCAAGCTCACCGTCGATGCGCGAACCGGGATAGTCGTAAGGCGATCGCCTGAGTTCACCATGCAGAATCTAGGAACTCGATGCCATTAATGGCTCTCACTGGGGTAAGTGAGCTGCCTGTTGCACCTACCGGGTCGTCACGGCGCAGTAATCGAGGATCTGTTCGAGGTTCTTCTCTGGAGGGTTAATCCCGTCGATCTTGAGAGCCGGTTCACTCCATGGAATGTATTCTCGGTGGATCACTTCGTCCCAAGTCACTGCCGGCAATGGCGGCGTTTCCTCGGTTCGAGATTCTACCCGCCCACGATGTACCTTTAGATCCGAGCAGGACACCTCTACGACGTACTTCGAGACGCCCACTCGTTTGGAGAGCTCCCGCCACATCAATCGCGCTGGTTCGACCCCGTTTACTGCGTCGACGACCACACTCCGGCCCGATCGGAGTTGTTCGTCAGCGATGTCGCACACTCCAATGTAAGCCGCCAAGCCTGTTTCGAAGGATCTCTTCAGCCCGGCCTTTAACAACGCCGCTTCGAAGGTATCGACCCGAAGCCAGACAGCCGCCAGTCGTTCGGCGACCAGCTTTGCAAGCGTGGATTTTCCTGTGCCGGGCAATCCGGCGAAGATGACCAGCTTTGGTGAAGACGTAGCTGAGAACATTGCGTCCTTCGACCGGTGCGCAAGTTGACTTGCTTAAAGTGTTCCACTTCTGGCTCCACCGGCACTCGGCAAAGTTTGCCATCGACATTGCACCCAGGGACAAGCGAGGGCGAGCCACACGGAGCTATGAGTCGCCCCTCGAACCGAAGGGGTTGAGTCCCACGACAAGTCTGAGCTTCGAGTTCACTAGTCTCTCGACTCGTTCTTCTCGGAAGTGGCGTAGTGCAAGTACACAGCACCGGAGCGAAACGCTCGCGACTCCAGAAGCCGGAAATCGTGCCGACCGGGAGCTCCTGGGAGGACGACGTCCTCGTGGTGATCTGGTGTAGGGTCCATATGGAACAGCGGGAGGCCACGCCCGATAATGCTCGGGGAAACCGTCAGGCAGAGCTCATCCGCGAGATCCTGGTCGAGCACGGACTGAACGAGCGCCACACCGCCCGCGACGATCATGTTCTTGCCGGGGAGTGATCTCAATCGGGAGATCTCGTCCGCGACAGCGCCACGTACAATCCGGGTGTTAGACCACGTGGCCGTCTGGAGCGTATGTGAGAACACGACCTTGTCCACTTTGGTAGCGAACCGAGCGAAGGCCCGCCAATGTTCGTTCTCAGATTCGACCTGACCGGGCCAAAACCCCGACCAGCCCTCGTAGGTCCTTCTTCCGAGCAGGAGAGTATCGACGTCATGCATTGGCCCTGTCCACATCGCCTCCCAAAACTGACGATCCGCTTCTGGATCGTCCGGACCGGCAGCAAGCGCAGCGAATCCATCCAAGGTCATGTACATAGTGATCAGGACTTTCCTCGCCATCGCCCAACTCCCGTTGGGGCATGGACTGGTCGATATTACCCGTTTGACAAGCTCGGACACTTGCCCCGCTCCCGTTCCGCCCCGTCTAGGCTGCAGTCCTGCTCGCACCCCCTCGGCTTCAGACCTCGGCGGGCTAACCATGCCTTACGTGTGGGTGTATCGCGCTTACGCCTACCCGGGACTTGCGGAGTGGAACTGGGCCCCCACTTACCCAATGGCGCCCCTCCGGAAAAGGGTGGTTTGGCCACCTTAACCTGCCTAATCGGCAGTAGCCGCGTGCGCCAACGTGAGCGATCCCGTACCGGAGTCGCGATCCTTCGACCTCTCTAAGCTTGCGCCGACTTTGTGGCAAGTACGTGTTCAGCCCCGATAGGGGCGTCGCTCAGCTGAACGCCGCGTAGAGGTTCTTCGCCAGATCCCCTTTCTTGAGCTTCCACGTCCCGATTACGCTCAGGAGTCGGGCGCTCGCTCAGGTCACAGCGCTCGAGGGTGCTGTGGAGGAGAAGTCGACGCCGGAGACCTTTACGACGGCCTGCCACGCGGCTTCCTGGTTGGCGCGATCGTGAAAGTGCGGGTGGCGCATCGCCTCGATTGGGCCTGTGAGCTTCTTGGGGGCCGAGGCGAAGAATTGGCCCGAGACATCGGTGCCGAACTCCGATGCCTGGAGGTAGCGACGAGCCGCAGTCTCCGGCGTATGAGACATGCCGGGGATGAGCTTTGTCAGCGGAATCAACAGCCACTTCGTGGCCGCCCCAGCGTTCCGCACCGCCCGAGTGTCGGGCGCGGCACCGGGCGAGACGGCGTATACGGCCATGGCGGAGGGTAGGCGGCGCGCCAGTGCCGCGGCCCACCAAGCGGCGATGAGCTTCGCGTCGGCGAACGCCCGGTTGGGCACGTACTTCACGTTCGGCCCGCCGCGCAACAGGGCTTCCACGGCGGCAGTTCGGTCACCCCGGTGATGAGTGGCCGCGAGGGCCGCCACGTCGGTGTAGCTGAACATGGGCACGTCCCCTCGGGCGGCTTCCGACCCAGCGATAACAATCCGCGCGCTGGGGCTAAGCAGGTTGGCGCGGAGCAACCCCACAGTAAGTTGATGATGGCCGATTAGTGGGGCCTGAGCCGCCTCAGTTCCCTCGGCGGTGACCACGCGCTCCTTGCCGCCTAGCATCCCCGCATTGAGTAGAAGAAAATCGATCGGTCGACCTAGCTTGACCAGCTCGGCCAGCGCGGACTGAACGCTTGTCGGCGAACCCAGATCCAGCTCCAGCGGCGTGAAGACCTGTGTCTTTGTCTCGGCTGCGAGCTGAGAGGCCGTTTCTTGGACCCGGGCCAGGGTGCGGCCCGTGACGATGACCTGGCGACAGCCCCCGGCGGCGAGCATACTGGCTGCCGCATAACCGAGGCCGGAGGTGGTGCCGGTGACGAGAGCTATCGAGTGTCTCATGGATGGTTTCCTCGCGACGACATGGTGGCCTTGCCAATTCAGAACTGATTGGTACTATAATAAGAGGTGCTGTGCTAAGGATTATTGATTGGGGAGCCTTCCGAACCTACTTGAGGGGTTCCGTGCCCAAAATGTCCCTATCGGTCAGGCCCCTAGTCAACAAGTCGTGACACTGCCTTTAAGAAAACAGAGCAGATGGTCAGGGTAAAGGAGTTTTGAACTAGATGATTCACAAGACCAATAGGCCGCGTGGACGACCGCGCAGCTTCGACGAGCTGGAAGCGCTGCATAAGGCGACCCAGGTGTTCTGGTCGAAGGGCTACGACGGAGTGACGATCGACGATCTCGTCGCCGGGATGGGCGTTGGTCGGCCGAGCCTGTATGCAGTTTTCGGGGGCAAGCGGACGTTATTCCTGCGCGTCCTCAGGGCGTACGCAGAGAAGAAGGGCGCTCTCGCTGCGAAGGCAATCTTCTCGCCGCAGCCTCTTCGCGACTCGCTCGCCAGCTTCTTGAGCCACGCGGTCGAGAGTGCGACCGAGGAAGGCTGCCCTTCGGGTTGTCTTCTCGTGTGCGTCGCGCCGCTTGTGGACGACGCAGAGGTCCGGCAATTCCTACAAAACACTACAACTGGCGGCGTGGCGATGGTGGAACTTCGTTTCCGGGACGGGATCAGCGCGGGAGAAATCCCGTCGGATTTTCCTGTAGCCGCGCGGGCGAGCCAAGTCACTGACCTTGTCCGTGGTTTGACCGTGCGTGCGAAAATGGGCACGGCGCGCAAGACGCTTCTCAGGGAAGCAGAGGAAGCGGCCGACTTGGTGCTTCTGCCGCGGGGGAGCAGCCACAGGCCGAGCGGAGGTGCCCGAAAAGGCCGTACGCGGCAAGCGTAAGAGGTTTGAAACGGGCACGTTCCCTGATCCGGGACCGTCAGATTGAGTGCTCGCAACTTTTTCTAACGAGGGGTTTGTGTAATGGGGGATAAAACTCCCTGGGCTTTGGGCAACTGACTTGCTCGTCCCAGAATCTGGAGACTCGTTCTGAGATTGGTCCCGAAGTTTCCATCTCCGATTTGGATGGGTGCAATCAACAATGCACTCACTCTCCTCCGTTGCCTCTTCCTGAGGAGTGTGTGCAACCCCGTGCACCTACTTGCTTTGGTCTATTCGCTCATACGGAGCTGCCCCGTTCCGGAGACAGGCAAGTTGGCAATGGGCGGGCTCCGGGCTTAATGGCCCACGCTGATTCGCCGACGGGGGAGTTGAGATGTCCCGCCCGAAGAATGAGCTACATTTCACGGGGGGGCAAAGACCCCTAGTTATCGATGGGGACGACATTGACGCTCGAATTCTGATCGATGCATACCGGGTCCAGCGGTCCCGCCGGCTCCACGTAAGGCACACTTGGGCCGCCACTCGCCCCTATCGTCGATTGGCGGACGGCATGCTACCGGGTGAGCGGGCGTACTTTCGGGGGTCTCGATGACAGACCGAATTGTCATCCTCGGAGCGGCCGGAATAGTCGGACGGGGGATTGCCCGTCAGCTCTCCGTGGACGGGGTGCCCGACCTGCTTCTCGTTGACGTCCGGGGCGACGCTGTGGGCGCCCTCGCTCAGGAACTCGGGATGGAGGCAGCCACCGTGGACGTCACCGAACCGAGTGCCATGGAGCATATCATGCGTGGCAGCCGCTTGACGGTGAACGCCACCCTCTACTATCAGAACCTCGCGGTGATGGAGGCTTGTCTGGCGGCAAACAGCTCGTACCTCGACTTGGGAGGCCTCTACCGCATGACGCTCCGTCAGCTCGAATTCTCATCGCGCTTTGAGAAGGCGGGGCTCCTTGCAATACTGGGGGCGGGCAAGGCTCCGGGAATCACGAACGTGCTCGCCGCCCACGGAGCCACGGGGTTCGACCGGCTCACTGCGGTTCATCTGCGTTCCGGTCGCCGCGCACTCGACGAAACGGCATCGTTCTCGCTCCCTTACTCCGCCCAAACGTTGCTGGACGAGTTTACCCTGGCGCCGGTGGTGCTCGACCGGGGTGTCCTGCGTGAGGTCCCGCCCCTGTCCGGGCGCGAGCGGATAGTTCATGGATCCCCGTATGGTCCAATCGACTACGTCACGACGTTGCATTCCGAGCTGGCCACCCTACCCTTGTTCCTCGGTCGGGGATTGGAGACGCTCGACTTCAAGGTCGGACTCTCGCGCGGGACGGCCGATGCTCTTGAGATTCTTGTCCGCCTTGGATTTGCGAGCTCCGAGCCGGTCATCGTCGCCGGAAGTTCACTACGCCCCAGAGATTTTACAGCCACGCTGATGTCGCGCACTCCAAGCACGACATGTCCCGAAATCTGGATCACGGAGGTAGAGTTTCAGGGGTTCGCACGCGGGAAGGAGCGACGACTTGTCCTCCGAGTGACGGGCGATGAGCGGCAGAACGGAACGTCCCTCGCCGCTGCGGCCACCGCCGAACTGTTCCGGACCGGCGTGGTCCGGGGTCAAGGGGTCGAGGCTCCCGAGACTGCCGTCCCCGCCGGCCCGTTCCTGGAGCGTCTACGCTCCTTCGGCCTCGGTTACTCCGAGACCGAGGGAACTTAGGGGAGAGGCAGACACCGGATCTGGCTAGCGGCCTGTCGTTTTTTTTTCAGAGCGAAGGAAGTGCCATCGACAGTGCGTCCGAACTGAGTGTAACACGTCTTGCAACCATTTCTCCGCAGGCAGAGGTCGTGGGTCCCATGTGTGCCATACATTAAATATATGTTCCGTTAATAACGGAATGTGACAATTACCTACGAAGAAATTGGCGCTCACCTTTTCGGGGAAGCGGAATTCACGTCGGGAGAGTTCGCGCGTCGCGTCGGTACGCCCAGGGCGGCGAAGATCTTGAGCGAACTCAAGCACCGAGGAGTTGTGAGACGGCTAGGTCATGGCATCTACCGATTCCTCCGCCCCGTTGAGCGGCCAGACAGGCGGAGCTCCGAGTGGAGCAGAACCAAGCGGGTCGTGCTCGCTGGACCCGCTCCCAAGGCTTGGACAGGGTCGACGGCGGTCGAAGTGTGGACCGGTCACCGGTACACTGTTTCCCCGTCGGTGTTCTATCGAGTCTTCGAACTTGCAGTTCCCTCCCGCTCGGTGAGCGCTTGGAAGCATTATCTGAGAGGCAACAGAATCGCTTTCGGATCAAGAAAGAGGGTCGGGGCCCGAGTTGAACTCGTCCCGGTCCGAAAGGTCCGGGCGGAGACTGTGGACGGGGAGCCCGTCATCCCTCGGGGTGACGTAGTCTCGCTGATCCGAGCCCACCCGGCCATCTATGCGAACTCGGAGGAACTCCTCCTTGACAAGCCAACTTGAGCGCGAAGCATCCGCAATCAGCCTGCTGGACCGGTGGCCTTGGACGGAGGGAGGGTGTCTAATCGGCGGTTATGCCGTCGCAGCCTACAGCAAGCCCAGATTTTCCCAGGACGTCGACCTCGTCCTTCCGGGTTCCCGGCGTGGTGCAAGCCTCGCATGGCTTGAGGTCGAAGGCTTCAGACTGCGGCCCACCAGAATGGTTCATCCTGCATTCAAAGACGCTGCAACCCTCCTCCGTGGCGACTTTTCGATCGACCTCATGTTCGGATCGGTCAGGGATCGAGAAACTGGGGTCTCCATCAAAGAGGATTGGGTCTCTGCCCGCCCGCGACTGACACGCCTTGACCTCCTGACCGGGACGACCGCAGAGAAGGTCCCAGTTGCTCGCCCGGCGGCGCTCTGGGTTCTCAAGCTCATTGCCGGGCGGGACCAGGACTTGTCAGACCTTTTCGCGATCTCAGGCGAACCCTTCCAGACGTCCGAGGTTCGGGAGGAACTCGAGAGAGCGATGAACCCGGCCCTGCGCGAGAAGCTCGCGAAAGTCCCTGATAGAATCGCTACTCCAAAGATCTACTCTGATGCCCTCTCAGCTCGAGCAATGGGAAAGCGGGATGCTCCGCAAAATGTCCGGGCATGGAGTAGATTCAGGAATCTCGTCGACGTTCTACTGCGAAAGTAATTGGTCGAGGGGGTTGGCAACGTGGGTGCAACCTCTCTCACAGCTAGTCTGGGTGTAATGGTCCTCTCACCCACGGTCCGACTGGGTGCAATTTAGACTGCACCTGTTCGAGGTCGCGCTCGATATGCTCGACTTGAAAGGGGTCCCTTGCCAACGATCCGGCTTCCGGGGTTCGGATGCATCCGGTCGGACTCCAAGCTTAGACCTTTTTTTGGGAACCCGAGGATCCCGCATGGCTCGACCCCCCCACCGCCCATGAATTCCGGTGCCGGCCGAGGTGCGTCGGTAATTATATTCGGCGGAAGCAACCACACTATTCCTTCGAGCATGCCACCAGAACATTGGAAGCCAATCGTTGCGGTGATTGTCGTGGTTGTCCTCGCGGTGGTGGGGTTAGGGGGCTTCCTGTACCTCTCGGGATCTACCCCGGCCACAGCCCCCAGCAACTGCACGCCCCCCGCGACCGCGCCGGAAACCGTCGCACCGGGCTGGCAGGCATCCTACCGCGCCGGCTGCCTTGATGTCGCGGGTGATCTGATGGGAGGGTCGGAGATGATGCATTTGGTCGGCCACGACGGGATGCTGTTCGCCGCTGTTGGCTACTGGGAAGACACGGCCAACATCAACTACGGAGGTACCAACTCCAGCCAGGGTTGGGCACAAATCCTGCGTCTGGACGCGCCGAACGGACAGTGGGCCGTGGATTTGACCATGAGAGGGGTGGTGAGGCCGGACATTCTCGATTCGGTGACGTTCACCACGAATGGGATCGGAGAACCCCTTGGCCAACCTGTCAACCTATTGATCACGGCGGCCTGTCTGGGCAACGCCGGCGCCGACCTCTACACGCGGAACGATAGCACCGGCCAATGGGCGACGAGTCTGATCGTCCCGGGCCCCACCGGCACGGGCTGCGACGCCCGAGCCGATGCGGTCTATCAGGACCCCATCACAGGGGTAGACCGGCTCTTCGTTTCGCTCGGTGACTTGGGCGTCTATTCTGGCGTTTACGACCCTAGTGCCCCCGGTGATATTCTCTGGAACCACACTTCGGAATCGGGGCGGGTCGCAGTTCGGCCCTTGGCCATCGTTGAGGCGAATGGGAACCTGTTTGCCTCCTCGGGCGCGTTGGTCTACGAACGTGTCAATGGCCCCTCCCCCAGTTGGAAGGAGATCGTGAACGAAAGCGGCCTTCCGGGGGGGACCGCGGTCGATCCGGCCGTTGGAGGAATCCGGGGGCTGACTGCGGTGCCCAACCCGAATGGTTTCGGGCAGTCGCTCCTTTTCCTTTGGGTGCCAGGCAATGAAACCAAGGGGCAGATCGTCCGCTTGGATCCGAGTGGGAGCGGCGGCTACACCACGACGATCGAGATCTCGCTCTCGCCCATCGCGAGCCAGTACCTGAACACTTCGGCCTATGTCGTCCTCGGCGCCTACAACAATATCCTACCGGTCATAGATCACGCGACGGGCGACGTGGACTACATTATCGGTCTGCAAACTTGGGTCAGCAAAAAATCCGGACTTCCGACGCTGTGGGGTGACGCGAGCGGCGGCACATTCGCGGGAGCACTCTACGCCGTTCGGAGCAGCAACGGGAGCTACATCATGGGCGAAGTCAACGGAAGGTTCCCAGCGGGTAACCCGCCGCTGGAAGCCATCCGTTGCTACGCCATCTCGCCTTTCCCCTCAGATCGTGGCAACGTGATTTATTTCGGAGGGTACGACGCCGACGATCATTTGTGTTTGGACACTGCGTGGGTCTTTAGCACGACCCTCTCGAACGTACTGGGCTGACGGGAAAACGTCTAGTCGGGCATGAGCCAGTAGTCGGCTCCGCCCGATGTGGGTGCAATAGCACTTGCACCGACTAGCTGGAAGCTTCGACTCTCCTCAGCACGGTAAGCGCCTTGAGAGTGATCCACTTGCTCGGCTGACCAGTATGCTCGATCACGAGCGGTCGGACCTTGCTCATGTCTGAATAGATCTTGAGTCCCGGGCCGAGGTCGGGATGCTGTTGGTCGAGCAGCCACTTCCCATCGGCCTGACGCTTCTGATGAAGGATGTCGAGAGCCGGCCCTAGGCGGCGATCGCCCCCGTACCCGAGCTGAGTAACAACATCTAGCCCAACGAGAATGTCATAGAGGTAGTGGTTCGGGTAGTGGAATCGGAACCAGGGATCATACTTCTTCCCTTCTTTGAACAGCTTGCGCTCGAGATAGAACTCGGCTCCCCTCTCAATGGCCCGGTTCATCTTAGGCGATCGTGACCGCTTCGGGATGGCTGCGAACGCCGCAAGAGCCTCCCACGCGTCGAGAGTTCCAGGCGTACCGGAGGTACAGTTCCAACCTCCGTCCTCCCGTTGATCCTGGATGAGCCAGTCGTAGAGTCTTCGAACCCGATGATCGTCGCCGTATCCGAAGCGCGTCAGCATTCGCGCGCAGTTCGCAGAGATGCAGACCTCCTCATGGTAGAAGTTGAACGGAGAGCTGGTGCGGAGCTTGTACTCGAACATCAAATCCGCAATCTTCCGGATCTGCGGATGGGAAGAATCTAGACCGAGTTCGGCGAGAACTAGAGCTCTCCAGTTCGTTGAGAGGTAGGGAGGGAAGTACAGAAAGTCTACGTATTCCGAGACGTTCCTCGGTTCGCGACGTTCCCAGAATCCCTTCGGTCCTTGCTGAAGCAGCTGGTTGGCCGCCCAACCGACTCGGGTGATCTTGGACTTGGCGTGCTTGACTTCGGGGTCGTCTTCCCGACGACCGAGAAGGTTGACGAGCGCGTGATACCTGACGGCCGGCTGATCCGGTTCGAGCAGCCAGTCGAGTGCCTTTTTGTCGCGCCCGCCGGTCACAGACGACGATTTTCTGCCCATGGTCGGGTGGGTCCAAGATCGACAATCTCCCGGTCGCTATATGTCCGGCGCCGAGAGCTAGTGAAACGGCCCCCGGCTATCCGATTTCGTCGGCCGGTTCCGAGTATTCGGTTCAACGTGACCCACCGAGGCTGCCGGTAATCGCGCTTGTACCCACCGGCGCCATCCCTTTCGAGATTCGTCCAGCCAAATAGGTTGATTTTGAGGCTACAATTGAATACCCTACAGCTGGACCCTACAAACGCAGCTGTGCGGCCGCCCGACGGGCGCGCGCTCATCCTTCGGTGTCGGCAACTATACCGTTGGTGTCTGCGTATTTCATGCGGATCGCCTTGTTGGCAGCATAATCCTTCGAATCGTACCAGTTGCGGAACGCCTGCTTGCTTGGGAACTCAAGTACCACGAGGGTCCGAAATTTCATTCGCCCCTCGATAACCTCTGGATTCTTGGCAGACACGAGGAATCGACCGCCGAATTTTTCCAAGATTTGAAAGAAGTCCTTGCTCTCTATGGCATGCTGGACCTCGTCGTGCCACTCTATGTCCGCGATCACGTAGGCAGTCATGGTCTATCGAGGAGGCAAGGCTCTGCCGTTATCTAAACAATCGGTCTTAGCCAGGAGCAGAGCCCTTTCGGCGTCCGCCGGTTCGCGCGTCGGGCGGGCAGATGGGTGCAATCGACATTGCAACCAGGACGCCTCGGCATCGAAATTCGATTGATTTAAGGTTCGTAGGCGATTCTTGGGTGCGAGGGTTCCGTGAAGCCAGAAGAGTTGGGGGAGCTGATGCAGACGTTGGACGATGCGTGGAACGCCGGCCCCAGTAGCCCGCTCTGGGAGACCTTCAAAAAGAGACACACTGAGGACGTGGCTGTCTACTGGCCCGGCCAGCCCGAGCCTACACGGGGAAGGCACAACCACGACCAGGAGGCGGTAGAGTTCTTCAAGACGTTTCCCGACAACCACCTGATCAATCGCCCGTACAAGATCTTCTTCACGGCAGGCAACCACACTTGCTCAGTCGCGGATTTCTCTGGCACGATGAAGGGGCCGATGAAGATGGGACCGGGCAAGGTCATTTCGCCAACCAACAGGAGCTTCCACGTCGAGTTCTGCACCGTCGCAACGTGGAACGATTCGGGACAGATCACGGAGGAGAGACTTTTCTACGACCTTGTTGGGCTAATGAGCCAAATCGGACTGAAGTGACCGCCTAGTCGCGAAGGTGCAACGCGCCTTGCACCCAGGGGGTATCTGCCTCACTTCGCCGCTGATTGCGTTCAGGATGGCAGCTCCGGATTCCTGATCGACGCCGAGCGAATCCTTGGGGGCCCCCCATCTGAGACCCGTTAACGTTACAGAAACCCGAAGAAGGACTCCGGCGTGGTCGATTGGACGGGCCCAGCCATAATTTTCCCAGAAGTCCATGCAGCGATCGGGGCTCTCGCGGTCGCTGCCGGGTACGCGCTCGCGCCTGGGACTCTTGGAGATCCCGCGCGCGCCCACCCGAACGTACCTCGGCTTTCGATAGTAGCCTTCACTTTCATCGTGTTTCTCAAGGAGCTGTTGTGGGATCCGGTCAACGAGGTGAATCAGCCCTTCCTATGGGCGGGCGCAACTGACCTGTCTTGGTATCTAGTGGGTATTGGCGTCATGTTGGGTCTATTGTGGGCCCGTTACCGTCGCCTTTAGCTCGTCTCGGAGTGAATGTGCGTTTGTGGGTGTAACCCGCCGCACACCTACCATCTGAGACAGCCTCTCACGACTCCCAAGGTTCTTAGAAACACCGACCCTCCAGGCTGGCATGGACCCCGAAGAAAACAAGGCTGTCGTGCGGCGCCAGTTTGAATGCCTGAATGAGGGCGATGTAGCCGGCGCGGCTGCGCTTTGGGCCATCGAGTCGTTCAATCACGGTCGGAAGGTCGGTCGCGCTGACCTATCGAAAGTTTACGAGAGCCTCCAAAGCCTTCAGGAGCGCCACGTATTGCACGAGATGATTGCTGAGGGCGACTGGGTCGCTGTTCGAACCACGTGCTCGGGGGTCTACGCCACAACACCCAAGATTCCGGTGAACAGCGGGATCTTCATGGGCGGAACGCCCACAGGGCGGCCCTACCAGGTCCAGCACATGCACTTGTTCAGAGTAGTCAACGGAGAGCTGGTAGAACATTGGGCCAATCGAGACGATTTGGGTGCTGCAACCCAGGTCGGACTCGCCCTGAAGCCAGCGTCAACATGATCGCTCGCAAAGCGTAGACTGCGCCGAGATGCACTGGGTGCAATGGGACTTGCACCCACCGAGTCTCTTACGCTAAGGGCGAGCGGGGCCACGCCGTACGATTACATATGTTGTAACTTATATATGCTAAATCATATACCTAATTCATGCCGAGCGCCGGACTGGCCTTCGATGTGCTGTCGGACCCGACTCGACTCCGCATTGTCGAGCGACTGCGCGGCGGCGAGAAATCGGTAGGCGCTCTCGTCTCGACACTCGCGGTCTGCCAGCCCGGCATCTCGCGTCACCTTCGGATTCTCCACGACCGTGGATTCGTTCGAGTCCGTGCCGAGGGCCAGAGACGGCTCTACTCGTTGCAGCCGCAGCCCTTCCGGGACATCGACCGCTGGATCCACGACTATCGCGATCTCGTCGAAGACCGCCTTGATCGACTCGAGCAGCTGGTCGAGTCCGACAGGGCGGAATCACACTCCCCTAAGCGAGAACCGCGGAGGGGCTGAACGATGTCAGCAGCCAGTAGCAACCGAAGGAGCCTCCACGAGACGATCGAGTTCTCCCAGCCCAGCGCGGTCGAGAATCAAGTGAGTCGGATATTCCGAGCGCCTCAAGCGCGAGTGTTTCACCTGTTCACCGATCCGGCGACCCTCCCGTATGTGTTTGCGCCCGATCCCCGCTCGGTTACAATCGAGATGATGGACTTCCGAAGGGGAGGCAAGTACTCGATCCGGGTCAAGCAGGAGGATGGTTCGTCGGTGCGATTCCACGGCGAGTACCGGGAGATCGATCCTCCCCGTCGGGTGGTCAACACGTTCGAGGTTGACATGTTCCCTGGGGCCTCCGCGGTGGAGACAGATGACTTCGAGCCGGTGGGCGACTTCACCCGAGTGACGGTCCGGTGGACGTACCAGCGGCAGGGAGACCGGGACAAGATGGCGGGGCCCGAGATGGAGCGTGCGGTTACCGCCATGTGGGATCACGTCGACGAGCTCCTCGAGAAGGTATTTGCCGAGTCCGCCGTTTCCGAGGCAGCTCCATGACGCGAAAGATCACGGCAAGTGTCTACATGACCCTCGACGGCCGCGGCGGGTTCCCGAACTACCCCGGGTCCAATCGACCGTCCAAAGAGCCCAACGACTTCTGGCGAGAGTTCTGGCTCAATCGATTTGATGATGTGACCACGGTCATCATGGGCCGGCGCTCCTTCGTCGGACACCGAAGAGTCTGGACCGAGAAGGCTCGGAAGGATGGCGACCCTCAGTTCTTCTGGGATTACTCGCGGTTCCTCGATGGGGTCGACAAGGTCTGCCTGTCGCACCGTCTGAAGACCCCCGGGTGGGAGAACTCGCGGATCATGAAGGGGGACCTCGCCAAGATCGTGGCGAAACTGAAGCGCGAGAAGGGCGGGAACATCATCGCGGAAGGGGGCCCCCGCCTCATCCAGGAATTCATGCGGCAGCGATTGGCTGACGACTACTGGCTCATCGTGCAGCCGGTGGTCTGGGGCCAGGGCCCACAGTACTGGGGTCAGATGAAGGAACAGCTCACCCTCAAACTCCTCTCATCGAAGGTTCTCGAAGACGGGGAGTTGCTCCTCCACTACGAGACAGTCCGAAAGGCCCTCACGAAGCAAGTTCTCCTTGGGAAGTAGGCAGCGGATCCACATCGCACCGTCAACGGCTGTCGTCGGCTCGCGTGCATGCAACATGCCTTGCACCCACCGTGTGAGAGTGCGGACGGGACGGGTCCGAGAAATGGCTTAACTCACGCGGACTCCTTCGCGAGGGACGCCGATAGCCTGGCCCAAAGCTGGGAGTCCTCGCGCTTGAGTTCGCGCGTCCGCCGGGCGATCGAGACCCGGCCGGGGCGACGGGCAACTCTCTCGACCTGGCTTCCAGTGAAATGCAGGGTACACGCTCTGGGCCCGCGGGGCGTCAGTTGGTACAGAAATTGGGAGTATCGAGCCGGGCCGGAGACATGCGTGGCGGTCCACGCCCAGCGGTCGGGATACAAGTGAACTAGTTTCACCTTCACGGTTCGGGCCCCCGGCCGAGAATCGAACGGATCCTCGTCGAACGAATCGGTCAGGAGAATGAGATCCTTCGCTAGATGCTCGACCTTTCGGGTTGCCTTGAGGCCGGAGAGTCGGAAATCGGTGGGTCGGTAATCGGTTGCCCAGCGATACGCTGCCGGCCGAGGGGCGGCAAGCTTAGTCGTAAACTGGTACGTCAGACGTTGCAGCGGCATGTTCAATCCCTAGGGGAAGCGGGAACGATAACCTCGCGGATGTCCGACCTGGACAAACGGTCACTTTGAACCGCATCCGTACCAATATCTGTTCGACTACGTGCACTGGACAATGCACCTACTTTCTCAGGTCTGCCGCTCGATCCGTAAGATGGAGATTCTACGTGGCGTGACGCCACAACAATTCAGGCCGACTTCGATGTGGACCGCACGCACTCCCACTGCAGGAAGGGCTTGAACTCCGGCGCACCGGGGACGAGAAGGCTGAATACCGCCGAGCTCCGATTCGGCGGGAGGAACTGATACTCGAGGGACTGTCGTGGCCCGGGAATCGCGGCGTCCGTGACCAGTCGGACGGCGTCTCCCCCCACGGAAACCTGGACGTGTCGGTAGAAGTGCACGTGTCCTTCGTTGTCCCAGAATATGCCTTGCAGTCTCGACTCGCTGTCGACGTAGATGACGAGAAGGTCCTCGTGACGGAACGCGGACCGTTCGGGAGTCTGTGGGAACTCGCACCACGAACGCCGAGTCAATACTGTCCCGCCGACCTCCGAGAGCCATGTCTCCTCGCCGCCCGTCGCGACGCCGGGGCTCCCGGTCCGATTGGTGACGTTCCAGTTCCCCACCAGATACTCGAGCGGCGCGAGCGGAAAGTCGATTTCGGTCACCGGGCGAGAATTGGAGTCCCCTGATTAATCCCTTTCTTCAGGTGACAGGGTAGATGCAATGAGACATACACCCATCTCGCTAGACGCGCTGTCGCTCGAATCGTTGGAATCTATCCCTCGTCCGCTGCTACCAGGTTAATTTAGGTCCACGCCGTAACCTAAGCTCCGGTAGACTCCTAACCGCGAACAGGATTCGAGCGATCGAATCGCACTACCGAGGAAGAAGCGAATCGACCGTGGAAGCCGACCGACGGGCTGCAATCATCGCAGGAATCCTCTTCATTATCGCAACCGTGCTCGGCCTCGCTAGTACGGCGCTCACGAGCTCCGTTCTCGGTGCGTCCGATTACCTCACCAAGATCTACTCGAGCCAAAACCAGATTGTGCTGGGGGCGCTGTTCCAATTCGTCGCCTCGGTCGCATGTGCCGGAATCGCGATTTCGCTGTACCCTGTCCTCAAAAGATACAACGAGGGCCTCGCCCTCGGATCGGTCGGCCTCAGGATAATTGAAGCGGTATTCGGCATCATTACCGCGCTTTGCCTCCTTTCGCTCGTTACTCTCAGTCAGGACTTCGTAAACGCAGGTTCTCCGCCTGGTTCCGATTACCAGACGTTGGGCACCCTGATCAAGGCGGTCTCGAACTGGTTTGGCTACGTATTCTTGGTACTGGCATTCACACTTGCCGCGCTAATCTACTACTACATCTTCTATCGAACGAGACTCATTCCTCGATGGCTGGCCGCGTGGGGATCAATTGGGGCCGCACTCTCGATGAGCGCGGCCATCTGGGCCGCGTTCGGAGAGCCACCCCTCTCAACGCCCTTTGTGGTGCTGAACATCCCAATCGCAGTTCAGGAGATGATCTTGGCAGTCTGGCTGATAGTAAAGGGATTCGATCGTTCTGCCCTCGC
Organism: uncultured Thermoplasmata archaeon; assembly: GCA_963771555.1. Classification (GTDB taxonomy): domain Archaea; phylum Thermoplasmatota; class Thermoplasmata; order Lutacidiplasmatales; family UBA184; genus Lutacidiplasma. The sequence continues at coordinate 64,470 of CAVYTM010000001.1, read as the reverse complement.
ATCCCTCGTTGTCAAGCAGACCCCAAGCGTTGGAATCGCATAGTAGCGAGGTTCACCCCGGGCGCCGCCTCACCCATTCTGACTAATTCATCGGGAGGCCGTCCAGACAACCGCGCCGAGACCGGTAGCTTCGCATAGACCGATTGCGAATAGGAACGGAGCGAACGAATCTGGAATGATGGGCATCGAAGCGAGATAGGAGTAGACCGTCAGGCCACTTTGGATCACGAAGGCGGCGGCAAACACGAGCAGAGCAAGTCCAAATCCGGTTTGTGTCTGCGCGTACAATCTGCGATATAGGACGAACAACGCGCCCGCGAGAACGATACTGACCACTCCCAGAACGACACTGGCGTCCATCAGCGGGTTGCTCATCGGACCACCCCGAGTCTTCCGGGAAGGGGCTGCGACCCCCGGGAGCTGGGAATCAAGCCTCGGCGAGCCCGCAGGACCTCCTGCAGGTCTTGGAAGTGCTCGGCCAGATAGGGCGACAGTTCGTACGGCGCCGCATAAGCGTCACCGACCGGGCGGGCTACGGCTCCGTTCTGCTCGAGAAGTCGAAGGTGGTGTCGTATCGTCCGATAATCCAACTCGAGAGACGAGGAGAGCTGATGCGCGTTCGCCGGAGACTGGCTCAGTTCCTCGAGAATCCTCAGGCGATTAGGCCCTCCCCGGGTTCCGCAAAGGAGGTACCACATCAAGGAGCGGAACCCGGGGCTCATCATGCGGGTGTGGCGAGATAGGCACTCCTTATCAACCGCACCTCCCCTGCAAATCGATCGATATTCTCGCCGCCCTCAGAACGCGGCGAGACCTTCCGCCGTGGCCGGCAATCCGAAGACGTCGTATTGGAGGGTCAAGCTCGCGCCGGACCCGATCCCGAACTCCTGGACCTCCCCTGCCCCTACGTCGTAGACGAACAGGAGTTGGCCGTGCGCCCCACCGATGGCCATGTCCGTATCCGCCGGTCCGGTGGCGGCCGCGACGGCTGCGAGGAGCGTGAGAGCTCCGCCAGGACCGACACCGTACGTTGAGATCGTGCTGCTGTGCGCGTTCGTTGTGAACGCGAACCGCCCACCGTCGACGGTCGCCACCCAGCAGGCGGCCGTCTGCCCGTCCGAAAGAGCGGGGGTTTTCACTGAGAGAGTGCCCGAGGACGATACCAGGTACGACGTCAGGGCGCCCGACGCCGCGTCGCTCACGATCAGGCTCCTGTCGCGACCGAAGGCGAATCCGTACGGCGTGGCCCCGTTCGAGGCGGTGACCGTCGGAGCCGAGACATATCCCCGGTAATCAACGGTGTATGTGTCCAGCACGCTCGTGTTCTTCTCGGTGACGACCAAAACCGACCCGGATGGGTTGAACGAAATCTGCGCCGGGGCGGTCGACGCGCTGGTGCTCAGCGGCTGACTCGACCCGGGCAGCGGGAAGAGGAGGCCGTGGTCCGCGAGATAGAACCCAAAGATGTTCCCCGGAACGATCGAGGTTCCTGCGTTCAGCACGTAGACGAAGGGGCCATGGATCGCGATGCTCACCGGGAGTACGCCGTGGGAGTTGACCGAGTCGATGAACGTGAGCAACGGTCTGCCGCCCGAGGGCGAGTTTACCGCGAAGACCGAAATCGTGTTGCTCCCGGCATTCACGACCAGAAGATACTGGTGGTCAGCCGTCAATGCCACCGAACCCGAATCGGCGAGGCTGACTCCTGTCCCCTTCCCATGAGTGGTGAATTGGCCGGCCGGAATAAGCGAGCCGCCGGGCCCAATCACATATCCCACGATCGCGTTGCCGCCCGGGGCGTTGGTCATCGTAAAGACGGCCCCGTGCGTTCCGATGCTCAGGTCGTTACTGAACCCCGAACTGGGCGTCGTCACCGAGCGGGCAGCGGCCCCACTCGAAATGACGAATATTGCGGCGGCTACTATCGGCAGAACCCACAACAGTCTCGTTCGCGGCATAGTGGTCGGCCAGACGGACCCTGTGGCATAAGGGGAGAGCAGAATCGCCCCCGAACCTCACCCTAATTACAGCCGAATCCGGCCCAAATTGCTTGGCACGGACGGCCGCCTGAATCCCCGATTGGCGGTTGAGGCAAATCTCGGATCTTGGGGGTGGGCCGCGCCGGTGAGTGCAATGAGGCTTGCACCCAACCGCGCCGACCCCGTGAGGGGAGGAGATTCGGAACCACTCTGCCTACTTCGGAGCCCGAACCGGTCTGCCGTACGTTGACATGAGCTCGACGAATCTCGGGTCCCTCCTCGCCCCCGCAAAGAGCGGGGACATTCGGAGCCGAGCGGCTTGCATCGTATGCGCTTTCGCCGTAGCGAACACGACCTCGAAGAACCGGTCGAGGTCGCCCAGTGCATAGAAGACGAATCCGATTGAGGACTGGCGCGCGTACCCCTCGCGCGAGGTCTCCTGAAGTCTCTCGATCATCTTCATCGCGGTGGGACGGTCTCCCGTGACAGCCGCGAGCCATCCCCGACAAAGGAGGGTGAGGTCGCTGGACGGTTCGAGGCGTTCCAGTTCCTTCACCATAAGTTCAGCTTGCGCGAAGTCGCCCTTGAGCATGTAGTAATCCGCCATTCCACGGTAGGCATCGATCGGGGCCTGCTCCACCGTTTTCCTCCAGTGGGCCAGGGCGTCTTCGAACCGACCCGTGAAGAAGAAGGCATTCCCCAAGGACCGGATTGACGGGGGTGAAAGAGGATCCAGCCGGTATGCCGCCTCGTTCTCCGCGGCGTACGCCTCGGCGATACCGAGGGATCCCGCCAGAGCTGCCAAGATGGTATGGGCCTGCGCCAAGTTGGGGTTCAACTCGAGCGCCCTTCGCACTTCGCGGTCGAGGACGTCGGCCGTTTCGTCCGCCATGAACGCGATCTCGGCTCGCAGGCCGTGAGCTTCGGCCAGGCCCGGGTCGATCGCAATCGCCTTCTCGGCCGCCGTCCGACCGAGGTTGCAGGAGTCCAGCCACGACATGAAATCGTTCGTTCCGAGCCCGATATACGCGCGCGCCATGCCCGCATACGCACGAGCGAACGTGGGGTCGGTCTGAAGCGCCTTCTTGAAGAACTCTAGGGAATGACGCAGCGAATCCTCGTCGGTCTTCCACATTAGAGCCTGGCCCTGGAGATACAGAAGGTAGGTCTCCGTTTCCCGGGGCTTCGCGAGCTCGGGAATCGGGGCCTTCTCCCTCTTCAACCCACCCGGGAGGGCTGTGGCAACCTTCGTCGCGATGTCGCTTTGCACGGCGAAGATGTCGTCGAGGTCGTCGTCGTACTTCGCCGTCCAGAGATGCTCCTCGGTAGCCACGTCGATGACCTGGACTGTCACGCGGATTCGGTTGGCCGCCCTGCGGACACTCCCTTCTACGACCGTCCCAACGCCAAGCTCCTTCCCAATCGTGGCGACGGACTTTTCGGTCTTCTTGTAGCCGATGACCGAGGTTCGGGCGATCACCTTCAGGCCCGGCACGAGCGAGAGGTTCGCGATGAGCTCCTCGGTAAGCCCATCGGCGAAATATTCGTCAGAGGGATCCGGGCTGATGTTGGCGAAGGGGAGAACCGCAAGTCGGCTCTTGTCGGCGGAACGCGACTCAACTGCCCCCTGACCGCCGCCGTTGTTCATCCAGGGGAGAAGCACCCGATAGACATCGATAGGGAGTTCGATCCCCTTCAACGCTTTCGGCTCAAGCTTCTCGAACTTGTCGGCGACCTTGGTTCGGACCTGATCGTAGACAGCACTGGAAACGCAGACTCCACCCGGCTCGGCAAGGGGCTCAATTCGAGCCGCGATGTTCACTGCGTCTCCGAGGATGTCGTTCCCGTTTTGGACCACATCCCCCAGATGAACCCCGATTCGAATTCGAATGGGTGTCTGTCCACCTTCGGAATTCCTCTCGTAAAGCCGGCGCTGGATATTCACCGCGCATTGAACGGCTTTGAGCGCGCTGTCGAACTCCACGAGGAAGCCGTCACCGGTCGATTTGATTTCTCGACCCTGGTGGAGTGCGAGGAGCTGCCGAAGCAATTCCGCTTGCTGGCGGAGCAACTCGAGGGTGCGACCTTCGTTGGCCTGTGTGGATGCCGTGAACCCAACGGTGTCGGTGAACATGACGGCGGCGAGGCGGCGACCCGGTTCCACGGACGGCGGAACCACCCGGCGCTTTAAGCGTGCGTGCGCGGGTCAGGAACGGGTTTGCTACTATCTCGCGGAGCCGGCACAGTTACGACACCGCTGTTACCGGTCCATAGATTGCCGGTGGGTGCAATAGGACGTGCACCCACTCGGCTCGGCGATGAAATCGTCGAGCACCCTGTGGACCACGGCGTATCTGGGCCTCTCAGGCGAACAGGTCCTCGAGAGGGTTCTCCATTTCGCGGGCCTCTCGGATTTGGACTCCTTGGGCCATCAGTTCACGAAGAACCGCGGGCACTTCTTCAGGGCCGGAGAGCTCCCGAAGGTAGTACTCCCCTTCATGGTCATATGCCGCGAGCGCGGAGGAAGGCTGGAGAAGCCGAATACCCAGGACGTACTTCGAGCCCCGCACGTTCTCCATACGGTCGAAGCGGAAAACCTTCCCCGACTTGATCACTAGAACGTAGCGGCCGATCTCGCGCGCTTCGAAGAGGTTGTGCGAAGAGTAGAGCACGATCTTTTCGCGGCTCAGTTTCAGAATGAGTTCCCTGATCTCGCGCGCCACCTTGGGGTCTAGATTGGCGGTCGGCTCGTCGAGGAGGTAGATCGACCGCTCTCGAAGGAAGACGCGGGCGATCGAAACTCGTTTGCGCTGTCCGGCGCTCAATTGAGAGGGGAACTTCGCGCTCAGATCGCGGATTTCGAGCTGGTCGAGCACGCGGTCCACATCTCGGGACTGGGCCCCCTCGGCGCGCGCGAAGAATTCGAGGGCCTCGCGCACCGACAAGCCATCCGGCAGCCCGTCCATGTGAGTGAGATAGTGTAACCGGTCGCGGGACGACTGGCGATCGATCGGTTCTCCGCCGATATACACCTCGCCTTCGTAGGGCCGTAGGATCCCCGCCAAGGTTCGAAATAGCGTGGTTTTTCCGGCGCCGTTCGGACCGAGAACGACGTAGATTGACGGCTCCGTGATCCGAAACGAGATCTGGTGCAGAACCCGAGAACCAAGGTACCCCGCGGTGACCGACCGACAGTCGATCCCCACGCCATACCCGGCTGAAACGGACGAATCCGGCACGTTCGTAGCGGACCCCATGGACAACCGACCCCACCACCTACGCCGGCGAGAGCAGCCGCTCGCGTCGAAGGAGCCGTCCCATGCTCACGAGCAGCACGATCACGAAGATCGCGACGAGCCCCGTCGCGGACCCGAGAATCAGGAGGAGGTTCGAGGTCGAGAGAGGCCCGGAAAGTGAGATCGCCGTGATTAGGAAGATCGTGACCAGTGCCGGGACGATTCCGATGAAGGGAATGAGTCCGACCGGGCTGTTGATTCCCGCCCGGGGAGAGGAGAGTGCGGTCCAGTAGACCCCGACCGTGGACGCGAACGCAGCGCAACCGAACGTCATGGGAATGGCGTAGACCCCTATCCCGATGGCCAGATCGCTGGTGACGGTGTGCCCCTCCGCGAAGTACGCCCCCAAGCTCACGGAGACACCGATGCTGACGATGATGCTCACGAGGACCAACGTCGTCAACAAGACGTTCGCGAACAGTCGGCGAGGCGAGTACCCGTAGGCGATCAAGTACTCGAGCACACCCTTTGTCCGGTCGCTCGTGAAAACGGTGAGCCCTCCCATCGACCCAACGACCCCGAAGATCGGAACGAAGAGGGGATACGAGCTCGCGAACGAAGCCCCCGAGAAATGCGCTAGGAGAACACCCAGGAACACACTGAGAGCGGTCCCGTAGACCAAGAAGAACCGGCCGGTTACCCAGGCCCTACGGACCGTGACGGAGAGGAGGGAACGAGAAACGTACTCGGTCGCCGACCCGCTCATCCCCGCTACCAGACTCGTGGCGCCGATAAGCCAATCGAAAAGACGTCGTTAAGGCAAGCCCATCAAGGGGATCGCTTCGAAGGCTCTCCGGGTCCGGAAGCGGGTTGGAGAAGCCGGCGAGCGGATAGGCCTCCTCGCCCGGCCGCCTCCGACTCCCCCTCTCATGTGTGTGCAATACATCTTTCACGTTTTGAATATCCGCCGATAGCTATAAGTAAGATTCAACCAAGTTGTTCAAGGGGGGTCCATGACTGAGCGACTGGTGCGGATGGCGCATTGCTATCGTTGCAATCACAACTGGCGGATGCGACGACGGGTCCCTGCCTTTTGTCCTCGTTGCAAGTCGAAGCTCTACCGCACAGCAAGACGCCCCTCTCGTGCCGCGATTCGCCGACTCTATCGGCGCTTTGAATTCCTGACGGAGCCGAACTGGGATGCCAACGGGCCGGTTCGAATTGACTTTGGCCGGAGACGGGCCAAGGACGAGATTCTTGTAAGGCACGGGATGCGACCCAGCATCATGTATGAACCGTAAGGAATTCGAGATCGCCCTCGCCAAGGCTCGAACGGAAGACGAACGACTAGCCTGGTTCGGCGCGTTACTCACCCGAGAGTCGAAGTTGGACGGGCATCTGATCATCGTGGGCGGGTCGGCCATCGAAATCTACCTGACAAGCAACGACTACGTCTCCATGGACATCGACGTAGTCGGAGAGAAGCCGGCGATCAGCGCGGTCCTTCGTCGATGGGGCTTCCAAGCAGAGAAGGGACGAGACAGGAGAGTCTATTGGGTGAAGGGCGGACTCGGTAATGTTGACCTGGTCGGAGAAAGAGATCGTTCGGGTCTTCCGCCGCGGGCTCTGCCTACCCCCTACGGAGACGTGCTCCTGGGTTCGATCGAGTATCTCATTGTTCGAAGGCTAATGATGGCCCGCCAAAAGCGATCTACGGAGATGTTTCGCCTCGCCGCAGTTCTCGCAGCCCGATACAAGCGAGGTCTCGATTGGGATTACATCCGTGCTCAAGCCGTATACGAGAAGGTTTTGCCTCTCTTTGAAGAACTCAAGGAAGCGGTCATCACGAGACAGCCACCGAGGAGGTAACGAGCCGTTCAGTTCACGCTAACGGGGCGTGGCGCACTTTGCATCTACGGCCCAGGCATTGGGATTCTCCATTCGTCACCGCGGGGTATTTACTGGAGGGCTGGTTGGTCTCCTGTTGATGTTGCCTTTGCAGTCACGGTGGGCCCGCTTCGGGCCCCCGGACCGGGCCTGGTTCAGCCACATTCCTGCGGGAGGGTTCTGCGTCTCGGCGTTCCTGATCGCTCGAAACCGCCGCGGGGACGTTCTTCTCGGGCAACCGAAACTTCACAAGGATTGGCCCGAAAAAGGATGCCTGCCGTTCTGGAGAGTCAAAGGTGTCCAGAAGGAGGATGGCTGGATTCTGCCGGCCAGTCACTTCCTCATGGACGAGTCTCCCGCACACGCCGCAACACGAATCATGCGCGACTGGGCAGGGTTTGCGGCGGGCAAACCTCGGTTACTCGGCGTTGAATCAGAGATCATGCCCACGGGAGGGATGGTCGGTTCCGGCCGGCATCGGCATCGCGTCAACCATTGGGCCCTTTGCTTCGTTTACGAGCTCAGGACAACCCGCCCGCCCCGAGCTCCCCGAGCTTGGGCGAAGCTCCGTTTCGTACCCGTCCGTGAACTCGGATCGATCCATATCGGTCGGAACCACGGCGACCTGCTCTTCCCGTACCTAAAGCGGCGAGTTCCGAAATGAAGTGTCCCCGGAACTGGCCCGCTCTGAGGACGAGCGATCAGGCGGGTGCAATTTGCGACGCACCTCCGAACGCCGAACGATTTCGCGGTGACAAGTTCTAAGTGACAGTCTCCTGTCCACGCTAAGTCGGCCCACCTATGTCGTCAATAACACATCCGAACGAAACTCTGATCCGGAACGCGTTTGCAGCATTCATGCGGGGTGACGCGGAGGCCGCCCGCCCAGCGTTCGCCCCCGAAGTCGTCTGGCATGTGTCAGGCCGTGGGCCGCTATCCGGCGATTTCCATGGATTCGACGAGATCGCACGTTGGGGCGGTCAGCTCTACGAGAGGAGCGGCGGTACGATTCGAGAAGACCTCCACGAGGTCATGGCGAACGATTCCACCGCCTTTCAGTGGGTTACTTACAAAGCGACTCGGGAGGGGCGGACAATCGAGGACCAGAGCGTGAACGTATTCAAGATCCTAAACGGAAAGGTGGTCGAGTGCTGGGTGTTCTTCGGTAAAGTGCACGATTTTGACGCTTTCTGGTCTTGAAACTTCAGCGAGATGTAGGTGCAATTGACCTTGCACCTTCTTCAGTGACCTAGGTCAAGCCGGAGAGAAGGGTCGAACCGCCGCCTTTCTTGAAGGATCTTTGTCGACGAGGGCCGGCCCGGAGTTCCGAGCCGGGAAAGGGTTTGACGAATGGCAGGCGAACGCCACGTGGGAATTGGACTACTTCGGTGCGATTGCGGGCGTGGCCGAGGCGGAACTGCTGGTCGGCACCGAAGGGGAGGATTGCTTCGGGGCGTTGGGGGACCGAAGCAGGCGGTTCATTCGCGACGGGTTACCATACGCTCGGTACATCGAAACCTTGCCCTTCTCGTCCACGACCACACGGGTCAGCTGCTCTTGGACGAACTTCTTGTTCGTCGGGACCACGGCCTTTCCGTCGGAATCGGTGAACGGACCTGTGTGGGTTCCGTGCACCGAGTTGACGACAATTGCTTCGTTGCCCGAAACGATGACATTGTTGATGTCCATCGTCCAGTCGGGGAACGCCGCGAACGCGCTCGTCAGGAACGATCGAATCGCTTCCTTCCCTACAATCGGAGACTCGAGTCTCGGGACTTGGAACGACGCGTTCTCCGCGTACTGCTCCACGATCTTCTCGACATTTCGGGTATTGACTACGGCGATCATTTGGCGGGCTTCTGGCTCGGTTAGCTGTGTCATTTTTGCTCCTCACCTATTTAAGCGCCGCCGGAGGGGATAAGCGAGACCAAGTGCCGCCGGCGCACGGGACACAGCATCAAGCTCAGGTCGATTCTCGGGAGATCTCTGAAGATCGAGCGGAGACTCCCCACAATCTCCGGACCTTGGTTGCATTTGGCGTCGCCGCTCGGGAACCAGCAGTCGAAATGATGTCCCGCCGAACGGTTTAATCGCATCGGGGGGTCAGGGAACCCGATGGTCGAACCCCACCCCGACCTGGTTACTGTATTCCAAAAGTTCATCGAAGCCTGGAACGTTCACGACTCTGCGGATCGGCGCCGCCTGCTCGAGGAGACCTGCGCACCTGAGATCGAGATTTCAAGTCCATACGGAGAATACCGCGGAATTGACAAACAGTTCGAGGAAATTTCTGCATTCCGAAAGCAGTTCCCGGAAGGCCGCTGCACGACCCGCATATTGTCCCAGCATCACTCCTCGCTCCTACAGGCGTGGACCACCGAATTTGGAGAGAGTCGTTCGCCCCTCACCGGGATAGACTGCATACAATTCAATGAGGCGGGTCGAATCGTGCGAGCAATTTCGTTTTCCCCCTTGGCCGCACCGCCGTGACGGATCTGGTCATCCTCGCCGAGAAGAGCAAGTGGAATCGCGAACCCTGTGGGTCATTGGCAAAGCACCCAATTAGGTTGCGCGACCCGCGCCGACCGAACTGCTAGTCGCCCTGAATGTAGGATCCCGGCCCCGACCGGCTCGTCCTCGGCTGGACCGGCGGACCTCGAAAACGCAGCACCGCGAGAAGGGCACCCACGACCGCGGCGCAAACGAGTAGCCCCACGGCCGTAGGCACCCACAACAACGAAGTTAGCATCAGATAGAAACCGTGGAAGAGCTGCACCACGAACCCCGGCCCGTTCATTCCGATGCTGGAGTATGTGCCGAAAATGCGATCAGAGGTCGGTGAGTAAATCGCGGTAATCTGCGGGCCGTCCCCGTAACCCACGACAGTGCCCACCATCGACAAAGAAGATAGATTCAGGGTCAGAAACGCAATCGTGGAGACGAGGTAAGCATCTCCGTGGGTCGGGTCGACCAGCACTTGGTACACATCGTTCGGTTGGGCACAGATGTTGTTGAAACAGTTCGGAATGCCAACCTGACCTTCCATCGCGTAACTTTGCGCGTTGAAAACCTCCACCGAACTGGGATTGAACGTACTCACCAGGATCTGGTTCGTTCCGGAGTCAACTGTCACGGCTAGTGCCGTGTCCACCAGCGGTGTGCGGGACGTGAGTTGGTCACGCAGTGGATCCGATTGAGCCGACGGATCGCGAGGCGGAGGGCCTCCCTCGCTTCCTCCCAATCGGAGTAGTTCGACCCGGTGAACGCCCACCGACGTATCGTTCGGAAGTGGGTCTCGATCGGGTTGAGGTGACTGGCGTTGGTGGGTGTCGGGACGAAGGTGATCCGGAGCTTCCGGGCCTCGGCCACCGCCGCCGGCGTGGTGTGCGTGGAGAGGTTGTCCTGGATCAGATAGATCCGTCCACCCGAGGGGTATCGCCCTCGAACCCACCGAAGGAATCGCACCCAGCCGGCGCCACTCTTCGAGGTAGAGAGATACCGCGGAACCGATGGTGGTAGTAGTCGTAGGCGCCCATCAGGTAGCGAACTCCGCCGAGTCGCTTGTAGGTCGCCGGCACTCGGTCGGGGTGCCCCGACCGAGCCCAGGTGTGGCCTCCGTAGGGCTGGAGAGAGATGGGTCCCATCTCGTCCACCGAGACCACGATCGGAGGGTTGTGCTCTCGATTGGTGAGCTCGTTCAGCCGCCGTAGCTTCTCGGCGAACTTGGGGTCCTTCGAGCTCTTCCAGGTCTTCACGGACTGGAAGGTCACCGACTCCTCGACGAGGATCTGCCGCAGCCGCTCGCGGCTGATCGACTCCACCACTCCCTCGAAGACCAGGGTCTCCTGGAGGAGGTCGAGCGACCAGCTGGTGGGTCCCTGCCACCCGTGGTCCTTCGGTCGGGAGAGGGCGAAGGTCACGATCGCCTTGCGGATCTCTGGGGTGAACTTCGGCTCGGGCCCGGGGCTCTTCTTCGGGTAGAGGGCATCCCGACCGATTCGATTGTAGTCCTTGATGACCCGTCGGACCCAGTCTTCGCTCCAGAGGACCATCCCTGCGATCTTGGGCGGAGAGAAGCCCTGGAACGAGTGAAGCACGATCATCGCGCGCTTGACGACGGTCGGGTCGTGGGATCGTTTCACGAGGCGAGAGAGGGCCTGGCCCTCCTCGTCCGAGAGCTCGCGGACTCGCAGCATGGGGAGAAGGCATCACCTCCTCCGGGAAAGTACTTGCGTTAGAGTTCAGGAACCCCGAACTCTCCCACTAGACGCGGCACTAGAGGCGACGAGGGTAGTTCTGCAATCACCGCGGTATCGCCCGTGGCGGGATCTAGTTCCATCAGCGTGCTGTTGGCAGAACCGAAGACGATCTCCCCGGTCGAGGGGTCGAGGGCAAATGGTGCCGTCCCACCATCTTGGGTCTCCGAGATCTGGAGGGCAGGAACCTCACTCGCCACGGGCTCCGGCGATGACGTGTTGAACCCGGCAAAGTCGAGACTGGGACCCGAAAGACTCCAACCGAAGGCGTAGATTTCGGAACTCCGTGAGTCGTAGCTCATGACATAGGGCCAAATCGGGAACGTGATGTTTGCGTCAATCGCCCCGGTCAATCCATCGTATCCGAGCACCGTGGAATTGTGGGACCATGAGGCGTTGAAGCAAGGAACCCACACCGTGGCCCCGACGCCAGGATAGAACGGAAAACCGGGCTGGCAATCTATGTGGAGATAGGACACATTCTCGAGTGTGGACGTGTTAAACTCAACGATGGCGTACTTGCTGGGTTGGACGTAGTGGGATTGCGACCACCCTTGCTGTGCGAGAACTGCCAAACCGTTCGGCGAAAATTCGGCGACACCGACCGGACTTCCGCACGCTTCGATCGGAGCCTGGTCGGCACAAAACGTGTCAAAGTCCGCGGTCCCTGTCACGTTCTGGACGTTGGACAAGGTGAGAAATCCGTCGCCCAAATCCATCGGGGCCAGCGCGCGAGGTGAACCGAAAGCTACGAGACTTCTCCCGCCCATCAGGGGGGTCGCTGCCAATACAATGACGACTACCGCTGCCGCAAACAACGGACGAGGGCGGGAGGGCCTTCCCCAATCCATTCCACCGACCGAATGTCCCCCTCGCGCTTAAGCATTCGGAAATTGGGTACGGCTACGCCGTGAACTTTGGAGTTTGACTCTGAGAACGGGGTGCAATCGGCATTGCACCCGCCCTTCGAAGCGGAGCCGCGTGCGTCGAGTGATTCAGGCTCCGGAAGTGGAATGTAGGTGAAGACCATCGGGAGCCCGTTTACCATGCCTTGGAAATATACTGACGAATACTACCGAGAGTACACTCGGAGGACGTGGAATGAGAGCGCCAACGCCTACGTCGAGTGGATGAAGAATCTCGAACAGTTCCGCTCCGCGCTCGTTACGCGACTGCACCCCAGACCGGGGGAGAAGATTCTCGACCTGGGCACAGGGCCCGGGGAGCCCGCGATCTCGATCGCACGCGAAGTGGGATTTCAAGGGCACGTGACCGGTGTCGACCTCTCCGAAAACATGGTCTCAATCGCCTCCCAGGTGGCCCTGGCTCGGGGCCTCCAGAATGTCGATTTCCTGGCGATGGATTGTGCGGCCCTGTCCCTCACGAGCATGTCGTTCGACGCGGTCGTCTCCAGCTTCGGCTTCCAGATCTTCACGGATCCCGAGAAGGCGGCCCGGGAGGCTTATCGCGTGGTCCGGCCCCATGGTCGCATTGGCGTCTCTGTCTGGAGCACCGCGGATCGGGTCCCGTTCCTCGACGCCATCATAGCCCCCATGCTGGAAAACGCAGAGCCGGACGAAAACGGGTACCTCCCCACCCCATACGAGACTGGAGGCCCCGGGGAGATGGTTGCCTTCCTTCAGGCCGCCGGCTTCCGCGATGCTCAGGAGGAGCACGTCGAGGGCTCCATGCAAGTCGCAACCGCGGAAGATTACCTGCGATCCATTCTCGGGGCAACGCCGATCGGCCATTCGTTATCCGAGGAGGATCCTGCGGCCCAACAGGAGATTCTCCGGAAGACTCGGGAGAACCTCAGGAAATGGGAGACGCCGCACGGTCTCTCGATTCCCGCGGAGTGCGTTATCGTCACTGCGGTGAAGTAGCATAAACGAGTTGCAATACGCCTCGCACCCACCCTCGTCCGTCGGGTTGAACCGTGTCGGACATCGCAAGAGTCGCCTTAGAGTAACCCGCAGTTTCTTCCAGCTCTCGGGTGAGGGTCAGACCGACCGACTGAGGGCAGCTTAACTCGGGTCAAGGGAGCGACTATCCCCCTCGCGGTATCGACTGTCCTCAGGTAACAACATGGCACAGCGGAGTTTGATCACGCTAGTCGCGGCTCTTGGTGGTATCCTTGTCATTCTCGGAGGGATCCTGGGATTCATTCTCAGTATCGGTCCCTACGGGTACAGTCCCTATGGGTACGGTCCGCACTACTACGCTTCATCGTATGCCCTCGTGCTCGGTGTCCTCGCCGTCATCTTCGGCCTTGTGATCCTGGTCTATTCGGGCTTCACCCACCTTCGGGCCGCTGAGCGCAATATGACAGGTGGAGTGGTCCTGGTCGTTCTCGGGCTCGTCACGTGGGTCATCGCGGGTGGATGGCTCCTCGTAGCCTTGGGGTCGTTCTTGACGATCATGGCCGGCCTGGTCCTCTTGGCGCTGATCTTCCTGGGGAATCCCCACATCGTGGTGACACCCTCGTCACCACCCTGAACTCGCCAGGGGTCTTCTCCAACGCTTCGGGGACGACCTTCGTCGGCTCGGGTATTCGTGCGGCGAATGTCGTCACCCGGTTTGGCGTAGCTGCAAAGCTCGAGGGGCGGATCTGTCTGCCAAGGTAACCCGTGGCGGTCGGGCTCTTGGTTCAGTGCGCTTCGAAGGTGCCCGCCCTCCAACGCCGTCCCGATGTGTCGGCCCTTCGGGATCTCCTCTGCTGAATCTGAGTTAAGGTAGTCCTCTTAGGAGGGGAGTTCGAATTCGCCATCATGGCTAGCAACATCGGTCAACTTCCCTTGGGCGTCGCGATTCTTGCGGTCTTGATCGGGATCTTCGGATTCTTCGTCATTGTGCTCGGCCTGCTCCTCCTCCCCGGAGCCGCCGGCGTCGCTCTCGGCGGATTGGGATTGGTCAGCGTATTCGGAACGACCGGGACCATCGCGGGCGCCATTGTCCTGATCATAGGGGTAATCATCCTTGGAGTCGCGGTTGGCCTTTGGAATCAGGAGATGTGGGCGCTGGTCCTCGCCATCCTCGTGCTGCTCGTCTACGGGGCGGTGGACTTCCTCGCCAGCTCCTGGCTCGGTCTGGTCATTGTCGTGGTCCTCCTTGTGTATCTCGTGGCGGTCGCGAGACACTTTGATTGACGAGAGATGCTCCAGGGCCCGTCGCACTGTTTGACCCTTCCCGAAAGGGACCGGGACGCTCTCGGCGCGCGCCCATCCGAGCGCGGGTTGGCCTCAGCCCGAGGGGTTATGCAAACACCGCAACTCGTGAGGTAAGCGAGCACACGTGGCGCGAACGATTGGTATGACAGACATTGCACGTCGAAGCTGTTAGCGGATGGGTTCGCCCTATTGGGCGCGAGCCGACATACAAGTTCGGGATGCGATTCGTTTGCGGTGAAACGATTTCTACGTATACGGCTCGGTCGACGGGATAGATGCTAACTCGGATGGATACGCCGTTGGATCGTCGGGTATCAAACTCCCCGGCTTCGGACTGTGGACGATGTCCGGGTCGGGATTTGATGGAACAGGAGCGAACGGACGACCCGTCTCCTTCTTGTCGACTGCGAGCACGTCCGTTCCCGGAATAAAGTCGGATTTCACGTATCGGATCCTTGACCTCTGCTCAGACTTCCTCATTTTGATTCCACATTCAGACGAGTCGCCGAGCGAAGACGGGGGGTTAAGGCCCTCCTTGTTTGGAATTCAGGAAGAGAACCCGGGGATTGGCAATTCCACCGCATGTCCGAGTCAAAGAGGACGTAAGAGACCGCGCACCACGCCGCGGCACAAGTGACAGCTCTCCCCGAGAATGTATGTATATATGGTATCATGTATAGCTATATCCCCATGTCGAGCCTCCTGAGACCGCCTCATCTCGAGTTCGCGCGGCCGGGTGCAAATCCGACGCTCGAGTCCATTGAGTACGTTCGCTCGATCCTTCGGGAAGCCAACGAACCTCTGAGCCGGAATGACATTCTGCGAACCCTCGCGGGATGGTCTCATTCGATGGGTCGGCAGAGCTTGAACGCGATTCTCGGTTTTCTTGCTGCCGATGGCTCGGTGGCCGAGGGTAGCAAAGGCCTGATCTGGGTTCCGGAGGCGCCGACCCAGCTCGCTGATGCAATCAAGAGAGGCCGAAGCCTCTGATGATTCCCGCGAGCGCCGTCCTCCTTTCTGACGGTGCGAGCGAGACTCTCACTTCCCTGGAGAGAGACCCATCACCGAAGTCCAGGACTATTGCACGGCGTGCGCATGCGTTCAAACCCATCCTCTTGGTCGATTGCCTTCATGGAGAGGTGGTGAGAAAGAGCGCAATCCCGAAAGACCTGAGGGAAAAGTACGCCCTTGAGAATCTGTACGTTGAAGACCTACCCGACTTCTGGAGAATGCTTTACACGGTGGTCAAGCAAGGTGGCCGTCGGATCATTGTCGTCGTAGAAATCGTAGATCACAAAACATGTAGCCGCTGGTTTCCCGGTCGCCGTCGCTAAGCGTGGCCGCGCTGGGTGCGGCCGAGAACCCAGACAATCGACGTTTCACCGGCTGAATCCCACAAGTGAGATATCGCCGAGCCTATCTCAGGGGATTATGGTCGACCTCCCAAGGGAACGCGGGATCATGCTTGACGCCGATCAAGTACCGCTCAAGTACTGCGGTTTCCCCGATTGTCGCGCCTATTCCTACAACGAGCCGCTCCACCTCATCGTCTCCGAGTCAAGGATCTTCGCGATTTGCGGTAAGTGCTACCGTACCCGACTTGGAGTCACGATCCCGGCTCAGGGCGAGAAGGGATAGCGAAACGTGCCTTGCACCCGCCGTCAATCCGTCGGCAATTGCTGGTCTCTCTCACAGCCGAACCCTAGAGTTATCCGTCTGAGGGCCTAACCAGAAGAATGGAACCCGTCGAGGCCGGGATCGGGCACATTGTGATCCCAGTTCACGACATGAAACTTGCAATTCAATTCTACCGAGACGCGCTGGGATTTCCGGTCGTAGGAAACGAGGATCCGATCTGGACTGTGTTGGACGGGAAGGGAGCGCAAATCACGCTCTTCCTGCAGGCTGAGTCTCCGCGGATCGCCCTGGGCAAAGACGGGGAGGACTCCCCCTTCTACTTGCATGTCAAGGACTTCCCCAACGCCGCCGATGCCTTGGAGCGGCAGGGGTTCAAAGTGAAGCGATTGGACGAACGCCAGGGGATTGTCTGGGATCCTTCCGGCAACGTCCTCGGATTGCACGATCATCGGAAGAAGGACGGACCCCCACCGGCACCGTAGCCGTCGAAGCAATCGGGGCCGGAACCTGGCCCGAAGAGCAGCGAATGGGTTGGGGGGAGATCTCAGCCGGAGATTCTGGATCGTGTGGGCCGTGGCCAAAACCGCGGTTGTATGCACTTGCCCCGGGCGTGACCAACGTCCTCGATCATATTCCGGCGTTCGGTCCTCCCCGTTTCCCAATAGGAGGCTCTCGGACGGGACTCGGAGGAAGCTATACGCCGGCCAAGGCGTGGGTCCGTTAACCTCGGAAGGACACACGAATGAAAGCTATCGTCGCCACCAAGTACGGTTCCCCCGATGTTCTTCAGCTCCAAGAGATCGAAAAACCGACCCCCGCGGAAGATCGAGTCCTAGTCAAGGTCCGTTCGACCTCCGTGAACGCGCTGGATTGGCATCTCCTCCGCGGCAAACCGTTCCTCGTGCGCCTCATGGGTTATGGATTCATGAAGCCCAAGCGAAAGGTGCTGGGAGCGGACGTTGCTGGTGTTGTGGAAGCGGTCGGGAAGAATGTGACGCGCTTTCATCCTGGTGACGAGGTATTCGGGAACCAGCTGGGCTGTTTCGCCGAGTATGTTTCGGTCCGTGAGGATGGGTTGGCATTGAAACCGGCCAACGTATCGTTCGAAGCAGCAGCGGCCGTGCCGGTCGCGGCGGTCACGGCCCTGCAAGGCCTTCGCAAGAAGGGACAGCTTCAGCCGGGACAACGAGTCCTGATCTTGGGTGCCTCCGGCGGCGTGGGCACGTTTGCGGTGCAAATCGCCAAGGCGCTCGGGGCAGAAGTGACAGCCGTGTGTAGCACACGGAATCTGGAGAAGGCACGCTCGCTTGGAGCGGACTGGGTCATCGACTACACCAAGGAGGACTTCACTCAGAAAGGACAGCAGTATGACCTTATTCTTCTCGTCAACGGCCGCCGTTCCCTTTCGGCGTACAAGCACGCCCTGCGACCCAACGGCCGATGTGTCATGATCGGAGGAGGGTCGATGGCCCAGATGCTCGGTGGCGGACTCGCATGGCGGCTGATATCGGGAGGAAAGGGTACGAAGTGGGCGGGCATGATGGCAGACGTAACCCACGAGGAGTTGGAGTTCCTGAAATCCCTTCTCGAAGCCGGCAAGGTGGTGCCGGTCGTGGAGAAGCGCTACACTTTGAGCCAGGTTCCGGACGCCATCCGCTACCTTGAAGCGGGGCACGCTCAAGGAAAACTGGTCATCACGATGGAAGCCGGCCCCGCGACCTGACCCGAGGTCTCCCGGGGCCAAAGCTCGCGAGGTTTCCGTTCCACACTCGATCGTGCGGATTAGTCACCGTGCGAGTCTGCCCCAAGTTCGAACAGATTCGGAACGCGCCTCGTACCGCTTTTCGAGGTCGGTCTCGTTAACTCAGCGGCAGGTCATCGAGCGAGATCAGTCGACCCACCGGATACTCGCCGACCCTCTGAGCCTGCCACCACGGTGAGCGGTCGTAAAAGAACTCGAGGCGGGCGTTCGGGTCCCCCGCGAACTGCGAATCCGCCCGGACTCGCTCCTCGAATTCGACCCTCAGGCTGGGGTCCTTGACCAAATCCTCTCGGGCAAGCTTCTCCAAGGTGTACGCCTCCCCGCTTTCCTTCTGCTCGAAGATCGGATGGAAGAACCCCCAACGCAGGGCGGAGTCGGGTGCCTCCGGTTCCAGCCAGTGAATAGCTACCTTCGAAAGCCTCTGGCTGAGCGAAATCACCGCCGACCCTGCGGGGAAAGTGACGGTCTCCGGCCCCATCGTACATTTTCCGAATACGCCGATTGCCCGCTCCACGTTTCCGCCGCGCAAGATAGGAAACCGGCCTTCGAACGGCTTCCCCGGCCATCGCATGCCGGAGAGACGGTACCTCTCCACCGTTCCCGTCCACGTGGCTGTCGTCCGCTGCACGGTCACTCCGTGGACCTCCAAGACGCCGATCACGTCCGTCCACTGCGGAGGGACGATGTACCCGGCGGGAGGCGTAACTGAGATCGCCACCTTGGCCCCGACGTCCATGGGCAGCGTCACGTTCCAGGGCTTGGAACCGTAGTGGATCGCCGTGGAGGCGGAGATCTTGCTCGGTCCTCGGGTGAACTCACAGCCACGGAACTCCACCAGAGTTGTCTCACCGCTCTTTTCGAGGCCGAGGGGAACCGACCGACGGCGCGCCGGCTCCGACCCGAGCGCGACGGCGGCCCGGTCAGCTTCCCGGTTCAGCGCGATCAGACCGGCCGGGTCCTCATTCATCAACTCCATCAAGGCCCGCATGATCTCGGAGTCACCCGTGACGCGGGTTCGGTAGTCCTTCAGCATGTGGAGCTCGACCAACAGTCCAGGGCGGTTCTCCAGGATCATGAATCCCGTAGAGAATCGGGGTGGATTGTCGTGGAAGGCCAGACCTCGCGCCGGATCGGTATCATCGTTCAAGAACGCCGGCCCTGGGAACGCGAGGTGGCCGGTCGCGTTCACTCGACGTTCCAATTCCGGGTTGACCGAATCGCGAATCCACTTGGCCGTCGCCGGAAAGACGTCGGGGGTGTCGTCGAGGGCGAAGGTGACGTCGTACTGGAAGTCGGCTCCGTCCGTGACGTGATTGTCCACAAAGAAGTCCGGCATCCACCGGTGGAACATCTGTAGAAAGGCCCGCGTCTCCGGGGCGTCCGCCTTCAGGTAGTCGCGGTTGAGATTGAGATTGGTAGCGTTGGCGCGCCAGCCGGAGAACTCAGGCCCATTCTGATTGATGCGACTGTGGGCCGACCGTCGTTCGTGCCCGTCAATGTTGTACACCGGGATGAAGACCCAGACCACGTTCTCGAGGAGCGCGGCCCGACTCCGATTCTGTACGATGTCCCGGAGCAAGGCAAGACAGGCGTCCTTCCCGTCCATCTCGCCGGCATGGATAGAATTCTGGACCAGCAGAATCGCGCGACCCGAAGCATGGATTGCCTGGGGGTCGAAAAGACCATCTTTCGATGCGACCACGATCTTGAGGTCGCGACCCTCACCGGTCTTCCCAAAATTCTCGACGCGGACCTTGTCGGGATGCGCGGATGCGATCCGCTCGAGATACCCGACGGTTGTCGGGTAGTCGGGCGTGGTACGGTAGTTGTCGATCTCGGCCGGAGTGCGCCAGTCCGAAGTCGCTGCCTCTGTCGTGCGAGACCCCTCAGGACGCCCCATTCGACCACACCCCTCCGTTACGCTCCGGTCGGGATGATCCCCTTGTTCTCTACCATCAGGACGACCGTCTTCTGAGGTGCCCGTGGGCGGTGTTCCACGGTCTTGGGAATCACCACTCCCTGCCCGCGAGAGAGCTCCAGGGTGCGACCCTCGAGGTCGATCAGGAGCTTTCCATCGATTACGTGGAAGAACTCGTCCGAATCGTGGTGGTGCCAGTGATATTCTCCTCGTAGGACGCCGAGGCGTACGACCGAGTCGTTGACTTCGCAGAGGGTTCTGGTTGTACCACGGATGGACCGACTCACCCGAGAGCTTACCGGCCTCGATGATCTCCAAGGGACGGTAGAGCACGTTCAGTCGAGTGTCGTAACGGGAATCCGCTCCTTCGGTCATGGTGCCTCGCCGTTCGATAGGCCGGAGTGCTATATGGCAATCCTAACCGGGCCACCCTCTTCCCCCCAGGGCGACGTAGCCTTCGGTGATCGTTCTGCGCAAAGTGTCTCTTGCCGACAGACGTGGGCCGGCGGGTTTCGCGCTCGAGAAGACCGTCGGAGATGGGCCGGGGCCGGAAGTTTGATTCTTGATCGATCAAGGCCGAAGCCAGGGATGACGGGATACGTCGCCAATGGGAACGATGACCCCGCCGGCCACAGGCAGACATGAGTGACGGGTGGCCGAACGCGTTGCCTCGGCGTGTGTGGGGAGGGGACGACCCAACCAGCCGCACCGGTCGCACCTTGCCCGATAGTTCAGGATAGGCTCAGCGAGCCAGCCTTTTTCCGGATGACGGGTGGCGACCTTGACAATGCGAACCGGCCACGAGCCGGGTCTCGGATTGCCTGGAACGTACATCGCGAATGCCAGAGATTCACTGACTCATGTGGATTTGGTTCGAGGGGGTTTGGGGTCCGAGGTCTGGCCGCCGGCGAGATGCGTGTGAAATGCGCCTTGCACCTACACCAAGTCCGTCGAACGGACGTTCAGGGTAGTTGCCGGCTGGCAAAGGGGTAGGTCCTTCATGACCCTCCACCATGGAAGACAAGGAAGGGTGCATTGACCGAGAGAGCGAAACGCAGTTGGGACAGCACCGGACTTGAGGTCCTGCGGACCAACGACTTTGAAACCTCCCACCTCAAGCGCGACGGGACCTACGCCGTTTGCTTCGGGGCCACCTGGTGCCTTCCGACACGTCGCTTTGTTCCCAAATTCGTCCTCCGGAATGGCCAGCTCCCGGCCAAACTCGCGATTGCAGATATCACGGATTGGAACGACCCACTCTGGGACTCGTTCCAGATCAAGATCACTCCGACGATTCTGGTCTTCCGTGACGGGACAACCATGGCCAGGTTCGACGGTCGGCGGTTCATCGGCCTCAGGGACTCGGACCTGGATCGGCTGACCGACCTACTGGGAGGGCCGGGCGGCTCAGAGCCCGCGGCTCCAGTTTCGAATCCATAGGAGTGATGGCAGGGCCAAGGGCAGCCACGCCGACCGCGCTCACTACCGCCCGACGTGGGTCTAGAAACGACGTCAGCGCGGGTCGCTTACGAAAGCCCTATCTTCGGGGCCATCGTCCTCACGACGTCTTCTCAGGGGAGCAGGTCGCCACGGTCGCTCCTCGCTCCCCTCGGACAGGATGTGTAGGGAGCACCAATGGTAGCACACACGAACCCTCTGGTCAACGCAGTTCGGCAACGTGCCGAGAGTGATCCGGACCGATTCTGGGCGGAAGAGGCACGGA
Organism: uncultured Thermoplasmata archaeon; assembly: GCA_963771555.1. Taxonomy (GTDB): domain Archaea; phylum Thermoplasmatota; class Thermoplasmata; order Lutacidiplasmatales; family UBA184; genus Lutacidiplasma. Next base: position 42,904 of record CAVYTM010000001.1, on the reverse strand, counting down.
AACTACATTGGTTCCGGCCCTGGAACCGTGTATTCGAGGCGGACCCGCCCGAATTCAAGTGGTTCAGCGGCGGGCAAACCAACCTGTGCTACAACTGCCTCGACCGACACATCGAGAAGGGACGCGGGGGTCATGCGGCGCTCATCTATGAGAACGAGCGCGGCGAACGTCGGGTGTTCACCTACCACGAACTCTGGACCCACGTGAAGCGTGTGGCCGCCGCCCTGAGGGGGCTCGGCGTCCGGAAGGGCGACCGGGTCGCGATCTACATGCCCACGATGCCCGAAGCGATCGTTGGCATGCTCGCGTGCGCCCGAATCGGCGCGATCCACCTCGTAGTGTTCGCTGGTTTCGGCAGCGGAGCGCTCTCCGAGCGGATCCGACTCGCGGGGGCCAAGGTACTCCTGACGGCCGATCTCACCTACCGGAAGGGAAAGGACACTTCATTGCTCGAGATTGTGGAAACCGCCCTCCGCGAGCCCGGAACGGCGGTGGAAAAGGTCGTGATCCTGCAGCGCGGTTCCCGGGTCCCGGCTCTGCAGCCGGGGCGCGATCTCCTGTGGAGTGACTTCGTCGCCCTTGCGGCCGGGCAGTCGGACGCCTACGAACCGATGGAGGCGAACGACCCCGCCTACATCCTCGCGACGTCCGGTACGACTGCGAAGCCGAAACTCGTGATCCACGTCCATGGCGGATACTCCGTTTGGATCAACAGCTGCTCGGAGTGGGTTTTCGGCCTTGGCGCGAAGGACATCTGGTGGTCGACGTCCGACATCGGCTGGGTGGTCGGTCATAGCTACATCGTCTACGCACCGCTGATCACCGGGTGCACCACGGTCGTGTACGAAGGGGCCATCGACTACCCTGGACCCCAGACCTTCTACCGGATGATCGCGGAGCACGGCGTGACCGGCCTTTTCACCGCCCCGACCGCCATCCGCCTCCTGATGGGATACGGCACCGAACCGGCCCAGTCGTTCGACCTCCACACGTTACGGCGGGTGTTCTCCGCCGGCGAGGTCCTGAACCCGGCAGCGTGGGAGTGGATGCAGTTCAAGCTGTTTCAGGACCGGGTTCCGGTCGTGGACCACATGTGGCAAACCGAGACCGGCGGACCCATCTTCGCCAATCCGTACGGGATCTCGCTCCTTCCGATCAAGCCGGGCTCCTCGGGGGTGCCGCTGCCGGGTGTGTACGCGGAGATTCGCACTCCCGAAGGGGGCGCGATAGCGCCCGGGGAGAAGGGGATCGTCGTGCTGACGCGACCGTTTCCCGGCCTCACACCGACGATTTGGAAGGACCCGAAACGGTACCGGAGCGACTACTGGGAGCGGATCCCGGGAGTGTACTACACAGGCGACGCCGCGTATGCCGATGAGGACGGCTATTTCTTCTTCAGCGGCCGCGCCGACGAGATCATGAAAGTGGCCGGACACCGGATCGGCACGATTGAGGTAGAGAGCGCGTTCCTGCGCAACCCGGCGGTGGCGGAGGCCGGTGTCATCGGGAGGCCGGACGAGCTTCGGGGCGAGGTCATCTGCGCCTTCGTGACGCTGAAGAAGGGATACGAACCTTCCGCGGAGATGAAGGTCGCACTCCTCAAGACCGTGCGGCAGGAGATGGGGCCGGTCGTGGTGATCGGTGACATTTACTTCGTCCCGGCGCTCCCGAAGACCCGGTCCGGGAAGATCATGCGACGGGTGCTGAAGTCGGTGCTGCTCAACCGGGACCCGGGAGATGTTTCGACCATCGAGGAGGAAGGGTCGGTCGAAGAGGCGCGTCGGGCATGGCAAGAGATGAGGGCAGGAATCGGAAGCGGTTCGCCACCTGCCTGAAGCAACCTGCTACCGCGGGGAGACGGATTGCACGGCTCCTTACGCCCACCGCGCCGCAGTGGAGGTCCCAGTTGTGGTTCGAGTCGGCCCGTTCGAAGCCACACCCGTGCCCCCCAGGTCAATCGTGGGTCCGGAGAAACTCAGCGAGGGTGTCCAGGAAGGCCGATCGCTCTTCCCAGAAAGGTAGGTGAGAACTCTGTTCGAAGACCACCTGTCGGGACCCTGGAATGTGGTCGTGAATTTGCCGGGCGACGTTGGGAGTGACTTCATCGTACCGACCACCTGCGACTAGAGTAGGAACGCGGATCGTGGACAAGTGGGACGTGAGGTCGATGTCCTTGATTGTCCCCGTGATCGTAAACTCGTTCGGTCCGTTCACTTTCCCGTACACGTCGTAGTTGATCTCGGCCAACGTCTCGGCAACCTCCGGTGGCCACGTCGCGAGCCGACACAAGTGTCGGCGATAGAACACGTCGACGGCCTTGAGATACGTGGGATTCTGGAACTCACCGAGACTGCCGTACTTTTCGATGGCGACGCGACTCCCTTCCGGGAGCTCCCGGATGAGTCGTCCCATTTCCGCGGTCGTGAACGGCACGTCCGCGAGGCCGCCGACCGTCACCAGGCTGCTGAGGTGAGCCTGATGCTGGATCGCGTAGGCGAGGGCCAGTAGCCCTCCGTAACTCGAGCCCAACAGGTGAATCCTCCCGAGTCCGAGCGCCTCGCGCACTCCCTCGACTTCCTCGACGTTATGCTCCAAAGTATGCACCGAGGTATCCGAGGGACGTTCGGACCTCCCGCAACCGAGTTGATCCATGAAAATGACGCGGTATCCACGTTCAGCCAGGTCAGCGAGGGGGAGGAGATACCGGTGGTGCGCGCCCGGCCCCCCATGGAGGGCGAGGATCGTGCTGGTGAAGGAAGGCGGCTCGAAAGTTCGAAAGTAGATCTGGAATCCGGTGACCGGAACGAATCCGTCGTGTTCCCGAATTAACATGGCCCGGGAAATGTCACCCGAAGAAAAGCTTGTGGCGAAACCCCCAACCACTTTGAGATGCGCCGTACCGATGCGAGGACCGCGTCACCGACCGGGCGTCGTCACCCGCTCGGGAGGACCGGATAGCCTCGACCCACCGAGTGATCTCGGGCTAAGAACCACGAGAAAGCTGACCGCATAGAGAGAAAGGAACGGGAGAATCAGGATGAGGTCCAACGAGTTCTGGATGACGTACGTCGAGATGACAATCGTCGCGCCGAGCACGACGACACGTCCAACTCCCAGGCAGAACTCTCGGTCCGCCCAAGCCCGAGTCCGGTCCACCTCTCCGGTCCGATCGATGTGATCCATGAACTGCACCATCGCCATGTTGCTCAGAGGGGTCGAGAGCAGCGTGTAAACCCCTGCGAACGCAAAGGCGTCGAGCGGCGGATCCCACCTCACCAGCAGCAGAGCGGACGACGCGATGATCGCTAGAACCGCCAGCAACGTGAATCGGCTTTCCAAACGGAATCCGTTCCGCCACCAGAGGTTCGCTGCGATGCCAACAAGGATCATGTAACTCGCGAAGAGTCCGGTGACCACGTAACTCCCCGTCACCTCAAAGACGTAGATCGGGAGGATGATCCCGACCGGAATCGCAAAGAGTTGCGAGGATACGAAGTAGATTCGAAACCTCGCGAATCCACTCCCCGGTCTCCGGCGAGCTGTGTCGTTCGGACCGCGCATCGGACGGTCGGTTTCTCCACGGGTTCGGAGGATCACGAGGGCCGATGCGATCAGGAAGACCGCCGTCAACGCGAAGTCCCAGAAGTAGCGCAGCACGCCGGTGAAGTCGGAGAATTGGATGAGGACACCGGCCGAGACCGGCGCGACGAGTGTCACGATGCCTGTGAGGAAGCCGTTCGTCGCGACAAAGGGCGTTCGCTTCGCATTCCGGGTGATGTCGTGCATCATCGGGTTGTTCCCGGCCCAGAACACCCCCGCTGCGGTCCCCCAGAGGGCACCGAAGAAGAACGCATTGGAAACAAGGCGGCTCGCGGCCAGCATGTCGATCAAGACGAGAGCCGAGAGAGCGAGTCCCAGCACGTAGAGGTTTTTCGATCGCCACAAAGGGAGGAGGTACGTGGAGAGCAGGTAGGCCGTTACTAACGCCGCGTAAGTGGCGAACTGGAAGTAGAGAACGGCGAGGAAGCTATAGTTCGAGAGGAAGAACAGATTCAGGAACACTCCGACGAGGCCGATAGCGAAGGCGTAGAGATTGTACGAGAGGTAGTAGGACCCGACGGTCCCGATCCGACGCGAGAACATGCTGGGCACCCCCTCGTTCCCGGCGACCCAAAAAGATGGCGGTCAGTTCACTTGTGACCCGTGGAGGGTCATGGCAACCGGAAGCACTTGTTCCATACCCATCGAGCCGGAGCCCTCCCGAATCGGTGCAACGCTGCTCGCACCCACGCGCTCTACGGCGCCGTCGCCGGGGGGCGTTCCTTGAGCGCGCAATCACCGAAAGGTTCGTTCACGTTCCGCTCGCCCGGAGCGTGGCGAGATACTCCTCCGCCGCGCGCGTCCCTGTGTCGATCGCACCGGCGACCGTTCCGGATTGACCCGCAACATCCGTGGCCTCTCCCGCAAAGAAGATGCGGCCTCCGATCGGGGCGGCGAGCGCCCGTCGCTCGGTGAGGCCGACTCCCGGCGGAAGGTAGGAGTACCCACCACGCACCCAGGGGTCCGTGGGCCAACGGTGCACGACGTACCCCTCGACCTTCCCGAGGGTGACGTTGGCAGGCAGCAACCCGTTCCACTCGGCGACCGTCGCCCGGATGAGCTCGTCGTCGGGCAGCGCGGCCCGCCGACGGGCTTCCCGCCCGACGGTGAATGCCGTGACGAATTCGGCAGTCTCTCGGAGGGCGACGCGAGGTCGGTAGAACGCCGAAGGTGTGCCCCCCCAGACCAGTCCAAAATCGCCGAGGCGCCGTCGCATCGTGCCGCCCTTGATCCGCAGCTGGAGGGCGTACACATCCCCGAAGGCGATTCGCTGGATCGCGGCCAGCTTCTCGTCGGAGAGGGGCGGGTCGAATTCAATCGACCCGGCCTTGAGGACCCCGAGCGGAACGGTGACGATGACGCCGGCCGCATGGTACTCCCTCGAAGTACCCTCGGCACTATCGGCTCGGACTCGGACCCCGGAAGACTCGACGTGCACATCGGTCACAACGTGCTTCAGTCGTACGCGGTTCCCCAGTCGACCGGCGACTCGCTCGACGAGTGCGGAATACCCTTCGACCAACTGGAAGTTCCGGAAGCCGTAGGGCTCGCGCGCCTGCCGATACTCCTCGGCCGGGCCCATCACGCCAATCGCCTCCGGGTCGGCAGCATAGACGTGCGCGTACAGATTCGAGACGATCAGCCGCGCTGCCGGGCGTACCTTCCGTTCACCCAGGAACTCCTCGAGGGAGCGGTCCGGAGGCACGGCAGCGTCGATCTGCCGAGGGAGGCGCACGAACCCATCGTAGATCGCGCGAGTGCCGGCCACCGGGTGAAAGGGAAGAGCGAACCAGGGAAAGCGGGCCACTCGTCGCCCGACGACGATGCGACCTCGTTGGCTGACGGGTAGCGGACGGGACCGGAGCCCTTCCCGGGAGATCCAAGTGTGGGTGACGGCCTCGCGACCGTGAATCATCTGGGCACCGAGCTCAAGGGGGACTCCCTCGGCAAGGTGGTAGTCTGTCCGCGCGCGACCCCCAACCCGATCACTGGCTTCGAGGAGGACGACCCTTCGATTCGCTACCGTGAGCTGCTCGGCCGCAGCGAGACCGGAGAATCCGGCGCCGATGACAACGACGTCAGCCTCCTCCATCCGTTCCGGCGACGGCGCTTGATTATAGAACAGATTAGGCAACGATCTCGTCCGCGATTCGCCCGACCCTTCAGGAGGACGGCATTGTCGGTGACCCGCCCTGTTCTAGGCCCAAGGGCGTGATCCCTTGTTGCGCCAGCCGTAGCCAGCTCCGAAAGACGTAGCGATGGACCTTCTTCAGACCGAAGTAGAGCACGAGTTTCTTCAAGAACTGGAAACGCCCTTTTGTTGCGACCTCGGTCGTTCGCGTTACCATGACCCCTGCCTCGGTGGCAACGAGATCGAAGGTATCCACGATCTCACGGACAAATTTTTGGAAATTCATGTCGGTTTGCTCCATGCGGAACGATAGGCGTTCCCCCGGCAACCACACGAGAATTCGCTGGTGGACCACACCCTGGTCCGAGATGCATTCCCGTTCGCTGCCTACCCCTCCGTGACCGTCGGTGACACGACACTGCACAGGTTGAGGAACACCCAACTTGAACAGTATTGCCGACCGATCGTCCATTCGCGAGTCGCACAGTAGGGACCATACCGTGCTGGCCGGGCACGGGAAGGATTGTCGGGTGCGGACAACCAGGTCTTTCATCGATCGATTCGCAATACCTCAGCGCCACAGCGCCGTAAGAGAATTGTGCATCTCAACGGCCATTATCTGTCGAGCCCAGCGCGGCATTCGACGCTACGCCCAGGACGGTTGGTCTATGGGAGAATCGGTGGGCGTTAGCCTGCCTGCAACTACCGATCACCACGGATTGCTGCTCCGTTCCCTCCCATTCCATCCGGTATGCGCAAGAAACGCATTGCCAAGCAGCGACAGCGGCTTTGGAAAGGGGGTAGACCTGGTGGGCTATGGGTCACTTGATGGGAGCGGCAATGTGCTCGGCCAACTCCGGCTCTCTTCACGACGCTCCACCCGCTATCTCCACAGACAACCCGCAGGTTCGTCCGCCCGAGAAGAAGGAGCCCTGCGAGTGGTGCGACGGGGACCGCTAGGCAGAGTCTGAGTCGCCACCCTCGCGCCGAACTCCCCGGATTCGCGCTGAGGCTACACTTCTCCCCTAGAGTCCGTGCGCGAGGCCATGCGGTATCTTGTGCGAGGAATCGTCCCCGCCGACGTTGGCAACAAGCTCGATGCATCGGGTGGACCGGGGAAGATCCTCGGTCACGTCATAACTCGATTCAAGCCCGAATGCGCCTATGCCCACTATGAGAGGCGAGAGGCCATCCTGGTGGTGGACTTTGAGACTCCAGCAAAGCAAGCGGAGTTCATGATCCTCTGGTCTCGGTGGTTCGGGAACTACGCCGAGATGACCCCGGTTCATCTCATGTCGGAAACGCCGAAGGTCGTTGAGGAAGCGATCAAGAACGCGAGCCACGCGCCATAGCGCCCTTTACGCGGTCCGGACCCCGAAGCGTAGACGCTCGGGGTCCGGCAAGACTATCCCGAACCCACGCGCGTCAAGCGTGGACGGGCTTATCGGGCCCCAAGGGAGAACAAGTGGCTGCCACGCGGTTTGCAACGACGGGGAGTCCAAAATCGGGCGACTATCCAAGGATTTCCGTCCCGTTCATCGCACCCGACCGGCATTCGCTGGCCGTCGATGACGGCCGAAGCCGTTGACGTCCGGCCGGGCGCTCGCGTTTCCTATCACGACCGGTGTATGCCACCGGTGTTGACACTCTCGAACGAGTGCTTAGGTCTTCATGATGTGTCGGCCCGCCGGGCGCCCAGCAATGGGTCCCTTGCCGCCCACCGCTTCGCCGATCGCTTTCTCGCCGCTACCATTCTCGCTCCGCGCGTCCTCTTCGCCATGGGTGCTCCTGTGGATTCGGACTACTTCCACCCGACCTTAACTCGCGTTAAGGAACGGAAGGCGTGTTCAGGTCAGGTGAAAGCCGCCGCGGTCGGGTTCAGCTGACGGCGGAACGAAACTCGTCCCACTTTCGCTGAAGCTCCACAAAGCGAGGGTCGCTCCGGATCGACTGAAAGAGCGGGGAATACCGCAATTCCAACACTGGTTCCGCGCCGTCCTCTCGTGCCCGATACATGGCCGTGAAGAACGCGTCGGTCTCCCCCAGCGCGAAGCGGACGAATCCGGCCAGGAAAATCGTCACCTGGATCACGTCGGTTCGGCCCTCCAGCGCCTCGATTTCCCGCCGGGCGGCGTCCTTGTCTCCACGCCGGGCGGCGAGAAACCCTCGGTACATCTCCGTCCAGACGCTCGTGGGCCGAATTCGTTCCATTTCACGGATCGTCTCTTCGGCTTTGGAATAGTTGTGATGCGCGAGATAGTACTCCGTCATGTGGGCGTTCGTCCGGAACGCGACCAGCGGCTTGGTTCGCTCCCAGAATTCGAGGGCCTTGGCTTCCCTTCCCGAGTAGAAGTAGGAGCGTCCGAGGAACGCGATGATATTGATGTCCAGAGGGTCGATCTGGTGGGCCGTCTCGAGCAAGGTGATGGATTCGTCGATCGCACCGCGACCCGCGGCGAGCTGAGCCAGCCAACGATAGGGGTCGGCGAGACTGGGATTCAACTCCATGGCCCGGCGGGCTTCCTTCTGGGAGCCCGCGAAATCCTCGGTCGTCAGCAGGATGCTCGCGAGGCAGGTGTGCGCGTCCGCCAGTGCTTCGTTCAGCTGGAGCGCCGTGGTCACCTCTTCGAGGCCACGTTTCTGTGCGTCGGAGTAGGGCAGGGCGCCCTCCCCGCCCAAGTAGAGGACGCACTCGGCGATTCCCACCCTCGCCCGGGCGAACTTCGGGTCACGGCGGACGGCCTCTTCGAAGAAGCCCAGCGCCTTTCGAATGGTCTCTTCTGAAGTCTTTTCAGCGAACAGCTTCCGTCCATGGAGAAAACTAGCGTACGCCTCGAGGTCTTGGGTGTCCGGCACTTCGTGGACAATGACGGCCGGGGGCTTTCGAACGCCTCCGGAGAGATGGATGGAGACCTGGTTCGCGATATGGCCCGCGATCTCATCCTGAATCGCGAAAATGTCGTCGAGCGGTCGCTCGAATCGCGATGACCAGAGGTGCTCCTCGGAGTTCGTGTCGACCAGCTGGACGGTAATCCGCACGCGGTTCCCCGCCTTCCGAACGCTTCCCTCGAGCGCCATCCGAACGCCGAGGTCCTGGCCGACCTCCCGCAGTGACTTCGAGGACCCCTTGTAGCGAAGAATCGAGGTCCGAGCGATGACCCGAAGGCTCGGGATCTTCGAGGACCGGGTGATGAGCTCGTCCGTAAGACCATCCGCGAAGTAATCGTCGCCCGCGTCGGGGCTCAGGTTGGCGAACGGGAGCACGGCGAGACGCAGGTTCGGGTCGACCGTCTCAGTGGGGGGGCGGGGTCGGGCAGCGTCCGCCCACAAAACGATCCGGTAGATGTCGACCGGATACTCCACATTCTTGAGCGTCCGCGATCCGACCTTTTCGATGGGAAGGCGCAGCTTATTGCGCACTTGGTCGAAGACGGATCCGGAGACGCAGATCCCGCCGGGCTCGGCCAAGGGTTCGATCCGGGAAGCGACGTTCACCGCGTCTCCGACGATGTCGCTCCCGTCACCGACGACGTCGCCGACGTGAATCCCGATTCGGAGAACAATACGCTCCTTTACGTCGGGCGCATTGTTCCGACGGGCCACGGCTTCCTGGATCTCCACAGCGCAACGCACCGACTCCACCGCGCTCGGAAACTCGATCAGGAAGCCATCCCCCAGGGTCTTGACCTCTCGGCCACCGTGGGGCGCTAGCAAGGGTCGGACGAGGACCTGGTGCTCCTTGCGGATGCGGAGCGCCTCCTCTTCGTCACGTTGGCCCAACTTCGTGAACCCCACGAGGTCGGTGAACATGATTGCCGCCAGTCGTCGATTGACGGGCGCTGCGCTCGATACCGCGGGTTCCTTCCCTTCGAGACGCATTCTGCGCACGAGGGACGCGAAGCGACGCTCTGAGCGCAAGGTGTCGAATCGGGGTTCGACGTTGATCCACACGAGCCAACTGGATCGTTCCTCGTACGCCTTCTCCAGCCAGGTCAACGCCTGGTCCGCGTCACCGAGTCCGGTGTATACCAGCGCTATCCAGTAGGATGGAAGGTAGCGGCCCTGCGAACGTTGGAGGAGGTCGTCCAGGATCCTTCGCGCCTCGTGCTCATTCCCCGCAGAGGCGTAGGCGTGGGCCAGCACCGCGAGCGAAATCGTGCTGCCGCCGGACGAGGCGACCGCTTGCTGAATCTCTGCGATGGCCTCCTTGAACATTCCCTTCTGGAGGAACGGTCGCCCGAACCAGAGGTGCGCGGGTCCGAACGTCGGATCGAGCTCGAGCGCCTTGCGGTATTGTCCGATCGCCGCGTCGAAGTCTCGAGACAAATACAGAACGTGGCCCAACCCAGTGTTGACGGCCATCGAAACCGGGTCCAGCTCGAGCGCCGTTCGCATCTCCGTGAGCGCCTCGGCGAATCGACCCATGGCTTTCAGGAAGTCCGCGTAAAACTGGTGGCCCACCGGGTATCCTGGATTCAGAAAGATGGCCCGGGTCAGCTCCTCCTCCGCAGGCTTCCAGTCTCTCTCGTAGAGGAAGCGGACGAAGCCGAGAGAGGCGTGCGCCTCGGCGAGATGGTCGTCGATCGCGAGCGCCTTCTCGGCCGCTTCCCGCGCCCTCGGGAATGCCTCGGTCGGCGGCGTGAACTCGAGCCATCCGAGTTGAGCCCAGGCGTCCGCCAACCCGCAGAACGCGAGCGCAAAGGTACGGTCTTTCTCGATGGCCTGTTCGAAGAACTCGACCGCACGCTTGAGACCCGCCTCGCTCCTTAGATTCCACTGGAATCGACCCCGGAGGTAAAGGTCGTAGGCATTAGCCTCGACCGTTGAGCCGCTCTCGAGTCCTCGCTCGTCGCTCTTCCCGAGCGTGACCTTGAGCGCCCGCCCAACACGCCGCGCGATCTCCCGCTGTATCGCCAGCACGTCCTCAACTTCGCGGTCGTAGTCGGCGGACCAGAGTTCCTCTTGGGTCGTCGCCTGGATGAGCCGAACAGCGATCCTCACCTTTCGGCCCGATCGGCGAACACTCCCTTCGACCAGATTCTGAACGCCGAGCTCACTCGCCACCCGGGCTAGCGCCTTGTTCGTGCCCTTGTACTGCATCGCCGAGGTCCGAGCAATCACGCTGAGCCCGGCGATTCGCGAGAGCGTGGAGATGAGTTCCTCTGTGAGCCCGTCGACGAAATACTCGTCTTGGGAGCTCCCGCCGATGTTCACGAGAGGCAAGACCGCGAGCCGGTTCGACTTGGCCGAGCCAGCGGGCGGGCTGTCCGATCTCATCGCGGGCACCGAATCAGGTGGGATGAGTTATCGTCTTTCCCTACTCGAATCACGTCGATCATCGATCGATCGTACGCGGGAAATGTCGGCGGACGTGGGTGCAACTGACCTCGCACCCAGCGGTCGATGCGAGGGCGGAACGCTGAGAGCGCTCGGCGCCTCCTCTTGAATTCCTGTCGGTCGGTCCTGTCCCCGGGACCACCGCGGTAAGCCCGAAGTTGCCGCCCTCAGGGGCCGATAGAGAGCGGTTTCCCGTCGACCTCCACGGTCGCCCCCTTGTTAACAACCCACCCAAAGAAGGGCGAGGTGTTCTTCCCGCCGGCTTGTCGGTTCCCCCCGAGCGAGACCATGACGGCGCCCCGCTCGATGTCCTCGAGTTGCGGCGTATTGTTCAGCCCCGGGTTCAATCCAACGCTGATCATGCCCGGACGGTCGCGGCCCTTGCCGCCCCTCCTGAACGGGCCATCGAACCGCTCCTGGCCATGCGCGAATTCGGCCTCGACCAGCTTGCCGTGGTGGAACCGGAGGACCCCGCCATCCGCTTTGCCGTCGTCGTAGTAGGACGTCCGGTTGCCCACTATCGTACCCTCGGCGACGGTCTCATCCAACGCGGCGCGAACCAGACCGGCCGGCAGGTTGAGGAGCATCCGGAACGGCCGCTTCCTGTCCTCGGGGGTCAACCGCCCCGTGGCGGTGATAGTCTTCCGACCGAGCAGTCCAAGAGTGAGGTCCGTGCCGGCATCGTCCCGAATCCGCACGCGCTTACCCCGTTCGAACCCGTTCGTGATCGGGGCGGCGTATCGGCGGAGAGCTTCGGGTGTGACCAAGGTGGCTCGGATGAGCTGGTCCTGCCATTCCGATTCATCGACCCCGTACGCTCGGGCGAGCGTCGGGTAAACTCGGCCGAGCTCCATGCGAGCTCCCCGAAGTCCCGTCTTCTGGGCGGAAGCGTACCACGCCTCGTTGAACTCGAACAGGCGGTTCGCCCTGTTTTGGGGTAGAGCGTTGAGCCGAACCCGGTCTCCGGGACCCCACATGTGAATGTAAACGTCCGTCTTGCCGAGCGCGGCAAACTCGTGGGCAGCGGCCTTCCCGAGGACAGCCTCCTCGCCATCGTCGACGGCATCCCACCACGCGTCCTCGTCCTCGTACGAAATAAGCGCCTGGGCGCCGATCCGTCGAGCTTCCCGGGCGATCGCCACGGCCCACGGGAGGGTGTGGTTCCACGCTTCGACGATCAGTCGTTCCCCCTTTCGGACCTGGAGGTTGTTCGCGAGAACGGATCGGGCTAGTTTTGAACGGGTTGCTGCGCGGACGGTGGCCTTCGCCATGGCCCGCGGAAACCGCCACTCATACTTACGGAATTACATGCCTCCGCGAGGCGGGACGCGGAACGCGGTCCTCCTCCTCGAGGGGTAGAGTGCGGATCTAGGTGCTCGGTTTCGGGACCGGGCCGAAGAACTCGATCCAGTTCCCGTCCGGGTCGCGGATGTAGACCAAGTTCTCGTGGGCTTCGTGGATCCGAGCTACAATCCGGAACTTCCGGCGACGTAGTTCCTGTTCCCACACCTCCACATCGGATACTCGAAATCCGAAATGGTCGAACTCGGTGCCTCTTCGGATGGGTTCGTAGAACCGGTTCCCGCGGGGATAGAAGTTCAGTTCGACTCGCTGCGCCGCACCGGGAAACGCGAGGTGGACCCACAAACCACCGTGTTCCATACGGCCCCTCTTGTGAACCTTGAAACCTAGCTTTCGGTAGAAGCGAAGCGACCGTGCGAGATTGCGCGCGCGCAAACCGCTGTAGACGAATTCGACCTTGGCTTTGGGCATGGACCAACTCGAACTCCGGCTCGGGATAAGTCTGCTGTTGCCTCAAACCTCTCCGAGGTTCGAACCTGCCGGTGAGGCTGGCTATTCGGTTCGCGATCGTCGGTCGGGAGGTTGGAGCCGTCGGAGCCCGCTGGTGCGCTGTCCAGTCCTCGTTCCGAGCGATAGTTCCTCGGTCCGACCTATCCTAGGAGGAAGTCTGGCTGACAGGGACCTCGACATCGGTCGCTGAATCCAGGTACGCGACAATCGGGTCGAGGATCCGCTCTCGAAGCATCGTCGGATTCCTCCAGCTGAACAACGACGGCTCGAGGTAGCAGGCCAGGGCGCATTTGTTGCAGCCCCCGTACGACTTCCAATCGAAGGATTCCCAGAGCCTCCGAATACTCGTCTCCCAGATGTACGGACCGCCTCCGTACTCACGAAGGCTGTAGCACGGCAGCACAATCCGCCCCTGCGGGTCGACGTTCATGGTCATCCAAGGTTTGCAATGCCAAGACACACCGCGGTACCACGAGTTGATGACGGTCGTGAAGTATTCCCGGGACTCGATGATCGGCGCCCCTGCTTCCTTGAGGGAACGCAATCGTTCCAGGGTTTCGCGAAGTTTCTGGCCATCGGGCGAAAGGCCGCGAGCGGTCGAGTAATTGTACGCGACCTGGAACGTTACGCCCACCCCGAGACGTCGAGCGAGCGCGACCATCGGCTCAGCGTCGTCCAGGTTCTCGCTGGTCAAGGTGGAGCTGATCGCTACCGGTACCCGTCCTCGCACGGCCCGGATCCCGTCCACGGCCGTCGCGAACGAACCCGGAATGCCCCGAAGGCGGTCGTGGAGATCTCCGATCCCGTCGAGCGATACGAACAGGAGGTCGAGATGCGGAGCCAGGTCGTCGATACGGTTTCGAAGCAGCCAACCGTTGGTGACCAGTGACGTGTGGAAACGTCGGTGGGATTCCGCAAGGATCTCGGGCAGGTCCCGGCGCAGCAACGGCTCGCCTCCCTCGAATCCCAGAAACGAGACCCCCGCGCGGACCAACGCTTCCATCATGCGTACTTCGTCGTCCACGCTGAGGAGCCGCTCATCCTGCCGGCGCCAGAAGGGACACATCGCGCATTGGAGGTTGCAGCGGTAGAGCAACTTGTGTCCCGCGATCACCGGTGCCTTGCCGTTACCTCCTCGGCGGACCGAGCGCCACACACTCCGAAGGAATACGGAGCGAACGAGGGACATAGGTGCCCGCGCGTGCCTCCTGGCACACATCTCCAGTATGTCTCTATTCGGTGATACAGGTTACTTCCGGGCCCAAGACGGGGACGAAATCGCGGCTCGTAACCACACGTGCTCGCCTTGGGCGGATTCGGGGTTACTGCGGGGCCCCTTGCACCCGCTCCCGGGCCGGCTCCGGGGCGGGAGTTAACATCAGAGGATGATTTTCTCTTCCTGAACGACCCGGTGGTTCAACGATAGTCGATCTAGTCGGTAGGCCTCCCCGGTGAATAGTCGGGCTTCGGGCTTTCCCTCGTACTTGGCGGCCACGAGGCGCCCCAAGGAATCCGCCTTCATGATGCCGCTTCCCGAGTCTCCGCCGACGAAGATCACCCCGTAGGATTCCTCGAGGAGCACCGGGAGACCGTCGGGGCTGAAGTTGTAGTAGCCGCCCCAGGAGTTCTCCAAGCGAACGGCCGATGTTTCGAACTTGGGTAAGTAGGGAGTCACCGCGGGGAGAACATCGGTTCCGAAAGCCTCTCGGTCGCCCATCTCCGCCATGTTGTAGTCGAGCCGACCATCTCGTCCGGGGTCTTCCCGGGTCCCGATGGGGTGCGCCACGGTATCCACGCATTCAATCCACATCTGTCGCTGCCGGAACTTGGGTTTCAGGGTGGCGCCCGTGGGCAGGATGAGGAACGGGAATCGCGCCCGGCCATGGTCCGTGTCGATCGGGTCCACCGGGGGCTCCCAGTCCAGAAGTTCCTGCACTCCGGCCCCCGAAGCGGAGAAGAGGGTCTGAGCGCGCGGGCTGCAGGCGGTGGCGACGCCAAGCGGATGGAGAAGTTTCTCGGACCAGGCCCCCGCCGCGACAACGACCTGGTCCGTCCGGATGGACTTGCCATCGCCGAAATCCAGTCTCGAAATGCGAAGTCGGCCCTTCATGTGCTCCTGGAAGGCGAACGGCCTCTTCGATGGTTCGTGGAGGAGAATCTCCTCCCTCCCTTCGAACGAGAGTCGCTGGACGCAGGTATCGAACCGGAATTCGACACCGAGGCCCTTCGCCTGCCCGTAGTAGAAGTTGGCCAGCATCTCCGGGGCGAGTGCGCCACAGTTCCGACCGAACAACCCTCCGGTGATCGGCTCCGGCGGCTCGGCCTCGTCCCCTTCGTACCAACGTGTGGGCGAGACGTTCAGACCGGGGCACGTCCTCAGCTTATCGAGAGATACCGGCACAGCCTCGATCGACCCATCGCTCTCGGAGATGAGGGAGGAGTATTCCTCCATGCGGCTCTCCGGCAGCAGCCAGAGGTAGCCGTATAGGTCCAGCAACGGCACAGGAGCCCGGAGCTCTTCGTGTTCCTCCATCTGCCAGTCGATAGAACGAGATCGAGCTCTTGGCCAGCAGGTGGTTATCCCGAGAACTGAACACATCGCGCACCATCGCGTTGCTTGCGCCCATCGACCCCTCGCCCGGTCCGGAGCGCGCCTCGACCACCAGGACCGAGAGTTCCGGGAGTTGGCGGATCAGATGATACGCCGACGCGAGGCCCATCGGACCGGCGCCCACGATGACCACGTCGTAGCTCTCCCTCGTTGGCATCGTACGAACCTCGCTCGGCCCGAATCTGAAAAGCTTATCGCTCGCGAGCTTCCCTCGGGGTTCGTCCCATGAAGAACCCTCTCAAGAGTCGCCTCTACGCCTCGCGGGACCCCTGCTTCGGCACGTGGATCTCGTCCTCCTCCCTGGTTTCCCTGGATGCCCTCAAGGGACTGGGATTCGAGTGGTTCATGATCGACACCGAACACGCCCCGGTGAACCCCGAAACCCTGGCCGCGATGGTCTCACTGCTGGGAGAGGGTGGCCCGACGCCTCTGGTTCGTGTGGGTAACGTGGACCAGTACCTCGTCAAACAAGCCCTCGATGCCGGCTCCCACGGGATACTCGTTCCGCTCGTCAGCACCGCTGACCAAGCAAAGGCGGTCGTCGCGTTCGCCAAGTATCCGCCCGACGGGGTCCGAGGGGCTGCGGCCGCCGCCGCCTCTCGCTACGGTGCCGAACTCGCGTCCTATCTCCGAACCGCGAACGCTGAAATCTTGGTCGGTGTCCAGATCGAGACCAAGGAGGCGCTCGACAATCTCGAGGCGATCGCCAGCGTCTCCGGGGTCGACATCCTCTTTGTGGGACCTCAGGACCTGACGCTCAACCTGGGCCTTCTCGACGACCGAAAGAACGCGAAGGTGCGAGAGGCCATGCACGCCGTGGTCGAAGCCTGCGAACGACACGGAAAGATTCCCGGAACGCTCGTCATCGACGCCGAAGAACGACAGGTGGCGGTGAAACTGGGCTTCCGCTTCATCTCGCTCGCCTCGGACGTGCGATTCCTCCTCACCGGGGCCAGATCGTATCTCAACGGCTAGTGTGGCTCGAACGAGTCAGCGGCCGGCGATAGACAGCCAGATACACGGTGGCCTTCCTCGCGCTTCGCGGCCACCGGTGTGCTCGACACGGCGTATCCGGGGGCAGCACGAGGATATCACCGGGCAGGAGGATGAGCGGGGAGCGCTTGACCCTGCGGAATTCCATCTTCCGCTCACCCGCCGAACGGCAGGAACGAGGGGACCAGAGTGAAGAGAATCGTCAACAGGCCGACGGCGACCAGCAGGCCACCGAGAACGAACCGAAGATGTTCCTCGGAAACATGGTCGTGGAGATATCGAGCTCCTCGAGACGAGAGCGCGGTGATCGTGACGAGTGCCGCGGTCGCCGCGACCCACACCAGCACGACATTGCCGGTCGAAGCGACGAAGACGACGGCCAGGATCTGAGTGTTGTCGCCCATCTCGAGAAGGAAGGCGAGCCCGAGAGCGACGGTCCGAACCTGGCGGGAGGTGTGGGCTTCCGCGGGAGTCCCTTCGCCCGGCTCGTGGACCGGGGCGGGAACTCTCAGTATCTCGCGGATGCCGAACGCAATCAGAACCAGCCCCCCGACAACCTTCACCCAGAGCAGATACGGTCCGAGAACGGTCTCGGCACCATATCCGATGGTGACCGACACCACGGTGGCCGCCGCGAGGCCGACCGACGCCCCAACGAAAACGTCCCGAGGGGGGTGGCGAGTCGCGAGGGTGATGACACCGAAGTTCGACTTGCCGGGAAGCTGGAGCGCCGCCACCACGGCGAAAATCACGATGCCTTCGACCAGCGGGTTCGCGTCCGTCGACCCTGCCTCGACTCTCCAGTACCCCGGGGGGATGAGACCTTCCTCCGGGCGGCGCGAGGGCTGCTTCTATATGGGCCCACCCGATGAACCGTTCATGCAGACGTACATCGCCCTCTGCCACCTCACCGCCCAGGCCAAACGCAACCGGACCGAGTCCCTGAAGTCCCGGGCCAAGACCTGGGCCGAGTTCCAGAAGAAAGGCATGAAGATCACCGCCTACGACACGCTCGGCCCCTACGATGTGGTGATGATCATCGAATCTCCCTCGGAAGACCTCGCGTTGAAGTTCCTCGGGGCGGCCGGGGCATCGGGCAACATCGAGACGACCACTCTTCGAGCGTTCAGCGACGAAGAGATGGAGAAGTCCCGGTCCGCCTAGGGGTTCGTCCGCCCGTATCGCGGCACTCGGGGCTGCTCCCGCACGTGGGCGCGATGCGTCCCACGCCCAGAGACCGAGAGCGACGGTCCGACGGGCATTCGTCCACTCCGACCCAATGGATTTTAGCCCCTGACATCGATTCGCTTCGTGAAACGCTGGGAAAAGAAGCGGGGTTGAAAATTCGTGGATTCCAAACCTCAGCCAACGGATCAATCCGTTCCGGTGTCCGGGAGCGGACGGGCATGGTGGGCCTACTCTGCGTACGTCGTCTTTGCTCTCGGAGTCGCCCTGGTCGCCGTCACGGCGTATCTGATTGTCACGGCGCCGGGCCTGTTCAGCATCGACCTGCCCGGAGCTCTGCTCGGGATCGCCGCATTCCTGATGGGATTGGCCGTCCTTGATCGGCTGCCTCGCAACGTGGTCATCGGTCCCGAGTCCATCGAGTTCCGCTACCTCTTGAGCCATGTCCGCCTGAAGTGGGACCAGCTCGCCGCCCCGACGCTCGTTGGAGAGGGGTTCGCAGCGTTCCGGGGGGTCACCGGTACTCGAGGCGTGTGGGGACCCCTAACGGTTACTGTCGCACAGGCCCGCGCCATCCTCGCCTATCCTTCGTGCCCTGTCTTCCAACTCCACGATGACCTCGCGAAGGAACTTGGCAATCCCACGGCGACCCTCGCTCCAGAGGAGCCGAACTGACCCGAGCTATCCCTTGGTCAGCGGGTTGCCAATCACCCAGAAGTGCCGGACACCGGTGATAGATTCCGGCTCTGCATCTCCGCCCACCAATCCTTCCTTCAGCCACTTCTCCAATCGTCGGCCGATTTCCGCGATGGCAACCCCGTCGTCCGGGTCATTTTGGGCGGTGGGTCGCCCGTCCGCCGGAGTCAGACCCCGGGAGCGCAGGCTCTTCCAGACCTGGGCCGCGGTCACCGAGTTCCCCTTGTGGCGGGCGAGGTACGCGAGAATGAACTCGTCCGCGGCCCCATCCGCGTCGATGGAGCCAGAAAACTGCACTTTCGTGTCGTGCACCAACTAGCGAGCATCCCACCGATATATTTCAGAGGGCCGCTGCGCATTCGTCGCCCGAGGCCGAGCAGTCGGCTCCACTCTCGTTATTGCCGTCCCTCTCGCCACTTCCGGGGCTTCTCGACCATGCGGCGACTCTTCTTCGTCACGCGGTCGGGCTTGCCGCCGGCACGATAGATCCGGCGTGCGGCTTCATCGTGCGTCTCGGGGCGCTCGTCCGCCGAGCTGCGGAACGTGCTTGGGCTTGGTTTACGTGCAGAACGTTCAGCGATTCGCTTTTCCTTCGCCTCTTCTCGTTCTTTCGCTCTTCGTTGTTCTCGTCCCATGCCTTATTTCGTAGCCCCCCTCTCTTATCAAGCGAGCGGACGAGGTCATGGTCTTCTACGTCGTCATTCGAGGACCGTTGGGGGTAGGCAAGTCCACCGTCGCGGAAAGTTTGGCCGAACGGATCGTGGCGGAGCGCATTTCCATCGATCGAATCCTGGACGAGGACGGCCTCGAGGAGTGGGACGGCGGCTACATCTCGCAGAAGAGCTTCCTACGGGCGAACGCACGTGCGATCGAACGGGCGCGGGTGTTCTTGGACCAGGACACGCCCGTCATCTTCGATGGCAACTTCTACTGGAAGTCCCAGGTCGAGGACCTGCTCATCCAGCTCGATTACCGGCACTTCGTGTTCACCTTGAAGGCGCCCTTGAGCCTGTGTATCGAGCGGGATAGCGGACGAAAACCTCCCCACGGTAGGGAAGCCGCGCAAGAGGTTTACGCGAAGTCAACCGAGTTCGATTACGGAATCACCTTGGATGCGACTCGACCCGTGGGGGTGATGGTCCGGGAGATCATCTCCAATCTTCCCAGGGACGAAATCCGCGGCAAAGTGTGACCACACCCGGGTACAACCCAGGGCGGTGGGGCGGGACGGCCCCATTCGACGGGAAGGTGCGGATGGCCCCGCATCCAGCGCTCTTCACTCCTCCGGAATGCATTCCTTGATTTCGAACACATTGCCCTCGGGATCTCGGAAGTAACACCAACGACCGCCAGCTTCCGCATCGCCTTCGACCCCGGTCACCGGTTTCACGCCTCGAGCGACCAGCTCGTCCCGCGCCGCCAGGATGTCTTGAACGGCGTATCAGACTTGGTATCGCACTTGGTCGTACTGCGGGTCCTCGTTGCGCTGCACCAACTCGAGCAGGTTCCCCTGGCCCAAGCCGAAGTGGACCCAGTCGGGGCCTGAATTGAGCTCCGTGAACCCCAACACATCGCGGTAGAAGCGACGCTGCGCAGCCAGGTCCTCGGCAACGACGCCGATCCAACACGGCCAGTCCAACTTCACGGACATGGCACCTTACTGGACGGGGCTCTCCACCGCCACGATGTTCGTCTTCGCCCCGGACTTTCGAAGTCGGATCAAGGGGGCGTATTCCGGGGAATTGTACCAGGCATGCAAGGCATCCATGGACGGGAACTCGAGCAGCACCACGCGAGGGGGTTTCCAACTTCCTTCGAGCACCTCGGCCTCGCCGGCATAGAGGGTTCGAGCTTTGTGCTTCGTAAGGGTGGGCCCGAGCGCGTCACGGTACTCCTTCTGCTTGACTGAGTCGTGCCACTCGATTTCCACAATCAGGTACGCTGGCATCCGTGCTCCCGAGTGCCGCGGAAGGGACGAACTCGGGTAAACTCTTCGACTGCGCAGGCAAACTCTCCCTCGTCGCGTGAGGTGTAGGTGCAACCGGGAATGCCCCCATCGATCGACGGGCCAGACGAGACCTTATTTCGAAGGGCTCGTTAGAAGCTGTCGGAACTGGCCTCATGAAGCTGCGAACGATCCGACAAACAGTCCTCCTTCCCGGAACTCCCCGAGAGGTCTACGATGCTCTGATGACAACTCGAGGTCACATGGCATTCACCGGCGCGGACGCTCGGATCAGTCGGAAGGTCGGAGGGAAGTTCATGGCATGGGGCGGATACATTCACGGGAAGAACCTGAAGCTCGTGCCGGGCAAGACGATCGTCCAATCCTGGGTACCGAGCGACGAGACGTGGCCTAAGGGTCACGAGTCGAAGGTCCGGTTCAGCCTCGCACCTACCCCTCGAGGAACTCGAGTGACCTTCACGCAATCGGGCGTGCCGGCGGAGCACGTGGGTCACCTATCTCCCGGTTGGAAGGAATCCTATTGGACTCCGCTGCGCAAGTACCTCGCCGCCAAGTGATCCGGCCCATTTCGGCTTCCGTATCGGATCCCAGTCGCTCCAACCACAGTTCTTTCTCGTTCGAGTGGTTACCTCTGAGGGGCCTGTATGGCATCAACCGAGCGCGACGTCGAGCTCGCGGACGGTCGAACGCTGCGCGTTCTCGAAACCGGTGACCCGCGCGGACGACCCGTCTTCTTTTTGCACGGAAGCCCCGGCGCGCGATTGATCATGGTGGAGCAGGCCGAGGATGCCCGTCGCCACAGGATTCGCTTGATTGGTCACGACCGCCCCGGTTATGGTGGGTCAACTCCTAAGCCCGGCCGTCGTATCGCCGACGAAGCGCCGGACGTTGCGGCTATCGCGGACTCCTTGGGTTTGGATCGCTTCGCGGTCTACGGTCATTCGGGGGGTGGGGCTCCGGCCCTGGCGTGCGCGGCCGAACTGCACGATCGACTGGTCGGGGTAGCTAGCCTGGCCGCCGTCGCCCCCTATCCCGCTGATGGGCTCGATTGGCTGGCCGGTATGGGGGAGCTCAACGTCGCGGACTTCAAGCTTCTGATGAGCGCCCTTCCCGCGTGGGAGGCGAAGACAGCTCAGGACGCTGCGATGATGATGCAGGCAACACCGGAACAGATCCGGGTGTACCTCTCCAGTTTGCTTTCGGAAGTGGATCGGGCGTGCTTTACGGAGGAAAGGGCGAGTTTCTTCTTGCGGCAAACGCAGGTGGGCCTGCGACCGGGCATTGCCGGGGCGCGAGAAGACGCGCTCTCTCAAACCCGGCCTTGGGGATTCGAGCTCTCCGCGATTCATGTCCCGCTTCAGCTTTGGCATGGCAGGGAGGACGGATTCGTGCCGTTTTCGCACGGGGAGTGGCTGGCGGCCCGTCTTCCTCGGGCCGAGATTCACCTAGAACCGAAGGAAGGCCATATCTCGCTCTTGACCAACAAATTGTCGTCCATTCACGAGTGGATGGCTTCTCGCTTCTGACGCGGCCCCTCTCCGGAGGGTCGATCTCGAGGGCTTGGGAGGTCCCTTCGGTCACGAAGGAAAGCAACTGGGTGCAACGGAGATTGCGCCCACTCGGATGAACCGAAATTACATTCGGTCCACGGTTCAATCCACGGGACAATCCCGTCGGATCTCCGATTATTGTCGGCCCCTGCCTACGGGTGGCTTGTTTCGGATCACGCGGATGTTGACGTCGGACTTGAATTTCCGAGCCACCAACGTGGCCCCTTGGGCGCGAAGACCGACCAAGAAGGTTTCTGCGTCCAATCCGGGTCCGTGTCTCCACTTCGTGACGAACAACGTTCCGCCTTGCTGGGCAGGAATCGCGACCCCGGAAGTGACGTATTTCCGGAAGTCATCGTCCGACAATGGTTCAAACGGCGTATTCAACATCTCCCTTCTTCGGGGATAACTTTGCTTGATCGTCTTCATTCTCGCACCGGGACGAGGGCCGCGGTCTGCCATAGCATAATCGGTCGCCGCGGGCGGTGCGGCGAATCACCGGGGCGGCTTCAGGACGGTGGCGGGACGAAGGCGACATGCGGCGGGCCGGCGCGCAGGTCGCCGGTCACCACGTAGCTCGAGAACGAGGGGCGAATGCCCCGGATGATGAGGCCGACCTCGCCCCGATGAAGTTCGAACTCGGTATCGACCAACCGGCGCACGCCCGCAGAACAGCGGAGGCCCGGCCCGAGGAGGCCGATTCCGAGATTCCCGAGGCCGCGCGTCCGCTTCACGCCGTAATAGTACATCTTGAGCGCTCTCTCCACGCCGAGGAGCGTTTCGAAGACCTCGAAGGCGGTGAGCTCGAGGAACGTCTTCTTGCGACCCCCCTGGACCACGCGTTCGGCCTCGACCATCTTCGCAATGGCGGCCTTCCGCCCTTTGGTGGAGTTCAACATCCCATCCGGCATGGAGCCCTGGCTCGCCAGACTCACGACGTAGGGCGGCCCTTCGTCTTCCCCGACATAATCGACGATGCGTACTCGGCTGTCGAATCGGCGGCGGGTGACGTACCGGGTCATCCGAGCTCGAAAATCATGGGGAGAGTCGCGGGAAGGAAGAACGGCGATGATCCCACGCGAATGGTAGAGGATATTGAGATAGGTAGGAAACAGGAGCAGGTCGAGGTCTTCGAGGCCTACCGTCTCATCCATGCTGAACAGTGCGAAACTGCCCCGACGGAACCCGCCTTCCAGAAGTCGATCGAAGTCCGCGATACCCGTGGAGTAGTAGCCCTCGGGGTCGTCGATTGGTTCCCAGCCGTCGGTCTTCGGTGCGGTCTTCCCGGCTCCGCGCATGGCAAAAGAATGGTCGCAGGGGGTTCTTAGAATGATGCTCGAAGCCGGTGATTTTTCTGACGGTAGAGGCGGTCCATTTTCCGGAACGGTGTACGCGTCGGTCGGTACGGCTGGCCCGCTTTCCGGGCGCAGAGAACGCGATTTCGGTAATCGGTCCAGCCCGAGCCCTCGTCGAAATTGCAACCGTCAGCTTGCTCGCGGGGGTCCGAGCCCGACCCCGCGTCCTCGGCGCGGGTAGGTCGTCTCACTTTTCCCGCCAACTGAACACGCGGGTCGCGAGCACCGCGAACACGATGGCGAGAACGAGGACGACGAGGATGTCGGTGTAGACCGCCGACGGGTTGTTGAACACCATCGCGTTGCTGAGACCATCGATGACATAGTACAGTGGGAGGACGTGCGCGACCGGTACGAGCCAGGACGGGAAGAGGGACACCGGAAAGAATGTGCCGGAGAGAAACATCATCGGGAACGTGATGATGTTCCCGAGAACCCCGGCGCTCTCCGGCGTGCTTGAAACCGAGCCCGCAAGGAGACCGATGGAGACGAAGAGCAGAGGACCCACGATCAGGAAGGGTACCGTCAGTAACGTCAAGGTCACGTGGGCGCCGAACAGTGCGCGGCCGATGCCCAGCATGAGGAGGGTCGAAAGGAACGCGAGGAGAACGTACCAGAGGAAGGCGGCGGTCAACCACTCCGAGCGGGAGAGCGGAGTCAGCGATAGCTGGCGAAACAGCTTGTCGCGTTTCCAGGTCGAGCTGATGTTCACCATCGAGAACATCGGGCTTACCAGTACCGAGAATCCGATGAGGCCGGGCACGAGATAGTCGATGTAGGTGTAGATCTGGCTCCCTACGTTGAGGTTCAACGGCAGGACGACCGCGGACCCGCCCGCGATTCGTAGGTTCTCGCCGTTCGCAACTCCCTGCACGGCACCCTCCACGATCCCGGCTTCGGACCCCGAAGATGGATTGGTGAAGACCAGGAGATGAACGGGAGTGCGGTTCGCGAGGTCGCCCGCGAATCCGGCCGGAATGACGAGGCCGGCACTCAGGTCGTTGTGGGCGAGGTAGGCCGAGAGGTTTCCGGCATTCGGGGAGACCATGCTGATCGAGACGGCTCCCGTCGCGTTCAGGGCTTCGAGGAACTCGACGCTCGCCGGAGAGTTGTGGTCCATGTTCTGGACTGTGAGAGGCACCTGGCTGCTTCCGGAATTGGAGAAGACCGCGCCGAAAATCAGGATGAGAATCACCGGAAAGATCAGCGCGAAGAATAGACCGAGAGGATTCCGGATGTATCCCTTCGCGAACGCGGGAAAGTACGTCGCCACCCGCCGGAAGTTCATGTTCGGGTCTCCGTGGCTGCCGCCGCGGGTAGAGACCCGTCCTCCAGCCGACCGACCAGCTGGATGAACACGTCTTCGAGAGTGTCGGTCCGTGTCGAGAAGCTGTCCCATCGCAGGCCGCTCGCCGAAACGGTCTCCAGAATCCGAAGCGCTTCGGCCTTCGACCCGAGCTCCACCTCGACCCCGTCCTCGTCCCGGGTCACCCGAAAGCCCGAGGCGGTGAGTCGGTCCGAGAGTGCGGGTTCGCCCACGATTCGGAGCCGCTCGGGGCGGCCGTATCGGGAGATGATCTCGTCCGGAGACCCGGTGGCGATAATGCGGCCCTTGTTGATGATCGCGATCCGGTCGGCGAGCTTCTGAGCCTCGTCCAGGTAGTGGGTGGTAAGAAAAACCGTCCGGCCTTCTCCCCGAAGGCGTCGGATCACATCCCAGATCGATCGACGAGCGCGCGGGTCGAGTCCGGTCGTGGGCTCGTCCAAGAAACAAAGCTCGGGATTGTTCACCAGCGCGAGCGCGACCCCGAGCTTCTGGTGTTGCCCTCCCGAAAGTGTGTCGTAGTAGTCGTCGGCCTTGTCCGTGAGCTCAACGCGGGCGAGCAATTCGTCCGCGTCGACCTTCACCGCGAACAAGCCCGCGTACAACCGCACGGCCTCGCGCGGGGTGAGCCTCGGGAAGAAGTGGAAGTCTTGCGGGATGACTCCAATTCTCGTCCGCAGCTGTTCAATCTGGTTCCAAGGGTCGAATCCGAGGACCCTCACCTCCCCGCTCGACCGGGGGCGCAATCCCTCCAGAATCTCCACCGTGGTCGTCTTTCCGGCCCCGTTGGGACCCAGGAACGAGAACACTTCACCGGAACGGACTTCGAAGTCGATCGCGTCGACCGCGCAGAGCGAACCGTAGTTCTTCACCAGTTTCGAGACTTCGATACTTGAGGTCACACCCTGCCTCCGCCCGGTCCTCTCCAGCCGCGGCCCGGGCTGGGAAATCAGAGATTCCTTTAGACACTTACGTGAACCGAACGCAACTTATTCGGGTCACGGGCTTGGTCGAAGGTCGGGTGCCACGCATTTCAAACGCATCCTGGGAGGACCGCTTGAATGGGGCCTGAAATCGCGACGGTCCGCCTTTTCCAGTCGGGGGAACCCACCGTCAACCGAATTGCAGGGGAGACGACTCGAGTCCCAGCTTCCCGCGGGCGGACTGTGCCGCGACAAGTATCAGAATCAAACCGACGATATTCAGGAGGGGGAAGATGAGGAGCACAGCGCCCACCTGAAACTTTGAGTCGCCGTAGCGCGTGCCGAGCCGCCAAATCCCAATCAAGAGACCGATGTAACCGACAAAGAGCACGATCGCCGTGATTCCGATAAGGACGACAAGCCCCAGGATCTGCGTGGCGTCAACACACGTCGAGGTGATGACACCCCCCGATCCCGCGCAAACGAATGCCTGGTAAATGAGCCCGATCAGCGCGCCCACCAGGACGAGTATGATGACCAAGGCGACGAAGGCGAGGAGGGTCAAGCTGGCGGGAGTGGAGAACCTCCGGTCCGTTTGGGCCAGGGTTCGGAACGCTTGTCGATAGTACCAGAACTCGAGAAGGGCCAGGATGATTCCCACCCCGCCCAACGCGATCAGCACGTAGAGGCTGGTCAGGTCGATCGAAAATGCGCTCCCGGACGACGTTGTCGTCGCGCCTGTGAACGTAGAGACGATCGGTGTGATACTCAGGACGACAAACGAAAGAACGACGCCGACCAGCCCAAGAATCGCCGCCAGTCTCACATTCAAGAGCGCGAGCCGGTCGGCTCCTCCGAAGGCGGGGGCCGCAACCCGGGTGGCTGGGTAAGTTGGCTGGTACGGCGAATACGGCGTGCCGGGGGCGAAGTTGAGGGGAGGGGGAGTTCCGGGAGGGGAACTCGGCGGCGGAGTCGCCCCGCCCACAGCGGCTCCGCACGAGGGGCAGAAACGAGCGTTGGGTAGGACGGGTTGGCCACAGAAGGCACAGAAGCGCGCCGCCATCGAGATGTCACGGTCCTCTTTCCACATGAATTAGCCGCTCGAGAGGTCTCCGAGGGATACCGGCCTAGCCTGCGCCGGCACCATGGCGTGGGTGCAACGCATCATGCACACGGCCGTACCTCGCCGGCCGCTCCCATCCCCTGTCTTCCTGAGAGACGAGGGTTTCTCACTGTGGATAGGGCGCGAATACTCGCTCGCACCCATACGAGAAACGAGTTCCAGGAGACCGCGGACACTCGGCCTACCCTGCGGGGCGCAAACATTCCGGCGGTAGCCAGGCGTTCGGCTACAGCTCCGGAAACCCTCGGTAAACGCTTACATGCCGATTCCCTTGCCCGCACGGGTGCCCCATGGTTCAGAAAGTGACCGAGGTTGTGGGAACGTCGACCGAGGGATTTGCCAAGGCCGCCGAGAACGCGGTGAACACCGCCGCGAAGTCGCTGCGCAACCTTCGCTGGTTCCGCGTGACCGAGCTCGAGGGCCAGATCCATGACCAGCGCGTAAAGGAATATCACGCGACGGTCAAGATCTACTTCGATCTGGAGTAATTGGCCTTCGTAACCGTCCGCACGTGTTCCGATCGAAGACCCTCGTCCTCCGGGACGGGCGGAAGGCGCTCGTTCGCCGAGCCTTGCCCCGCGACGCGCAATCGATCATCGCCCACGTGAACGCGATCGGCGCAGAGCGGGTCTACCTCATGACCGACCGGCTGGACCTGAGCGTGTCGGAGGAACGGGCCTACCTGCAAGAGTGCAACACGGACCGAGAGAACGAACTCTACCTGGTGGCGCTAGTGGCTGGCGAAATCGTCGGCACGGCGAATTTTTCGCGGGGGCGCCGGCCGAAGATCCGGCATGTGGCGAGCCTCGGGATCGCCCTCCGAAAGGACACGAGAGGAGTAGGTCTCGGAATGGCGATGATGCGGGAAGGAATGGGCTGGGCTCGGGCCGTCGGAATTCGGAAGTTGACCTTGGGGGTGTTCGCGACCAACCGGGCCGCGCTCGGCCTCTATCGAAAACTGGGATTCCGGACGGAAGGACGCCTCCGCGGCCAGGCGATGATCCGGGGCCGTCCGGTGGATGAAGTCCTGATGGCTTTCTGGACCTAATCTCTCCTCGCGCGCGGTCCCTTCGGGTTCACGGTGGGCCGGCGCGGAAGAGGAGTGGGTGCAACCGCCAATGCACGTTCGAGGACGGTGCGCTCCCTCGGGCAGCACCCCCGCAAGAGTTCGCCTACAAGTAGACAATGACAGCCAAGATTCCCACGGAGACCACAAAGACGAGACTCGCCCAGTAGGCCCCCCGCCAGTAGCTGCTCGAGGCCTCTGATCCCATCACGTTGGGATCCGAGACCAAGGTACCTAGGAATATGCCGGGAACAATGAGAATGAAGACCATCGCGACCATCAGGGCAAGGACCAGGGTGACGAGCTGAGGGAAGAGGAGCGGAACGAAGACGGCCGGGAAGCTTTCCGCCACATAGATCCAGAAGACGCTCTTCTTCGGAAGACCGAGGGCCTCGGTCACTCCCCAGGCGCTGCCGAGAGAGATCACAACGAGCGCGAGGAACGCGGCCGCCACGAGGCCCGCGCCCAGGGCGTAAGTGGCGTACTGCCCGAGGCCCGCCGTCAAGGTGGCGGAGAACCCTGCCCCGGAAGCGAAGGTGAAAGCCCCACCCAGGTCCGCCCCGATCATGACCACGATCACCATGAGTGCCTCGCTGACCACCGCCCCGAGTAGCGTCGATTGCCGCGAAATGGAGGCCGAGGTCTGCTTCGACGCGGTCGCCGAGGACTGGAAGAACAGCATGAACGGCATCACGACGGCCCCCGCGTTGGCGGCGAGGAGCACGAAGAACGAGGGCGCGGCGGAGCCCGCCAGAAGCGGGTAGGGCAGCAGCCCTCGGTGAAGGGCGACGACGGCCAGTGAGACCACGACGCCCGCCGAGATGGCGATAAGGACCCGTTCCACCCAGGCGTAGTGGCCCCGAGCGACCAGACCGATGTGGGCCAAGAAGGCGATCGGGAGGGAAATGATCGGGGGAATCCCGAACAGACTTAGGCCGAGGGCGATGCCCGCGTACTCCGCGATATAGGTGAGGACGTCGGCGACGGCCATCGAAATGGCCGCCGTCGAGGCCACCCGGCGGGGGAAACGCTCTCGCATGAGTTGGCCGAGTCCCTTGCCGGCAACGGCGCCCAGGCGGCCGGAGGCTTCCTGGATGAAGAACAGGGGAACCGTCAGGAGGACGAGGAACCAGATGAATTCGTAGCGATAGCTCGCCCCGGACGCGAGGGCGGTCAGGATGCTGGCCGCGTCCACGTCGGCGATCATGACCAGCCACGCGGGACCTCCTCGCCACCGTCGTGGTGCCCTCAGGTGGCTCGATATGGCCGGAAGGGTCAGTTTGTCGAGAGTTGAGGACGGCGTCTCCGAGAGACGCGGAGCGTGGGTCATTTCCGAACGGATACCCCGGAACGGGGCGAGGGAATAACAGCTCTCTCGATGAGGGAACACCAACGACTGGGTGTCCGTCACATCTCGGCCACCGCGCGCAGTGAAGTATCGCGGGGTCTGTTTGAGGGACCGTGCTGAGCCTACTGTTCGTTCAGGTCAGCGCGGCCGTTTCTCTGGTGGCGACTCTGGCCGGCATCCTGCTTGGGCTCGCCCGTCACCGCCGACGGACAGAGCCGGCCCGGGTGGTTGCCAAGCGAGAACCTCCGAGATGGACGGAGGTCGTCTCGGTTCCTAGGAACGACCTTGGCGCTGATCTGGCCGGTCGGCTTCTTTCTGCTTCCGGCATATGCCTACCACTGGCCCTCGTTTCCCGACTTCCCGGGCTCCTGGTTGGTCCAGATTCTCGGAGTGGTCCTCGGGGTCGCCGGAGGGCTCCTCTTCTCGAGGGCGGCGCGAGC
The DNA here is from genome assembly GCA_963771555.1 of uncultured Thermoplasmata archaeon. GTDB lineage: Archaea > Thermoplasmatota > Thermoplasmata > Lutacidiplasmatales > UBA184 > Lutacidiplasma. The sequence goes on along the minus strand of CAVYTM010000001.1, from coordinate 13,444 downwards.
TCTAGGAACGCAGATGACGCCGGCCATTCAGCTGCAACAGGGTCATCAGCTCCTCCAGTCCGGGCCGTACCGTCTCATCCGGCATCCAGTGTACACGGCGATCCTTGCGATCGCCATCGGTCAAACCTTGCTGTTCCTCAGTCCGCTCGCCGTGCTGCTCACGCTGGTCATGGCCGGGCTCGCCGAGTATCGAGCCCACTTAGAGGAGGATCTTCTCCGGTCGCCCGAGGGATTCGGGGTAACCTACGATGCCTACATGGCTCGCACGGGACGGTTCCTGCCAAGACTCCGCTCCAAGTCGTAGAGCGCTGGGTGCCACCCACCTTGCACACCAACGGGTGCGTGGAACGACCGTCCAAATCCTAGAGTATATCCACCGTTCCGGGGGCGTTCTTCCTAGCGTATATCCGTCCTTCCCGGCCCTAGAGCTCCCCATCTCGAGGGAGAGTTCGAAGAGCGATGAAAGCAGCAAGCGAGACAAATCGGAAGGGACTAACCCCGATCAAGGCCGCCGTGATCCTCGTCGTGGCTATCGTGGCCGTGGGGACCGTGGGTTACGTTGTACTGAACGCGATCGGTACGGGCCCGACTTCGCACACGAGTTCGTGTGCGCCCTCGAAGGCGCCGCAATGCACGGGCAGCGCGAAGTCGAGCGAGGTATTCGCTTCGGACCCGGCGACCGCGGCTCTCCGCGGTTAATGGACGGGGGCTCTGATTCGGTCATTCACTGAGGAGAGGAGGAGGGGAAGAGGACGCGCCCGGACCGAGCGACTTCTCGGAGCGAGCTCTTAGGCTTCGGACTCGGCGACCGGGCGCGACGTAGTGGCGAGAATGGCGATCGAGGTCTGGGAGGAGTTCCCAGTGTTCTCGGCCGCCCGCCCATGGGTAGGAAAGAGGTGCCTAGGGTGAATCTCGGCCTCCGGCTCGACACATCGGTTGATCGTCACCTCATTGACAATGATCAACATCTCGAAAGCCATTTCGAGGTTACAGGCGATCCGTTGGGCGGCCACGGCGACCTTTCGGTCGGGGACGCGGCGGGCGATCACCTGGCTCAAGACGGCGCCCTTCGGCAATACCTCACCGATCTCGTTCAGGGTGGCGTTCGCTTCGACCATGGAGAGGTGCCCGAACGCGTTCATGCTACGGGTGAGGAGGCGTTCCAATCGTTCGACGCGCGCGCCGAGCTCGTTCAGCAAGGGTTGAGGCACGCGTCGCAACCCCGTCAGATTTCGTCCCAGTTCCGTGCCGATGCCGTGGATTAGGTCCCCCGTGACCTCGAGCACTTTCGCCACAAGACGGTCTCCGATCTGGTAGTGGTGGCTCTCGACGTCGATGTCCCGAGCGATGCGAGTACTCTCCGAGGAGAGGAGAAGTTGTCGGACCATCAGGAGATAGAACCGGTCGATCTCTTCCTCGATGTCTTCGATCACCTGGAGCTGGGGCGATTCCTTCTCCACCAAAGCCGCGTGACAAACCTCGAGTTCGGCCCGAAGCATCTGGACCACGCGGTGGAGCATGCGGGGGAGTTCGTACTTGCCGGGGTCGATGAAATTCAACACCTCGACGCCGTCCGGGCTGTCCCCGACCACCGTCATTCCGAGGATCCGGTCCACCACTCGGTGGATCTCTCCCCGCTGTGCGGCGGTGAGTCCCTTGCGAGCGGTGACGAAGACCTGGTCCTGACCGGTGATGTAGCTCCCCACGAGCAGACGGCCGAGCAGGTTGTGGGGAGCGCCGGTGACGTCCAGGCGCAGTACCTTCTGGGGGCGACCGTTCGGGATCCCCGGCTCCAGGCGCCCCTCTCCCAACTCGTGGATGGGGAGCGCCGAGGGCCGCGGGAAAAGCGGGTCGGGCGGTGCGCGGACTCTTCCCGCGCCCTTGTCCGACCCGCCGCGGCTCATCGACCTATCCTCCTGCTTTCGTTCGTCTTCTCGTCTTCTTCCTACGGGGCCGAGATCAGGTGTCCCGGCAGGGTCGCCAGCAGGTAGCTGAACGCGGCGTAGCCCGCAATCCCAACCACCGCGAGGAAGAACATGGTGTACGCGGTGACGTACTTCGGGAGGTGGAACTTCGTCGCGAGGGTGGGGGCTGCCTCAACGTTCTCCGGCGATACACCGGGGACGATCGGCTGGACCGCCCGGCTCGCGCCCTGGATGCTGGGTCGGCTTCGGGCCACGGGCGTGCCCAGACTGAAGGCGAAGGCGGTCCCGTCGGGGTGCGCGAGGAAGTGGTCCGTCATGATGGTGGCCGGCAACGAGAAGATCCCCACACCGGCGAACGCCAGGTACATCAGGAACGTCTCGAGCGGGTCCTTGGTCATGTGCAGAATGTAGCCGTTCCAGCCGTAGCTCGCGGTGACGGCGCCCGCCACGAAGGCGAACAGGCCAACATACGCCAGCTTGAGGTGGAACGCCATCGTGATCGCCAGGATCACGAGGGTCATCCCGAAGAGCAGGTAGACGTCCGTAAAGAGAACGTTGTAGGACGCCATGGGGGCCGGGAAGGGCCACGTCTCTTCAGCCCAAACCCCGAGAGCCGTCGCGATCACGCCGAGGGCGCCGATCGGAATTGCGCCTGCCTTGAGCGCGTTGGTCACTCCCGCCGCGTCGTTGTGACGCATCGCCCAGTAGACCGAGAGCGCCACGAACCCGACGATCGCGGTTGCGATCAGGAGGAGCGCTTCTTGGAACGCCAGGAAGTCGATGAACGCCATGGTTACCACTTCCCCGAGACCTTTCGGTCCGATGGGGGCGAGGGGTTCTTCCCGCTCTCCTCACGCCGGAGCCACTCCGGTACTCTCGCCTTTCGTCGCCAGTTTGCTCGGTCAAACACTCGAATTCCTTCGCTAGGTCGCATGTGCCGCCTCTGGCAGGGAGAAGGGTCCGGGGGGTGATGCGGGTACGGTCACGGCCGTAAGGAGAGTAAGGAGAAGGACAGGAACGGCTCCGCTCTCGGCAGCGGCTTCGGAGAGACGGTTAAGGAGGTCGAGTCGATGGGGTGGCGATGCCCCGGGCCCATAAAGAGGAGAAGACCGCCCCGGAAACTCCCGGCTTCACCCGTCGAGTACAACGGACCGGTTCCTCGTCCCTCTCGATCACGCTGCCGAAGGCCTGGACCGATTCCATGAATCTCGAGACGGGGGATACCCTCCGATTCCGGGACCTGGGGGGGGGTCGGCTCGAGATCAGCCCCGCGAACGAGGAAACGCCCTCGGACCGACGTCAAAAGCTCCTTCGTATCGATGCGAGCGGCGCCCCGCCGAAGCTTCTCGCGCGCCTCCTGATCGGCGCGTACATCACCGGTCAGGACCAGATCATCGTAACGTCCCGCACCGGGCTCACTCCCGAGCAGCACCAGGAGGTCCGGCGGACCGTCGCTCACGTTCTCGGCATGACGGTCGTCGAAGAGGAATCGGGAGCCGTCGAAGTACAGAATTTTGTCGACCCGGGCAAGTACCAGTTCCACCGCTTGATGAGCCAGGTCGTGCGGATGCTGCACGCCGAACTCGAAGCGTGCCGGTCCGTCCTCATGGGCGGCCATCGGAGCGTGCTCCAGCAGCTCGGCCCCATGGAGGACGAGATCGACCGGTTCTACCTCCTCATGGTCCGCCAGCTGCTCCTCTCGTCGGACGATTTCCAGGTCGCCCGGGACATCGGGGTCGAGAGCCACCACTACCAGATCGGTTACCGACTGCTCGCGAAGGTCCTCGAGGTCACCGGGGACCTGGTTTCCGGGGTCGGCCATGAGCTCGGCGAAAACCTTCCCGGCCTCCAGCGCTTGCCCAAGTCGGCCCTCGCCGAACTGGCCGCCTTGATCACGAGCGTTCAGACCTTGCTCGAACGAACGATGGATGCGTTCACTCACCTCTCGGTCGTGGACGCCAACGCGACCCTGAACGAGATCGACCGGGTGCTACCGGCCGATTACAAGCTCGGGGACACCCTCGCCCGGCACGTCTCCGACCGGCGGGTCGCGGTGGCGGCCCAACGGGTGGTCTCGAACCTGCTCATGGCCCTCGAGATGCTGGTGATCATCAACGAAGTGACGATCAACCGGAGCGTCGAGCCCGAAACGGTCGCGAAGACCGAGCGGCAAGTAGCGATGCACACCCGGGAGTCCAAAACCTGATCGTTCCCAGCGAAAGGCGACCCAACTCGTGGAACGCGGATCAGCCCGCCCGAGCGTGAGGTTTCCCTGGGTGGACGCCGCTCGGAGCGAAGACCGGGGCACGGGCCAACTGGAGGCCGAACACGAGGGCCCACAGCAGAACCGGGAACCCGATGAGACGCTCGATCCCTCCGGGTCCGAGCGTTGAATCGATCCCGCCGACGTGCAGGTCAGCGAGAATGACGAGCCCCCACGCTCCGAGGGAGACCACCGCGAGCGGGACCGAATAAGCCCAGAACCCGGCCCAGCGCGAGTGCCGGCCAAGCGCGGCCGCGAGCAGAAGAACACCGATCGCGCCTCCCGCGAACGCGAGGAGGGCCGAAGCACTGTGAACCGTGATGTCGACGTTCTCGGGAAGGAATCCGACGCCGGCGGCCCCGGCTCCCGCGAGACAGAGGACGAAGAGCCCGGCCTTGCTCGTGAACTTGGGTGGGAGGGCGGATCGAATCCAAACGGCTCCGATGAGCAGGAGAACGCCGAGAACGATGATCGAGTCGTTGAAGACGTAGTAGAGAGGGGAGCAAACGTACCGACCTCCGTACGGTCCGCACGCGGTGTTTCCGAGGTCGCTGAGGTAGTTCTGGGTCAGGCTGTACGGGGTGGTCCAGGCGAGCTGGACCACCACCATCGCGACGAAGAACTGCACGACGCCGACGATCCACAAGAGGGCGCCCTGTCGAACCTCTCGATGGAGGAGCGGAGCGGCTGGCTCGGGCGGTGCCGGCGCGGGGGCGACGTCGTCCGGGCGTTCGGCCCCGAGCGACGAGAGGTCCTCCCTCATGGAGTCATCGCGCCGGTTTCTTCGATCTGCTGAGGTAAAAGGGTTGGGTTTGACAGGTGCGATCCGGGCCAGCGACGATGGGGGACCTCGGGGCCGCACGTTACATGAGGACGCGGCCACCGCACGGAACCGGGAAGGCGTCCCGACTCTTCCGGGCGAGCCCTGAAATAGCGCGAGCCCGCTCGCCGCCCCCGGCCGGCGATGGCGGACTGGTTCAACGCGGTCACCTGGGGCGTCTTCGGAGCTCTCTCCGCTCTCAATCTGCTCGTCCTGCTCTACCGGACGCAGTGGGGGACCCGACTTCGCCCCCGCATTCTCCGTACCCTGAGGTCGCTCTCGGGCCGGAACGACCTCGAGTGGCTCGATTGGCAGCCGATCCTCGTCGCCGCGGCGATCGCCTTCGCGGCCGTGAGCGCCTACGGGATCCTGAGCGGACAGTACGGGTGCCATCCTCCGGGAGTGAGCGACCCCATCGGGGCGCTGAACCAAGGGAAGGCGTTCTGGGCCGGGACGAACCCGTTCTACGTGACCGATTGCGGGGGGCATATCGAGGTACCGTACGGTCTCGCCTCGGTCCTTCTCGACGCCATCGGCAGCTTCGGGGGGCTCCCCGGGATCTACGCGGTCTGGGGCGTCGTGGCCCTCGCGATCATCCCGCTCACCTGGGCGGTCGCGGGACCCGACCGACGCTACGTTCTCCTGTTCGTGGGCACCTCCGTGCTCCTCGTTCCCCTCGTCTCCTCGCAGCTCGACGGTGCCACGAACGCGATCGTTCCCACCACGGTCCTGCTCTCGCTCTATCTCGCCCGGCGGAGCGAGCTGCTGGGCGCGGCCGTCGGCGGGTTCCTCTCCACCGCCCGGTTCCCGAACCTTCTGCCCATCCTGGGCGAGACGGGTTCGTTCCGTCGCCGGCGTTACCTCTCGTTCGTGGTCGGCGTCGTGGTCTTCGCCGGCGTCACCGCCCTCACTTACGCAGTTTGGGGCCATGAGTTCCTGGACCCGGTGTTCCTCAACCAGCTCGGGCGGCGGTCGTTCTCCTTGAACCTCTACGGGATCTTCCTGCTCTCGAACACCCTGCCGTCCGGCCTCGGGATCGAGATCTTCCAGGGCGTGCTGATCGTCACTCTCCTCGCCGCGGTGTTCTTCCTCGTTCGTTCTCCGATCGGGGCGGCTTCGATCCTGCTCGTCGGATTTGCCCTCGTTACCCCCTTCCTCTCCTTCAACATCCTCGTCTGGCTCCTCCCGGTCGCGCTGGTCGGGGCCCGGGCTCGATGGTGGCTCTGGGGGGTGGCGCTCGTCGGGTCGCTCGACTACGACCTGGCCCTCAACGTCTGGGCCTGGGACGACGGCGTCAGCTGGCCGTCGATGGTCTTGGACGTCGTCATGATGGCCCTCCTCCTGGGCCTGTTCGTCGAGTTGTGGCGCGGCGAGCTCGCCGCCCGCCGCGCCGGGCCGTCCCCTACGACTGCTTGAGGGCGGCGACGAGCTTTCCTACCGCCGCCTGCGCGTCGCCGTAGAGCATGTGGCAGTTGTCGCGGTAGAACAGGTCGTTCTCGACCCCCGCGAACCCCTTCCCCTGCCCCCGCTTGATCACGATGACGTTCTTCGCGCCTTCCACGTCGAGGATCGGCATCCCGAAGAGCGGGCTGCCCTGCCGGTGCGCCGCCGGGTTCACGACATCGTTCGCGCCGATGACCAGTACCACGTCGGTGTTGGGGAACTCCGCGTTGATCTCGTCCCGGTCGAACAGCTTGTCGTAGTTGATCCCCGCTTCCGCGAGGAGCACGTTCATGTGGCCGGGCATGCGACCCGCGACCGGGTGGATCGCGAACTTCACCGCGACGCCCTTCGTCTCGAGGAGGTCGGCGAGCTCCCGGACCTTGCCTTGGGCCTGGGCGACCGCCATGCCGTACCCGGGAGCGATGATCACCTGGTTCGCGTACTCCATCATCGCCGCGACGTCCGAAGCCTCGATCGGCTTCATCGACCCTTTCATGATGACGCCGGTCTCTTCCGTCGCGCCGAACGCGCTGAAGAAGACGTTCGAGACCGACCGGTTCATCGCCTTCGCCATGAGCAAGGTCAGGAGCGAACCCGACGCCCCGACGAGCGTACCCGCGATCACCATCGCGTACCCGGCGTCCCCGAGAGGGCCGTTCACGAGCGCGAAGCCGTCGAGCGCGACCGCGACGCCGGTCAACGCGTTGAAGAGAGCGATGACGACCGGCATGTCCGCCCCGCCGATGGGAAGGGTGAGGAGGATCCCGTACAGCAGGAGAAGCACGAAGAACGGCAGGAGCCAGAAGAAGCTCGAGGTCCAGAGGAGGAGCACCCCGCACGCGACCCCGACGATGAGCACGCCCGTGTTGACGAACTGCCGGGCCGGAAGGACGATCGCCTTCGAGGGCATCCATCCCTGCAGCTTCAGGAACGCGATCATGCTGCCCGCGATCGAGATGGAACCGATGATCGCCCCGGCGATGCTCAGCGACGACGTGACCTGGTCCGAGAGCGTCGAGAGGAGCTCGACCGCCGCGATCGCGGCGGCCGCGCCGCCGCCCATCCCGTTGAACATCGCGACCATCTGGGGCATCGCGGTCATCTTCACGACGCGCGCCCAGTACCATCCCGCAAGCCCGCCGATCGCGACCCCGGCGATGATGAGGAGGAAGTTCGACAGACCCGGCGAGAAGAACGTGACGGCGACCGCGATCAACATCGCGACCCCGGCGTAGAGAATACCTCGCCGCGCCGTCACCGGCGAGCTCATCGCCTTGAGGCCGAGGATGAAGACGAGGACCGCGACCACGTAGATCGCGTTGATCGCGTCGCTGACGTAGGCCGTCATGGGCTGCCTCCCTTTGGCTTCGAACGGTCAAACATCGCGAGGATGCGTTCCGTCACGACGTAGCCGCCCGTGACGTTCATGGCCCCCATGACGACGGCGATGAATCCGATCGCCTCTTCGGCTGTGTTCGTGGCGAGGCCGAGGGCCACGATGCCGCCGACGAGGACGATTCCGTGGATGAAGTTCGACCCGCTCATGAGCGGGGTGTGGAGGAGGACCGGGACCCGGCTGATGACCTCGTATCCTACGAAGATGGCGAGCAATGCGATGAAGAGCCCCGTCCAGATGTCCGCCGCCATCTACGCCGCCCCCTTCGCGAGCAGGTCCGCGGTCGGCTTGTGGGTCACCGCGCCGTTCGACGTCAGCAGGCTCGCGGCGAGGATCTCGTCCGAGAAGTCCGTCACGAGCGTCCGCTCCTTGGTGAGGAGCAGGGTGAGGAACGACTCGAGGTTCTTCGCGAACATCTGACTGGAATTGAAGGCGAGCTGGCTCGGTAGATTGAGCGGGCCGGCGATCGTGACGCCTCCCATCACGACCTCTTCGCCCGGCTTCGTGAGCTCGCAGTTGCCGCCCGTCTCCGCGGCGAGGTCGACGATGACCGAACCCGGGCGCATCGCGGCGACCATCTCCTTGCGAACGAGGACGGGCGCCTTCCGGCCCGGGATCGCCGCGGTCGTGACGATGACGTCCGCTTCGGCGACCGCCTTCGCGACCATCGCTTGTTCCTGTTTCTTCTCGTCGTCGGTCAGTTCACGGGCGTACCCGCCCGCTCCCTCCGCGTTGATCTGGAGCTCGAGGAACTTGGCTCCGAGGCTGCGGACCTGTTCTCCCGCGGCACGTCGCACGTCGTATCCTTCGACCACCGCGCCCATCCGGTGGGCCGTGGCGATCGCCATGAGACCCGCGACGCCGGCACCGAGGACGAGGACCTTGGCCGGTCGGATGGTTCCGGCCGCGGTCGTCAGCATGGGGAGGAACTTCGGGCTGAGCCCGGCCCCGATGAGCATCGCCCGGTAACCCGCGGCCGTGGCCTGGGACGACAGTACGTCCATGCTCTGGGCGCGCGTGATCCGGGGGAGCAGCTCGAGCGCGAAGGCGATGAGCTTCGCGTCGCGCATCTTGGCCACGCGGTCGAGGCTCCGGCTCGCGTTCATCAGAGCGACCACGACCGTACCCGGCTTCATCCATCCGACCTCCTCGATCGTGGGCGACTGAACCTTGAGAACGAGCGCAGCACCGCCGAAGAGCGCGGCACGGTCCGTCTCGACCTGGCCACCCGCCGCCGTGTAGAGCGAATCTGGGTACCCCGATCGTGTTCCGGCGCCGGCCTCGATCGCCACTTCGACGCCCGACTTGGTGAGGTGCTTCACCACATCGGGAACCAGGGCGACGCGCCTCTCGCCGGGAGTGACCTCCGTGGGTACAGCGATACGGACTGTCATGAGAATCGCGAGGGGTTTTGTCCGGCGAGATTATACGCTCTTTGTGTCCGTGGTTTGACCGAATGGCCGAGCGGTTCGACGTCGCGATAATCGGCGCCGGGATGGTCGGCCTTGCGACGGCTCGCGCCGTTCTCGAGCGTCGGCCCGGACAGTCGCTGGTCGTCCTTGACAAGGAACCCGGGGTCGCCGTCCACCAATCCGGCCACAACAGTGGCGTCGTCCACTCGGGAGTGTACCTACCGTCCCGGGTCCCTCAAGGCCCGTCTCACCTTAGCCGGTCGGGCGCAGCTTCTCGGGTTCGCCTCCCGCGAGCAGATCCGCTCCGAGCGGATCGGAAAAGTGATCGTCGCCTCCCGACCGGAGGAGCTGCCCGCGCTCGCGACCATCGAGCAGCGGGCTCGCGCGAACGGCGTCGCCTCCGTGCGCCGGCTCGAACCAGGGGAACTCGCGTCACGACTTCCTGAGATCGTGGGAATCGCAGCGCTCGAGGTCCCCTCGGCAGCTATCATCGATTACCGTCAGGTCGCTCGCCGACTCGTCGACCGTTTGACCGCGGGCGGAGTGGTCAGCCGCCTCTCGAGCGGGGTTCGGACCGCGGTGCTGCACGACCCGGGCTGGGTCTTGGATACTCCGACCGGAGAGGTCGCCGCGCGGTTCGTCATCAACTGTGCTGGTCTCGAGTGCGACCTCGTCGCCCAAGCCATGGGGTTGACGCCTCCGGTCTCCATCGTTCCCTTTCGAGGCGACCATTACGTCCTGAGCGCGCGGCTGCGACCTCGAGTTCCCTGCCTCGTCTATCCGGTGCCGGACCCCGACCTCCCGTTCCTGGGCGTTCACCTGACCCCGACCATCGACGGGGAGCTCCTCGCGGGGCCGAACGCGGCACTCGCTCTCGACCGCGAGGGTTATCGCCGAGGCCAGTGGACGCTCGCCCAGCTCAGCCGGATGGCCATGTTCCCGGGGACCGTCGGTCTCGCTCGACGCTACGGCATGTACGCCGCCCGGGAATGGCTCTCCTCGTGGAGCCCGGCCCAGTACCTTGAGGTGATCCGCACCCTGTGGCCGGCGGTCGAGCAGAGCGACCTCATCGGCCGCTCCTCCGGCGTCCGGGCGCAGGCGGTCCGTCCCGATGGTTCCCTCGAGGACGATTTCGTTCTCGTCCCGGGACGCCAATCGTTGCACGTCCTCAACGCGCCCTCGCCCGCCGCGACCGCCTCGTTCGCAATCGGAGGCATGGTGGCCGATGCGGCCGGTTTCCGCGCCGGATCCGGGACGCCCGCCCCCTCGGCCACGGGCCAACGCTCTTAACCGGTGTGACCGTCGGCGAGGCCATGCCGGGGCGCTCGAAGGGGCGGGCCGAGGTCCGCTGGTTCGACCGTATCGTCGAGGGAGACGCCCTCGAGGTGCTGGACCGGCTTCCGGCGGGCTCGGTGCAGCTAGCGATCACGAGTCCGCCGTACAACGTCCGCATCCCGTACCGGGGGTACACGGACGACCTGCCGCCCGAGGACTACTTGCGCTGGCTCAAGGACGTCTGGAAGTCGCTCTACCGGGTGCTGGTCCCGGGCGGACGTTTCGTGCTCAACGTCGCTCCGACCTCCATCAAGAACTTCCGGCCGATCCACCACGACCTCTCGCGCGACCTCCGCGAGCTCGGCTACATCATGCGGACCGAGATCATCTGGTACAAGCAGACGATGGGACGCCGGACGGCCTGGGGCAGCTGGAGGAGCCCCTCGAACCCACACATCGTTCCCTCCTGGGAGTACGTCCTCGTCTTCTCGAAGGAGCAGTGGAAGCTCGAAGGGGACCGGACCGCGGTCGACATCAGCGCCCGAGAGTTCGAGCAGTTCTCGGACGGTTTCTGGCAGATCCCGCCCGAGCGCCGGCGCAGTGGTCACCCGGCTCCGTTCCCGGAGGCCCTGATCGAGCGACTCGTGAAGTTCTATAGCTACCGGGGAAACGTCGTCCTGGACATGTTCGGCGGCACGGGCACGGTCGCCGCGGTCGCCCGTCGCCTCGGTCGCCACTACCTGCATATCGATGCCTCGGATGAATATTGCAAGATCGCGGCCGAGCGTGTTCGCCTGGCCGTTCCACCGGCCGACGCGCCCATCCCACCGCCCCGCGTCGGGGACCGATTCGAACTTCCGAGCCGAAAGCGGACGCCCCGCGGCTAGCCCACAGCTCGGGCGGCCAGGCGTGCCCGGGCTACTCCGCCCGTGGAAGCAGGGGCGGCGAGGCTCGCGAGACCGTACACTCCCGCCGCCCAGACGTCGAGCGTCCAGGCCCGCTCCTCGGGATGTTGACCCAGAAAGCGAAGATACTCCGCGGTCAGGCGTGCCACCTCGCGGCGTTCCGCACCCGCCGCGACGCGAGCGACGAGCGTGCCTCCGCGGAAGAGCCGCTCATGGTTGACCGCGCGCGAGGCCAGCCAGCGGGCGAAATCCGGACGACCGTGGCGCTCGGCGACCGAGACCATGTCGCGTTCGGATTCCTCCGCGTGGCCAAGCCAGCGGACCGTGTGGGTCACGTTCCCGGCGTAGAACCGGTACCGCGTGAATCGTCGGTCGTCCAGATACATCCCGCACGGCGAGAGCGTTCCGGTGAGGAACAGGAAGAGGTCCTCGAGCTGGGTCCGTTCGAAGGCGTCGCCGAGGTCGCCGTTGAGGAGCTCGCGTCGTAGCGCCATGGTGCTGGTGGCAAAGGTGGCGTGCGTCCGATGCGCGGCGAGGTCCAGCAGCCCTGCCTTCCCGTCGCGCGGCAGGTAGACCGGGCCGAGCGAGTCGAACCCTCGGTCGGCCTCATGGTTCCTCCATTCGCGCTCGGGGGTGGGCCGTCCGTCCCGGTCGATCACGCGCACGCGGTTGCGGTAGTAGCCCAGGTCGGGATGCTCGCGAAACACCGCGAGCATCTTCTCGAGCCGGTCGGGCTCGAACTCGTCATCGTCGTCGCAGAACGTCACGATCGCTCCCTTCGACGCGTTCACCGCATGCCGGAGCCACCGGCCGATCCTCGGCTCCGCGTCGAAGAGCACGACCGAGCCCGTGCGCTCGAGCTCCGCATCGATCTCCTCGGAACGGAAGTTCTTGATCACGACGATCTCGAAGCGCTCGCGCGACAACGTCTGGGCGAGGAGCGACCGGACCGCGCTCAACAGGTACCTCTCGCGGTTGTACGCGCCGACGATCACCGAGATCTCGGGGGTCGTCGCCATCGTCACCGCCTACGGAGCGGGTGCGCCATGGCCCGAAGCAAGGAGGGAGCCGAACCGGTCCCCGACGGTCTCGACCGCCGGGAGCGCGGGCAGCACCCGCCGTTCGAGCTCGGTCGCCGTGAGATGGAGGAGCGGTTCGAGGTTCACCGTGTCGGCCCGGTTGTAGCGGACGAGGCGGTCGAGCGCGGAGGTGCTCCCGCGGCGGTACTCCTGCCAGAGGCGAACGGCATCGAGACCGTCCACCCCTTCGACCCCCGTCCGGTCGCCGACCCCGAGGCGTTGCTCGATCCGCTTGAGCCCGCCGGCGTGGCCGATGCGGTAGAGGAGGAAGCGAAGGTCGATATGCGCGGGAGGGACGATGAGCTGGGGGAACGAAGCGAGCAGGAACGGCACGTCAAAGCGGCTCCCGTTGAACGTGACCAGGACCCGGAACCGGGCGAGGTAGGCCGGCAGTTCCTCGAGGTCGTCGCCCGCGACGAACGTGCGGGTCGCCCCACCGCCGTGCACCGTCACCACGGTGACGATGCCACCGTACGGGGAGAGCCCCGTCGTCTCGATGTCCATGTACGCGGTCTCGGAGGCGAACGTCGGGTAGAGGCGCCAATGCTCGCGGTTCGGGAGGCGGCGCGCGAACCAGCCGACATCGCGTTCGGTGAGTGCCTGCTCGCTGCGGGCGAGCTCGCTCGCGAGCCGCACGCGGCTCGGGCTCGTGAGGCCGAGCGATTCCGTCCGGCCCCGAAGGTCGCTCCAGTCGCGGTAGCCGGATTGCCAGAGGTCGACCTCGGTCGCCGGACCGATCCCGGGAAGATGCAGGAACGTCGCCCGCAGCACGGGCAAGCGCGACGGAGGTCCGCCCTTTAGTCTCTTGGGGCCGGCTCGGGGCGCGGGTCCGCGGAGGCGACCGCGAGCGGGCCGATGGGCGCGATCAGCTCTTTCACCACCGCCCAGAACTTCGGCACGTCGGACCTCGGAAGGCGCTGGCCGTA